>NZ_QPJY01000002.1:0-626774 GCF_003337735.1 Thioalbus denitrificans | reverse complement strand
CCCGTAGGAGCGGCTTCCAGCCGCGATGCCTGGACCGGGCCGTGCCCGTCGCGCCAGGATGGCGCTCCTGCGGTGGGATGGGATTGCCGGCGGGTGGCCGCCGGCCGCCCTGTTCACCCCCCCGTAGGAGCGGCTTCCAGCCGCGATGCCTGGACCGGGCCGTGCCCGTCGCGCCAGGATGGCGCTCCTGCGGTGGGATGGGATTGCCGGCGGGTGGTCGCCGGCCGCCCTGTTCACCCCCCCGTAGGAGCGGCTTCCAGCCGCGATGCCTGGACATTTTTTATCCGCAGATTACGCAGATTAAGAATGACAAAAAAACGATAGGGCCTGGGTTTTCGATGGGTCAAAACACGTCAGCATGGCAGTCTGTGGCTCGTTACACCCTGCATCTCTTCGCGTTTTTCTTCGTGTCCTCCGTGCCTTCGTGGTGAAATTTCATTGCCTGAATCAGGCCCGCACCGGCGCGTCGCCGAACAGCTCCGTCACCGTGGCGCCGAAGGATTCGGTGGTGTAGCGGGCTACCTGCAGGGTGTCGGACCAGTGGCCGAAGGGCAGGCCGGCCTTGCGCTTGAGATGTTCGAGGAACTGCTCCGGCCGGGGCAGCTGTTCCCACACGGAGGGGAGGAAGGTGCCGCGCTGGCCGCGGTCCTGGAGGATGAGTCCGTCGATCCCGGGGCGGATCTGGTCCAGCAGGTCGGCCTCGGAGGAGAACCGCAGGGGCTCGGCGGGGCTCAGGACGGAGATATGGATTTCAAGGCGCGGGAACTCCGCCGGCCGCAGCCCCGGAAAGCGCGGATCCTCGAAGGCGGCGGCATAGGTGTTCTGGGCCACGTCCACCACCAGCGGGCGGAACGCCTGCAGCACGCCGATACAGCCCCGCAGCTGCCCGCCGATCTCGAGGGTGACGAAGGTGGCGCGGCTGGCTTGTAGCGTCTCCGGGTAGTCCTGCGGATCGACGCTCAAGGGGGCCCCGCGCTCGAGGCCGTGCTCGATGGAGCGGGCGGCCAGCTCCAGCAGCCGCCGGCGATCAGCGGCGCTGTAGACCGCCCCGGGCTCAGTTGAAGACATAGGCGCCATACCCCACCACCTGGTCGCGCGGACCGGCGGTGTCACCGGAGTTGCGCAGGTCCAGGGTCCGGGCCTTGAGATGGTGCTTCCTGGCCAGCACCAGCAGGCCGTTGACCGGATTGCGGCCGCAGGCCTGGCCGTGGCTGATCTCCTCGGGGTGCAGGGCCTCGATGGCCGCGGAGGTGGCCGCGTCGAGCTCCCGGGCGGTGCTGTAGTCGTGGTAGTGGCTGAGATCGGAGCTGATGACGATGAGGGTCTCGGGGCCGCCCCAGAGCAGCTCCAGCACCTCGGCCACCTCCCGGGGCGTGGCGTCGCCGACCACGAACGGCGCCAGGCTGAACGCGGACAGTACCTCCTGCAGGAAAGGCAGGTGCACTTCGAGGCTGTGCTCCAGGGCGTGGGCCTCGTCCATGACCTTGACCTGGGGCAGTGTCAGCGCCCGATCGATGGCCTCCCGGTCCAGGGGTATGGAGCCCAGGGGAGTTTCGAAGCGCTCGGCGCTGCTGACCGCCAGGCCGTAGAGAGGGACGCGGTGGGAGGGGCCCATCAGCACCACGCGGGTGATGGTCTCCCGCACCGGAGCCAGGGTGGCGTAGGCGGTGGCGGCGATGGGGCCGGAGTAGATGTAGCCGGCGTGGGGGGCGATCAGGGCCTTGGGCGGCGGGCTTTCCGCGGACGCCTCGGCCAGGTAGCCGTCCACCATGCGCTTCAGTTCCTGCGGGTCCCCGGGGTAGAACAGGTTGGCCACGGCGGGTTGTCGGACCAGTGACATGGGCTGTGCCTCCAGCGGATCGCTGTTTATGTATAACATTAAATAGCCAAGTCAACCCTATGTATTGAAAATTAATGTCAATGACATGGGCTCTGGCGTTGTAAGCGCCATCCTGCCGATCAGTATAGATCCGGGTGCTGAAACCGGGCCGGACGGTTGCAATCGCGGGGGTGCCATTCACACTTAGAGGAGAGAGGGGTGATCTCAGTGCTCCGGCCTGGCCGGGCAGGGGAGAGACGATGAACAGCGAACCGCTGAAGACCGTGGTGCCGACACGCTACTGGCACAAGCTCGAGGACGGGCGGGTGCAGTGCGATCTGTGTCCCCGCTTCTGCCGCATCAAGGAGGGCCAGCGGGGCTTGTGTTTCGTGCGCGCCTGCGAGCGGGGCGAGGTCGTGTTGACCACCTACGGCCGTTCCAGCGGCTTCTGCGTGGATCCCATCGAGAAGAAGCCGCTCAACCACTTCCTGCCGGGGACCCCCATCCTCTCCTTCGGCACCGCCGGCTGCAATCTCGCCTGCAAGTTCTGCCAGAACTGGGATATGAGCAAGTCGCGGGAGATGGACACCCTGGCCGACCAGGCCGATCCGGAGACCATCGCCCGGGCGGCGGAGGCGCTGGGCTGCCGCAGCGTGGCCTACACCTACAACGATCCGGTCATCTTCCACGAATATGCCATCGATGTGGCCAAGGCATGCCGGGCGCGGGGAGTGAAGTCGGTGGCGGTGACCGCCGGTTACATCTGCCCCGAGCCGCGGAAGGAGTTCTTCAGCTGGATGGACGCCGCCAACGTGGATCTGAAGGCCTTCACCGAGGCGTTCTATCACAAGCTCTGCAGCGGTCACCTGCAACCGGTGCTGGAGACGCTGGAGTACCTGGTCCACGAGACGGACGTGTGGGTGGAGCTCACCACCCTGCTCATTCCCGGGGAGAATGACTCGGAGTCGGAGCTGGAGGAGATGACCCAGTGGGTGGTTGAGCACCTGGGCCCCGAAGTGCCCATGCACTTCACCGCCTTCCATCCCGATTTCAAGATGCTCGATCATCCTCCCACCCCGCCGGCGACGCTGACCCGGGCGCGGGCCATCGCCATGAAGAACGGTGTCCGCTATGCCTATACCGGCAACGTCCATGACGAGACGGGCGAAAGCACCTACTGCCACCACTGCGGCCAGAAGCTCATCGGCCGCGACTGGTACCTGCTCTCCGACTGGAATCTCACCGCCGACGGCCGCTGCAGCAAGTGCGGCACCCCCTGTGCCGGCGTGTTCGATGAGCGGCCCGGGGACTGGGGCGCCCGGCGGCAGCCGGTGCGGCTGCGGGAGTTCGCATTGGAATAGAAATAGACAGTATTGACAGGAAAAAGACTGTTATCCGCAGATTACGCAGATTACGCGGATTAGGAATGACACAAACAGTGGGCCTGTGCTTTCGAGGGATTTGAACATATCCCGCCTCTCTTCACGTTTTCCTTCGTGCCCTCCGTGCCTTCGTGGTGAATCTTCAGGCGGTCTGTGCAATTCTCAACCCACTGGCGGCTGCTCCCTGGCTCCGTATAATGACGGCCATACCTGAACTGCGGACTAAGGAATTCCCATGAGCGAAGAGAAGGTACGCATCGGCATCGTCACCGTTTCCGATCGGGCCAGCCGCGGGGAGTACGAAGACCTGGGCGGGCCGGCCATCCGCGAGGAGATGGGCCGCATTCTGACCACGCCCTGGGAGCCGGTGGCGCGGGTGGTCCCCGACGAGCAGTCCGAAATCGAGGCGGCCCTGCGCGATCTCTGCGACAGCGAGGGCTGCTGCCTGGTGGTGACCACCGGCGGTACCGGCCCGGCGCCGCGGGACGTGACGCCCGAGGCCACCGAGGCGGTCTGCGACAAGATCCTGGACGGCTTCGCCGAGCAGATGCGGGCGGTGTCGCTCAAGGTGGTGCCCACCGCCATCCTTTCGCGACAGATCGCCGGCATTCGCGGCCGGTCGCTCATCATCAACCTGCCGGGCAAGCCCTCGGCCATCGCCGACTGCCTGTACGCGGTGTTCCCGGCGGTTCCCTACTGCATCGACCTCATCGAGGGTCCCTACCTGGAGACCGATGAGGCGGTGGTCAAGGCGTTCCGGCCCAAGCATGCCGTGCGGAAGGGATAACGGCGGCTCCGGGCGCTCCATGCGGCGTGCGCTCCCGGGCTTGATGCGGCCGGCCTTCGCGGCCATGCTTTGCCACCATCATCAAAACAATTTCAGGACTCCGGATACCATGAAAATCGCTGCTTTCCTGTCTGCCCTTGCCCTCGGTCTCGGCTCCCTTGCGGCTGCCGCCGCGGATGTGGAGACCCGTTACGATGTGGTGCGCGCCCTGGGGGCGGAGAATGGCGTTGCCCTGGCCTGCGGCTACGTGGACGAGACCCGGCGCATGAAACGGGCGATGGTGGACAACCTGCCCAAGGAGCGCGCCCTCGGGCTCGCCTTCGAGGAGAGCACCAACGCGGCCTACCTGGCGTTCCTCAAGGCGGGGGAGCCGTGTCCTGCCGAGGCGGGTTTCAGCGGCCGGGTGGACGCCGCCATCAGTGAGCTCCAGGCAACTTTCGCGGAAAGCGCCGAATAACTGATAAAAATCAATAAAATGTGGTTTCTGCGCCTGCTGTCGGCCGGTAGTGGCGGAAAGCACTGCAACGATCGTTCCCTGGGTTGAGCCACGTCAAATAATGCCGGGGCGGACCCGGCTACCATGGCGACCGTCGCTTTTCCACGAGGGTTCTGCACATGCGTCTCCTGTCTGTTCGCCTGGCCCTGGCCGGGTTCCTGCTGCTCCTTACCTCCGGTGCCTGGGCGGCGGAGGTTCCCAAGGTGGTGGTCAGCATCAAGCCCATCCATTCGCTGGTGGCGGGGCTGATGGAGAATGTGGCGGAACCCACCCTGCTGATCGATTCCGGTTCGCCGCTGACCTACCGGCCCACGGCGGTGCAGCAGGCGCGCATCGCCGAGGCGGACCTGGTGTTCTGGGTGGGGCCCGAACTGGAGCAGGGGCTGGCCGAGGCGCTGCCGGGAATCCAGTCGCGCGGGCGGGTGCTGGCGCTGCTGGACAACCAGAACCTGAAGATTCTCTCCGCACCGGGCAATCCGGATCTGCGTGACCCGTTCTTCTGGCTGGACACCCGCAATGCCCTGATACTGCTGGACGAAATCGCGGAGCTCCTGGTGGAGATGGACCCGGGGCGGGAGCATCTCTATATGCAGAACCGCGAGCGGATGCGCACGGTGCTCTCCTCGCTGGACTGGGAACTGGAGGTGAGTTACCGGGCGCTCAAGTCCGGCCGGGTCTACCTCTACGATCCCACCCAGCAGTACTTCTCCCAGGCCTACGCCATGCGCAGCGCCGGCAGCCTGAACGCCCTTCCCGGCGGACCCGCGGATGCCGCCTCCCTGCTGAAGGCCCGCGCGACCCTGGGTTCCGGCGAGGCCACCTGCCTGCTCTACGAGGCGGCGTTTCCCGCCGAGAACCTGGGCCTGCTGCAGACCGAGGGGGTCCAGCAGGTGAAGCTGGACTCGTTCGGCTCGGATCTCGAACCCGGGCCGATGCTCTATCCGGACATGATGCGCGGGCAGTTCAAGGCCATCGCCGGCTGCTTCGGCGAGGAGACGCCCGCCATCGGACGGGAGAAGGGACACACCGTGCTTGATGATACGGTGGCCGCGGTGCCCTCCGCGCAGCTCGTGGGACGCTACATGCTGCTGGACCAGAACGGCGCCCTGGTGACGAATGAAACCTTCCTCGGCAGCTACCAGCTGATCTATTTCGGCTACACCTTCTGCCCGGATATCTGTCCCACCTCCCTGCAGGTGATGGCCGCCGGACTCTCGGGACTGGGGAAGAAGGCGGAACGGATCCAGCCGCTGTTCATCACCGTGGATCCGGAGCGTGACACCCCGCCGGTGATGCGCCAGTACGTGGGCTATTTCCACCCCCGGCTGGTGGGGCTGACCGGTACGCCGGAGATGATCGAGCGGGTCGCCGAGCAGTTCCGGGTCCGCTACGAGAAGTATCTGCCCGAGGGGGCGCCCCCTGACCGCTACAGCATGGACCATACCGCATCGCTCTACCTGCTCGATCCCGACGGCGTGTTCATCACCAAGTTCGCCCACGGGATCACCGCCCAGCAGCTGGCGGCTGAACTGGACCAGTTGATTCAGTGACTGTCGGGTGAGGGGATAGGGGTGAAGGGTGAATGGATAAGGGCACCACTCACGCACTCACGCACTCACGCATTCACGCATTCACGCACTCACGCACTCACTGAACACGGAACACGCAGTGAGTGCCTGTCTTCGGTAACGATGCCTTTTTCATCCCCCATCACCCACCGCCCCTCACCGTGAGTGCGCTGGCGGCCGGCGGCGGGCGGCTGGTAGTATAAGCGGGTTTTTTACCCACTCGGGGGGATGATGCAGCCAGCCGTGCAGGTACAGTCGCCAGACACCGGAACCGCCGCCGGGGTTTCCCTCCAGGCCGTGGACCTGGAATGCGTGCGCGATGACCGCGTGCTCTTCCGCGGCCTGAACTTCACCCTGGAGCCGGGGCAGATCCTGCAGGTGCAGGGCCGCAACGGCAGCGGCAAGACCAGCCTGCTGCGCATCCTCTGCGGCCTGTCGCCGCCGGCCCAGGGCGAGGTGCGCTGGTGCGGGGAGGATATCCAGTCCAGCCGCCCCGAGTACTTCGCCGAGCTCGCCTACGTGGGCCATGCCCACGGCGTGAAGGGGGAGCTGACCCCGGTGGAGAACCTCAACCTGGCCCGCGGGCTCGGGCGCGCCAGCGGCATGGAGCCGGTGGAGGCGCTGGAGCACCTGGGGCTGGCGGGTTACGAGGATGTGCCCAGCCGTTTCCTCTCCGCCGGCCAGCGCCGGCGCGTGGCGCTGGCCCGCCTGCTGATTCTCCAGGCCCGGGTGTGGGTGCTGGACGAGCCCTTCACCGCCCTGGATGTCCACGGGGTGGATTTCATCGAGAGCATGCTTCTCGGCCACAAGAATCGCGGCGGCATGGTGATGCTCACCACCCACCAGCCCCTGCGCATGGACGAATCGCACGTGACCCGGATACTCCTCGGCGCATGAATGAACCCAGCCTGACCCGTGCCTTCACGCTGCTGTTGCGGCGCGACCTGACCCTGGCCTTCCGTCACCGCTCCGAGCTGGCCAACCCGCTGCTGTTCTTCGTCATCGTGATCAGCCTGTTCCCCATGGGCGTCAGCCCCGAATCGCGGGTGCTGCAGATGATCGCCCCCGGGGTCATCTGGGTGGCGGCGCTGCTGGCCACCATGCTTTCGCTGGACATGATGTTCCGCTCCGACTACGAGGACGGCTCCCTGGAGCAGCTGCTGCTGAGCCCCCATCCCGTCTCGGTCCTGGTGCTGGCCAAGGTGCTGGCCCACTGGCTGGTGACGGGGCTCCCGCTGCTGGTTCTGGCCCCGTTGCTGGGTGTGTTACTCTTCCTGCCCATCGAGGCCATGCCCGCGCTGGTGGCGAGCCTGGCCCTGGGGACCCCGCTGCTGAGCCTCATCGGCTCCATCGGCATGGCGCTGACGGTGGGTCTGCGTCGCAGCGGCGTGCTCCTCTCCCTGCTGGTGCTGCCGCTCTACGTGCCGGTGCTCATCTTCGGCGCCAACGCCGTGGATGCCGCGGCCGCCGGCCTGCCGGTCACCGGCCAGATGTATTTCCTCGGCGCGATGCTGGTGCTGGCCCTGTCGCTGTCGCCCCTGGCGACCGCGGCGTCGCTGCGGATCAGCGTGAGCTGAGTGGCTGGGGCGGGGTCGGCGGATCCCCGGCAGCGCCGCGGCGGGCAGGAAAACAAGGAAGAACGAAGGTCAGGGATTGATGGCTTGGGGCAGGCGGTTTTCGGCTCCGGGACCTGTTCCGCCCTGGCGCCCGCGGCCGGTGAGCCAACCGGCTGCCGCAGGGCGTGAACAGGGTCGGAAAAGCAAGGGAACTCGGACGCGCTTACCCGGACTAATAACCAGATTGGACAAGGGCGGACGCCAGGGTGGGTGTTCCCCGGGGGTGGATAAATAAGACCATGTGGGCATTTCTGCACCGTTTCGCTTCTCCACGCTATTTCTACAACCTGTCCGGCCGCCTCATCCCGTGGCTGGGCTGGTTCACGCTCATACTGATGCTGGCGGGACTCTACCTGGGGCTGGTGTGGGCGCCGACCGACTACCAGCAGGGTGACAGCTACCGCATCATCTTCGTGCACGTTCCCAGCGCCTGGATGTCCATGTTCATCTACGTGGTCATGGCCGTGGCCTCGGCCATCATGCTGGTGTGGAAGATCAAGCTCGCCGACGTGGTGGCCCAGTCGAGCGCCGTGGTGGGGGCCTCCTTCACCTTCCTGGCGCTGGTGACCGGCTCGCTGTGGGGCAAGCCCATGTGGGGCGCCTGGTGGGTGTGGGATGCGCGCCTGACCTCGGAGCTGATCCTGCTGTTCCTCTATTTCGGCTACATGGCCCTGCGCGCGGCCATCGAGGATCGCAACACCGCGGCCCGCGCCGGCGCGGTGCTGTCGCTGGTGGGAGTGGTGAACATCCCCATCATCCACTACTCGGTCTACTGGTGGAACACCCTGCATCAGGGGGCCACGGTGACCAAGTTCGCCGCCCCCTCCATCGATGTGCGCATGCTCATCCCCCTGCTGGTGATGGCGCTGGCCTTCAAGCTCTACTACTTCACCACCATGCTCATGAGCGCCCGCTGCGAGGTGCTCGAGCGGGAGCGGAACAATACCTGGGTGCAGGAACTGGCGGAGAAGAAGGCCTGAACATGCGCGAATTCCTCAACATGGGCGGCTACGCCTTCTACGTCTGGACCTCCTACGCCATCGCCCTGGTGGTGCTGGTGGCGAATTTCGTCGCCCCCATGCGCCGCCGGACCGAACTGATGAACAGCATCGCCCGCCGACTGCGGCGCGAACGGAGTCGTTGATGAACCCCAAACGCAAGAAACGCCTGGCCCTGGTGTTCCTGGTGGTGCTCGGAGTGGGCACCGCGGTGGCGCTGGCCCTGAACGCCTTCCAGGAGAACCTGCTCTTCTTCTACAGCCCCAGGGACGTGGTGGCCGGCAAGGTGCCCGATGACCACGCCTTCCGCATCGGCGGCCTGGTGACCGCCGGGAGCGTGAAGCGCCAGCCCGACGGGCTGACGGTGCAGTTCGACGTGACCGACATGGACGAGACGGTGGCCGTGCAGTACACCGGCATCCTGCCCGACCTGTTCCGCGAGGGGCAGGGCATCGTCGCCCTGGGCCGCCTGGGCCCCAACGGGGTGTTCGTGGCCGAGGAAGTGCTGGCCAAGCACGACGAGAACTACATGCCGCCCGAGGTCGCCGAGGCCCTGGGCAACGCCCACGAGAAGGCCACCGGCACCCCCGTTCCGGAGCCCAACCGCCGCCAGGGAAGCTGAGCCATGATCCCGGAAATCGGACACTTCGCCCTGATTCTCGCTCTCTCCCTGGCCCTGCTGCAGGGGGTGCTGCCGCTCATCGGCGCCCAGCGGGGGGTGACCGGCTGGATCGCCCTGGCGCGCCCGGCGGCGCTGGGGCAGTTCCTGTTCGTCGCCATCGCCTTCGGCTGTCTGACCCAGGCGTTCGTGGTGTCGGATTTCTCCGTGCTCTACGTGGCGTCCAACTCCAATACCCACCTGCCGCTGGTCTACAAGGTGGCCGCCGTGTGGGGCGGCCACGAGGGCTCGCTGCTGCTCTGGGCCCTGATGCTGACCGGCTGGACCGCCGCGGTGGCGCTGTTCAGCCGCAGCCTCCCCGAGGAGATGGTGGCCCGCACCATCGCCGTGATGGGGCTCATCAGCGTCGGCTTCCTGCTGTTCATGCTGCTCACCTCCAACCCCTTCGACCGCCTGCTGCCGGTGCCGCTGGAGGGGCGCGACCTGAATCCCCTGCTGCAGGATCCGGGGCTCGCCATCCACCCGCCCATGCTCTACATGGGCTACGTGGGTTTCGCCGTGGCTTTCGGTTTCGCCATCTCGGCGCTCATCGGCGGCAACCTGGACGCCGCCTGGGCGCGCTGGTCCCGCCCCTGGACCACGGTGGCGTGGGTGTTCCTCACCATCGGCATCACCCTCGGCAGCTGGTGGGCCTACTACGAGCTGGGCTGGGGCGGCTGGTGGTTCTGGGATCCGGTGGAGAACGCCTCGTTCATGCCCTGGCTGGTGGGCACGGCCCTCATCCACTCGCTGGCGGTGACCGAGAAGCGCGGGGTGTTCAAGAGCTGGACCGTGCTGCTGGCCATCTTCGCCTTCTCCCTGAGCCTGCTGGGTACCTTCCTGGTGCGCTCCGGCGTCCTCACCTCGGTGCACGCCTTCGCCAACGACCCCGAGCGCGGCGTGTTCGTGCTCATGTTCCTGTGCGTGGTGGTGGGCGCCTCGCTGCTGCTCTACGCCTGGCGCGCCCCGTCGGTGCGCGGCGGCAGCGATTTCGAGCTGTTCTCGCGCGAGACGATGCTGCTGACGAACAATGTCCTGCTGGTGGTGGTGTGCGCCACGGTGCTGCTCGGCACAATCTACCCGCTGTTCCTCGATGCGCTGAACATGGGCAAGATCTCGGTGGGACCGCCGTACTTCGACAACGTCTTCGTGCCGCTGATGATCCCGGTGGTGTTCCTGATGGCCATGGGTCCCATGGTGCGCTGGAAGCAGAGCAATCCGGCGGAGCTGGCGCGCCGGCTCTGGGGCGCCCTGCTGCTGGCCGTGGGCATCGGCGTCGCGGCGCCCTACCTGTTCGGCCTGGAGGTGCGGCCGATGGTGGTGGTCGGGCTCGGCCTGGCCGCCTGGGTGGCGCTGGCCACGCTCCAGGACCTCTACCTGCGCACCAGCAACAAGGGCTCCCTGCTGACCGGGCTGCGCAGCCTGACGCCGAGCCACTACGGCATGGTCCTGGCCCACATCGGCATCGCCGTGGTGGTGGCCGGCATCACTGTCACCAAGGCCTACAGCCTGGAGAAGGACGTGCGCATGGCGCCGGGGGACACGGTCGAGGTGGGCGCGTACACCTTCCGCTTCGAGGGGGTGACCAATGTCGAGGGACCCAACTACACCGCCAGCGAGGGCCGGGTCATCGTCACCCGCGGTGATCGCCAGGTGGCGCTGCTCGACCCCCAGAAGCGCAACTACCGCAGCGGCATGCCCATGACCGAGGCGTCCATCGACAGCAACCTGTTCCGCGATCTCTACGTGGCCCTGGGCGAACCCATCGAGGGGGGGGCGTGGGCGGTGCGTGTCTACCACAAGCCCTTCATCATGTGGCTGTGGCTGGGCGGTGCGCTCATGGCCCTGGGCGGTTTCGTGGCCATCAGCGACCGGCGCTACCGGCTGGCGCTGAAGCGGGACCGCAGGCAGCGGGCGGAACCCGCCCGGCAGCCGCCGCCGGGCCGCTCCGCCGCTGACGCCAAGGCCTGAGGAGGCAAGGGAATGAGCGAAGAGAAGAAGGCCTCCATGGCGCGTTACCTGATACCGCTGTTCATCTTCGTGATCCTGGTGGGGTTCTTCGCCGTGGGCCTCAACCGGGACCCGCGGCTGGTGCCATCGCCGCTGGTGAACAAGCCGGCGCCCGCGTTCAGCACCGCGAGCCTGGAGCAGCCTGACCGGGTGCTCGACCCGCAACTGTTCCGCCAGCACAAGGTTTCCCTGTTCAACGTCTGGGCCAGCTGGTGTGTCTCCTGCCGCCAGGAGCACCCCTTCCTGCTGGAGGTGGCCAAGAGCGGGCGGGTGCCCATCTACGGCCTCAACTACAAGGATGAGCGCGCCGACGCGTTGAACTGGCTGGGCGCCCTGGGCAACCCCTATACCGCCAGCGTCTATGACCACGAGGGCAAGGTGGGGATCGACTGGGGCGTGTACGGCGTGCCGGAGACCTTCGTGGTGGACGGCAAGGGCATCATCCGCCACAAGCACGTCGGGCCGGTCAGCCCGCAGGTGTGGCAGGATGAACTGCTGCCCCTCATCGAGCGGATCGAGAATGAAGCCGGCTGAGTCGGCTCCGGCCTCTCATCCCCCTACGCATTGACTGGACAAGCGGTGAACCGATTGCAACTCAAGATCCTGGTCCTTACTCTCCTGCTGTGCCTCGTCACCCCGGCCTTCGCGGTCATCGAGGTCTTTACCTTCGACGATCCCGTGAAGGAGCAGCGCTACCGCAAGCTCTCCGAGGAGTTGCGCTGCCTGGTGTGCCAGAACCAGAACCTGGCCGATTCCAACGCCGACCTGGCCAAGGACCTGCGCAACCAGGTCTACAACATGATCGAGGCCGGCAAGAACGATGCCGAGATCATCGACTACATGGTGTCCCGCTACGGCGAATTCGTGCTCTACCGTCCGCCGCTGCAGACCAACACGGTACTGCTCTGGGCCGGCCCCTTCGTGCTGTTGCTGGGCGGACTGGCGGGCCTGGCGGTGTTCGTGCGCCGGCGCAAGGCCACCACCCGGGAACGCATGAGCCCGGAGGAGCAGGCTCGCCTGCGTCGAATGCTGGAGGAGCAGGGTGGGGAGCCCCGTTCCTGAACCCGGCGCGATATCCCGTCCCATCGGCTCCGCCGGGTGCGTGTCACCCGGCGGCCGGGCGACACTGAACCATAACGAGACTTCAGATTCCTGACATGACCACCCTCTGGATTGTCTTCGCCGTGCTTGTCCTGGCGGCGCTCGCCATCGTCGTGCCTCCGTTGCTGCGCCGGCGCGGCCTCAGCAACGTGGCCCGCGATGAACTCAACCTCGCCATCCACGGCGAGCGGCTGACCGAGCTCAAGCGCCTCTTCGATGAGGCGGAGATGACCCGGGCCGATTATGACCAGGCGGTGCTGGAGCTGGAGCAGGACCTGGCCGATGACCTGGCCGCCGGCAGCGACCGCGCCCAGTCCACGCAGGCCGGGCGCTGGGCCGCCGTGCTGGTGGTGGTTCTGGTCCCGCTGCTCTCGGTGGGGCTCTACAACCGCCTGGGCAACGCGGACCGGCTGGCCGATTTCGAGACCTCCGCCGAGGTGGGGCGCACCACGGGACAGGAGGGCATGCCCTCCATCGACAAGATGGTCTCCACCCTCGAGCAGAAGCTGCGGGAGAACCCGGATCAGCCCGAGGGCTGGTTCCTGCTGGGCCGCAGTTACCTGGCCATGGACCGTCCCGCCGAGGCCGCGGAGGCGCTGCGCAAGGCCAACGAGATGCAGCCCGGCAATGCCCAGTTCATGGTCACCTATGCCCAGGCCCTGGCCCTGTCGCGGGAGGGTGATTTCAGCGGCGAGCCGCTGGAGCTGATTCGCAAGGTGCTCGATGCCGAGCCCGAGAACGCCCAGGGGCTGTTCCTGGCCGGCGTGGCCAATTTCCAGCAGGGCTCCTTCGAACAGGCCATCCTCTTCTGGCGCAAGGTCCTGGCCATGCAGCCCCCGGAGAGCGAGGATTCGCAGCTGCTGCAGACCTACATCCAGCGCGCCTCGACCCTGCTGGCCCAGCAGGGCGGGCAGGTCCCCGCCATGGAGCCGCCGGTCGCATCGGCCGTGCCCCAGGCGCCCGCCGCCGGGGCGCAGACCCCCGAGGCCGGGAGCGCCAGGCTGACGGTCCAGGTCAGCCTGGCCCCGGAGCTTGCCGACCAGGTGAAGCCCACCGATACGGTGTTCGTCTTCGCCGTGGCCGCCCAGGGCCCGCGGATGCCGCTGGCCATTCAGCGCCTCACCGCGGCCGAGCTGCCGGTGACGGTTGAGCTGGACGACTCCATGGCCATGATGCCGGCCATGAAGCTCTCCAGCTTCCCCGAAGTGACCGTGGGCGCCCGCGTCTCCTTCAGCGGCGACGCCATCGCCAAGAGCGGCGATTTCGAAGGCCGCGTCACCCCGGTGACGGTGGCCGGGGCGAAGGAGCCCATCGCGGTGGTCATCGACACGAAGGTTCCCTGAAATGATGGATAAGGGTTAATGGATAAGGGTAAATGGTTAATGGATAAAGGATAATGGCCAAAGGCCAAAGGCCAAAGGCCGAGGATCTGGATTCGGCGTGATGGCCCGCACTCACTCCAGCCACCTTTATCCTTTATCCATTAACCCTTATCCATCAGTTGTCCCGTCATCCATGTCGCTCTGGGGTCTGTTCGCCAGCGGTTTTCTCTCCTCGACCCTCCTGCCCGGCGGATCCGAGGTGGTGCTGCTCTACCTCGCGCATGCGGATGAAACGCCGGCGCTGACGCTGCTGGCGGTCGCCACTCTCGGCAACACCCTCGGGGGGCTCACCTCCTGGCTCCTGGGCTGGTGGCTGGCCCGGCGCTGGCCGGGCGAGGCGCTGGCCAGGCCCGCCCAGCGCCGGGCGCTGGCGTGGCTCCAGCGCCACGGCTCGCCGATTCTGCTCCTCTCCTGGTTGCCGGTGGTGGGTGATCCCCTGTGCCTGGCCGCCGGCTGGCTGCGGGTGGGGCTCCCGGCCGCGACGCTGTTCATCGCGGCGGGCAAGGCGGGACGCTACGGCGTGCTGCTGTGGGTCGCGGGATAAGAAGGGATAATGGTCAATGGATAATGGAAAAGGGTTAAAACATGGAGTCGGCGTGATGGCCCCTGCTGACTCCAGCCACCTTTATCCATTGACCCTTATCCATTAGCCATTGTTTATTAGTAAGTTACTCTCCTTCCTTCGAGTACTTTTCCACCCATAGCGCCGTGGCGCCGGCCACCGCGGCGGGCATCACCACCAGGTTCACCAGCGGGATGACCGTGCCGGCCAGGACGGCGCCGCCGAAGCCCAGGGAGAGCAGGCGCTGCCGGCGCAGGCGGCGGCGCAGGTCGCGGAAGCCGATGCCGTGGTTGCCCATGGGATAGTCGGTGTACTCCAGCGCCAGCATCCAGGCGCTGAAGGCGAGCCACAGGAACGGCGCGGCGAGGTTGATGACCGGGATGACGAACAGCAGCAGGAAGGGCAGGCTCCAGGCCGCCATGTAGAGCAGCTTGCGCAGCTCGTTGGCCAGCATGGGCAGGAATTCGGCCAGTGCCTTGCGCCAGCCGCCGCCATCAGCGGCCGTCCTGCCGGTGAGCAGCAGCTCCACCCGCTCCGCCAGCAGCCCGTTGAAGGGGGCGGCGACGAGGTTCGCCAGCAGGGAGAAGCCGTAGAAGACCAGCAGCAGGGCGCTGATGATGAACAGGGGCCAGAGCAGCCAGGTGAGCCAGTCGAGCCAGCCGGGCAGGTAGCCCTGGACCCAGGCCGAGAGCGCTTCCAGCCAGCTGAAGGCATACCAGATGCCGGCGCCGAAGAGCGCGATGTTGATGGCCAGCGGCACGATCACGTAGCGGCGCAGGCCGGGACGGAGAATCAGTCCGAACCCCCGGAGCAGGGCGCCGGCGCCGGTGACGGGATTTCCGGGCATGCTTGTTTCTCCAGTATCGATTCAGATCTCACCACGAAGGCACGAAGGCACGAAGTTCGTAAAGACTGTTTAACCGCAGATTGGCGTTGATTCTCGTTGATTACCGGTAACACTGCCCTGCTCATCGGTGGTAAACAGCCCGGAGGGGTGGAGACCTGTTGCAGTGCCACTGGGACTGCGACGAGTCGCATATCCAGCACCAACCGGGCAGCTTGCCGATAGCCGCGTGTCAATCCACGATAATCAGCGAAAATCTGCGGTTGAACGGTTTATCCTTTTCTCTTCTTCGTGTCCTTCGTGCCTTCGTGGTGAAAAAACGGATCAAGGCAGGGTGACGGGGCTCGGGGCCACCCAGCTGTCGCTGCGGTGCTCGGCCACCACGGTGGTGTAGACGCCGCCGCGGACGTTGAACTCCGCGGTCAGGCGCATGAAGCGGGGTTCGCAGGCCTCCACCAGGTCGGCGAGGATGCGATTGGTCACCGCCTCGTGGAACGCGCCTTCCTCCCGGAAGGACCAGACGTAGAGCTTGAGGGACTTCAGCTCCACGCAGCGGTCATGGGGCACGTACTCCAGCTGCAGGGTGGCGAAGTCGGGCTGGCCGGTCTTGGGGCACAGGCAGGTGAACTCCGGGACCCGGATGCGGATGGTGTAGTCACGCTCGGGCGCCGGGTTGGGGAAGGTTTCGAGGTCTTTGCTGGGCTGGGTGGACATGACGGCTTCAGATAAAGGGTGAATGATAAAAGGTGAAGGGTAAAAGGATACGGGATACGGCCGGGCGGGGGAACACGTGGGGGGAGGAGTGATGGGGGCGGCTCAAACCGGAGGATGCGCGGTGCCCACCTCTGGAACCGAATAGACAGGATTGTCTGTGTATGCCCGCCCCGGGCAGCGATGAGCCACCGGTCCGTTACACACAGCCTCTCTTCGCGTTCTTCTTCGTGACCTTCGTGGTGAAGATTTATTGTTGTAACCGCAGATTACGCAGATTACGCAGATTACGTGAAGGGTGAAGGGTGAAGGGAGTGTGTCGCCTCCGGACAAGGGTGCCGGGGTTCAACGCCCTGCCAGGTCGGATGAATCCGACCCTACAGCGCAACCATCACGCATCACGCATCACGCACTCACGCATCACGCATCACGCACTCACGCACTCACGCACTCACGCACTCACGCACTCACGCATCACCCATCACCCATCACCCATCACCCATCACGCACTCACTGAACACCCATCACCCATCACGCACTCACTGAACACCCATCCCAACAATATCCTGTAAATCCAGAAAAATCCTGTAAATCCTGTCTATTGGGGCCGTCCCGGAGGGCCAAGATGCCCGGGCCGGGCAGGGCGCCGTCTTTTGCGCGGGGCCGGGTGCTGGTATCTTTCGCTTCCATGCGCCTGAAGAAGATCAAGCTCGCCGGCTTCAAGTCCTTCGTGGACCCCACCACCGTGCACATCCCCAGCAACCTGGTGGGTGTCGTGGGCCCGAACGGCTGCGGCAAGTCCAACGTCATCGACGCGGTGCGCTGGGTGATGGGCGAGTCCTCCGCCAAGAACCTGCGCGGCGACTCGATGACCGACGTCATCTTCAACGGCTCCACCTCCCGCAAGCCGGTGGGGCAGGCCTCCATCGAGCTGGTGTTCGACAACACCGAGAACAAGCTCGGCGGCCAGTACGCCCAGTTCAACGAGATCTCCATCAAGCGCCTGGTGTCCCGCGACGGCCAGTCCAACTACTACCTGAACGGCGCCCGCTGCCGGCGGCGCGACATCACCGACATCTTCCTCGGTACCGGCCTGGGACCGCGCAGCTACTCCATCATCGAGCAGGGCATGATCTCCCGCCTGGTGGAGGCCAAGCCGGTGGAGTTGCGGGTGTTTTTCGAGGAGGCCGCGGGCATCTCCAAGTACAAGGAGCGCCGCCGCGAGACCGAGAACCGGATGAGCCATACCCGGGACAACCTCGATCGCCTCAACGACCTGCGCGAGGAGCTCGACAAGCAGCTGCACCATCTCCAGCGCCAGGCCCGCGCCGCCGAGCGCTACAAGGAGCTCAAGCAGGAGGAGCGGCTGCTGCGCGCACAGCTGCAGGCGCTGCGCTGGCGCAGTCTTGACCAGGCGGTGGGCGAGAGCGAGCAGGCCATCCGCGCGGCCGATACCCGGCTGGAAGGGGAGATTGCCCGCCTGCGCTCCGTGGACAGCGAGATGGAGAAGCTGCGCGCCGCCCACACCGAGGCCGGCGACACCCTCTCCGAGGTGCAGGGCCGCTTCTACGGCCTGGGCGCGGACATCGCCCGCGTGGAGCAGGCCATCCAGCACAACCGCGAACGCCGCGCCGAGCTGGACAACGACCTGAAGCAGGCCGAGCGGGTCTGGCAGGATCTGCAGCATCACCTCGAGACCGATCAGCGCCGCATCGGGGAGTTCGAGACCCGCCTCGCCGGGCTGGATCCGGCCCTGGAGGAGGCCCGCGAGGCGGAGGAGATCTCGGCCCTGCGGCTGGGCGAGGCCGAGGAGTCGATGCAGACCTGGCAGGCGGAGTGGGACGCCTTCACCGAGAGCTCATCCACCCCGTCCCAGCGCGCCCAGGTGGAGCGGACCCGGATCCAGCACCTGGAACAGCAGATTCATACCCACCAGCACCGGCTCGGCCGGCTCGACCAGGAGCGGGCGGCGCTCAGCCCCGGCGACCTGGAACTGGAGATCGCCCGCCTGGAGGCGGAGCAGGAGAAGCTGGACGAGGAGATGGAGCGGCTCCAGGCCCGCCTCGCCGAGGTGAACGGTTCCATCACCGCCCGCCGGGAGCAGAACCGCCACATCACCACCGAGCTCGACACGGCGCGCAGCCGCCAGCAGCAGCTGCGCGGCCGCCACGCCTCCCTCGAGGCCCTGCAGCAGGCGGCCCTCGGCAAGGGTTCGGGCGCCGCCGCGGAGTGGCTGCGCAGGCAGGGCCTGGAGGGGCGCCAGCGCCTGGCCGAGGGGCTTCGGGTCAGCGAAGGTTGGGAGCCGGCCGTGGAAACGGTCCTGGGCCACAACCTGCAGGCGGTCTGCGTGGACGGGCTGGCCTCGGTGGCCGATGCCCTGGAGAGCCTGGGCAAGGGACGGCTCACCTTTTTCGACACGGCCACGGCCGCCGCCGGTTCCGGCGCGGCCCGGGCCGGCGCGGTGCCGCTGGCGAGCCTGGTGCGCGCCCCCTGGCCCCTGGAGTCGCTCCTGGACGGCGTCCATGCGGTGGAAGACCTGGCCGCCGCCCTGGCCCTGCACGGCGAGCTCGGCCCGCGGGAATCGGTGATTACCCGCGACGGCCTCTGGCTGGGGCGGGGCTGGCTGCGGGTCAGCCGCGAACAGGATGAGCAGGCCGGTGTCCTGGCCCGCGAGCAGGAGCTGGAGCGGCTGGAGGCGGAGCTCGACCGGGTCTCCGAGCTGACCGCGGAGCTGGCCGAATCCCTGGAGCAGGGCCGCGAGACGCTGCGCGGGCTGGAGGAGCAGCGCGACACGCTGCAGCATGACGCCACCCAGCTCGGCCGCCGCCATGCCGACCTGCGCGCCCAGCTGAGCGGCCGCCAGGCGCGGCTGGAGCAGTTCCGATCGCGGCTCGAGCGCATCGAGTCGGAGATCGTCGAGGGCCGCGAGCACATCGCCCAGAGCGAGCGCGAGGTGAACGAGGCCCGCGGCGCCCTGGAGACGGCGCTGGAGGCAATGGCGGAGCACGAGGCCCGGCGCGAGGCGCAGGTGGCCCGGCGCGATGCGTTGCGGGCCCAGCTGCAGGAGGCGCGGCAGCGTGCCGCCGGCGACCGCGACAAGGTGCACCAGCTGGCGCTGGAAACCCGCTCCCTGCACACCCAGGTGGATTCCACCCGCCGGGGGCTGGAGCGCATGGAGGCGCAGCTGGAAGGGCTGGCGGAACGGCGCGAGGCGCTGCTGCGCCAGCTCACCGAGTGCGAGTCGCCCATCACCGATCTGAACCGGGAGCTGGAGCAGCTGCTGGACCGGCGCCTGCAGGTGGAGAAGGAGCTGAGCGCGGCGCGCGCCGGGCTGGAAGGCATCGAGCATCAGCTGCGCGAGCTGGAATCCTCCCGCGGCGGCACCGATCAGCGGGTGGCCGAGGTGCGCGCGGAGCTGGAGCAGGCGCGCATGCGCTGGCAGGAGCTGAAGGTGCGTCGGCAGACCCTGGAGGAGCAGGTGATCCAGGGCGGCTTCGAGGTCCAGCCCCTGCTGGAGGAGCTGCCGGAAACGGCCGCGGAGGCCGAGTGGGAGCAGTCCCTGGAGCAGGTGAACAACCGGATCCAGCGCCTGGGGCCCATCAACCTGGCCGCCATCGACGAGTACAAGGTCCAGTCGGAGCGCAAGACCTATCTCGATTCGCAGCACGCGGACCTGACCGAGGCGCTCGAGACCCTGGAAAACGCCATCCGCAGGATCGACCGCGAGACCCGCACCCGCTTCCGGGAAACCTTCGACAAGGTCAACGACGGGCTCAAGCAGATGTTCCCGCGCCTGTTCGGCGGGGGACACGCCTACCTGGAGCTGACCGGGGAGGACGTGCTCGACGCGGGCGTATCCATCATGGCCAGGCCGCCGGGCAAGCGCAACAGCACCATCCACCTGCTCTCCGGCGGCGAGAAGGCGCTGACCGCCGTTGCGCTGGTGTTCTCCATCTTCGAGCTCAACCCGGCTCCCTTCTGTATGCTCGACGAGGTGGACGCACCGCTGGACGACGCCAACGTGGGGCGTTTCTGCACCATGGTCAAGGAGATGTCGGAGCGGGTACAGTTCGTATTCATCACCCACAACAAGACCACCATGGAGATGGCCCAGCACCTCTCCGGGGTCACGATGCAGGAGCCGGGCGTTTCGCGCCTGGTTTCGGTGGACGTGCAGGAAGCGGTCGCCCTGGCCGCCTCCTGAGCCGCGACCGCCGTGACGGCCGGTCTCCGGCCGGCGAATCAAGGGGCATAACCGGATGCGCGGCCCCATGGCTGCGCACCAGCAGGGCCGGAGTACCCGTGGCGCAGGGCGGACCTCTGCTACCATGATTGCAGGGGTCGCAGGTTTCAGGGGTTGTGGAGATATCCCCGCGCGCGGCGTAAGCGTCTTTGGGGCGTTCCCGGGGCGGCCGCGGTCGTGGAATGGTCTCTTCACGGGTCCGGGCAGCCGCTGCCGGCGGCATTCCACCTGCACGCGTCCGCCGGGCGCGGACGACACGGAACACTACTCCGGGCCAGAAGATTCGGGAGCTTGAGAGTCCATGGAACTCGGTTTACGGCTGATACTCATCACCGTCGGCATCCTCATCATTCTCGGTGTCGTCTGGGACTACCAGCGCCGCCGCTCCCGGGAGCGCGACGCGGAGCGCCGCGGCTGGTGGCCGCGACGCGGCACCGCACGCCGGGAGTCCGGAGCGGAGGTGGACGAGGAGGTCGCGGAGCTCGCCGGCCTGGTGGAGGTGGAGGACGACAGCTTCACCGACATGGAGTGGGTCGGCGAGGTCAGGGTGGTCGGGGGCGAACGGACATCCCGGAGCGGGAGCGTACCCGACGGCGACGATTCCGGCGCGGTCGCATCTCCCGCGGCGGAATCACCGCAGCCGACCCGTCCCGCCGCCGCGCCGGTCTCCGCGCCGGAGGCGGAGCCGGAGCCGCGGCCCGCGCCGCGCGCCGTGCCGAAGCAGCGCCCGCAAGCGGCGGCGGAGCCGCCGGCGCCGAAACGCCGCGAGCCCCCCCGCGAGGCGCCCCCTGCGGAGATGCCCGAGGAGGTCTTCGCCCTCCACGTCATGGCCCCGCGCGATGCCCCTTTCGGGGGCCCCGACCTGCTGGTGGCGTTCGAGGCCGCGGGGCTGCGCTGGGGCGAGATGGAGATCTACCATCACCCCGGCCGGGACGGGTCCGGGCGCCTCTACAGCCTCGCCAACATGGTCAAGCCCGGGACCTTCGATCCGCGCCACATGGGGGATTTCACCTCGCCGGGCCTGGCCCTGTTCATGGGGCTGCCGGGACCGGCGGAACCCATGGCCGCCTTCGATGCCATGCTGGCCGGCGCCCGCGGACTGGCGGTGCGGCTCGGCGGCGAGGTGCGCGACGACCGGCGCAATGTCCTGACCCAGCAGACCATCCAGAGCTACCGGGACCGGATCGCCGAGTTCGAACGCACTCACATGATGATGTCCTCCAGGTCCTGATGCCGGGGGACGGGCCCCCCATCCCCGGCCGGCGAATACCCTTCCATGTCCGCACCGAAAACCGCCGCTGAACGCGCCCGCGAGCTCGCCCGCGAGCTCGCCCGCGAGCTCGACTACCACAATTACCGCTACTACGTCCTCGACCAGCCGGTCATCTCCGACGCCGAGTACGACCGGCTGCTGCGGGAGCTGCAGCAGCTGGAGGAGCGCTACCCGGAGCTGGCCGGCCCCGATTCCCCCACCCGGCGGGTGGGTGCGCCGCCGCGCAGGGAGTTCGGCGAGGTGCGCCACAGCGTGCCGATGCTCTCCCTCGACAACGCCTTCGACGAGGAGGAGCTGGCCGCCTTCGACCGGCGGGTGCGCGAGCGGCTCGGCGTCGGGACGGTGACCTACCTGGCCGAGCCCAAGCTTGACGGCGCCTCGGTCAGCCTGCGCTACGAGGAGGGCACGCTGGTCAGCGCGGGCACCCGCGGCGACGGGACCACCGGCGAGGCGATTACCGAGAACGTGCGCACCATCCGCACGGTGCCGCTGAGGCTGCATGGCGAGGGGTGGCCCGCGGTGGTGGAGGTGCGCGGCGAGGTGGTCATCCGCAGCGCCGATTTCGAGCGCCTCAACGCCGAGCGCCTGGACCGCGGCGAGAGCGTCTTCGCCAACCCCCGCAACGCCGCCGCCGGCAGCCTGCGCCAGCTCGACTCCAAGGTGACCGCCGGCCGGCCGCTCACCTTCTTCCCGTGGGGGCTGGGCGAGTGTTCCGGGGCGGTGGCCGACAGCCAGTGGGCGCTGCTCGAACGGCTCCGGGCGTGGGGATTCCTGGTCAGCGCGGAGTTGCGCCGGGTCGAGGGCGCCGAGGGGTGCCTGGCCTACTACCGCGAGCTGGGCGGGCGCCGGGCCGCGCTGCCCTACGAGATCGACGGGGTGGTCTACAAGGTGGACGATTTCGCCGCCCGCGAGCGCCTCGGGTACACCTCCCGGGCGCCGCGCTGGGCCGTCGCCCACAAGTTTCCCGCCCACGAGGAGACCACGCGGGTCCTCGGTATCGAGGCCTCCGTGGGTCGCACCGGCGTCATCACGCCGGTGGCCAACCTGGAGCCGGTCCAGGTGGGCGGCGTCACCGTCAGCCGCGCCACCCTCCACAACCAGGACGAGGTGGAGCGCAAGGACGTGCGCGAGGGCGACACGGTCATCGTGCGCCGCGCCGGCGATGTCATCCCCGAGGTGGTGGGGGTGGTCAGGGAAAAGCGCCCGGCGGGGACGAAGCCCTGGGTGATGCCCGACGCCTGCCCGGTGTGCGGCTCCGAGGTGTTGCGGCTCGAAAACGAGGCGGCCCACCGCTGCATCGGGGGGCTGTTCTGCGCCGCCCAGCGCACGGGCGCCATTCTCCACTTCGCCTCCCGGCACGCGCTCGACATCGACGGCCTGGGCGAGAAGCTGGTGACCCAGCTGGTGGAGCGGGAGCTGGTGCAGACCGTGGCCGATCTCTTCTCCCTGACGCGGGAGCAGCTGATCGGGCTGGACCGGATGGGGGAGAAGTCGGCGGACAACCTGCTCGCGTCCCTCGGGCGCTCCCGCGACACCACCCTGCCGCGGTTTCTCTATGCGCTCGGCATCAGCCAGGTGGGGGAGGTGACCGCCGCCCAGCTCGCCGCCCATTACGGCGAGCTGGCGCCCCTGATGGAGGCCGACGAGGAGTCCCTGCAGGCCGTGCCGGACGTGGGCCCGGTGGTGGCCCAAAGCATCTGCCACTTCTTCCGCCAGCCCCACAACCGCGAAGTGATCGAACGGCTCGTGGAGGCCGGCGTCCACTGGCCCCCGGTGGAGGTGACCCGCGCGGAAACCCCGCTGAAGGGCAACACCTACGTCATCACCGGCACGCTGGAGTCCATGTCCCGCGACGAGGCCAGGCAGGCCCTGCAGGCCCTGGGCGCCAAGGTCAGCGGCAGCGTCTCGAAGAAGACCACCGCCGTGGTGGTGGGCGCCGACCCGGGCTCCAAGTACGACAAGGCCCGGGAACTCGGCATCGAGATCCTCGACGAGGCGGCCCTGCTCAGGCTGGTGGGAAAAGATTGAATCGACAGGAATAAAAACAAAAAACCTGTTAACCGCAGATTACGCTGATTTACGCAGATTATTTGGAGACACGGTAGACGTGCAGTGGCAACCCCGGGCGTCTGCGAAAGGGGTGGGGCTATCCCCGCAGTCACCCGGCCCGGGTGTCCCGGCCAAACCACCGGCCTTTCCGGCTCTTAACTTTAATCTGCGTAATCCGCGTAATCTGCGGATAAAAAAGCTTTTCTGGTTTAATCCTGTCATTCCTGTCGGTTCCGAATCCGGCCCGGATGCGGGCGAGGGGGCTCAGTGGTCCTCGGGGAGGGTCTGCAGGTAGGCGAGGATGTCCACCAGGAGTTGCTCGTCCAGTACCTGCAGCGCCGGCATCGGTTCGTCGGGATGGCCGTTGCGGATCTTGTGCAGCGCTTCCCAGGGGCTCTCCCGGGCCAGGCGTCCCAGCGGAATGGTGGTCATGACGGCGTGGCCGTCGCGGCCGTGGCAGGTGGCGCAGATGGTGCCGTAGTAGTCGGCGGCGCGTGTCGCGTCACCCCGCGCCCGCCGGCTCGCGCGGTCGATGGCCGTGTCCATGTCGGACTGCCCGAGACTGACGAAATGGGCCAGGTCGACGAGATCCCCGTACTTCAGCACCGCTCCGTAGCGGTGGGTCGCGTCCCTCAGGACAGTCACGATGGCATCCGGCTCGGCGCCGGCAAAGTCCCGGATGCCCTTGATGCCGGTGGCATGGGGACCGCTCCCGTAACTGCCGTCGCGTCCCCGGTAGTCCCAGCCGTGGCACTCCTTGCAGCGCCAGGTGCGGGGTGCGTCCTCCCCATAGACCGCAGCGGGAGGATAGGCGGGGTGGGGCACGGGAGGCGGCAGGGCCTGCACCTCCATCTGCCAGTTGTCGTAGAGCCGCCCGCCCCGCGCGATGGAGGCAGCCAGGTTCCGGCCCGGCAGGGTCTGCAGGTAGGCGAGCATACCGGCGGCGGTTGCAGGCCCGAGCACCCGCAGGGGCGGCATGTCGCCCCCCGGGTGGCCATTGAGAATCATGTGCAGGGCCTCGCGGGGGCGCTCCCGCGTCACCTCGCCCAGGGCGGGCACGTCGCGCACCCCTCTGCCGTCCAGTCCGTGGCAGCCGGCGCAGATGGTGGCGAAACTGTCCTCATGGGGAGCCGGCTCGGCCAGTGAACGGCCCGTGGCGGGTTCGATGAAGGCGTCCATCTCCACCTGGCCGGTGCTGACGAAGTGGCCCAGGTCGAGCAGTTCGCCGGGGCGCAGAATATCCCCGTAGCCATGGTCCGCCGCCGTGAGGAGGGCGACGACCGCCGCCGGATCGGCACCCCGGTAGCGCTCGATTCCGGGCATCCCGGCGGCACCCCGGTAGTCCCAGCCATGGCAGGTGGTGCAGCGCCAGGATGCCGCGGCGCTGGTGCCGCTGACGGCGCCCGCCAGCAGGGGATGCGGCTCCCGGGGCGGCGGCAGGCGCAGCTCGCGATACCAGTTGTCATAGAGACGGCCGCCCCGGACCACGGCATCTTCCCCGGCCACTACGGCCGGTCCGGCCGACAGGGCTCCTGTCACGACCGCTGCCAGCGCCAGGGTCATGAACCGCATGTTCATTCCTGTCTCCCTCACTTTGATTCCGGTTCAGTCGTCCCGCGGCGGCAGCCGGTGGGTCAGTCCGCGGTGGCAGTCGATGCAGGTCTTGCCCTCCTGGATGGCCTCGGGATGGCGCTGCTGGGCCCGTGGCCGCTGATCCTTGAACTGCATGGTGTCGTAGGCGTGGCAGTTCCGGCACTCGCGGGAGTCGGTGGCGCGCATGCTGGCCCACACCCGTTCGGCCAGCTCTGCGCGGTGCGCCTCGAACTTCTCGGGGGTGGCGATGGTGCCGATGAGCTTGTGGTATATCTCACGGCTGGCCTTGATCTTGCGCACCACCTTGGCTCCCCATTCCCTGGGTACATGGCAGTCCGAGCAGATGGCGCGTACACCGGAGGGATTCTTGTAATGGGTCGATTCGATGTACTCCTGGTAGACGGTCTGTTCCATCTCATGGCAGGAGATGCAGAATCCAAGCGTGTTCGTCTTCTCCATGGCCCAGTTGAAACCGCCCCAGAACAGGACGCCGAACACCGCGCCGGCGATGAACAGCAGCGCAACCGGGTGGCGCGCCGACGGCCGCCAGAGCGCACGCCAGAGGCGTCCGAGCCGGGACCGATTGCCCTCAGACCCCGTCATCAGGTTTCTCCTTGTTCAATACCCGGACGGCGCACGCCCCGCGAAGTGGGGTTCGCGGGGCGGGCCTGGTGTACTGCTTGACTCTGTCAGCGCGGCAGGGTCTGCAGGTGGGCGACGATGTCGGCGGCAATCTGGTGATCGAGGGCGCGCAGCGCCGGCATGGCTTCGCCGGGCTGACCGTTGAGGACCTTCGACATCATCTCCGGGCCGTTGGAGGCGACACTGCCGAGGGGGTCGGCGTCGGCGACCTTCTTGCCATCCACGCCGTGGCAGCCGGCACAGATGGTGTCGAAGTAGACCTTGCCCTGGGCGGCATCGCCCTTGGACTTGAGCGAGGGGTAGTCGACGTACTGGTGCATGTCGACCTGGCCGTTGGCGATGAAGTTGGCGAGATCCATCACATCGGCATCGGTCAGCATGGCGGGGGTGTAGCCGTGGGTCTGGTCACGGATGATCGCCGCGACGGCGGCCGGATCCTTGCCGGCGTAGCCCTGCACCCCGGCAATGCCGGTGGCATGCTTGCCTTCGCTGTAGGCGCCATCCTTGCCCTGGAGATCCCAGCCGTGGCACTCCTTGCAGCGCCAGGTGGCATCCCCCTTGTAGTTCTCACCGGGATAGGCCGGGTGGGTTTCGGTCGGCTTCTCGGCCTCGTTCACGGCCCACCACTTGTCGTACAGGCGGCCGCCACGGGCGATTGATGCCTCGTCGGCCGTCGCCGTGGCCATGGTTCCCGCCAGAAGCCCGGCGATGGCGAGGAGGGAGACGGAGATTCTCAATACGGGTACCGGAAAAAGAGCCTGGTGCAGTTTCATGGGTCATTCCTCTCTGGCATTACAGCCTATTTATAGTTTTGAGTATTTATTAATATTCATATTTTCATACAGAGAGTTACATTACCTTCTGTATGATTGTCTGAAGCTAGCAGGCCCGGTGGCCGCAGGCAAACCGGCTGTCGCCGTCAGGCTCCCGCCGGGCGTCAAATCGCAGCTGTTTTCGCCGGATACGTACCCGGAAACCAGGGTGCGCCGGTTGAATCCGGTCTGGCTGGAGAAGATGGACGGACGGGGTTGTCGGACTACAGGCGAAAAGCCTGTTTAACAGCAGATTACGCTGATCACAGTAAGCGCCGGAAAGGCCGGTGGTTTAGCCGGGACACCCGGGCCAGGTAACTGCGGGGATAGCCCCATCCCTTTCGCAGAAGCCCGGGGTTGCCACTGCACGTCTAGCGTGTCTCCAAATAATCTGCGTAAATCAGCGTAATCTGCGGTTAACAGGTTTTTTGGTTTTAATCCGGCACATCCTGTCTATTCAACTGCCGGCCCGGAGGCGAGGCGGTGGGCCCAGCGGGTGGTTTCGGGGAGGCGGTAGCGGGGGGTGCAGTCGAGCACCAGGCGGATGCTGGTCTCCAGGCAGACGCGGTGGCCGGGCGAGATGTAGAGGGGCTTGACGCCGCGGCGGGTGCGGAGCACGGCGCCGATGATCTCGTCGCCGTCCAGCAGCGGCGTCCAGTCGCCCTTTTCGTTGCCGGGTTCGGCGTGGGTGCCCACCAGGCGGCTCTTGGCCACCCCGATGGCGGGCAGGTCGGTGAGCAGGCCGAGGTGGCAGGCGATGCCGAAGCGGCGGGGGTGGGCGATGCCCTGGCCGTCGCACAGCAGCATATCGGGGGTGGTCCGGATCCGCTCCAGGGCATCGAGCACGGCGGGAATCTCCCGGAACGAGAGCAGGCCCGGGACGTAGGGAAAGGAGGTGGGGCGACGGGCGATGGCGTGATCCACCAGTTCGAGCCCCGGGTAGCCGAGCACCGCCACGGCGGCGCGGGTGATGGTGTTGCCCGCCTCGAAGCCCACGTCCACACCCGCCACGTGGCGCAGGGGACCGAATCGGTCCGCCAGCACGATTTCGTTCCGCAGCCGCTGCTGCAGCGCAATCGCCTCGCGCGGGCTGAGATCCCAGGCGTGCGGGGGAAGGGTATGCATGGCGGCATGGTCGTCCAGGTCGGCTGGGGGATCAAGGGAGGAACGGCGCTCCGCGGTCCGTTGTCGTATGATTCAGGGGCAGGCTGCAATTGGACGCATACAACAAATCAGGAGTGATGCCATGAAGGCTTATGTACGCAATCTGCTGTTTATTCTCGGTCTGCTGGCTTTCGGTACGGTTTCCTTCGCGGCGGAGGAGGCGGAGGAGGACACCTACGATCAGGATTCGGTCCTGCAGGCGGCCGAGGAGTTCTTCGGCGAGGCCTCCTCGGGCCTGGCGAACATCATCGAGAAGGTGTTCAAGGAGCAGGGCCGGCCCAACGGCTTCATCAAGGGCGAGGAGGCCAGCGGCGCCATCGGCGTCGGGCTGCGCTACGGCAACGGCACCCTCACCCTCAAGAACGGCGGTTCGCGCAAGGTCTACTGGCAGGGCCCGTCCATCGGCTGGGATCTCGGCGCCAACGCCTCCAAGTCCTTCACCCTGGTCTACCACATGAAATCCACCGACCAGATCTTCCAGCGCTACCCGGGCGTCGAGGGCACCCTCTACTACGTGGGCGGCTTCGGGGTGAACTACCAGCAGTCCGGCGACGTCATCCTCGCCCCCATCCGCGCCGGCGTCGGCCTGCGCGCGGGCGCCAACGTGGGCTACCTCCACTACACCCGCAAGAAGTCCTGGGTGCCGTTCTGATTATTGTTGCTTGAATAGACAGGATTTACAGGATGAAAAAAGCATGGTTATCCGCAGATTACGCAGATTACGCAGATTAGGGTAAGGACTGGAACGGCCGCCCGGTTGTTCAGGGACTGGACTACAGGGATAGACACATCCCTTTCGCAGGAGTCCGGGTTTCCACTGCACGTCAGTACCGCCTCCAGATAATCTGCGGTTAAACAGGTCTTTTGCTTTTAATCCTGTTCATCCTGTCTATTGAAGAACTTTTCATCCACGCTTGAGGAGCACGTAGACGGCGCCGGTGCCGCCGTCCACGGGGCGGGCGGTGCAGAAGGCCAGCACCTCGTCGCGCTGGCGCAGCCAGTGGTTGAGCTTGGCCTTGAGCACCGGCTGGCGGTTGCGGGAGCCGCGTCCCTTGCCGTGGATGACGCGCACGCAGCGGACGGCGTGGATGCGGCACTCGCGCAGGAACTCGGCCAGGGCCGCGCGGGCCACCGCGGCGGTCATCCCGTGCAGGTCGAGCTCGGCCTCCACCGGGATCTGGCCCCGGCGCAGCCGGCGCAGGACGCTGTGCTGCAGGCCCGGGCGCCAGTGGAGCAGTTCCTCGCCGGTCTCCAGCTCCGCCGGATCGTGGTTGTCCGAGAGCATGTCCACCAGCACCTGGGCCTCGTCGCGCTGGCGCTGCAGCGCGGCCGGGGGCGGGGCGGGCGGACGCAGCGGCACCTTGTCCTGGGGCAGCGGGCACACGTCTCCCACCACCTCCTGGAACAGGTGGACATCCTCCGGTCTGACGCTTCTCTTCTTCCTGCTCATGGGTCCGAATCGGCGTTCTGGCCGCGCCCCTTGCCGCGAATGGGGACAGTCCGGCTGAAACATGGCTTTACTGTCGGGATGGTTAGTATCATACGCAGCCGGCACGGGGTAACCCAGTGCACCGGCCACCTGTCCGACCTTTGACCGATCCGGGAACGAATTGATGCATCGAGAGGCCGTTGAACACCTGCACACCGTGCTCGATTTCATCCGCTGGGGGGCGAGCCGCTTCAACGCGGCGGGGCTGACCCTCGGCCACGGGACCGACAGCGCCTGGGACGAGGCGGTGGCGCTGGTGCTGCACGCCCTCCACCTGCCCCCGGACGCCGACCCCCGCATCATGGGCGCGCGCCTGACTCCCTCGGAGCGCGGCGAGGTGGCGGAGCTGCTCCGGCGGCGGGTGGAGGAGCGCATTCCCGGCCCCTATCTCACCCACGAGGCCTGGTTCGCGGGGTTGCCTTTCTACGTGGACGAACGGGTGCTGGTGCCGCGCTCACCCATCGCCGAGCTCATCGGCAACGGATTCGAGCCCTGGCTCGATGCCGACCGGGTGGATCGCATCCTGGATCTCTGCACCGGCAGCGGCTGCATCGCCATCGCCTGCGCCCTGGCCTTTCCCGACGCCCTGGTGGATGCCGTGGACATCTCCCCCGAGGCGCTGGAGGTGGCGGCCATCAACGTGGAGCGCCACGGGCTGGAGGAGAGCGTGGAACTGTTCCGCTCCGACCTGTTCGAAGGGGTGAAGGGGAGGCGCTACGACCTGATCGTGAGCAATCCCCCCTACGTGGACGCCGAGGACATGGCGGAGCTGCCCCCGGAGTTCCGCCATGAGCCGGAGCTGGGCCTGGCCGCGGGGGCGGACGGGCTGGACGTGGTGGTGCGCATCCTGGCGCAGGCTTCTGACTACCTCGCGGCGGATGGTATTATCGTGGTCGAGGTGGGCAACAGCGAGGCGGCCCTGGCCGCGCGCTTCCCCCAGGTGCCGTTTCTCTGGCTCGACTTCGAGCACGGCGGCCACGGGGTCTTCCTGCTCACCGCCGAACAGCTCAGGCGGCACCGTTCCGCTTTCACCGCGGCGTGAACAGGGTTACGCAGCCACGCCGCAGCCGCAGCAGGAGATCCGCATGCATCGAGCCAAGACCGCCGAGGAGTACGTGGAGCTGATCCGCCAGGCCCTGATCGAGGTGGAGGAGCTGCGCGCCTCCTTCGAGTGGGACCTGGACGACATGTCCCGGATCCCCGGTTTCCTGGACCCCCTGGAGCAGAGCCTGGCCGGCCTGCTGAAGAAGATGGAGGCCGGCACCTACATCTGGGCCGACGGCGATCTGCCGTTCATGCCGCTGGTGCGCCGGAACAGCACCAAGATCCCCTTCGCCGACCTGCTCGACACCATCAACGAGACCCACCTCAAGGGGCTCGACGTGGAGCAGGCCGGGAGCTGAGGCCGCGCACGCCCGCACAACCCGACACACGACCCATACACCGCCGCCCGGGCGGACGACGAGGCATCGGGCCTCGGGAGCAGAATCATGGAACAGACCATCGTCTTCGACCAGGACCTCATCCGGAAATACGACAAGTCCGGTCCCCGCTACACCTCCTATCCGACGGCGGTGCAGTTCCACGACGGCTTCGATGCCGCCCGCTACCGCGAGGTGGCCGAGGCCACCAACCGCGAGGCCGGGCCCCGGCCCCTGTCGCTCTACTTCCATATTCCGTTCTGCGACACGGTCTGCTTCTACTGCGCCTGCAACAAGGTGGTGACCAAGGACCGCGCCAAGGCCCAGCCCTACCTCGATCGCCTGTACCGGGAAATCGAGCTGCAGGGGGCGCTGTTCGACCGCTCCCGGCCCGTGGACCAGCTGCACTGGGGCGGCGGCACGCCCACCTTCATCGCCCACGACCAGATGCGCGAGCTGATGCGGGTCACCGGGGAGCACTTCACCCTGCGTGACGACGACACCGGCGAGTACTCCATCGAGATCGACCCGCGCGAGGCCACCGCGGAGACCATCGCGCTGCTGCGGGACATCGGTTTCAACCGCATGAGCCTGGGAGTGCAGGACTTCGAGCAGCAGGTGCAGAAGGCGGTCAACCGCATCCAGTCGGAGGCCGAGACCTTCATGGTGCTGGAGGAGGCCCGCCGCCGGGGCTTCAAGTCCATCAGCATCGATCTCATCTACGGCCTGCCGTTCCAGACCGTGGAAAGCTTCGGACGCACCCTGGAGAAGATCATCGACGTGGCCCCGGACCGGCTGTCGGTGTTCAACTACGCCCACCTGCCGGAGATGTTCATGCCCCAGCGGCGCATCAACGCCGGGGAGCTGCCCTCGCCGGCGGAGAAGCTGGACATCCTCCAGCACACCATCGAGCGCCTCACCCAGGCCGGCTACGTCTACATCGGCATGGACCACTTCGCCCGTCCCGACGACGAGCTGGCGGTGGCCCAGCGCGACGGCACCCTGTACCGCAATTTCCAGGGCTACTCCACCCACGCCGAGTGCGATCTCGTCGGCCTCGGCGCCACCTCCATCGGCATGGTGGGCAACACCTACGGCCAGAATCTCAAGGGGCTGGAGGAGTACTACGCCGCGCTGGACGCCGGCAACCTGGCCGTGTTCCGCGGCGTGGAGCTGAACCCTGACGATCTGCTCCGCCGCGACGTCATCACCCGCCTCATCTGCCACTTCCAGCTGCGCTTCGCCGACGTGGAGTCACGCCACGGCATCCGTTTCGCCGACTACTTCGCCACCGAGCTGAAGGAGCTGGAGAGCCTGGAGGCCGACGGCCTGGTGCGTCTGGCCGCCGACGGAATCACCGTCCAGCCCGCCGGCCGGCTCCTGATCCGCAACATCTGCATGACCTTCGACCGCTACCTGCGCGAGCAGAAGCAGCGGCGCTTCTCCAAGGTAATCTGAACACGCGGGAAACGGTCCGGGGGTAGGGGATAAGGGATAAGGGATAAGGGATAAGGGATAAGGGATAAGGGATAAGGGATAAGGGATAAAAATCGCCGCAAGGGCGCGCCTCCCACAAGGGTGCCGGGGTTCGGCGCTGTGCCCGGCGGGATGAATCCCGCCCTACGACAGGGGCGGTGCGACGGGTTGCGCGGCAGGACCGTAGGTGCAGATTCATCTGCTCAGGGGCGCCGGGGTTCGGCACTGTGCCCGGCGGGATGAATCCCGCCCTACGACAGGGGCGGTGCGACGGGTTGCGCGGCAGGACCGTAGGTGCAGATTCATCTGCTCAGGGGCGCCGGGGTTCGGCGCTGTGCCCGGCGGGATGAATCCCGCCCTACGACAGGGGCGGTGCGACGGGTTGCGCGGCAGGACCGTAGGTGCAGATTCATCTGCTCAGGGGCGCCGGGGTTCGGCACTGTGCCCGGCGGGATGAATCCCGCCCTACGGCCGAAGATGACGGAAGGAGGACAAGGAATGTCCTATGCGGGATTGAGTATTGGTCGTCGTTCCATCCCTGGGCAGGCCTATGTCATAACGACGGTCACCCATCATCGCCAACCGATTTTCCTCGACTATCGCCTGGGTCGTCTTGTCGTTATGGAGATGCGAAAGCTCCATGCCGCGGGTGACGCCACGACGATGGCGTGGGTCCTCATGCCGGATCATCTCCACTGGCTGTTCCAGCTCGGAGAGGGTCAGACGCTTGGAAATGTTCTTCGCCAAGTGAAAGCCCGTTCGGCCCACAGGATTCGGCATCAGATCGGAGGTAGTGGACCGGTCTGGCAGCGTGCATATCATGATCATGCTTTGCGTAGGGATGAGGATGCACGAACAGTGGCTCGCTATGTTCTCGCAAATCCACTACGCGCCGGATTGGTCGACAGCCTGGCCGAATATCCTTTGTGGGACGCTATCTGGCTACAGGGCCATTGCGGTGATGCCGATTTGGCGGGATGAATCCCGCCCTACGACGGGGGCGGCACGGCGCGACGGGATCGCGCGGCAGGACCGTAGGTGCAGATTCATCTGCTCTGGGGCGCCGGGGTTCGGCGCTGTGCCCGGCGGGATGAATCCCGCCCTACGACAGGGGCGGTGCGACGGGATCGCGCGGCAGGACCGTAGGTGCAGATTCATCTGCTCAGGGGCGCCGGGGTTCGGCACTGTGCCCGGCGGGATGAATCCCGCCCTACGACAGGGGCGGTGCGACGGGTTGCGCGGCAGGACCGTAGGTGCAGATTCATCTGCTCTGGGGCGCCGGGGTTCGGCGCTGTGCCCGGCGGGATGAATCCCGCCCTACGACGGGGGCGGCACGGCGCGACGGGATCGCGCGGCAGGACCGTAGGTGCAGATTCATCTGCTCAGGGGCGCCGGGGTTCGGCGCTGTGCCAGGCGGGATGAATCCCGCCCTACCGATATATGGCGTTATGGCGGTGGATCGGTATCTCTACCGCCGCGGCGAGTCAGGGCGATTCGGTGAGGAGTTCCGCGGCGCTTTCCCGCAGGGCATCGTGGCTTCCGGCCGCGGCAGGGGCGAGCAGGCTCTGGCCGAAGACGTAGGCGTAGAACAGGTAGGCCCGGGTCCGGGCCTCGCCGGTCCCGTATCCCAGTTCCCCGAACAGTCCGCTCACCACGGCGAGGCGTTCGGCATCGACCGCCGCGACGACCGCCGCGGCCTCGGCATCCCGCCGGGCCCACTCGCGCACGGCCATTTCGATGGCCATGCCGCGGGGGTTCACCCGCCCCTCGTAGCGGGACAGCAGCCCCAGCAGGCGCTCCCTGGGCGTCTCCGTCCCGTTGCCGGCGTGGCGGTGGATGGCAGCCATGCGCCCCTCCCGCCAGCGTTCCAGCAGTTCGGCAAAAAGGGAGGGGCGGTCGCGGAAGTGCCAGTAGAAGCTGCCCTTGGTCAGCCCCAGCCGCTTGGCGAGCGACTCCACCCGCAGCCCATCCACGCCGCTCTCGGCAAGGGTGTCGAGGGCGGCTTCCAGCCAGGCTTCGCGGCCCCGCGGGGCGCGGGTCTCGGAGGGTGTCCGGGTCATGGCCGTACGGTAGCGTATTGACGGGGTCCGGCGCAAAACATACGCTTCCGTATGGATGGTCTGTACGGAGGTTTCCCATGAGCGGATACACGCCCGCCGATCCCGCCTACCGGCAGCGGGTGGAGCGTAGTTTTCAGCGCCAGGCCTTCATGAGCACGCTGGGTGCGCGGCTGGTGGAGGTGGCGCCCGGGTTCTGCGAGATCCAGATCGACTACCAGCCGGCCCTGGGACAACAGCACGGTTTTCTCCATGGGGGCGTGGTGGGAGCCCTGGCGGATACCGCCGCCGGCTATGCCGCCTATTCGCTGATGCCGGAGGACAGTTCGGTGCTCACGGTGGAGTACAAGCTGAACCTCCTCTCGCCCGCCCGGGGGGAGCGGTTCGCCGCCCGTGGCCGGGTGGAGCGGGCCGGGCGCAACCTGAGCGTGGTCCGGGCCGAGGTGAGGGCGCTCGCGGAGGCCGGGGAGAAGAGCGTGGCGGTGATGCTGGCCACCATGATCTGCCTGCACGGGCGTGCCGATGCGCCCGGGTAGGGCAGAAAGAGGCTGGGAAGTTCTCCGAATCCCGCTACAATAACGCCCCATGTCAGGAAACACATACGGAAAGCTGTTTACCGTCACCACCTTCGGCGAGAGCCACGGCCCCGCGCTGGGCGCCATCGTGGACGGTTGCCCGCCGGGGCTGGAGCTCAGCGAGACGGACCTGCAGCGGGATCTCGATCGCCGCCGGCCCGGCACCTCGCGCCATACCACCCAGCGCCGGGAGGCGGACCAGGTGCGCATCCTCTCCGGGGTGTTCGAGGGGCGCACCACCGGTACGCCCATCGGCCTGCTGATCGAGAATACCGACCAGCGCTCCAAGGACTACGGCACCATCATGGACCGTTTCCGCCCGGGCCATGCCGACTACACCTACCAGCAGAAATACGGACTGCGCGATTACCGCGGCGGCGGGCGCTCCTCGGCCCGCGAGACCGCCATGCGGGTGGCCGCCGGCGGCATCGCCAAGAAGTACCTGTGGGACTGCTGCGGCATCCAGATCCGCGGCTACCTGGCCCAGCTGGGGCCGATTCCCCTGGCGCTGCGCGACTGGGACGCGGTGGAGACCAATCCCTTCTTCTGCCCGGACCCGGAGCGGATCCCTGAACTGGAGGCCTACATGGACGCCCTGCGCAAGGAGGGCAACTCCATCGGCGCCCGGGTGAACGTGGTGGCCACCGGCGTGCCGCCGGGGCTGGGCGAACCCATCTTCGACCGCCTGGACGCCGATCTCGCCCACGCGCTGATGTCCATCAACGCGGTCAAGGGGGTGGAGATCGGCGCCGGGTTCGCCTGCGTGGAGCAGAAGGGGACCGAGCACCGCGACGAGATGACGCCGCAGGGGTTCCTGAGCAACCATGCCGGCGGCGTGCTCGGCGGCATCTCCTCTGGCCAGGACATCGTCGCCTCCCTCGCCCTGAAGCCCACCTCGAGCCTGCGCCTGCCCGGGCGCAGCGTGAACCTGGACGGGGAGCCCGTCGAGGTGGTCACCGAGGGGCGCCACGATCCCTGCGTCGGCATCCGCGCCACCCCCATCGCCGAGGCGATGATGGCCATCGTGCTGATGGATCACCTGCTGCGCCACCGCGGCCAGAATGCCGACGTGCGCAGCGCCACCCCGGTGATCCCCGGCAGCGTTCAGAGAGACGGATAAGGGATAAGGGGTAATGGACAAGGGACAAGGGACAAGGGATATAGGTGAAGGGTGAAGTGTGAAGGGTGAAGGGCGGAACCGGCTGCCCTTTCCCACGCCGGCCCCAGCGCGTCGATGTTCACCGCCTGGTTTTCCTTTTGCCCTTATCCTTTAACCTTTCTCCATTGACCATTAACCCTCATCCCTGATTTCCAATCCATCAGTCATGCCCTACTGGCGCCTGTCCGGCTTCTACCTTTTCTACTTCGCCGCGCTGGGTGCGCTGCTGCCCTATTGGAGCCTCTACCTGAAGGGGGAGGGGTTCGGGGCGCAGGCCATCGGCGAGCTGATGGCGATCCTGATGGCCACCAAGATCATCGCCCCCAACCTCTGGGGCTGGCTCGCCGATCGCAGCGGCCGGCGCATGGCGGTGGTGCGGCTGGGCTCCCTGGCCGCGCTGGTGACCTTCACCGGCGTATTCCTCGGCAGCGGCTATGGCTGGCTGGCGCTGGTCATGGCCCTGTTCAGCTTCTTCTGGAACGCGGTGCTGCCCCAGTTCGAGGCCACCACCCTGAGCTACCTGGGCCGCGAGGTGCACCGCTATGCCACCGTGCGCCTGTGGGGCTCCATCGGCTTCATTCTCACCGTGGCCGGCGTCGGCCTGGTGCTCGACCGGTTCGGCACGGGGATACTGCCGTGGGTGCTGCTGGCGGTGTTCGGCGGTATCTGGCTCTCCAGCCTCTCGGTGCCCGAGCACAACGGTTCGCCCCATCCCCATGAGCACGTTCCGCTGCGCCGCGTGCTGGCCCGTCCCGAGGTGATGATCTTCCTCGCCGCCTGTTTCCTGATGCAGGCGAGCCACGGCCCCTACTACACCTTCTACACCCTCTACCTGGAGGACCACGGCTACAGCCGCGGCCTCATCGGCCAGCTCTGGGCCCTGGGGGTGGTGGCCGAGATCAGCCTGTTCCTGCTGGTGCCGAGATTCCTGCCGCGCTTCGGCGCGCCGCGGGTGCTGGTGGCGAGCCTGGCGCTGGCGGCCCTGCGCTGGGCCATCATCGGCACCCAGCCCGAACACCTCGGCATCATGCTCTTCGCCCAGCTGCTGCACGCGGCCAGCTTCGGCAGCTTCCATGCCGCGGCCATGCACCTGGTGCACCGCTTCTTCGTGGGGCGGCACCAGGGGCGCGGCCAGGCCCTCTACAGCTCGCTCTCCTTCGGGGCCGGCGGGGCGGTGGGGAGCCTGGCCAGCGGCTACCTGTGGGAGAGCGCCGGGGGAGGCAACACCTACCTTGTCGCCGCCGCCGTGGCCGCGGTGGCCGCGGCCGCGGTGGGGGTGGGTCTGCGCGGGACGGCCGGGGAGCCCTGAGCGCCGTCCGGTTGGCGGCCAGGTCGCCGCCGCCGTTCTCCGCGCTTCCATCAGTGCCGCCGGGGGAGACTGGCCATGCAGGCCGGCCGGAGTAGAATGCAGGCCAGCGTACTGCTTCACTCCTGGAGGTGCTTTCGGGCGAGCCGCTGAATGTGCCCCCAGGAGTGAAGCATTACACTCGTGCGGTGTGTCGACACCGGGACCCTGGCAGAAGAAAGGCTGAAACACGATGCAGACCATTGAGTTCGTCCGGCCCGGGCTGGCCGCCGAGCGCCAGCACTGGTACCGGATTGCCGCCTGGCTGGCGGGGATCACCATCGGCTACAACATTGTCGAGGGGCTGGTTTCCGTCTATTTCGGCTTCGCCGACGAGACCCTGGCCCTGCTCGGCTTCGGGGTGGACTCCTACGTGGAGGTCATCTCGGGCCTTGGCATCTGGCACATGATCCGCCGACTGCGCACCCATGGCGATGGCGATCCCGATCCCTTCGAGCGCCAGGCCCTGCGGGTGACGGGAACCGCCTTCTACCTCCTGGCCGCCGGCCTGGTGACCACCGGGGCGGTCAACCTCTACCAGGGGAACGCGCCGGTCACCACCTTCTGGGGCGTGGTCATCTCCCTGGTCTCCATCACCGGCATGTGGCTGCTCATCCACTACAAGATGAAAGCGGGACGGGCGCTGGGCTCCGATGCCATCCTGGCCGACGCCGCCTGCTCCCGGGCCTGTCTCCAGTTCTCCCTGGTGCTGCTGGCCGCCAGTGCCGGCTACGCCCTCACCGGCATCGGCGGCATCGACTCGGCGGGTGCCCTGATCATCGCCCTGCTGGCCGTGCGGGAGGGCCGGGAGGCCTTCGCCAAGAGCCGCGGCAAGTCCGCCTGCGGCTGCAACAGCTGTACCTGAGTAATGTACTATGCTTTCTCCCTGCAGAACCGAATAAAACAACCACGATCTGCCGAGGAGAATGACCATGTACAGAAAGTTCGCCGGCCTGCTGGCGGCCATGCTGCTTGCCAGCCCCCTGGCCCTTGCGGCGACTCCCGCGCCTGAAGGGGCGGCGGTCTATTTCATCGAGCCCGCCGACGGGGCGGAGGTGACCAGCCCGGTCACGGTCAAGTTCGGGCTCAAGGGAATGGGCGTGGCCCCGGCCGGGGTGGAAAAGGCCGCCACCGGGCACCATCACCTCATCATCGACGCGGATCCCCCGCCCGCCGGGCAGCCCGTGCCCTCGAACGACAACTACCGCCACTTCGGCGGCGGTCAGACCGAGGTGAGCCTGGACCTGGCCCCCGGCACCCACACCCTCCAGCTCATCATGGGCGACATGGCCCACATTCCCCACGATCCGCCGGTGATGTCGGAGCGGATCACCATCACGGTGCAGTGAGGCCCCCCATCCGTGGCAGGGAAGGGGCGGTGCCTCCTTTCCCTGTCCACGGCATGCACCTAGGTTATGATCCGCAGCTGATCACGCTGACGGAGATACCCCCATGCTCATCACCATTCCCCGGGTGCTCGCCCCGGAGGAGATCCGCTCCATCCGCGCGGCGCTGGACGGCGCACCCTTCGTGGACGGAAAGCTCACCGCCGGCTTCGCCGCCGGCCGGGTGAAGCGGAACCTGGAGCTGGAGCGGGAATCGGAGCTGCGGGCGCGCCTGGCGCAGCAGGTCATGGGCCGGCTGCTCGGCAACGAGATTTTCCAGGCCGCGGCGCTGCCCTACCGGGCCTCCACCCCCATCTTCGCCCGCTACGTGCCGGGGATGTTCTACGGCGACCACGTGGACGACCCGGTGATGGGCACCTTCGGCCAGCGCTACCGCTCCGATGTCTCCCTGACCGTCTTTCTCAACGACCCGGACGCCTACGAGGGCGGGGAACTGGTCATCCGCACGCCCTTCGGCGATCAGCAGGTGAAGCTGCCGGCCGGGGACGTGGTGGTCTATCCCTCCTCGAGCATCCACCGGGTGGCCGAGGTGACCCGGGGCGAGCGGCTGGTGATGATCACCTGGCTGCAGAGCATGGTCCGCGACCCCGCCCGCCGCGAGCTGCTCTGGGAGCTCTCCCGCGCCCGCGAAACCCTGCTGCGGGAAGCCCCCCAGGCGGACCACACCGGCCAGGTGGATCGCAGCTACGTCAACCTCCTGCGCATGTGGAGCGAGGTCTGAGCACGGACCTCAAAACCTGACTATGCTCATCAAATACCATATGAAAACAACAACAATGGACCTGGAAGCGCATGCGCCTGGACAGGTTTCTCAATCTGCGTACACACCTCATCCTGCTGGTCCTGGTGGTGCTGGGACCGAGCTATGGATACCTTCTCGTATTCAGTTACGAAGCCCGTGAACATGCCAGGGCGGATGCCCGGCTCGAGGCGGTCCAGCTGAGCCGGTTCGTCGGCGCCGGCTTCACCGCCGTCGTCGGCTCCGCCCAGCGCCTCCTCGAGGGGCTCGCCCTCACCGCCGACGAGGAATTCACCGAGCGGGATTCCTGCACCGAGGTCCTTGCGCGGCTGCTGACCGGGCAGAGCGACAGGCGCTACGCGAACCTCGGTCTCATTCAGGCCGATGGCGCGCTCTTCTGCAGCGCCGTTCCTGCGCCCGGCCCCGTTAATCTTGCCGACCGGACCTACTTCCAGCGGGCGCTGAAGACCCGCCGGTTCGTGGTGGGTGACTTTATCGTCGGCCGCATCACCGGGATCCCGGTCCTGGCAGTGGCGCAGCCGATGTTCGGTCCTAAAGGGCGCATCCAAGGGGTGCTCTATGCCTCCATCGACCTGCACTGGCTCAGCAGCCAGTTCCTCGGTGTTAGCCTGCCGGCGGCCGCCACCATCGATCTGGTGGGAGGCAACGGCATGGTTCTGGCCCACTATCCGGATGCTTCCGAACGGCTCGGCAAGCCCCTCCCGGTACCCGGGCTGGCCCGCCGCATCCAACAGGTTGATCCGCAGGGAACGATTGAGGCGGTCGAACCCGCCGGCCAGGCACGGCTCTATGCCTACACCCGGCTCTATGATCTGCCGGACAGCCATGATCTGGTCGCCGTGGTGAGTGTTTCGGCCGACAGCGCCTATGCCGTTGCGGCGGACCAGTTCCAGCGGCAGATAATCGCCCTGTTCATCATTAGCGTGGTGGCCCTGGTGGGGGCCTGGGCCCTGGGCCACTACCTGATCCTGAGCCGTACCCGCGCCCTGGTGGGGGCCGCGCAGCGGCTCGGCGGCGGTGATTTCGGCGCCCGCAGCGGCCTGCGTCCGGGGCGCGACGAGCTGGGACAGATCGCAGCCTCCTTCGACGGGATGGCCGCGGCCCTGGAGGCGCGGGAGCGGAGCGAGCGGGAGCATCTCCAGCGCATCGCCCGCCTGAACCGCATCCACCGGGTGCTCAGCGGCATCAACGGGGCCATCGTCCGGCTGCGCGACCAGGACGCGCTGCTGGCGGAAGCCTGCCGGGTGGCGGTGGAGCAGGGGGGTTACCTGCACGCCTGGGTGGCGCTGCAGCGCGAGGAGCGGCTGCGGCTCGCCGTGGCGGTCCACGCCGTGGGCGCCGAGGTGGAGGGGGCGGGGCTGGAGGGCCTCATCGGCACCGAGCTGGCGCGGCCGGACAATCCCTTCGCCCAGGTGGCCCGGAGCCGGCGGGCGATCGTCTGCGGCGGACCGGCGTCCAGCGACGCCAAGGCCGCCTTCGCCCCCTTCACGACGCGCTGCGACTATCCCGTGCAGGCCTGCCTGCCCCTGCGGGTGGAGGGGGGGGCGTTCGGTGTGCTGGTGCTCCATGGCGCGGCGCTGCACCTGGTCGAGGAGGAGGAGTCGCGGCTGCTGCAGGAGTTCGCGGCCGACATCTCGCTCGGCATGGAGCACGCCGAGAAGGAGCGCCGCATCGCCTGGCTGAGCTACTACGACCGGCTGACCGGCCTCCCCAACGAGCACCTGTTCCAGGATCGCCTGCAGATGGCGCTGCAGGCATGCGAACGGGAAGACACGTTCCTGGCGCTGATGATCATCAACATCGTCAACCTGCGCCGCATCAACGACGATCTGGGCCATGGCGGCGGGGACCAGGTCCTGCTCGCCGTACGCGACCGGCTGTGCGAAACGCTGCGCGGGGAGGACACGCTCGCCCATCTCGGTGGCGGCGAGTTCGGTGTCATGCTGGCCGGACTGCAGAGTGGGGACGAAGCCCAGCACGCGGTCGGCCGCATCCTGGCGGCATTCCCCCTCGCCATGACCTATGGGCAGGCGCAAGTGCAGGTGCCGCTGCGCGCCGGAATCGCGCTCTATCCGCTGGATGGCGACAGTCCCGCACTGCTGCAGCAGCGCGCGGCGCTGGCCCTTCACGCGCTCGCGGCAGAGCGCAATTCCGTCGAGACAAGGCGATTTTTCTCGCCCGGGCTGGACCGGGCGGCGCAGGAGCACCGCCGGCTGCGCCAGGCACTGGCACGGGCCCAGGAGCAGGAGGAGCTGTTTCTCCACTACCAGCCGGTCGTCGACCTGGCTTCCGGCCGCATGGTCGGTGCGGAGGCATTGCTGCGCTGGGAGAGCGGGGAACTGGGGGCCGTCTCTCCCGCCCGTTTCATTCCGGTCGCGGAGGAATCGGGGCTGATCCTCCCGCTGGGGGACTGGGTGCTGCGGCGGACCCTCCGGGACGCGCGGGCCTGGCGTGAGCGGGGGCTCCCCGCCCTGCGGTTCGCCATCAATGTCTCCGTCAGCCAGTTGCGGCAGGCCGACTTTCCAGCGCGCCTGCAAACCCTGATCGAGGCCGCCGGGGAGACGGGCAATGGGATCAGATTGGCCATCGAAGTGACCGAGAGCGTCCTCATCGAGAACCTGGAGCAGGTGGTGCAGTCGCTGCGGCAGATCCGGGCCCTGGGGGTGGATATCTATCTCGATGATTTCGGCACCGGCTACTCCTCGCTGAGCTACCTCAACCGGTTGCCGGTGTCCTGCATCAAGCTCGACCGCAGCTTCATCTCCCTGCTTCCGGACTCCGAGCAGTCCGCGTCACTGGTGCGGGCCGCCATCTCCATGGCCCACGGCCTGGGGATCGGGGTGGTGGCCGAGGGGATGGAGACCGCCCGGCAGTGTGAATTCCTGCGCGCGCAGGGTTGCGAAAAGGTCCAGGGCTTCCTGTTCAGCAAACCGGTCACGCTGGAGGAGCTGGTGCTGCTGCAGGAGCGCGTCTTCAGCTGCGGTTGACCCCGGGTGCGGTTCCCGCGCTTTCCATCGCCAGCAGCCGCACAAAGGATTCGGCGGCGTTGGAGGGGGTACGGCCGGGGTGGCGGACGGCGCCGAGGTGGCGCAGGAGCCGCAGGCCGGGGAGGCCCAGGGGCGCGAGGCCGTGGCCGAGCATGGACTCGGGCAGGACGCTCCAGCCCAACCCCACGCTGACCATCATCTTGATGGTCTCGAGGTAGTTGGTGGTGAAGCTGGTGCGCGCGGTGACGCCCACGCCGGCAAGCCCGGCGTCGATGAGCCTGCGGGTCCAGGTGCCTGGGTCGGGCAGGATGGCGGGGTAGGCCGACAGTTCGCCGGGATCCGGGGAGGAGAGCCGCGCCAGCGGATGGTCCGCCGCGATGACCAGCGTCAGCGGGTCGTCCCACAGCGGGAACGACTCCAGCGGGCTCATTTCCTTCGGATCCTCGGGCAGGGTCACGATGGCCAGCTCCACCTCGCCCTCGGCCACGGCGGCGAAGGCGCTCTCCGAGGCCATGAACCGCAGGTCGAGGTGCACGCCCGGGTAGCGCGCGGTGTAGCTGCGCAGGGCGGGCGGCAGGCGGTGCAGCCCGATATGGTGGGAGGTGGCCAGTGCCAGCGTGCCCTCCACGCGGCCGGACAGGTTGTGCAGCTCCCGCGTGCAGTCGGTCAGTTCATCCAGCACCCGCCGGGCCCGGGGCAGCAGCGCACGGCCCGCCTCGGTGAGGCTCACCACCCGCCCGACACGGTCGAACAGCCGCACCTCCAGGGCCGACTCCAGCCCCGCGATGCGCTTGCTCACCGCCGGCTGGGTCAGGTGCAGCGCCTCCGCCGCCCGCGAGAACGACTCCGCCCGCGCCACCGCCAGAAACGCCTCCAGCGCTGCTGTATCCATCCAACGCCCTCATTGTGAATACTATTTATCCGCAGATTACGCAGATTACGCTGATTGGACTTCCACAAGGGAAAGTAAAAAAAACCGCTGCTGTGCCCCGGTGGCGAAAGTTGCGCCGCAGTACACCAAGCTGGATATTGGAGAACAGATTTCCTTATAAGATCTTGTCTTTAAAACAAATCTGCGTAATCTGCGTAATCTGCGGATAAATACAGATTCCATAAAAGAATATCATATATGAAATATATGAATTTGATTCATGGATTGCCAGTGTCTAAGCTGGGTACCTGTTATCCGAACCGATGTTGCGTTGCGAGGACCGCCCATGGCTGGCAAGACGCTCTATGACAAACTCTGGGACGCGCACCTGGTGCGCATGGACGAGGACGGCACCGGACTCATCTACATCGACCGGCAGCTGCTGCACGAGGTGACCTCGCCCCAGGCCTTCGAGGGGCTGCGGCTCGCCGGGCGCAAGCCGTGGCGGAAGCAGGCCAACCTCGCGGTGCCGGACCACAATGTCCCCACCCGGGATCTCGACCAGGGCATCACCGACCCCGTCTCCCGCCTGCAGGTGGAGACCCTGGACAGCAACTGCCGGGAGTTCGACATCACCGAGTTTCCCATGGGCGATGTGCGCCAGGGCATCGTGCACATCATCGGCCCGGAGCAGGGTGCCACCCTGCCGGGGATGACGGTGGTCTGCGGGGACTCCCACACGGCCACCCACGGGGCCTTCGGCGCGCTGGCCTTCGGCATCGGCACCTCCGAGGTGGAGCACGTGCTCGCCACCCAGTGCCTGGTGCAGAAGAAGAGCAGGAACATGCTGGTGCGGGTGGACGGTGAGCTGCCCCCCGGCATCACCGCCAAGGACCTCATCCTGGCCATCATCGGCAGGATCGGGACCGCCGGCGGGACCGGCTACGCCATCGAGTTCGGCGGCGAGGCGATCCGGAGCCTCTCCATGGAGGGCCGCATGACGGTCTGCAACATGGCCATCGAGGCGGGCGCCCGGGCCGGCATGGTGGCGCCGGACGAGAAGACCTTCGCCTACGTCGAGGGCCGGCCGTTCGCTCCGCGGGCCGAGCAGTGGGCGCAGGCGGTGGCGGCCTGGCGGGAGCTGCGCAGCGACGACGACGCCGTATTCGACCAGGTGGTGGTGCTCGATGCGACGGCCATTACGCCCCAGGTCACCTGGGGAACCTCGCCGGAAATGGTGTTGCCGGTGGATGCCTGCGTCCCGGACCCGGATGCCGAGTCCGACCCGGTGAAGCGCGAGGGCATCCGCCGCGCCCTGGCCTACATGGGGCTGGAGGCGATGATGCCCATCAGCGGGATCCGCCCGGACAAGGTGTTCATCGGCTCCTGCACCAACGGTCGCATCGAGGACCTGCGCGCCGCCGCGGCGGTGGTCAAGGGCCGCAAGGTGGCCGGGTCCATCAAGCTGGCCATGGTGGTGCCGGGATCCGGGCTGGTGAAGCGGCAGGCGGAGTCCGAGGGGCTGGACCGGGTCTTCATCGAGGCCGGCTTCGAGTGGCGCGAGCCCGGCTGTTCCATGTGCCTGGCGATGAACGCCGATCGGCTGGAGCCGGGCGAGCGCTGCGCCTCCACCTCGAACCGCAACTTCGAGGGCCGGCAGGGGCAGGGCGGCCGCACCCACCTGGTGAGCCCGGCCATGGCCGCGGCCGCGGCCATCGCCGGTCATTTCGTCGACGTGCGGGAATTTTGAGAGGTATCAAGATGAAACCCTTCGAGAAATTCAACGGTCTGGTGGCGCCGCTCGATCGCGCCAACGTGGATACCGACGCCATCATCCCGAAGCAGTTCCTGAAGTCCATCCAGCGCACCGGCTTCGGTCCCAACCTGTTCGACGAGTGGCGCTACCTGGACCACGGCGAGCCGGGCATGGACTGCAGCCAGCGGCCCCTCAACCCGGACTTCGTCCTCAACCAGCCCCGCTACCAGGGGGCGCGCATCCTCCTGGCGCGCGACAACTTCGGTTGCGGCTCCAGCCGCGAGCACGCGCCATGGGCGCTGGAGGACTACGGCTTCCGGGTCATCATTGCCCCGAGCTTCGCCGACATCTTCTTCAACAACTGCTTCAAGAACGGCATCCTGCCCATCGTGCTGGATGCCGCCACGGTGGAGCGGCTGTTCCGGGAGGTGGACGCTGAGCCCGGCTACCGCCTGGCGGTGGACCTCGAGGCGCAGACCCTGACCACCCCGACGGGTGAGGTGATCCCCTTCGCTGTGGATCCCTTCCGCAGGCACTGCCTCCTCGACGGCCTGGACGACATCGGGCTGACCCTCCAGCACGTGGAGGAGATCCGCGCCTTCGAGGTCGATTACCGGAAGCGCGTGCCCTGGCTGTTCGGGTAGAACAGTGATTAAACGCAAAGACGCGAAGGCGCAAAGAACACAGAGTAAGTAACAGCTTTACAATCTGCGCGTAACCAATTGTATTGTAATGTTATTAACCTTGGCGTCTTCGCGACTTGGCGCCTTGGCGTTAAAACCAGAATTCAGAGGTTCCAGGAATGACGAAGAAAGTACTGCTGCTTCCCGGCGACGGCATCGGCATCGAAATCGTGGCCGAGGCCGTGAAGGTCCTGCAGGCCCTGCGGAACGACTACGGTCTGGCGGTGGAGACCGAGACCGCCCTGGTGGGCGGCGCGGCCATCGACGCCACCGGCGGGCCCCTGCCGGAGGAGACCCTGCAGCTGGCGCGGGAGGCCGACGCGGTGCTGCTCGGGGCCGTGGGCGGCCCCAAGTGGGAGCCGCTGGACATCTCCATCCGCCCGGAGAAGGGACTGCTCGGCCTGCGCGCGGGGCTCGGCCTGTTCGCCAACCTGCGCCCGGCGCTGCTCTATCCCCAGCTGGCCAGCGCCTCCACGCTGCGCCCGGAGGTGGTGGCGGGGCTGGACATCATGATCGTCCGCGAGCTGACCGGCGGCATCTACTTCGGCCAGCCGCGCGGCATCCGCACCCTGGAGAACGGCGAGCGCCAGGGCTTCAACACCCTGGTCTACAGCGAATCCGAGGTGGAGCGCATCGGCCGCGCGGCGTTCGACATCGCCATGAAGCGCAACAAGCGGGTCTGTTCCGTGGACAAGGCCAACGTGCTGGAGTGCACGGAGCTGTGGCGCGAGGTGATGATCCGGGTGGCCAAGGACTACCCGGAGGTGGAGCTGAGCCACATGTACGTGGACAATGCCGCCATGCAGCTGGTCCGCGCGCCCAAGCAGTTCGACGTGATGGTCACCACCAACATGTTTGGTGATATCCTCTCCGACGAGGCCTCCATGCTGACGGGCTCCATCGGCATGCTCCCCTCGGCCTCGCTGGACGCCGATGGCAAGGGCATGTACGAGCCCATCCACGGCTCGGCGCCGGACATCGCCGGCCAGGGTGTCGCGAACCCCCTGGCGACCATCCTGTCGGTGGCGATGATGCTGCGCTACTCCCTCGGCGAGGAGGCCCTGGCGGCGCGCATCGAGCGGGCCGTGAGCCGGGTGCTGGACCAGGGGCTGCGCACCGCCGACATCCATACCGAGGGGACCACCCGGGTCGGTACCGCCCGGATGGGCGATGCCGTGGTGGCGGCCCTCGCGGACTGATACCATCCCCGTGGGGGCGCGGTCTTGAAGAGTCGGCGCCGTGGCGCCCCGGCCGGGCGGCACGGCGGCCGTGCATCCGGAACATTGTCCTGAAATCGAGGTTTTGAAATGAAGCGCGTAGGTTTGGTCGGTTGGCGGGGAATGGTTGGATCCGTACTCATGCAGCGCATGCTGGCGGAGAAGGATTTCGACCTGATCGATCCGGTCTTCTTCACCACCTCCCAGGCCGGAGCGGCCGGGCCGGACATCGGCAAGGAGGTCCCGCCGCTGAAGGACGCCCGGAACGTGGACGAGCTCAAGGCGATGGAGGTGATCATCTCCTGCCAGGGCGGCGACTTCACCAGCGAGGTCTATCCGAAGCTGCGGGCCGCGGGCTGGGACGGTCACTGGATCGACGCCGCCTCCACCCTGCGTATGGCCGACAGCAGCGTCATCGTGCTCGACCCGGTGAACCTGGACGTCATCCGCGACGCCATCGGCCGCGGCGTGAAGGAGTTCATCGGCGGCAACTGCACCGTGAGCCTGATGCTGATGGCCATGGGCGGGCTGTTCCAGAACGGGCTGGTTGAGTGGGTCAGCGCGATGACCTACCAGGCGGCCTCCGGCGCCGGTGCGCAGAACATGCGCGAGTTGCTGCGGCAGATGGGTTCCATCCGTGACGCGGCCCGGCCGCTGCTGGATGATCCCGCCTCGGCGATCCTGGACATCGACCGCGTGGTGGCCGAGCACATCCGCTCCGCCGACTATCCCGTCGACCAGTGGGGCGTGCCCCTGGCCGGCTCGCTGATTCCCTACATCGACAAGCAGCTGGACAGCGGCCAGAGCCGCGAGGAGTGGAAGGGCTTCGCCGAGACCAACAAGATTCTCGGCCGCGGCGGCAACCCGATTCCCATCGACGGCATCTGCGTGCGGGTGGGCGCCATGCGCTGCCACAGCCAGGCACTGACGGTGAAGCTGACCCGCGATGTGCCCCTGGACGAGGTGCAGGCGATGCTGGCCGCGGCCAACGACTGGGTGAAGGTGGTGCCCAACGACCGCGAGGTGACCATGCGCGAGCTGACCCCCGCGGCGGTGACCGGCACCCTGACCGTACCGGTCGGCCGGCTGCGCAAGATGAACCTCGGCCCGCAGTACCTGAGCGCCTTCACCGTGGGCGACCAGTTGCTCTGGGGCGCCGCCGAACCGCTGCGCCGCACGCTGCGGATCCTGCTGGAGGCCTGAGGTTCCGACCTCTGAATCCGGCATCCTGTCGTCACCACGAGCCCACGGCAGCGGGAAACCGCTGCCGTGGGCTCGTCGTTTGGAGCAAGGTAGATGAGTGGACGTGTTGATATCGCTGTGGTGGGCGCCGGTTCCTCCGCGGGTGGGAGCCTGCTCGAACTGCTCGAGTCGCGGGAGTTTCCCGTCGGGGAGGTCCATGCGCTGGATATCGGCGAGGCGGTCGGGTCGCGGCTGGAGTTCCGCAACGGCTACCTGTCGGTCAGGGCAATCGAAGGCTTCGACTTCGAGACTGTCCAGCTGGCCTTTTTCCTTGCCGATGCCGGCACCGCCTTCGAGCATGCGCCCCGGGCCGCGGCCGCCGGGTGCGTGGTCATCGACAGCAGCCCCGCCTTCCGGCTCGACGAGACGGTGCCGCTGGTAATCCCCGAGGTCAATCCCGGGGCGGTGGCCGGCTTCCGGGAGCGGGGCATCCTGTCCAGCCCCGCGGACACCACGGTGATGCTGCTGCTGGCGCTCGAGCCGCTGCGGCACGAGGTCGGCATCGACCGGGTGGACATAACGCTGCTGCACGCGGTGGCGGGGTCGGACCGACGGGGCGCGGAGGAGTTGGCGGGGCAGACCGCGCGGCTGCTCAACGGCATGTCGGTGGATACGGAGGTATTCCCCCGTCAGATCGCGTTCAACCTCCTGCCCCAGGTGGGCGCCTTCATGGACAACGGCTACACGCGGGGCGAGATGGAGCTGGTCTGGGAGACCCGCAGGGTCCTGGGGGATCCCGAGCTTCCGCTCAATCCCACCCTGGTCCAGGCCCCGGTCTTCTTCGGCCACTCCGCGGTCCTGTGCGTCCATACCCGCGAGCCCATCGACGCGGAAAGCGCCCGGGAGCTGCTGGCCTCTGCGCCCGGCCTGGAGGTGATCGACGAGCGTGAACCGGGAGGGTATCCGACCCCGGTGACCGAGGCCGCGGGCAGCGATTCGGTCTACGTGGGGCGCATCCGGGCCGATCTCGACCTGCCGCGGGCGCTGAACCTGTGGGTCGTGGCCGACAACCTGCGCCGCTGCACGGCGCTGAACTGTCTGCGAATCGGTGAGATCCTGCTGGACGAAATGCTGCTAAATTAATAGACATCCGGTAGCGAGTGTACTGCGCCGCTCTTGGAGGCACATTCAGCGAGTCGCCGGCCGGTCAGATGCAAGGCGCGCTTGCGCAGGAAGGGCAGGCCCCCTTTCAAGCAAGCGCAACGCCGCAGATGGCCGGCCAGCGGCGCGCCCGGAGGGAGCCCCCCGAAAGCGCCATGACGGCGTTGCAGCGCTTGACAAGGGAAACAACCATTGCCTGCGCACTGCGCCTTGTCCTGGCACTTTCGGGGGGCTCTGAAAGTACCTCCAGGAGTGGCGCGGTACACTAGTGTACTGTTTCACCCTGCCGGTTCCGGATGGGCCACCACGGGAAAATGGTGCAGTAGTGTCGGGATTGTCGCGAAAACCCGCCACAGCCTGGCGTTCCGCAACCAAAGCGTGATGCACGCACAGGACTGAATGGTGCGCAACTGATAAAAATCATGTGATTGTGGTGTACTGCGTTCCTGGCCGACATCTTCCGCAACCCGCGGGCATACGGTCGGTCGCGACGCAGCCGACTGCCATTGCGCAACAATAAGCAACCGGAACGGATGCGGATAGGGAGGGAATGATGGCGCGGAAAATTGCCCTGGTGCTGGCCCTGATGGTTCTGCCACTGGCCCTGCAGGTTCAGGCGCTTGGTCTCGGCAACATAAAGGTCCGCTCCGGCCTCAATCAGCCGCTGGTGGCAGAAATCGCGCTGCTCTCGCCCAGGGGCGTGGCTCCCGAGGAAATCCGGGTCGGACTGGCGCGGGCCGAGGACTTCAGCCGGGCGGGGATCGACCGTCCCGTTGCATTGACAGCACTGGATTTCAAGGTCGATCGCAAATCCGACGGCACCCTCTTCATCCGGGTGACGAGCCGCCAGTCCATCCGGGAACCGTTCCTCAACTTCCTGGTGGAGCTGAGCTGGCCCAGCGGCAGACTGCTGCGCGAATACACCGTACTGCTCGATCCGCCCACCTTCAGCGGTGCGCGTGCACCGGCCCCGCAGGCCGCCGCGGCCACCACCCCCGCCTACAGCGGGGACACCTACCGGGTCAGCCGCGGCGACACGCTCTGGGGTATTGCCCAGCGCACCCGTCCCGGCACCTCGGTTTCCCCGCAGCAGATGATGGTGGCGCTGCAGCGGGGCAATCCCGGTGCCTTCATCAACGGCAACATGAACAACCTCATGGCCGGGCAGGTGCTGCGGATCCCCGATCAGCAGGCGATCGGGGCGCTGAGCGACGCCGAGGCCCGCCGCGAGGTGCAGCGGCAATACGCGGAGTGGCGCCAGGCGCGCACGGCGCCGCCCACACCGGCCCCGCGGAAGGAGGCGGAGGTCTCCGCCGAACCGCCGGCCGCGGTGGAGGCCGCGCCCGAAGCGGAGGCCGCACCGGCGGCGCCTGCCGAAGCGCGGCCGGAGGAGACACTCCCCGCCGCCGAGCAGCCACTTCCCGAGCAGCCGGCACCCGAGGCGGTGCCCGAGGCGGTGCCCGAGCCGGCGGCGCCCGAGGCGGTGAAGCCGGAAGCCGGGGCCGATGAGGCGGAGGCGCCTGCAGCGGCGCCCGGGCAGCCGCAGCCGGCAACGGGGGAAGGTGAGCTGAAGCTGCTGGCGCCGGAGGATACGGCGGCAGAGGGGCAGGCGGGCGAGGCCCCGGTGGCCGAACCCGGGCAGACCGTCACTCCCGCGCCGGAGGAAGCGCTCGACAGCGTACGCCAGGAACTGGCCCTGACCACCGAGAGCGTGGATACCCTGCAGCGGGAGAATTCGCAGCTGCAGGAGCGGTTCGCGGAGCTCGAATCCCAGGTGGCTTCCCTGCAGAAGCTCATCGACCTGAAGGATGCGGAGCTGGCGGGCCTGCAGCAGGATCTGGAGCAACAGCAGGCGGCCGCAGCGGAAGCCGGGGCCGGGGAGGAACAGGCCGATCTCATCGGGCGCCTGCTGCGCGACCCCGTCAACCTGGTCGTGCTGGCCGCCGCGGTTCTGATCCTGCTGGTGATTGTCTGGTTGATGACCCGCCGGCGCGGCGTGGACATGCCCGCCGAACCCGCTGCCGCACGGGCCCCCGCGGGTTCGCCCGAGGCCGCCGCTGCGGCCGCGGCCACCAGCGCCGCCCTGACGGGAGTGGCCGCTGCGGAGGCGGTGGAACTGTCCGGGACGGAGGCGACCGGCCTGCCGCCGCGGCCGGCCGGCAGCGATCCCGTCGCCGAGGCGGATGTCTATATCGCCTATGGCCGCTTCTCCCAGGCCGAGGAGCTGCTGCAGTCCCTCCTGGAGACGCGCCCCAACGACGCCAATGTCCGCCTGAAGCTCCTGGAGGTCTATTACGCCACCCGCGATCGCGACGCCTACGAGGCGGAGGCCGCGGAACTCTTCGAGCAGGTCACGGAGGCGGACCCGATGTGGCTGAAGGCGGCCGAGATGGGCCGTGAGCTCTGCCCCGGGGTGCCCATGTTCGCACTGCGCCAGCCGTCCGCTTCCACCCCTCCGCCCGAGCCGGCGGAAGCCGGCGCGGCTCCGGAGGGGGTCGATCTCGCCCTGGAGGAGGAGGCCGGCGGCACCTGGCACGAGAAGACCACGCCGGCTGGGGAGGAGACTGAAGCGCCCTTTGCCGTCCAGGGACTGGACGTGGAGCCGGAACCCGCATCCCAGCGTGGCGATGAGACCGGGGTCAACTTCGACCTGGATTTCCTGCGCGAGGAGGCGACCGGCGAGGAGCCGGGCGAATCACGTGCCGCCGACCAGATGCCCGCGATCGACTTCGACATCGAGGAGTTGGAGCGTGAGGCGCGGAAGTCGGTTTCCGCCGAACCCTCCGAGCTGGATGAGGAGCTCTCGGGCCTGGAACTGGACCTGGGCCTCGACAGCGGGCGCGACGCGGTTGAAGAGGCCTTCGAACCCCACCCGGCCATCGAGACCGAGCCGGAGGAGCCGACGCTCGCCGCCAGCGCCGATCTGAGCAGCGGCGAGCTCCGTTTCGATGAGGAAGGCGGGACGGAGGAGGGTGACCTCGACCTGCTTCCCGACGTGGACGAAGTCTCCACCAAGCTCGATCTGGCCCGTGCCTATATCGACATGGGCGACGAGGAAGGCGCCCGGGAGATCCTGGAGGAGGTTCTGGGTGAGGGCAACGACAGCCAGCAGCAGGAAGCCCGCGGCCTGCTCGACCAGCTGACCCAGTAACCGTGCGGCGGATGGCTGGCGGGGCAACGTGAGAATCGCGCTCGGGATCGAGTACGACGGGAGCGATTTCCACGGCTGGCAGACCCAGGACGGGGTACCCTCGGTCCAGGAGGCGCTGGAGCAGGCGCTCTCCAATGTGGCCGACCACCCGGTGCGGGTGGTGGTTGCGGGCCGTACGGACACCGGGGTGCACGCCCTCAGCCAGGTGGCGCATTTCGACACCGATGCCCGGCGCGACATGCGCGGCTGGGTCTTCGGCGCGAACAGCCAGCTGCCCCGGGGCGTGGCCGTGCTCTGGGCCCAGCCGGTGGACGAGGCGTTCCATGCCCGTTTCAGCGCCCGCGCCCGCCGCTACCGCTACGTCATCCTCAATCGACCCAGCCGGCCGGGCCTGCTGCACAACCGGGTGACCTGGGAGTGCCGCCCACTCGACGAACAACGGATGCGGGCCGCTGCCGTGCATCTGCTGGGCGAGCATGACTTCAGCGCCTACCGGGCGCTGGGGTGCCAGGCCAAGAGCCCGGTGCGCACGCTCCACCGCCTCGAGGTGAGGCGCCAGGGCGAATTCATCACCATCGATGCCGAGGCCAACGGCTTTCTCCACCACATGGTCCGCAATATCGCCGGCGTCCTGATCGCCGTCGGCTGCGGGAAAGCCGACCCGGACTGGGCCCGCGAGGTGCTGGTGGGTCGGGACCGGACCCTCGGCGGCGTCACCGCCCCTCCCGGCGGGCTCTACTTCGTCGCCGTCCGCTACCCGGAGCCCTACCGGTTTCCCGAGGCACCTGGCAGTGCAGGGATACTGGGTTACGGATGAAGGATAAAGGAGATGGCTCGTCCGCAGAATCTGTGGGTGGATGCTCCACTCATAACGAGCGCCAAGCGCATGATACGCATGGACAATAGTGGCGGCGAGGCACATTTTTCGGGTTGTGTTATTCCGGGACGAAATCTTTTTGGATCTCGCCAAGACGCCAAGAACGCCAAGGGAAGTCGAGTACCAAGGTCTCAAATTCGACGAGGCACTCATAATGCAGGGAATCCCTCCCATCGTTAATCGGCTGAAAGAGAATTGTTGATTCCTTGGCGTTCTTGGCGTCTTGGCGAGAGGAAATTTCTTCTCTCTGCACCCACGAAATCTGCCGACGCGCCAAGGAGATAATGGTGGGGTTCCCTGCCTCCTGCCTCCTGTCTCCCGTCCCCCGTTCCCCGTTCCCCATTCCCCGGGAAAGTTAAACCCTCTCTCCATTTCTGTTAAATTACCCCATTCTGCAACTCACTCTCGCTGGAGGGCCGGCCGCGCGGTCATGGGGCGCACCCGAGTCAAGATCTGCGGCATCACCCGGGTGGATGATGCCCGTGAGGCGGTGCGCCTCGGCGCCGATGCCATCGGCCTGGTCTTCCATCCGCCCAGCCCACGCCACGTGAATCAGCGCCAGGCCCGGGAGATCAGGGCCGTGGTGCCGGCCTTCGTGACGGTGGTGGGCCTGTTCGTCGATGCCGAACCGGAACGGGTACGGGAGGCGGTTGCGGCCGTTCCGCTCGACCTGCTGCAGTTCCACGGCGCGGAGCCGCCCGAATACTGCCGATCCCACGGCCGACCCTACATGAAGGCGGTGCGGATGCGGGAGGGCATCGACCTGCACTCGGAGTGCGCCCGCTACGGCGATGCCGCGGCGCTGCTGGTGGATACCTACCGCCCCGGGGTGGCCGGTGGTACCGGGGAGACATTCGACTGGTCGCGCATCCCGCGGGACCTGGGATTGCCGCTGGTGCTGGCCGGGGGGCTCGCCCCCGGCAATGTGGACGCGGCGGTGCGGCAGGTCCGTCCCTACGCGGTTGACGTGAGCGGTGGCGTGGAAGCCGCCAAGGGCATCAAGGATCCGGCCAAGATGCAGGCATTCATACGAGGTGTATCCCGTGCCGACACAGAATGAACCCGCGCGCTCCATGAACTGGAGCGCATACCCCGATGCCAACGGCCATTTCGGTCCCTACGGCGGGATATTCGTCTCCGAGACGCTGATGGAGCCGCTCTCCGAGCTGACCGCGGCCTACGGGAAGTACCTGCAGGATCCCGATTTCCTGGCGGAGCTGGACGCGGATCTGGCCCACTACGTGGGCCGTCCCTCGCCGCTCTACCACGCCGAGCGCTGGAGCAGGAACCTGGGCGGGGCCCAGGTCTACCTCAAGCGCGAGGATCTCAACCACACCGGCGCCCACAAGGTGAACAACACCATCGGCCAGGCCCTGCTGGCGAAGCGCATGGGCAAGACCCGCATCATCGCCGAGACCGGCGCGGGGCAGCACGGCGTGGCGACCGCCACCGTGGCGGCCAGGCTGGGGCTCGAGTGCGTGGTCTACATGGGCGCCGACGACATCCAGCGCCAGTCGCCCAACGTCTACCGCATGCGGCTGCTGGGGGCCCGGGTGGTGGCGGTACACTCGGGCTCGCGCACCCTCAAGGATGCGCTGAACGAGGCCATGCGCGACTGGGTCACCAACGTGGACAACACCTTCTACATCATCGGCACGGTGGCCGGCCCCCATCCCTACCCGGCGATGGTGCGCGACTTCCAGTCGGTGATCGGCCGCGAGGCCCGCGCCCAGGCCCAAGCGATGACCGGGCGGCTGCCCGATGCCCTGGTGGCCTGCGTGGGCGGCGGTTCCAATGCCATCGGCCTGTTCCATCCCTTCCTGGATGATGGGGAGGTGGCCATGTACGGCGTGGAGGCGGCCGGCGACGGCATCGAGACCGGGCGCCACTCGGCCCCGCTCTGCGCCGGACGCCCCGGGGTGCTGCACGGCAACCGCACCTACCTCATGGAGGACAGTGACGGACAGATCACCGAGACCCACTCCATCTCCGCGGGACTCGACTATCCCGGCGTGGGGCCCGAGCATGCCTGGCTGAAGGACGCCGGGCGGGTGAACTACGTCTCCGTGACCGACACCGAGGCGCTGGAGGCTTTCCATGCGCTGACCCGGACCGAGGGCATCATTCCGGCCCTCGAGTCCAGCCATGCGCTGGCCTACGCCATGAAGCTCGCGCCCACGCTGGACCGGGAGCAGAGCATCGTCATCAATCTCTCCGGCCGTGGCGACAAGGACATCAACACCATCGCCACCATCGAGGGCATCCACATCTGAACCCGGCCCCACGATCACCAGGAACCAGCGAACACATGAGCAGAATCGGCAAGCGCTTCGAGACCCTGCGGGCGCAGGGCCGCAAGGCACTGATCCCCTACATCACCGCCGGCGATCCGGAACCGTCCGTGACCGTGCCGCTGATGCACGCGCTGGTGGAGGCGGGCGCGGACATCCTCGAGCTGGGCGTGCCCTTCTCCGATCCCATGGCCGACGGCCCCGCCATCCAGGCCGCCTGCGAGCGGGCGCTCAAGCACCATGTGAGCCTGCACGATGTGCTGGACATGGTGCGCGCGTTCCGGGAGCGGGACGGGGAGACCCCCGTCGTTCTGATGGGCTATCTCAACCCCATCGAGGCGATGGGATACGCCGCCTTTGCCGAGTCGGCCGCCGCCGCCGGCGTGGACGGCGTGCTGACCGTCGACCTGCCGCCGGAAGAAGCCGGAGAACTGGTGCAGGGACTCCGCAGCCGTGAGCTCGATCCCATCTTCCTGGTCGCGCCCACCACCACCGATGCGCGCATGGATCGCATCTGCACGGCCGCCAGCGGCTTCATCTACTACGTTTCACTGAAGGGCGTGACCGGTTCCAGGACCCTGGATGTCGGCTCGGTGACCGCCATGCTGGAGCGGCTCCGCAACCATACCGACCTGCCCATCGGCGTGGGCTTCGGCATCCGTGATGCCGAGTCGGCCGCCGCCGTGGCCCGGGTGGCCGACGCGGTGGTGGTGGGCTCGGTGCTGGTCAACAAGCTGGGCGAGCTGGCCGCGGAGCCCGAGCGCATCAACGCTGAGGTCCCGGCCCTGCTGCGGCCCCTGCGCCAGGCCATGGATCGCGTTACTGGGCAGTGACTGAATTCATTGGAACCACGAAGGACACGAAGCGCACGAAGGGAAAACCGTCCCTATCCTGTTGAACACATGCTTCGTGACCTTCGTGTTCTTCGTGGTTTACAACATGCTGTCCCGCGGATGTTGCGCGGGAGTCCGGGTTGGGGTGAGGTGTCATGAGCTGGTTCGAGAAACTGTTGCCGTCGAAGATCCGCACCGAGGCGGGGAGCAAGAAGAAGGCCGTGCCCGAGGGGCTGTGGTCAAAGTGCGGCTCCTGCGGCAGCGTGCTCTACAAGGCGGAGCTGGAGCGCAACCTCGAGGTCTGTCCGAAGTGCAACTTCCACATGCGCATCGGGGCGCGCAGGCGCCTCGACGTGTTCCTGGATCACGGCCCGCGGGAAGAGATCGGCGCCGAACTGGAGCCGATCGACAGCCTCAGGTTCAAGGATTCCAAGAAGTACCGGGACCGCATCCTCACGGCGCAGAAGGCGACCGGCGAGAAGGATGCCCTGGTGGCGATGAAGGGGCGGCTCAAGGGCCAGCCGGTGGTGGCGGCCGCCTTCGAGTTCGGTTTCATGGGCGGTTCCATGGGTTCGGTGGTGGGGGAGCGGTTCGCCCGCGCGGCCCGGGTGAGCCTGAATGAGGGCATCCCCCTCATCAGTTTCTCCGCCAGCGGCGGCGCGCGCATGCAGGAAGCCATCCTGTCGCTGATGCAGATGGCCAAGACCAGCGCCGCGCTGGCGCTGCTGCGCGAGCGGGGAATTCCCTACATCTCGGTGCTGACCGATCCCACCACCGGCGGCGTCTCCGCCAGCCTGGCGACGCTGGGAGACCTCAACGTCGCCGAGCCCAACGCACTCATCGGCTTCGCCGGCCCGCGCGTCATCGAGCAGACGGTCCGCGAAACCCTGCCGGAGGGTTTCCAGCGCAGCGAGTTCCTGCTCGAGCACGGCCTCATCGACATGATCGTGGATCGGCGCGAGCTCCGCGATCGCCTGGGCGCCGTCCTGGCCATGCTCACCGAGCGGACCCATCCGCCGGTGGAGGCCGAGGAGGTGAAGGTGGAACAGCCGAAGCGGGAATCCGCGGCCCCTGACGATGCGTCGGACCCGGACGGCGAGGGGAACGCCTGACGATGGCCGCACGGTTCTGCCATGACCGCGGGACAACGACCGACGTGATGCCGTTTCCGTGGCGATGAACTCCGCCCGCGGACTGCGGGAATGGCTGGAGCGCCTGGAGCGGCTGCATCCGCGGGAAATCGAACTGGGGCTCGAGCGGGTCGGCGAGGTATGGCGGCGGCTCGGGCCGGCGCAGGTTCCATTCGTCACCGTGACGGTGGGCGGCACCAACGGCAAGGGCTCGGTGGTCCGGCTCATGGAGTCGGTGCTGCTGGCTGCCGGGCGCCGTGTCGGCGCCTACACCTCCCCCCACCTGCTGCGTTACAACGAGCGGATCCGCATCGGCGGCACGGAAGTGCCGGACGATGCGCTCTGCGCGGCCTTCGAGCGGGTGGAATCCGCCCGCGGCGAAACCTCGCTCACCTATTTCGAGTTCGGCACCCTGGCGGCGCTGGATCTGTTCGTGCGCGCCGGCGTGGAGGTCGCGGTGCTCGAGGTGGGGCTTGGCGGGCGCCTGGACGCGGTCAATCTCGTCGAACCGGACGTGGCGGTGGTCACCAGCGTGGATATCGACCATACGGACTGGCTGGGCGAGACGCGCGAGGCCATTGGCCGGGAAAAGGCCGGAATATTCCGTGCCGGACGCCCGGCGGTGTGCGGCGATCCCGAACCACCCGCCAGCCTGCTCGCCCACGCCCGTGCGACCGGCGCCCGGCTCTACCGGGCCGGAGCCCATTTCCGCTTTCGGGAAACGGGCCGGGACTGGTCCTGGAATGCGGGCGAGATTCAGCTCACCGGCCTGCCCCGTCCCCGCCTCGAGCTGCAGAACGCAGCCACCGCGCTGATGGCGCTCGCCTGCCTGCCCGAACGGGTCGTCGTGAGCGAAGAGGCGGTGCGCCAGGGGCTGACGGACACCAGCCTGCCGGGTCGCTTCCAGGTCATCGACGGCGAAGTCCCCGTGATCCTGGATGTGGCCCACAATCCGGCCGCGGCCACCCGGCTGGCCGAACGGCTGGCCGCGACGGACTGCGATGGACGCACCCTGGCGGTGGTGGCGATGCTTGCCGACAAGGATGGCTGCGGCACCCTTGGCGCTCTCACGGATCGAATCGACGCGTGGTTTCCCGCCGGGCTGGAGGGAGCGCGCGGGGCACCGGCCAGCCGTCTCGAGGATTGCCTCTCGACGCTCGGTGCGGAAGTGAGCGGCGGCCACCCGCATGTGGCCGACGCCCTCGACGCGGCCCTGGCGGACGCCCGTCCCGGGGATCGGGTGCTGGTGTTCGGATCTTTCCGCACCGTGGCGGAAGCCATGGAGAGAATCCTATAATGGCCTGAAGGGCTGGAAGCCTTCCGGCAGGAGAGGGGAGACTGTGGACAGGGGACTGAAACAGCGGTTGGTCGGAGCTGCGGTGCTGGTGGCCCTCGGGGTCATCTTCATTCCGATGATCCTGGACGGTCCGGGCCCGGACCGGGTGACTGTCCAGTCCGACATTCCGCCCAAGCCCGAGGGTGGGTTCGCCTCCCGGGTGCAGCCGCTGCGCGAGGCGCCCAGCGTGCCGGAGCGTCCCATGGTGCCCCCGCTGCCCAGTGAACCGCCGGCGGCCCCTCCCGAGCCCGCACCGGCCCCGGAACCGGTTCCCACTCCCACAGCGGCCCCGGAACCCGCCCCCGAGCCCGAGCCGGCTCCCAGTCCCGCACCCAAGCCGGCGCCCAAGCCGGCGCCCAAGCCGGCGCCCAAACCGGCGCCCGCGCCGGAACCGGCAGCAAAGCCGCCTGCCGCCCCGGGTTCGCAGGCCGGCGGGGAGGTCACCGCCTGGGCGGTCCAGGTGGGCAGCTTCTCCAGCGCCGACAACGCCCAGGCGCTCCGGGATCGCCTCAAGGCGGCCGGTTTCACCGCCTTCACCGAGCCCGGCCGCAGCGCCGACGGCAGCGCCTTCACCCGGGTCTTCGTGGGACCCGAGATCCAGCGGGAGAAGGCCGACGCCCTGGCCGCACGCCTGCAGCAGTCCCAGGGCCTCAAGGCCCTCGTCGTCCGCTACCCCTGAAGATCGAGTCAACCGCAGATTGACGTGGATTGACGTTAATGTTGCCTTCACAGTCACTTCCGCGGTTGCGACCGTCCATATGCTCCAGCCGAACGTCCGGATTGCCAAGGCGGGAATCACCGGCACGGTGACGCATACCCGCCATGCCTGTAACGACAATCACCGTAAATCGACGCCAATCTGCGGTTTGTAAGCTTTTCCGAACACCTCTCCGTTGCAGACATTGTGTTTTGGGCCTGAGCCGGGGTCTGCTACAATTCGCACCTTTCCTGTTCCGGGCGACGGTTGTCTGCGCTACGCATGAACTGGGTCGATTTCGTCATTCTCGGCATCCTGCTGGTTTCCACGCTCATCAGCCTGGTGCGTGGATTCGCCCGCGAGGCGCTTTCCCTGCTGGTGTGGGCCGCGGCCTTCTGGGTCGCCATCACCTATTCCGAGAGCCTGGAAGCGCTGTTCGTCGATCACATCAACACCCCGTCCGTACGCCTGGCCCTGGCTTTCTTCGCACTGTTCCTCGCCACGCTGGTGGCCGGGGGACTGGTCAACTTCCTCATCGGCCAGCTGGTGGACAAGACGGGGCTGAGCGGAACCGATCGCGTTCTCGGCATGGTCTTCGGGGCGGCGCGCGGCGTGGCGGTGGTGGCGCTGCTGGTGCTGCTGGCCGGCCTCACGCCGCTGCCGCAGGATCCCTGGTGGCAGGACTCGATGCTCCTGCCGCACTTCCAGATGCTCGCCATCTGGATCCGTGAGTTCCTGCCGCCGGACATCGGCGGCAACATCGTATTCGGCTGATTCCCGGTGTCCGGCGGTTCCGCTTCCGGCCTGTCCGCGGGGCCGTGATTCAGCCGCTGTCCACACAGCCGGACAGTCCGTCGTTTCCGTGCCGATGCGAGCCGTGTCGGGGCGAACGGTTCCCGCCGAATGCGGCATCCAACACGGCGCAGTACACTATGGTTTATGAGCCAGCACGAGGGTTGTTGTCATGTGTGGCATAGTCGGCATCGTCGCCAAGACCAACGTCAACCAGTCCATCTACGACGCACTCACGGTACTGCAGCACCGTGGACAGGATGCGGCGGGTATCGTCACCAGCGACGAGGGTCGTCTGCACCTGCGCAAGGACAACGGGCTGGTGAAGGATGTCTTTCATACCCGGCACATGATCAAGCTGAAGGGTTTCATGGGCATCGGCCATGTGCGCTATCCCACTGCCGGTCACTCCACCTCGGCGGAGGCGCAGCCCTTCTACGTCAACTCCCCCTACGGCATCACCCTGGCCCACAACGGCAATCTCACCAATGCCGATGAGCTGAAGCGGGAGCTGTTCGCGTCCGACCTGCGTCACATCAACACCGGTTCAGATTCCGAGGTACTGCTCAACATCCTGGCCCATGAGCTGCAGCAGCTGGGCAAGATGCGCATCGACGAGAACGACATCTTCGCGGCGGTGGCCGGCGTGCACCGCCGCTGCAAGGGGGGCTATGCGGCGGTGGCCATGATCACCGGCTACGGCATCGTCGCCTTCCGCGACCCTCACGGTATCCGTCCGGTGGTGTTCGGCGTGCGCGAGACCAGCAACGGTCCCGAGTGCATGGTGGCCTCCGAGAGCGTCGCCCTGGACGTGTCCGGCTTCGACCTCATCCGCGACCTGGAGCCGGGCGAGGCGGTATTCATCGATCGCGACGCCAACCTCTATACCCGCCAGTGCGCCGAGAAACCGGTCACCTCGCCCTGCATCTTCGAGCTGGTCTATCTGGCCCGCCCCGATTCAATCATGGACCGCATCTCGGTCTACAAGGCGCGGATGCGCATGGGCGAGACCCTCGCGGAGAAGATCCTGCGGGAGTGGCCGGACCACGATATCGACGTGGTGATTCCGATCCCGGACACCAGCCGTACCGGCGCACTGGAACTGGCGAACATCCTCGGCATCAAGTACCGGGAAGGCTTCGTGAAGAACCGCTACATCGGGCGCACCTTCATCATGCCCGGACAGAAGATGCGCAAGAAGTCGGTGCGCCAGAAGCTCAACGCCATCGACATGGAGTTCCGCGGCAAGAACGTACTGCTCATCGACGATTCCATCGTCCGCGGCACCACCTCGCAGCAGATCATCCAGATGGCCCGCGAGGCGGGCGCGAACAAGGTCTATTTCGCCTCGGCCGCGCCCCCCGTCCGCTATCCCAACGTCTACGGCATCGACATGCCCAGTGCCAACGAGCTGGTGGCCCACGGCCGCACGGTGGAGCAGGTGCGCGAGCTCATCGGCGCCGACCGGCTCATCTTCCAGGAGCTGGAGGATCTCATCGCCGCGGCGCGGGAGGGGAATCCCCGGATCGATAACTTCGACTGCTCGGTCTTCGACGGCCGCTACGTCACCGGGGACGTGGACGAGGCCTACCTGAACGCCCTGGAGGAACGACGCAACGACGCGGCCAAGGAGGCCGCCGACGGCAAGGAAGGTGCACCCGACATCCTCGATCTCCGCAACAGTGCCTGAGCCGATGACCACGGAAGAGAAACGCGACACCGACCAGGAACCGTTCGGCTTCGACACCCTGGCGGTGCGCGCCGGCCAGCTGCGCACCGCCGAGGGCGAGCACTCCGAGCCGATCTTCACCACCTCCAGCTTCGTCTTCGCGAGCGCCGCGGAAGCGGCGGCCCGCTTTGCCGGCGAGAGCCCCGGCAATATCTACTCCCGCTTCACCAACCCCACGGTGCGCATGTTCGAGGAGCGCCTCGCCGCCCTGGAGGGCGCCGAGGCCTGCGTCGCCACCGCCTCGGGCATGGCGGCCATCCTCAGCAGCTGTCTCGCCCTGCTGCGGGGCGGTGATCACATCGTCGCCTCCCGCAGCCTGTTCGGCAGCACCGTGAGCCTGTTCGGCAACTATCTCTCCCGCTTCGGCGTGGAGACCACGTTCGTGGCGCTCACCGATCTCTCCGCCTGGGAGGCGGCCATCGGGCCCCGGACGCGGATGCTGTTCGTGGAGACCCCGTCCAATCCGCTGACCGAGGTGGCCGACATCGCGGCGCTGGCGGCGCTGGCGCACGACCGCGGCTGCCTGCTGGTGGTGGACAACTGCTTCTGCACGCCGGCGCTGCAGCGCCCGCTGGAACTGGGCGCGGACCTGGTGGTCCACTCCAGCACCAAGTACCTGGACGGACAGGGGCGCTGTGTGGGCGGAGCGGTGGCCGGGCGGCGCGAACTCACCGACGAGGTATTCGGATTCCTGCGCACCGCCGGTCCCACCATGAGCCCCTTCAACGCCTGGGTGTTCCTCAAGGGGCTGGAGACATTGCGCCTGCGCATGGACGCCCACTCCGCCGCCGCGCTTTCGCTCGCCGGCTGGCTCGAGGCCCAGCCCCGCGTGGCCCGGGTCCACTATCCCGGCCTGGCCTCCCACCCCCAGCACGGGCTGGCGGCGCGCCAGCAGCGCGCCTTCGGCGGCATCATCTCCTTCGAGGTGGAAGGCGGGCGCGAGGCGGCCTGGCGTCTCATCGACGCGACCCGGGTGCTCTCCATCACCGCCAACCTCGGCGACGTGAAGAGCACCATCACCCATCCCGCCACCACCACCCACGCCCGCGTCTCCCCCGAGGCCCGCGCCGCCGCCGGCATCGGCGAAGGCCTCATCCGCATCGCCGTCGGCCTCGAGGACCTGGACGACATCAAGGCCGACCTCGCCCGCGGGTTGTAGAAGATCTGAATAGACAGGATTTACAGGATTGACAGGATTAGAGAGAAAGGCCTGTTTATCCGCTAATTACGCCGATTTCGCAGATTCGATAAAAACAGAATAGCCACGGAGTGCCGAACTTCATGGCCATTCGCGTCGGCCATCCGGCTCTGAGCTATTGCATCTGCCGAGCACGGATCAATCCAATACCCGGTAAATCCTGTCCATCCTGTAAATCCTGTCTATTCAATCTTTAGCTCTGTCCCCCCAGGCCGGTGAAGAACTCCCGGCGCGAGACTTCCTTCTGCCAGCGGCACTCGCGCTGTTTTTCGGCGGCGAAGCGGTCGCGGCGGGCGATCACCTCGCGCCAGGCGGCGAAGGCGGCGTCGGCGTCGGGGTAGGGGGAGAGGTTGAGGATGAGGGGCTGCAGGAGGTGGTGGCCCAGTTCCGGGTGGTGGTTCAGGTGGGCCGTCTGGGTGGCGTTGAGGACAGGAAAAACCATCCGGGGTCCCAGAACGACCGGCTCGGAACCACCGCGTTCGGCGGCGTTCCAGCCGGCGGGCAGGGTCAGCCCCGGGTCGGTATCCCGGAGCCAGACCCGGGCCAGCATCCAGGGGGTGAGGACCAGCGCCACGCCCCAGCCCTCGAGGCGGCGCCAGGCGCGGACCTCGATCGCCAGCGCATGGTTGACGGCGGGATCGTCCCGGTAATGGGCGTGGTAGAGATCGGACTGCGCCGCCGCCAGGGCCGCGCAGGCGGCTTCCCCCGTTCCGGTCAGGGTGACGGGGCATCGCTCCCAGGTGCTGTCAGGCATGGCTTTCTCCACTGAACAGACGTTGCAGCCGGGCACCCACGGCCCGGTAGAGCTGGAGGCGGCTCTCCTGTTCCAGGGTGTCGCCGAAGGCCGGAATCCAGTTCACCAGGTGACCTTCCCACAGCTCCCGCAGCAGGCCGGCCGCATCCGGATCACCGCGTTCGAGCAGGTGGGCGGCGAATTCCAGCGTCGTGCCGAGGTAGTCCGCCGGGAGCCCCGGCGCCGGCGCCAGGCCGGCGCGGCCATAGAGCCCCGCCTGTTCCATGGCCGCGTGCCCATGCAGCTGTCCCTCGCGCCAGGCCGAGGCGAAGGGCGGGCAGGGAGTGCGTGGGAAACCGGAGATGAACAGCCGGGTGTGCTCCGCCTGCCAGTGGGCCAGGGGCTCACGCTCCAGCTCCTCCAGCACCGGCGCCAGCCAGGGCTGGTGCACGGCCAGCCCGCGCACCGCCTCCAGGGACTCCTCGGCCGGTGCCGCCAGCAGCAGGGCCAGGGCCCGCAGCTCCGCGGGTGGTGGGCGTTTCACCATGGGCGGGCGTAGACCCCGGCGGCGAGGAAATAGTGGCGCAGCAGGTAGCCGCCCACCAGCACCAGTACCGAGGCGGTGACGATGGGCATGCGGCTGCCCCAGCCGCGCAGCACCCCCTTCAGCTCCAGCGCGAAGGGCACCAGCAGGCCGAAGCCGATGAAGCCCACCAGCCAGCCCCAGTCGTTCCAGAGCAGTTCGAAGGAGCGGTAAAGGGACTCGGAGCCGGCCCGCATGTAGTGGAAGAAGCTGAACAGGATCACCAGCTCGGCGGCGATGAGCATGAGATCGATCCGTTCGTAGAAGACCCGCAGGCCGTGGTCCTCCTCGCGCCGGACCACCACGTGCAGCACCAGCAGCAGGTAGGCCATGGCGGTGGAGAAGGCCGACACGGTGAACAGCAGCGGCACGCCGGGGTTGTGCCACAGCGCCACGGCCGGGAAGGACTGCAGCAGCAGGCCGGTGTAGACGGCGGTGCCGATGCCGTTGATGGTGGCCAGCCAGCCCACCACCTTGTGGTAGCGCTCGCAGCAGCGGGCCAGGGCGGCGATCCAGCGCAGCCTCAGCAGCGCGCCGACGAGCGGCAGGCGCAGGAAGGCCTCGGAGCGGGCCATGTAGGGCAGCGCGTAGAGCACCCCCCACCACATCATCCAGATGATGAACTGGGTGCCCCAGGCGATCCATGCATCCGGCTTGCGGAACAGGACCAGGGGATTGATGACGCTGAACACCGCCACGTGGTCCAGCAGGTGGAAGAACAGCATGGCGGAGCCCAGCCCCAGCATCACCACGCCGGAGATGGCGCCCCACATCACCAGGCAGGGGTGGCGCTTGAGGTAGAGATCGGTGAGGAAGGTGACCGTGAGTGTCGCGGCCCCGAGCCCGCCGAGGTAGAGATATACGGCGATCCACCAGGTCCAGTAGTCCTGGGTGGCATAGGTCATGGTGACGTCCATCTCAACCCCTCCGCTTCAGGTCGCCGATGTAGTAGACGTTGGGACGGGTGCCCAGGTGGGACAGCAGCGGGCGTGCCACGCCGCTGGCCACCAGCCGGGCCACCGGGTCCTCCGGGTCGTGCAGGTCGCCGAACATGCGCGCCGAGCCGACGCAGGTCTGGACGCAGGCGGGCTCCAGACCCTGCTCCACCCGGTGGGCGCAGAAGGTGCACTTGTCCATGCTCGGACGTTCCCGCTCGAGGCTGCCGTAGAAGTCGCGCCCCCGCTCGATGTCAGCAAAGGTCACCTCGTAGCGGGCGTCGTAGGGGCAGGCCATGGCGCAGGCCCGGCAGCCCATGCACAGCTCGTCGTCCACCAGCACGATGCCGTTGTCCAGCTGGTAGGTGGCCCCGGTGGGGCAGACCGTCAGGCAGGGCGGGTTGTCGCAGTGGTTGCACAGGCGCGGGAAGAAGCGCCGGTGGACCTCCTCGGCGGTGCCGATCTCCTTGTCATGGACGTAGGTGCGCCAGCGGTCCTTCCAGACCGGGGTCTGGTTTTCCATGGCGCAGGCGGCCATGCAGGCGTTGCAGCCCACGCAGGTGTTCAGGTCGATGACCATGGCGTAGCGCGTCATGCCGCACCCCCGCTGTTATCCAGTTTCTGCACCCGGAGGGTGAACTCCTGGGAACGAAAGCCGCCCACCACCGGCTCCACCCTATAGGGCACCAGCTTGTTGGTGGCGGTGCCGAGCCCGTGACTGCGGGTGAGCGCCGGGTTCTCCGCCCCGAAGGAGGAGTAGATGAACAGCGCGTCGCGGTGCACCAGGCGGGTGATGTAGGCATGCCCGGTGGCGGTCTGGCCGGAGCGGGTATTGGTGAGGCGGATGGGATCGCCGGTGACGATGTCCAGCCGCGCCGCCCGGTCCGGGTGGATCCAGATGCCGGTGTAGGTGCCGCCCTTGAAGCGGTTCACCGCCGCCAGCACCGGGTTGTTGCTGTTGGTGGAGGCGTAGGAGACGGTGGGCGTCTTGCCGTAGGTGAAGTAGAACTCGTCCGCGCCGAGGGGGGCGGCCATGTCGGCATTGTCGCGGCAGCGGGCCGGGATGTGGGTGGCCAGGACGCTGAAATGGGGACCCTCCGCGCCCATGCCGCGCAGGCTGTCGAACAGGCTGCTGTAGTACTCGACCCGGCCGCTGCCGGTGGGCAGGGGCAGGCGGCGGGGCATGGCGGCATGCTCCAGCACCTGCTCCCTCGGCTGCTCCGTGAAGATGCCCCGCTCGCGCAGCACCCGGTCCAGCTCCGCGCTGGTGGTGCCGGCGCGCTCGGCGCTGAGACGGAAGGAGACTTCGCGGCAGGCGTGGGTGAATGGGCTGGGCGCCCCCTCGGCCCGCAGCCGCTCCCAGGCGGCCCGTACCGGCGCGGCCGGCATGCCGGTCATCGCCTCCACCCACTCCAGCAGCCGATCCGGATCGCCGCTCAGGATGCGGGTCATCTCCAGCAGGATGTCCGGTATCTCCTCGGTGTCGAAGAGGGGATCGATGGCGGCATAGCGGGTGGTGAGGGCCAGGTCGTGGTTCACGCCGTTGCCGTAGAGCGTCGGCTCGTCCCGCTCCAGGTAGGTGGAGTTGGGGAGGATGACATCGGCCCAGGCGGCGGTGTCCGAGGGCAGCACGTCGATGGCGATGACCAGCTCCATGTTCTCGTGCCCAAGCACCTCCTTCCAGCGGGTGTCGGGATAGTAGTGGCGCACGGGGTTGGCGGCGTTGAGCATGATCGCGCGGGTGCGGTAGGGTTCGCCCTTCCACTCCACCTTGCCCTCCACCGACTCCTTCAGGCCCACGTCGGCCAGCACCGGAAGCGCCACCCACTCCTCGCCCGCGGCCTTCTGCTGGGCGCTCCAGGCCCAGGCCCAGCCGGGCCGGCCATGGGGGAAGTTCTCGCCCTTCGAGAGCGCCTCGATGACGGTATGGGCGAAGGGCAGGCCGGCCAGCGCCGCGAAGGCGGGACCCGGGTCGTGGCCCGCGGCGCGGGCCTCGAACATGCGCGCGGCCTTGTGGTGGAACTCGCCGCTCATGATCCAGCCGCCGGCCTTGTCGATGCCGCCGGTGAGTCCCTGGATCATCGCCTGCACCCGGCGCAGCATCATCAGGTTGCCGTAGCGGGCGCCGTGCCAGCCCGGATCGACGATGGCCGGGCGCGTGGTGCCGAACTCCCGCGCGATGCGGCGGATGACCTCGGCCGCCACGCCGGTGGTGCGTTCGGCCCACTCCGGCGTGCAGTGGTCGATCTCCTCCACCTGCGCCTGCAGCACGGTCAGCGCGGGCCGCCCATCCAGCGTCAGCCCCGCCGGGGCGGCCAGGGCCGGATAGAAGGCTTCGCCCTCGCTGTCGCGCTCGTTGCTGTTGCTGAACGCCGGCACGCTGCGTACCCGGTCGGTGCCCTCCTGCACTACCTGCGGCCGTCCCTCGGCATCCAGCGCCAGCCGCCACTGGCCCCCGGCATCCCGCTGCATCAGGAACGGCAGGTTGCTGTGCAGGCGCACGAACTGCTCGTCGTAGTAGCCTTTCACCAGCATTTCCCGCAGCATGGCCAGCAGGAAGTCGAGATCGGTGCCGGGGCGGATGGCGACCCATTCGTCGGCCTTGGCGGCGGTCTCGGAGAGGCGCGAGTCCAGCGCCACCACGCGCGCACCGTTCTTCTTGCCCTGGGCGAAGCGCACCATGCGGCAGGTGGAGACCGCGCCGATGGAGGCATTGTTGGCCACCAGCAGGATGTAGCGGGCGTTGTCGTAGTCCGGCAGCACCTCGTCATGGATGTTGAAGTTGCCGGTCACCGTGTCGGTGCCCAGGTGGCCGGTGGCCACGCAGTGCTGCATGGGCGAGGCGATGATGTTGGGGATGCCGTTGGCCATGGCGAAGGGCACCGCCCAGTTCATGTAGAAGATGCAGGAGGTCCAGCCGCCCACCAGGGTCCACTCCCAGGGGCGGATGTCGGCCTCCCGGGTGCGCCGCTCGATATAGGCCCAGGCCTCTTCCCAGGTGGCGCTGCGGAAGGCGTTCTCGCCCCGGCGGCTGCCCTCGACCCGGATCAGCGGGGTCTTGATGCGGTCACTGTCGTAGGTCTGGCGCAGTCCCGACTGGCCGCGGGAGCAGATCTTGCCCCGGTTGAGGGTGGAGTGGGGGTTGCCGTCGAGCTTGACGATGCGCTTCACCCCGTCCTGTTCACGGGTGGTGACGCGGATGTTGCAGAGCGACGAGCAGAAATTGCAGATACTGTAGCTGTGGGATTCGCCGGCATCGGCAGCGGGTGCGGCATCGCGCCCGAGCAGCTCCAGGGGCTGGAGCAGGCCCAGGCCGGCGGCGCCGGCCCCGGTGGTCTGCAGAAATGCACGCCGGGTCAGCCGTGGAAACTTCCAGGCCATCAACCATCTCCTCATGGGAAGAGGTGACACATGCCGGAACCGTTATCGGCCCGGCCCTGAAGTCCATCGGCGTCCCCGGTACAGGGTCGTTATGCCCTGCGGATTTTATGTTTTCGGGGCCAGTGGGTCGGCACGGGATGCTTTTCCACACTGGAGGCATGGGTTATACCGGGCCGGGAGCCGGGAATCAAACAAAACTTTAATAATGCCGCCATAAAAAGTAGCTTATTAACAAACACTTATGGACATATGTCAGAATTTACGTATCGTTGCAGCGCAACATGCCGCCCGACCTGGAAAAATATCCATGGGTGGCGCGATTCCGCTCCCCGGCGGTTTGGCCACAGGCGCGGCAGTCCCGTGAACATTCCATCGCGCCAGCTGTTGCTGCGCTGCTATCGGAGCGCCCTGGAGGCCGTCGCGGGAGAGCGTTGCGTGGCGGATGCGCTCGGTCGTCTCCGGCTTGCCGGGCCGCTGTGGCTGGTGGCCATCGGCAAGGCGGCGCCGGCCATGGCCCGGGGCGCCCGGGCGGCCCTGGGGGAGGGCATCGTGGCGGGGCTGGTGATCACCAAGCGCGGCCATTGCGAGCCGCTGCCCTGGCCCTGCCTCGAGGGCGGTCATCCGCTGCCTGACGCGGGCAGCCTGGCGGCGGGCGAGCGCCTGCTGGCGTTCCTGCGCGAGGCGCCCGGGGATGCCTGCTTTCTCTTCCTCGTCTCCGGGGGCGCCTCGGCGGTGCTGGAGGCGTTGCCGGCGCCGCTGGAGCTGGAGTCGCTGGTGCGGGTGAACGACTGGCTGCTGGGTTCGGGGCTGGATATCCACGCCATGAACCGGGTGCGCAAGTCGCTGTCCCTCATCAAGGGGGGGCGTCTCGCGACCCGCCTGCAGGGGCGGCGGGCCTGGCAGCTGCTGATCTCCGACGTGGCGGGCGACGATCCGGCGGTCATCGGTTCGGGGCCCCTGGTCGCGGATCGCGCCGGAGCGCCGGATCCGGAGGACCTGCCCCCGTGGCTGCGGCCCTGGGTGGGCCTGGCGCCACCGGGTCCGGCGCCCGGGGATCCCGCCTGGGCCTCGGTGGAGACGGTGTTGGCGGCCCGTCTCGAGGATGCTCTCGATGCCGCGGAGCGGACCGCCCGGGAGCTCGGCCTGGCGGTGCACCGGCACCGGGAGTTCGTCGCCGGAGACGCCGCAGCGGCGGGCCGCAGACTGGCCCGGGCCCTGTGTGCCGGGCCGTCGGGGCTGCACCTCTGGGGCGGCGAGACCACCGTGCGCCTGCCGGCCGATCCGGGGCGGGGCGGCCGCTGTCAGCAGCTGGCCCTGGCGGCGGCGGGGGAACTGGCGGGGCGGAAGGGTGTCAGCTTCCTGGCGGCCGGCACCGACGGCAGCGACGGTCCCGGCGAGGATGCCGGCGCCCTGGTGGACGGCGACAGCGTGGCCCGCGGGCGGCTCGAAGGCCTGGACGTCGATGATTGTCTCGCCCGCGCCGATGCCGGCAGCTTCCTGGAGGCGAGCGGCGACCTGTTGCAGACGGGGCCCACCGGAACCAACGTGATGGACCTGATGCTCGGACTGAAGGAATGAGGTTGGCATGAACGATTCGGTACGACCGCCACGGGAGCTGCTGGCCCGGGTCATCGACAGCGTGGGCGAGGTGGTGCTGGGCAAGGAGCGGCAGGTGCGGCTGGCGCTGGTCTGCCTGCTCGCCCGCGGACATCTCCTGATCGAGGACCTGCCCGGCGTCGGCAAGACCACCCTGGCCCATGTATTGGCGCGGGTGCTGGGGTTGCGGTTCAACCGCATCCAGTTCACCAGCGATCTGCTGCCGGCGGACATTCTCGGCGTGTCGGTGTTCGAGCGCGAACGCGGCGGCTTCACCTTCCATCCCGGCCCCATCTTCACCCAGCTGGTGCTGGCCGACGAGGTGAACCGCGCCACCCCCAAGACCCAGAGCGCCCTGCTGGAGGCGATGGAGGAGCGGCAGGTGACGGTCGAGGGGGAGACCCGCCCATTGCCGGAGCCCTTCTTCGTCATCGCCACCCAGAACCCGTCCCAGCAGGTGGGAACCTTCCCCCTGCCCGAATCCCAGCTGGACCGGTTCCTGATGCGCATCGGGCTCGGCTACCCCGACGCGCGGGCCGAGCGGGCCCTGCTGGCGGGACGGGATCGCCGGCTGGTGATGGCGGGCCTCGAGCCCTGCCTGGACCCCGGCGCACTGCCCGCCCTGCAGTCCGAGGTGTCAGGGGTGCATGTCTCAGCTGCGCTGCTCGACTATCTCCAGGCGCTGATCGAGCGCAGCCGCACCGATCCGGCGCTGCACTCGGGCCTGTCGCCCCGGGGCGGGCTCGCGCTGCTGCACGCCGCCCGGGGCTGGGCCCTGCTCGCGGGGCGGGAGCATGTGCAGCCGGAGGACGTGCAGGCCGTGTTCGCGGCCGTCGCCGGGCACCGGCTCACCGGTGCCGGGGAGTGGCTGGGCCGTCCGGGAGACATGCTGGCGGCCAGGCTGCTGGACAGCGTGCCCGTTCCCTGAGGAGCGCCGCGCGATGACGGCGACATCCACCGCGATCTACCGCCGGGTGTGGCAGCGCCTGGCCACCCGGCGTCCCCGCGGCGCCGAGGCGGCGATCCTGGATCGCCACCGCATCTATATCCTTCCCACCCGGCAGGGGCTGCTGTTCGGCGCGCTGCTGGTGGTGATGCTGCTCGGGGCCATCAACTACAGCAACAACCTCGCCTTCGTGCTCACCTTCGTGCTGGGCAGCCAGGCGGTCATCTCCATCCTCTACACCTACCGCAATCTCGCCGGCCTGCGCTTGCGGGCCGGTCACCACGGCGAGGTCTTCGCCGGGGGCAGCGCGCGGCTCGCCGTCGTGCTGGAGTCGGATGCCGCCGCCCGGGTGGACGTGACGGTGGCCTGGCGCAAGGCGGAGGAGGGGGCGCGGGTGGATGTGCCGGGCGGGGGCGCGGTGGAAACCCGGCTGGAGCTGCCGGCGCCGCGCCGGGGCTGGCTGCACCCGGGCCGGTTCGTGGTCGCCACGGCCCACCCCCTGGGGCTGTTCCGCGCCTGGTCGTGGGTGGAGCTGGACCTGCGGGTCCTGGTCTATCCGCGGCCGCTCGCCGGACCGGCGAGCGGTGCCGGCGGGGTGGACAGTCCCGGGGGGACGGAGGGCGCGGCGGTGGACGGCCACGAGGATTTCGCCAACCTGCGCGCCTTCCGGACCGGGGACTCCCCCCGTCACGTGGCCTGGAAGGCGGTGGCCCGGGGCCAGCCGCTCCACACCAAGCAGTTCGAGGAGCGGGCGGAGGAGACCCTCTGGCTCGACTACGAGGCCCTCGCCGGGCTGGACGGCGAGGCGCGCCTGTCGCGGCTCGCCGCGCGGGTGACGGAGCTGGCCGCCGCCGGCGCCACCTGGGGGCTGCGCCTGCCCGGGCGCGAACTGGGGCCCGACCGCGGCGCGGGACACCGCCGCGCCTGCCTGGAGGCGCTGGCCCTGTTCGGCGCGGCCCCGTGAAACCCTGGCGCCCCGGCCCCCGCGTCCTCGCCTGGCTGGCGGCGGCACTGGCCACGGTGCTCCTTCCCCATGTGCTGCACCTGCCGCCCTGGGTCCTGCTGCTGTCGCTCGGCGGGGTGGCGTGGTACGGCTGGGCGGCGTTGGGCGATCACCGCCTGCCGCCGGCCTGGCTGCGGGCGATCCTGGCGCTGGGCGCCGCCGCCGCGGTCTACGCCACCCAGCACACCCTGTTCGGGCGCGATGCGGGCGTCTCCCTGCTGGTGGTCATGGCGGGCCTGAAGCTGCTGGAGCTGCGCTCGCGCCGGGACGCGATGCTGGTGATCTTCCTGGCCTACTTTCTCATCGTCACCCAGTTCCTCTTCTCCCAGGAAATCCCCATGGCGGCCTACCTGTTCGCCGCGGTGTTCATGGTGACCGGGGCCCTGGTGGCGCTGAACCGGGAGGGGCGTTCCGGCGATCCCTGGGAACCCGCCCGCATCGCCGGCCGGCTGCTGCTGCAGGCGCTCCCGCTGATGCTGGTGCTGTTCCTGCTCTTTCCCCGGGTGCCGGGTCCGCTCTGGTCGCTGCCGCGGGACGCCCACGGCGGCCAGACCGGGCTGAGCGATCGCATGGAACCGGGCAGCATCAGCCGGCTGAGCCAGTCCGACGCGGTGGCGTTCCGGGTGGCCTTCGAGGGCGCCGCACCGCCACCGGGCGAGCGCTACTGGCGCGGTCCCGTGCTGTGGAGCTACGACGGCCGCGCCTGGACCCCGGGCTGGATCTCCAGCCGTGGCGCCAGCGGGGATGAACTGCAGCCCCTGGGCGGGGCGGTGAGCTACACCCTGACCCTCGAGCCGCACAATCAGCCCTGGCTGCTGGCGCTCGATGTCCCGGCCGCGGCGCCGGAGCGGGCGCGGCTGACCGCCGACCTGCGCCTGCAGAGCCGGCGTCCCGTCACCGAACGTCTCCGCTACCGGGCCACCTCCTACACCGAGTACCGCGCCGGGACGCGCCTGCTCGTCCTCGAGCGGGCCATGGCCCTGCGCCTGCCGGAGTCCGGGGATCCCCGGACCCGGGCGCTGGCGCGGGAGCTGCGCTCGGCCTCCAGCAACGATCCGGACCTGGTGCGGCGGGCCCTGGCCCGGTTCCGCGAGCAGCCCTTCGTCTATACCCTGACCCCGCCGCTGCTGGGGCAGGATCCGGTGGACGGCTTCCTGTTCGAGACCCGGCGCGGATTCTGCGAACACTACGCGGGCGCCTTCGTGTTCCTGATGCGGGCGGCGGGAATCCCGGCCCGGGTGGTGACCGGTTACCTGGGCGGGGAGGCCAACACCCTGTCCGACTACTACATCGTGCGCCAGTCCGACGCCCATGCCTGGGCGGAGGTCTGGCTGCCGGAGCAGGGCTGGGTGCGGGTGGATCCCACCGCCGCCGTCGCTCCCCAGCGGGTGGAGAGAGGGCTCCAGGCCGCCGTCGCGGAAGGCGAGCCGCTGCCGGTGTTCCGGCGTACCGATCAGCAGTGGCTGCGGGATCTGCGCCTGGCGTGGGACACCCTGAACAGCCGCTGGAACGCCTACGTCCTCGGCTACGGCCCGGAGCTGCAGCGCGATTTCCTGGCCCTGCTGGGCCTGGCCGGCCTGGGCTGGCTCGGCCTGGGACTGGCCGGCATCGCCGGCGCGGGGATACTGGTCCTGCTCATCTCCCTGTGGCTGCTGCGCCGCGGCGATGGGGTTCGCGATCCCGTGGTGCGGAGCTACGCCCGCTTCTGCGCCAGGCTGGCCCGGGCGGGACTGGCCCGGGAGACCGGCGAGGCCCCGCGCACCTTCGCCGGGCGGGTGGCGCAGGCGCGTCCCGACCTGGCGGAACCCGTCGCCCGGATCACGAGCCTGTACGAGTCCCTGCGCTACGGCCCCCGGCCCACGGAGGCAGCCACCCACGAGCTGAAGCGCCTGGTGCGGATGTTCCGCGTTTCCGGGTAACCGGAACGATAAAAAGAAAAATAGACAGGATTGACAGGATTAACAGGATCAAAGAAAAACCTGTTTTAACCGCAGATTACGCAGATTACGCAGATTTAAATAAAACAAACAGTCACGTAGTGCTGGCCCGGAACCAGTTCGTGACTGCCGTCCGGGCCACGGTTCTGCCCCTCAAGCACGTAGAACAACTTATTACCTGATACTTAATGCTACATCCTGTTAATCCTGAAAAATCCTGTAAATCCTGTCCAATAATCCTTTGACTCTTGCGAATATGCATCCGGAACGCAATCTGCACGAAGCGGCATATGCCTGCCTGATGGAGCCCGGGGTGGCGGAGAAGTGCGCCGCGACACGGGCGCTGGCGGCGGCGTGGAACAGCGGGCTGTTGGGGCTGGAAGGCGCGGAGCCGGCGGTGACCATCGCCGCGCCCGGGCGCCCGGACCGCCCGGTGCTGGTCTCCCCCCGCCGGTTGCGCCGGCGCGGTCACGGCACGCTGGAAGGCCGCGCCATCCTCCTCCATGCCGTGGCCCACATCGAGTTCAATGCCATCAACCTGGCGCTGGACGCGGTCTACCGCTTCCGGGATCTGCCGCGCGGCTTCTACGACGACTGGGTCCGGGTGGCGGCGGAGGAGGTCTACCACTTCGGCCTGGTGTCGGCGCACCTCGAGTCGCTGGGCTATGCCTATGGGGACTTCCCGGCCCATGACGGGCTGTGGGAGACGGCGCGGGCCACCGCCCATGATCCCCTGGTGCGCATGGCCCTCGTGCCGCGGGTGCTGGAGGCCCGCGGCCTGGACGTGAACCCGGCCATGCGCGCCCGCCTGGCCGGGGCGGGCGACGGGGAGGCGGCGGCGATTCTCGACATCATCCTGCGTGACGAAGTGGGCCACGTGGCCGTCGGCAACCGCTGGTTCCATCACCTCTGCCGGGAGCGCGGCCTCGACCCCTGGGCCACCTTCGCCGGACTCGTCCGCCGCCACCTCAAGGGCGGCCTGCGCGGCCCCTTCCTGCGCGAACACCGCCTCGCCGCCGGCTTCACCGAGGCCGAGTTGGAGGCGCTTGAGCAGCTGGCTGAAGAAAAAGATTGAAATAGACAGGATTTACAGGATTAACGGGATTGTTATTGTAGCCCGGATTATTCTCGCCAAGACGCCAAGACGCCAAGGATAAAATGATCAAGACCATATGAATGGAGCATCAAGCATGGTCTCGTACGAGGGCCACTGCAGTATAAGACCGTTAATCCCTTCTTTTCCTGGCGTTCTTGGCGTCTTGGCGAGAGATTTATGAAATGTTGGGGTTAGGTTTCAGGTACTAAGCAGGTGCGGAGGCATGGACCGGAAGCCGGGATGGCCGTGGCACTGAATATCCGCAGCAGCCAATTGTTTTATTTCAATCTGCGTAATCTGCGTAATCTGCGGTCAAAACAGGGTTGTCTTTGATCCTGTCAATCCTGTCCATTAAACAATCCTTCCCCCGCTGACCACGTCGCGCAGGCGGCAACCGTCGGCGTCGCAGACCAGCACGCTGCCGCGGTCGTCGCGCCAGTCGCCGAGGACGATGCGTTCGGCGTCGGGGGCGATTTCGGGCAGGGGATGGATGCCGGGACGGTGGGTGTGGCCGTGGATGAGGCGGCGGGCGCCGTGTTCGCGCAGGGCGGCGAGCACGGCGTCCGGGGCGGCGTCCATGGCGGCGTAGTCCTTCGCCGTGGTGGCGATCTGGCTCTCGGCGCGCAGGTTGGCGGCGATGGCCCGGCGTTCCGCCAGGGAGCGGCCGAGCATGGCGGCCTTCCACTCGGGCCGGGTCACCTGGGCGCGGAAGGCGAGGTACTCGGTGTCGCCGGTGCAGAGCAGGTCGCCGTGCATGAGCAGGGTGGGGACCCCGTCGAGGTCGATGACGACGTGCTCGGGCAGCAGCGAGCAGCCGGTGGCGGCGGCGAAGTCCCCGCCGAGGAGGAAGTCGCGGTTGCCGTGCTGGACCTGGACCGGGACGCCGCCGGCGACGAGGCGGCGCAGGGCGGCGGTGACCTCGGCCGCCAGGGGGGAGTCGTCGTCGTCCCCGACCCAGGCCTCGAACAGGTCGCCGAGGATGTAGAGGGAATCGCCCCGGCGGGCGTCGCCGGCGAGAAATTCCAGCAGCAGCCGGGTGAGCGCCGGGCGGGCCGGTTCCAGGTGCAGGTCGGCGATGAACAGAACGGCCATTGCGCGGGCTACTCCGCGCTGTCGACCACGCTGGCCCGCTCGATCACCACCGCCTCCAGGGGGGCGTCCCTGGGGAAGGGACCGCCGGCGCCGGTGGCCACGGCGCGGATCCGGTCCACGGTCTCCATCCCCTCGACCACGCGGCCGAAGACGCAGTAGCCCCAGCCGCGGGGAGTCGGTGCGGTGTGATCGAGGAAGGTGTTGTCCTTCACGTTGATGAAGAACTGGGCGGTGGCGGAGTGGGGGTCGCCGGTGCGGGCCATGGCGATGGTTCCGCGCAGGTTCTGCAGGCCGTTGTCCGCCTCGTTGCGGATGGGCGCCCGGGTTTCCCGGCGCTCGTAGTCCGCGCTGAAGCCCCCGCCCTGGATCATGAAATCCTCGATGACGCGATGGAAGAGCGTCCCGTCGTAGAAGCCGTCCCGGACATAGGCGAGGAAGTTCTCTACCGTGGCGGGCGCCTTTGCGGCATCGAGCTCCAGGACGATGTCGCCGAGGCTGGTCTGGAGCTTCACCTGCGGGGCGTCCGCGGCCGCGGCGGTGAACGCGCCACCGGCAAGCAGCGGCAGGAGCAGCAGGACGGTGAGCAGATGACGGCGTGTGGGCATGACGCTTCCTCCGGTTGTCCGATGGGCAGGGATGATACGACCATCACTCCAGGCGGATAAAGGTAAAAAAAACGGATTAACCGCAGATTCGCGTTGATTGGCGTGGATTTTCTGGCCCGGTATAACGGGGGCCACCGTTGCCCATACATGTCGCCATGATGTGGGCAGACGGACAAGGCGCCACTGGTTCCGTGGGCGCCATGGGGGGCCTTCCTTCCGTCACCTGTCCCACGATGGACGCCTGGATATCCGGATCCGACACGCAATTCACGAGAATCAACGCAAATCTGCGGTTAACACGGCCTTTCATTCACCATCCGAGGTGGCCTTGAAGGGTTGGGGGGCGGTAACATTCGCTGCCTATGGCCGACCACGCTCCCGTCACCCGCTTCGCACCCAGTCCCACCGGGCACATGCACCTGGGCAACGCCCGCACGGCGCTGTTCAACGCCCTGCTGGCGCGCGCCGGCGGCGGCCGCTTCCTGCTGCGGGTGGAGGACACCGACCGGGACCGCTCGGAGGCGGCGTTCGAGACCTCGCTGCTGGAGGACCTCCGCTGGCTGGGGCTGGCCTGGGATCCGGCGCCGGGGCACGCGGACGGTTTCTACCGCCAGTCGGAGCGTGCGGCGCTGTATTCGGATCTCTTCGCCCGCCTGCTCGAGCAGGGTGACGCCTATCCCTGCTTCTGCACCGGGACGGACCTGGACCGCGTCCGCCAGGAACAACTCGCCGCCGGACGGCCGCCCCGCTACCCCGGCACCTGCCGCCACCTGGACCCGGAGACGGTAGCCCAACGCCTGGATCGGGGCGAACCGGCCAGCCTCCGCTTCCGGGTGCCGGCGGGGGAGACACTCCGCTTCGACGACCTGGTGCGCGGTCCCCAGTCCTTCGCCAGCGACGACCTGGGTGACTTCGTCATCCGCCGCAGCGACGGCACGGCGGCGTTCCTGTTCGGCAATGGGGTGGACGATGCGCTGATGGGCGTGACCCACGTGCTGCGGGGCGAGGATCACCTCTCCAATACCCCGCGCCAGCTGCTGGTGCAGCGGGCACTGGGGCTGGCGCACCCACTCTATGGCCACCTGCCCCTCATCGTGGGCCAGGACGGGGCGCCCCTGTCCAAGCGTCACGGCAGCCTCTCGATGCGGGATCTGCGTGCTGAGGGCTACCTGCCCGGGGCGGTGATCAACTACCTCGCCCGGCTGGGCCACCACCTGCCCGACGAGAACCTGCACGACCTCGCCGGCCTCGGCCGGGCTTTCGGACTCGCCGCGCTGGGCCACGCCCCGGCCAGGTTCGACGTGGACCAGCTCCGCCACTGGCAGCGGGCGGCCGTCGGCGCCAGCTCCGGGGCGGCGCTGTGGGAGTGGCTGGGGGCGGGCGTGCGGGCACTGGTGCCGGATGGCGCGGCGATGGACTTCATCGCGGCCATCCGTCCCAACGTGGTGCTGCCGGAGGATGCCCGCTACTGGGCCACCATCCTGTTCCGGGACCCCCTGCCGGTGAACCCGGACGCCGAGGCGGTGCTGCGCGAGGCGGGGCCGGAATTCTTCCACGCCGCCGCCGCGGCCTGGTCCGCGGGTGACCCCGGGGCTTTCACCACCCGCCTGCGCCAGGCCACCGGGCACAAGGGCCGGAGCCTGTTCCACCCGCTGCGGGTGGCGCTCACCGGCGAGGCGGACGGCCCGGAGCTCGGCCGCCTGATCCCGCTGCTGGGCACGGCCCGGGTGACGGAGCGGTTGCGCCGGGCCGGGCTGCTGGCGGCGGGCGTCTCCTCATCGACTCATTGAAACCACAGGGAATCGCGATGCTTCAGGTCTACAACACCCTGACCCGAAAGAAGGAGCCGTTCCGGCCCCTCGAGCCCGGCAAGGTGCGCATGTACGTGTGCGGCATGACCGTGTACGACTACTGCCACCTGGGGCATGCCCGGGTCATGGTGGTGTTCGACGTCATCGTGCGCTGGCTGCGCGCGAGCGGCTTCGAGGTCAACTACGTCCGCAACATCACCGACATCGACGACAAGATCATCCAGCGGGCCAACGAGCGCGGCGAGGATTTCCGCGCCCTGACCCGGCGCTTCATCGACGCCATGCACGAGGATGCCGATGCCCTCGGCGTGCTGCGCCCGGACCACGAGCCGCGGGCCACCGACTCCATGCCCGATATCCTCCACCTCATCGGCCGGCTGGTGGAGAACGGCCACGCCTACGTGGCCGCCAACGGTGATGTCTACTACGACGTGAGCCGCTTCCCCGACTACGGCAGGCTCTCGGGCAAGAAGGTGGACGAGCTGCGCGCCGGGGAACGGGTGGCGGTGGGCGAGCAGAAGGACGACCCGCTGGACTTCGCCCTGTGGAAGGCGGCCAAGCCGGGCGAGCCGGCGTGGGATTCCCCCTGGGGCCCGGGGCGGCCCGGCTGGCACATCGAGTGCTCGGCCATGTCCACCTGCTGCCTCGGCAACCATTTCGACATCCACGGCGGCGGCCAGGACCTGCAGTTCCCCCACCACGAGAACGAGATCGCCCAGAGCGAGGGCGCCACCGGCGAGCCCTTCGTCAACTACTGGCTGCACAACGGCTTCGTGCGGGTGAACGAGGAGAAGATGTCCAAGTCCCTGGGCAACTTCTTCACCGTGCGCGAGATCCTGGCGCGCTACCGCCCCGAGGAGGTGCGCTACTTCATCCTCACCAGCCAGTACCGCAGCCCGCTGAACTATGCCGACGACCAGCTGGACAAGGCCCGCGCCGCGCTGACCCGCCTCTACACGGCCCTGCGTGGCCTCCCGGAGGCGGCCCCCGCCACAGGCGATTTCGCCGCCCGCTTCGCCGCAGCGATGGACGACGACTTCAACACCCCCGAGGCGCTGGCGGTGCTGTTCGACCTGGTGACGGCCGTGAACCGCGCCCGCGAGAGCGACCCGGCGCAGGCCGCGGCGCTCGGCGCCGAGCTGCGCCGCCTGGGCGGCCTTCTCGGCCTGCTGCAGGACGACCCCGAGGGCTACCTCAAGGGCGCGCCGGCGACGGAGGAGGGCGGCCTGGGCGACAGCGACATCGACGCGCTCATCGACGCCCGCACCCGGGCGCGCAAGGCGCGCGACTGGGCCGAGGCCGACCGCATCCGCGACCAGCTCCAGGACGCCGGCGTCATCCTCGAGGACGGCGCCGGGGGGACCACCTGGCGGCGGGGGTAGGTTTTTTCAATGGACAGGATTTACAGGATTAGAAACAACAGGACAAAAAGATTTTTAACCGCAGATTACGCAGATTACGCAGATTGGTAAATAAACAAGGGATGGATCCACTTACGCGTCGTTCAGGGACTGCTGCCACCTGTCAAGCTGGTGCCTTTGAACCTATTGAGGGCACAGGTCCCCGGTGACTGCCTACGACCTCCACCGCTTTGGCACTTTCAACCCTTTGTTATTTTTAATCTGCGTAATCTGCGTAATCTGCGGATAACAAAGTGCTTTGGTCCTGTTGTTCCGGTCTATTCCAACCATCAGTCAGGATGGAGCTCGTTGGCGGCGTAGAGGGTGTTTTCGAGCAGGGTGGCGATGGTCATGGGGCCGACGCCGCCGGGGACGGGGGTGATCCAGGCGGCGCGCTCGCGGGCGGCGTCGAATTCCACGTCGCCGGCCAGCTTGCCGTTGTCCAGGCGGTTCATGCCCACGTCGATGACGATGGCCCCGGGCTTGATCCACGCGCCGCGGATGAGGCCGGGGCGGCCCACGGCGGCCACCACCAGGTCGGCGCGGGCGATGTGGGCGGACAGGTCCCGGGTGCGGCTGTGGCAGACGGTCACGGTGCAGCCGGCGCCGAGCAGCTCCAGGGCCATCGGCCGCCCGACGATGTTGGAGGCACCCACGATCACCGCGTCGAGGCCCGCCAGCTCGACCCCGGTGCGGGAGAGCAGGGTCATCACGCCGTGGGGGGTGCAGGGGCAGAGCAACGGCATGCGCACGGCCAGCCGCCCCATGTTGTAGGGATGGAAGCCGTCCACGTCCTTGTCCGGGCGGATGCGTTCGATGACCTTTTTCGGATCGACGTGGTCCGGCAGCGGCAGCTGGACCAGGATTCCGTCCACGCCGGGATCGGCATTCAGTTCATCCACCAGCGCCAGGATTTCCGCCTCGGGCGTGTCGGCCGGCAGATCGTGGCTCACCGAGACGAAGCCCACCTCATGGCAGGCATTGCGCTTGCCGCGTACGTAGACCTGGGAGGCGGGGCTCTCGCCCACCAGCACCACGGCGAGGCCCGGCGGCCGCCGGCCCGCGGCCACCCGCTGTTCCACGCCCGTCTTTACCTGGCTGCGGACTTCCGCGGCCACCGCTCTGCCGTCAAGTATCTGTGCGCTCATCGAAGCAATATTCGTGGTGGATGGTTGTGTATTCGTGGACAAGAAAAGTTTAAAATTATCTCACGCAAGACGGGGTTTCGTCACGCCAGGTCGGGGTGCCCCCCGCCGGCGGCGGGTTGGTGGCAGAATGATTGACGGGGCCGTTCGTGGCGCGTATCATTCGCAACCTTCCTGAGCGGGGTCGGTTGGTACGGTCCCGCAGAACGCTCTGGTTGCGGTGTGTTCACGGGGTATAGCGCAGCCTGGTAGCGCACCTGCTTTGGGAGCAGGGAGTCGGGGGTTCAAATCCCTCTACCCCGACCAGTTTCCTGTGCAGGCGCACCGGCGGTCGCGTGGTGGTGTGTACAGAAGGTTTCAACCATGCGCCCGTAGCTCATCCGGATAGAGCATCGGCCTTCTAAGCCGAGGGTAGCAGGTTCGAGTCCTGCCGGGCGTGCCAGACAACTGGCCGGCTGGTGTGACGACAGGTTTTATGGTGAGCGTAGCTCAGTTGGCAGAGCCCCGGATTGTGGATCCGGTGGTCGTGGGTTCGAGCCCCATCGCTCACCCCAGTTGTTTGCAGTGCGAGGGTGTTGAGTAGGGCACCCGGTTGTGAAAAACTGTTGCAATAGTGTTCCGCGGGCCGTTAGCTCAGTTGGTAGAGCAGCTGACTCTTAATCAGCGGGTCGAAGGTTCGAATCCTTCACGGCCCACCAAACAGACCGCAAACCCGGCCACTCGCCGGGTTTTTTTTTGCCATGGCCGGGTTGTGCCCGTCGCGGTCCCATTGCGGCAGAAACGGGCGCTGGCGGAGCCGCGTCGGGGTGGCTTCACGGCGGCTGCGGATCATGGCGCGGCGCGCCCGGAGGCCGGGCCGGCCGGTGGTTTCTGAAGGTGGCTTTGGCAGGGTCTGCGTTAGTATACTATCGCGATTGCCGTGGAAATCAGGCGAAAGTGGCGGAATTGGTAGACGCGCTGGATTTAGGTTCCAGTGGGGGAACCCGTGAGAGTTCGAGTCTCTCCTTTCGCACCAGTTCAGGCCTGATGGGCGCGCGGCCAGCGGCCGCCGTGGATCCGGACGGCCTCCCCATGAATCTTTGAGAACGACACGGTGTGCCGGCCATGCCGTTGATTGGAGTGGAGACATGCAGGTTTCAGTGGAAACGACCGAGGGTCTTGAACGTCGCCTGTCCGTGGAGGTTCCCGCGGAGCGGATCGACAGCGAAGTGCAGCAGCGCCTGAAGAAAATGGCCGGCAGCGTGCGCCTGGATGGCTTCCGTCCCGGCAAGGTGCCCATGAAGGTGGTCCAGAACCGCTTCGGGGAGCAGATCCGGCACGAGGTCATCGGCGAGGTGCTGCAGTCGAGCTTCTACGAGGCCATCAGCCAGGAGAAGCTCCGCCCCGCCGGCCGTCCCGAGATCGAGCCCACCAGCATGGAGCCGGGCAAGTCGCTGGCCTACACGGCGGTGTTCGAGGTCTATCCCGAGCTCACGCTGGCCGGCATGGACCAGATCAAGGTCGAGCGTCCCGTCACCGGCATCGAGGCGGCCGACGTCGACCGCATGATCGAGACCCTGCGCAAGCAGCGCACCACCTGGGAGGCCGTGGAGCGTCCGGCGCAGGATGGTGATCAGCTGGTGATGGATTTCGAGGGCACCATCGACGGCGAGGGTTTCCAGGGCAACAAGGCCGAGGGCGCCAGGCTGGTGCTCGGCAGCGGCCGCTTCATCCCCGGGTTCGAGGAGGGGATGCTGGGCGCCGCGGCCGGCGAGGAGCGCACCCTGGATCTCCAGTTCCCCGAGGATTATCCGGCCCAGGAAGTGGCGGGCAAGCCGGTCCGGTTCAAGGTCAGGCTCACCGCCGTGGAGGAGCCGAAACTGCCGGAGGTCGACGCGGAGTTCGCCAGGTCCTTCGGGGTCGCCGACGGCGATCTGGACAGCCTGCGCGAGCAGGTGCGCGAGAACATGCAGCGCGAACTGGACCAGACGATCAAGAACACGGTCAAGAACCAGGTGATGGACGGACTCATCGAGGCCAATCCCATCGAGATTCCGAAGGCGCTGATCACCGAGGAGATCAGCCGTCTCCAGGAGCAGGCGCGGATGCAGTTCGGCGGTGGCGCGGACATGAAGCTCCCCGACGAGATGTTCACCGACCAGGCGGAGCGGCGCATCAAGCTGGGGCTCATCCTGGCCGAAATCATCCAGGCCAACCAGATGAAGGTGGATCCGGAGCGCCTGCGCAGCACCATCGAGAACATCGCGGCGGCCTACGAGGACCCGGAGCAGGTGGTCAAGTGGTACTACAGCCGCAAGGACCAGATGTCCGAGCTGGAGTCGGTGGTGCTCGAGGACCAGGTGGTGGACTGGATCCTGGGCCAGGCCCAGGTCACGGAGAAAGAAACCCCGTTCAACGAGTTGATGAAAGTGGGTGAAGGGGCCTGATAAGCTGGTGCTGGCCACCCTCGGGGGTGGCGCAGCATACCGGCAGCCACCGTTGCAGGGGCTCCGGGTCGATTCACAGGCCGCTTCGCACAGTCCGCACAGAGGAACTTACATGTCCGACATTCAAGCCCTGAACCTGGTGCCCATGGTGGTGGAGCAGTCGGCCCGCGGTGAACGGGCCTACGATATCTACTCGCGCCTGCTGAAGGAGCGGGTGGTGTTCCTGGTGGGGCCGGTGGAGGACTACATGGCCAACCTGGTGGTGGCCCAGCTCCTGTTTCTCGAGTCGGAGAATCCGGACAAGGATATCCACCTCTACATCAATTCGCCGGGGGGCTCCGTCAGCGCCGGGCTGGCCATCTATGACACCATGCAGTTCATCAAGCCCGACGTGAGCACCATGTGCATCGGGCAGGCGGCGAGCATGGGGGCGCTGCTGCTCACCGCGGGAGCGGCGGGCAAGCGCCACGCCCTGCCGCATTCGCGCATCATGATCCACCAGCCCCTGGGCGGGGTGCAGGGCCAGGCCTCGGATATCGAGATCCATGCCCGCGAGATGCTCCAGACCCGGGACCGCCTGAACAAGATTCTTGCCAACCACACCGGGCAGCCCCTGGACAAGATTCGCGTGGATACCGATCGCGACAATTTCATGAGCGGGGATGATGCCGTCGCCTACGGCCTGATCGACTCGGTCCTGACCCAGCGCGGGACCCCGGCCAGGGGCAAGGACGAGTAGACGCCGGAACCACGAAACACGGCCGATGTCTGATACATTCCGGGCCTCGGCCGTCGGCTTGAGCACCCAGGCTCCGTAGGGTTGCAAATCTGCGCATTTGTCTGCATCTTGACACCTGGAAGGATGCGCATTACCAGGTGAGGTGGGGTTATGAGTAACGATCAGAACACCCGGGACGACGGCGGAAAGCTTCTGTACTGCTCGTTCTGCGGCAAAAGTCAGCACGAGGTGCGTAAGCTGATCGCCGGTCCTTCCGTGTTCATCTGCGATGAGTGCGTGGAGCTGTGCAACGACATCATCCGCGAGGAGGTGCAGGAGCACGCCACCCAGGGCAAGGGCGACAAGCTGCCCACCCCCCACGAAATCCACACGATCCTGGACGAGTACGTGATCGGCCAGGGGCATGCGAAGCGCGTTCTTTCCGTGGCGGTCTACAACCACTACAAGCGCCTGCGCACGAAGGTCAATCGCGAGGACGTGGAACTGGCCAAGAGCAACATCCTGCTCATCGGCCCCACCGGCTGCGGCAAGACGCTGCTGGCGGAGACCCTCGCCCGGCTGCTCAACGTGCCCTTCACCATCGCCGACGCAACCACCCTCACCGAGGCCGGCTACGTGGGTGAGGACGTCGAGAACATCATCCAGAAGCTGCTGCAGAAGTGCGACTACGATGTGGACAAGGCCCAGACCGGCATTGTCTATATAGACGAGATCGACAAGATCTCGCGCAAGTCGGACAACCCCTCCATCACCCGCGACGTCTCGGGCGAGGGGGTGCAGCAGGCGCTGCTGAAGCTCATCGAGGGCACGGTGGCCTCGGTGCCGCCCCAGGGGGGGCGCAAGCATCCCCAGCAGGAGTTCCTGCAGGTGGACACCTCCAACATCCTGTTCATCTGCGGCGGGGCCTTCGCCGGCCTGGAGAAGATTATCCGCGGCCGGTCGGAGAAGGGCGGGATCGGTTTCTCCGCCGAAGTGCGGCCGCGGGACGACAAGCGCAGCATCAGCGAGACGCTCCGCGACGTGGAGCCGGAGGACCTCATCAAGTACGGCCTCATTCCGGAGTTCGTCGGCCGCCTGCCGGTGGTGGCGACCCTGGAGGAGCTGGACGAGGCGGCGCTGATGAAGATTCTCACCGAGCCCAAGAACGCCCTGACCAAGCAGTATTCACGCCTGTTCGAGATGGACGACGTGGAGCTGGAGTTCCGCGAGGATGCCCTGCGCGCCATTGCCCGCAAGGCCATGGAGCGCAAGACCGGTGCCCGCGGCCTGCGCTCCATCGTGGAAGGCGCACTCCTCGACACCATGTACGACATTCCCTCCGTGGAAGGGTTGACCAAGGTGGTGCTGGACGAGTCGGTCATCCAGGGTGAGTCGGAACCCCTGCTGATCTACGAGAACACCGAGACACCCCAGCGCCTCGCATCCGACAAGAGCTGAGACCGGCGGGCCGGGCGGGGAGGGTCCTCCCGCCCGGCACGCGGGTTCGCCCGGGCCGGAACGGCCAACAACCGGTTCCGGGCAGAAATATCCTCCCGCTGTACTTGAAATCCACTACCGCGGTCCGCATATAATAACCCAGTGCGACACTAGGGTGTTTCCTGGGACGCAGATTCGGGCCCGTCAGGTCCCCAGCCAACGAGGTACTCCAATATGGAGCAGCAAGAGCACTTCCAGTCCGAAAGCCTGGTCCTGCCAGTTCTTCCCCTGCGCGATGTGGTGGTCTATCCGCACATGGTGATCCCGCTGTTCGTTGGCCGGGAAAAGTCCATCAATGCCCTGGAAGCGGCGATGGCCGAGGACAAGCAGATCCTGCTGGTGGCCCAGAAGAGCGCGACCCAGGATGATCCGGAGCAGGGTGACATCTACACCATCGGCAGCCTGTCCACGATCCTGCAGCTGCTCAAGCTCCCCGACGGCACGGTGAAGGTGCTGGTGGAGGGCGCCCAGCGCGCCGAGATCAGCCGCTTCGTCGCTGACGACCCCTTCTTCAAGGCGGAGATTGCCGTCCTGCCCCAGGAGAAGCTGGATGAACGCGAGTCGGAGGTCCTCTCCCGCTCGGTCATCGCCCAGTTCGACCAGTACGTGAAGCTGAACAAGAAGGTCCCGCCGGAGATTCTCACCTCCCTGGCCGGGATCGATGACCCCGATCGCCTGGCCGACACCGTGGCGGCGCACATGTCGCTCAAGATCGAGGAGAAGCAGAAGATCCTCGAAATCCGCAGTGCCCGCGAGCGCCTCGAGCACCTCATCGGCCTGATGGAGTCGGAGATCGATCTGCTGCAGGTGGAGAAGCGCATCCGCAACCGCGTCAAGCGGCAGATGGAGAAGAGCCAGCGCGAGTACTACCTGAACGAGCAGATGAAGGCCATCCAGAAGGAGCTGGGTGAGCTGGAGGACGCGCCCAACGAGATCGAGGATCTCGCCCGCAGGATCGAGGAATCGGGCATGTCCAAGGAGGCCAAGGAGAAGGTCACCGCGGAGCTGAACAAGCTGAAGATGATGTCGCCCATGTCCGCCGAGGCGACGGTGGTGCGCAACTACATCGACTGGCTGGTGGGCGTGCCGTGGAAGAAGCGCACCAAGGTCAGCCGCGACCTGGCCAAGGCCGAGGAGATTCTCGAAGCCGATCACTATGGCCTGGAGAAGGTCAAGGAGCGGATCATCGAATATCTCGCGGTGCAGACCCGGGTGCGGAAGCTCAAGGGCCCGATTCTGTGCCTGGTGGGCCCCCCCGGCGTGGGCAAGACCTCGCTCGGCCGTTCCATCGCCCGGGCGACGAACCGCAAGTTCACCCGCATGTCCCTCGGCGGCGTGCGCGACGAGGCGGAAATCCGCGGCCACCGCCGCACCTACATCGGCTCCATGCCAGGCAAAATCATCCAGAAGCTCTCCAAGGTCGGGACGCGCAACCCGCTGTTCCTGCTCGACGAAATCGACAAGATGGCGATGGATTTCCGCGGCGATCCCTCCTCGGCGCTGCTGGAGGTGCTCGATCCGGAGCAGAACCACACCTTCAATGATCACTACCTGGAAGTGGACTACGACCTGTCCGACGTGATGTTCGTGGCCACGGCCAACTCCCTGAACATCCCCGCGCCCCTGCTCGACCGCATGGAGGTCATCCGCATCCCCGGCTATACCGAGGATGAGAAGGTCAACATCGCCCAGCGCTACCTGGTTCCGAAGCAGATCCGGGAGAACGGCCTCAAGGAGAGCGAGCTCGCCCTCACCGAGGCGGCGATGCGGGACATCGTCCGCTACTACACCCGGGAGGCCGGGGTGCGCAGCCTGGAGCGGGAAATCTCCAAGATCTGCCGCAAGGTGGTGAAGGAGGTCCTCCTCAAGCCCAAGGAGCGGAAAATCAGCGTCACCCCCAAGGGCCTGGAACACTACCTGGGCGTGAAGCGCTTCCGCTTCGGTCGGGCCGAGGAACAGGACCAGGTGGGGCAGGTGACCGGGCTGGCCTGGACGGAGGTGGGCGGCGAGTTGCTCACCATCGAGGCCGTGGCCGTGCCGGGCAAGGGCAAGGCCGTGTTCACCGGGCGCCTGGGCGACGTGATGCAGGAGTCCATCCAGGCCGCCATGACCGTGGTGCGCAGCCGGGCCGCGACCCTGGGCATCGAACCCGAGTTCTACGAAAAGCGCGACATCCACATCCACGTGCCGGAGGGAGCCACGCCCAAGGACGGTCCGAGCGCCGGTGTGGGCATGTGCACGGCCCTGGTCTCCTCGCTGACCGGAATCCCCGTGCATGCCGATGTGGCCATGACCGGTGAAATCACCCTGCGTGGCGAGGTGCTGCCCATCGGCGGGCTGAAGGAAAAGCTGCTGGCGGCCCACCGCGGCGGCATCGGCAGGGTGCTGATACCCGAAGAGAACAAGCGCGATCTGAAGGAGATACCGAAGAACATCAAGCAGGATCTGGAGATCATCCCGGTCAAATGGATTGACCAGGTGCTCGAGATCGCCCTGCAGCATGTTCCCGAGCCCCTGCCGGCCAAGGATGAGACGCCGACCGAGAGCGTGGCGCCCAAGGCCAAGACCGAGAAGGCCAAGAAGAACACGCGCATCGGCACGCACTAGCTGTGCGGCTGGTTCCGCGTTTGGGGAAGGGTCTCTCACGCCGTCAACAGGCGATCCCGTGTCGGTCGCCGGCGGATCCGGTCGGCCGCGCGTGAGCGCACGGCCCTGTCATGTCCGGTGGCGCGGCCAGGGCGCAGGCCGGCTCCCGGTGCGGCAACGGGTTTTCCGACTGCCGGAACGGTCGCCGGGAAGCCTGTCGGCGGTTCATTGAGAGCCGAAATTCACAAAAGAGGCGATCGGACCTTAACAGGTGCGTTCCGCTGACGTAGTATCACCCGGTGTGCCGCTGTCCGGGTGGGCAGCCGTCCGGCGCTTCGACAGCACGAGTTCCACAGGTTCATCGGTACGGCGTCACAGTACTTCCACGGGCAAGCCATCAGCGGTGGCTCGCGCGTCGTGCTTCCGAATCAGTGGATTCTGAACCAGGGGCGGTTGCCGCCGGTGCAGTAGCAGCAGGTGCCGTACCCGAGGCTCGCAGTCTTGCATTTCCTGCAGGGTAAACGGTCTGCTGCCCAGGATCGGTTGCCGCGGAGTGGTCCGCTATTCGCGCCACCCCGTGTTTTTCCGGGTCTGAGTGAAATATTTTCGACTATCCGCTTGACGGCTTTGTGGGCCTGTTGGTATAAATTGCGCCTCCCGCGGAGGCATCCCACACCGCCGGAAAGCACGACGAACTTGAGGGGGGGAACACCTGTGAACAAGTCCGAACTCGTTGATGCGATCGCCGCTGAAGCCGACGTCTCCAAAGCCGCCGCCGGTCGTGCAGTGGATGCCATGGTCTCCGCCATCACCACCGCTCTGCAGCGGGGTGAGCAGGTCAGTCTGGTTGGCTTCGGTACCTTCTCCGTGCGCGAACGCGCCGCGCGGACCGGCCGCAACCCGCAGACCGGCGAGAATATCGAGATCCAGGCCGCGCGGATTCCGGCTTTCAAGGCTGGCAAGGCACTCAAGGATGCAGTAAACTAACGCGCCTTCCTTGGGTGCTTAGCTCAGCTGGGAGAGCATCGCCCTTACAAGGCGAGGGTCGGGGGTTCAAGCCCCTCAGCACCCACCAGTCTACGGAGTGGTAGTTCAGTTGGTTAGAATACCGGCCTGTCACGCCGGGGGTCGCGGGTTCGAGTCCCGTCCACTCCGCCAACACTGAAAAGGGTGCACCCGCGAGGGTGCGCCCTTTTTTTATTTCATCACCTGCTTGGCGTTTGGCCGGTTTGTCACCGGCGCCCGAATTGGCTACGCTGAGCCGCTTGTGACCGGACGAGGATAATCAGATGCTGCAGGATATCAGGGAGAAGGCGCAGGGTTGGATCGCCTGGGCCATCGTCATCTTGATCAGCATTCCCTTCGCGCTCTGGGGTATCAACTCCTATTTCGGTTCCGGGGCCTCCGTGACCGTGATGGAGATCAATGGCACCGAAGTGGAGCGGGGGGAGTTCCAGCAGCTCTACCAGCAGCAGCGCCGCCAGTTCGAGGCTCTGCTCGGCAACAACTCGGGCCAGGTGAGCGAGGAGATGCTGCGGGAGAGCGTGCTCGAGGGCATCATCCGCAACCAGCTGCTCCTGCAGGGCGCCGCCGATGCCGGGTTCCGCATCGGCGACGAGCAGCTCGCGGCGCGGATCCACGCCATGTCCGAGTTCCAGAGCAACGGCGCCTTCAACAAGTCCCTCTACGAGTCGCGCCTGCGCGGCGGCGGCTACAGTCCGGCCGGTTTCGAGGCGAGCCTGCGCAGCGGGATGCTCACCGACCAGGTGGAGACCGGAATCACCGTGACCGAATTTGCCACGCCGCTGGAGGTGGACGACGCGCTGCGTCTGCGCGATCAGCGGCGCCAGGTGGGTTTCCTGACCGTTGCCGCCGGCAGCTTCACCGACCGGATCACCGTCAGCGATGGGGACATCGAGCAGTACTACAACGACAACCGCGATCGTTACGTGACCGAGGAACAGGTGAAGGTGAGTTACCTGGACCTGTCGGTCGACTCCATCGCCGCGCAGTTGCAGCCCACCGAAGCGGCCCTGAAGGCGTACTACGAGGCCCACCTCGACAGCTACCGGACCGAGGGCGCACGCCGTGCCGCCCATATCCTGATCCAGGCGGACCCGAAAGACGAGGAGGCCATGGCGGCGGCGCGGCAGAAGGCCGGGGACCTGCTGGCACAGCTGCGCGATGGCGCCGATTTCGGCGCGCTGGCCCAGGCGAACTCCGATGATCCCGGCTCCGCAGGCCAGGGGGGCGATCTCGGTTTCTTCGGCCGCGGTGTCATGGACCCGGCGTTCGAGGAGGCGGTCTACGGCCTGCAGCCGGACGAGATCTCGGAGCCCGTGGAGACCGCCTTTGGTGTCCACATCATCAAGCTCCTGGACGTGCGCCCCGGCGCGACCAAGAGTTTCGAGGATGCGCTCGACCAGGTGCGTCGCGACTATGCGCGCCACGAGGCCGAGACCGAGTTCTACGAGAAGGCGGAAACCCTGACCAACCTCGCCTATGAACAGCCCGATTCCCTGCAGCCGGCGGCGGATGCGCTCGGCATGTCCGTGCAGGGCACCGACTGGTTCGGGCGCGAGGGCGGTACCGGCATCGCCGGGAATCCGCGGGTAGTCGAGGCCGCCTTCAGCGACGAGGTGCTGAACGGAAACAACAGCGAGGTGCTGGAGCTCGATGCCAACCGCTACCTCGTGCTCCGGGTCCAGGAACACCGTCCTTCCGCGCCCCAGCCCCTGGAGACGGTGCGTGAGGATATCCGCGCGACCCTGGTGCAGGCGCGGGCCGAGGAGCGTGCACGCGAGCTGGGACAGCAGGTGCTCACCGCCATCCGTGACGGCCAGGCGCCGGAGGCCGCGGCCGCGGAGCACTCGCTGAAGTGGCAGCCTCCGGCCACTGTGGGCCGCAACGCCCCGGAGCTGGATCCCGCCGTCCTGCGCACCGCGTTCGCCATGCCCCGTCCGCAGCCGGGCGCCTCGGCCACCGATGGCGTCCCCCTGCCCGACGGCGACTATGCCGTGGTGGTGCTCACCGGGGTGGTTGACGGGGATCCGGCCGCCGCCGACGCCGGGCAGCGGCGCCGGATCACCCAGCAGCTGGTGCGTGGATTCGGTGACAACGATTATCTCTACTACAACGAAACCCTTCGCGCCGACGCCGAGGTGGTCATCCGGCGCGACAATCTCTGATCGACGGGCCGCAGCCGTGACGGGCCGCCGCGCTGACCGCCCGGCGGCCCGTTCCGTTCCGGTGTCCACGTCCTGAAATGACCCTCCACCACGCCGTCAAGATCCTGCAGGCGGAGCTGCATGGGTGCATGCTCGCCGACCGCCGCCGCCTGCGCGGCCGCCTCCGCAGGCTCCTGGAGCGGGGCGAGGGCATGGACAAGCTGGCGGTGCTGGAAGCCGAGGTCCGGGCCTCCGCGGCGCGCCGGGAACGCCGCCGCGCCGCGCTGCCCGTCCCCGAATTTCCCCCTGAACTCCCGGTATCCGCCCAGCGGGACGTCATCGCCGACGCCATCCGCGACCACCAGGTGGTGGTGATCGCCGGCGAGACCGGCTCGGGCAAGACCACCCAGCTGCCGAAGATATGCCTCGAGCTGGGGCGCGGCGTCGACGGCCTGATAGGCCACACCCAGCCCCGCCGCATCGCCGCCCGCAACGTCGCCCAGCGGATTGCCGACGAATTGGGCACACCGCTCGGGCAGGCGGTGGGCTACAAGGTGCGCTTCACCGACCGTGGCGGCGGCGACACCCACATCAAGCTGATGACCGACGGCATCCTGCTGGCGGAGACCCAGGGCGACCGCCGCCTGGAGCAGTACGACACCCTCATCATCGACGAGGCCCACGAGCGCAGCCTCAACATCGACTTCCTGCTCGGCTACATCCGGCAGCTGCTGCCGCGGCGTCCCGATCTGAAGGTGATCATCACCTCGGCCACCATCGATCCCCAGCGTTTCTCGCGCTTTTTCGGCGGCGCGCCGGTGCTGGAGGTGTCGGGCCGCACCTACCCGGTGGAGGTCCGCTACCGGCCCCTCTACAGCGGCGAAGGCGCCGACGGGGACCGGGACCAGCTGCAGGGAATCCTGGATGCGGTGGACGAGGCGGCCCGGCACGGCCCGGGCGACACGCTGGTATTCCTGGCCGGCGAGCGCGAAATCCGGGAGACCGCCGAGGCGCTGCGCAAGCACCATCCCCCCCATACCCAGATCCTGCCCCTGTTCGCGCGCCTCTCGGCGGCCGAGCAGCAGCGCGTGTTCGCGCCCCACGGCGGGCGTCGCATCGTGCTCGCCACCAACGTGGCGGAAACCTCCCTGACGGTCCCGGGCATCCGCTACGTGGTGGACCCGGGCACCGCCCGCATCAGCCGCTACAGCGTGCGCAGCAAGGTGCAGGGGCTGCTCATCGAGCCGATCTCCCAGGCCAGCGCCAACCAGCGCAAGGGACGCTGCGGACGCATCAGCGCCGGGCTCTGTTTCCGCCTCTATGCAGAGGAGGATTTCCTCTCCCGTCCGGAGTTCACCGATCCCGAGATCCTGCGCACCAACCTCGCCGCGGTGATCCTGCGCATGCAGGCGCTGGGGCTCGGCGACGTGGAGCGGTTCCCCTTCCTCGACGCCCCCGATGCGCGGGCCGTCAACGATGGCTTCCGCCTGCTGGGCGAGCTCGGAGCGCTGGACGGACACCGCGGGCTGACCCCGCTGGGGCGCCAGCTGGCGCGTCTGCCGGTGGATCCGCGCATCGGGCGCATGGTCCTCGCCGGCGCCGAGCGCCATTGCCTGGAGGAGGTGCTGATCATCGCCAGCGCCCTGAGCATCCAGGATCCCCGCGAACGCCCGCTGGAGGCGCAGCAGGCGGCGGACGAGGCGCACAAGGCGTTCCGCCATCCGGAATCCGACTTCCTGGGCCACGTTAACCTGTGGCGCGTCTACCAGGAACAGAAGCAGCACCTGTCCCAGAACAAGCTGCGCCGCTGGTGCCGGGACCATTTCCTCTCCTTCCTGCGCATGCGCGAATGGGAGGACATCCATACCCAGATTTTCACCCTGGTGCGGGAGATGGGGATGCGTCCCAACCAGGTGCCGGCCGAGTACGACGCGGTGCACAAGGCGCTGCTGTCCGGGTTGCTGGACAACGTGGCCCTGCGCATCGATGGCGGGGAGGGGGAGGGCGCGGAGAAGAGCGGCCGCCGGCGGCCGCCCACCCAGTACCAGGGCGCCCGCGGCACCCGCCTCCAGATCTTTCCCGGTTCCTCCCTGGCGGCCCGCAAGCCGCGGTGGATCGTGGCCGCGGAGCTGGTGGAGACCCAGCGGGTCTACGCCCGCGGGGTGGCGCGGGTGGAGCCGGAATGGGTGGAGGAGGTGGGCGCCCACCTGGTCCGTCGCAACCTCTTCGATCCCCACTGGGAGAAGCGTCCGGCCCGGGTGATGGCCTATGAGCGGGTCTCCCTCTACGGCCTGGTCCTGCAGCCGAAGCGCCCGGTGCACTACGGACCCGTTGCGCCGGATGAGGCGCGCGAAATCTTCATCCGCGCGGCCCTGGTCCGGGGCGATTACCGTACCGACGCGGAGTTCTTCGCCCACAACCGCGCGCTCATCGAAGAGGTGGAGGGGCTGGAGTCCAAGTCCCGCCGGCGGGACATTCTCGTGGACGAGGCGGTGCTCTACGAGTTCTACGATCGGCAGGTCCCGGCCGGAATCCACAGCGGCGCCCAGTTCGAGAAGTGGCTGCGCCAGGCCGGCCGGGAGCGGCCGGACCTGCTGCATCTCAGCCGCGAGTACCTGATGCAGCATGGCGCCGCCGGGATCACCGAGGACAGTTTCCCCGGGACGCTGGAAGTGGAGGGGCTCACCCTGCCCCTCGACTACCACTTCGAGCCCGGGCATGAAGCGGACGGTGTCACCGTCAGTGTGCCGGCGGCGGCGCTCAACCAGTTGCGACCGGAGGCGTTCGGCTGGCTGGTGCCGGGGCTGCTGCGGGACAAGGTGATCGCGCTGATCAAGTCCCTGCCCAAGTCGCTGCGGCGCAGCTTCGTCCCGGTGCCGGATTTCGCCGATGCCTGCCTGGAGCGGATGGAGGCGGGGGCCGGCGAGCTGACCGTGGCGCTGGGTACGGCGCTGGCGCAGATGACCGGGATCAGGGTGCCGGCCGAGGCGTGGCGGGAGGCGGCGCTGCCCGATCACCTGCGGATGCGGTTCCGGGTGCTCGAAGGGAAGCGGGAACTGGCCAGCGGCCGCGATCTCCCCGCCCTGCGGGACCAGCTCCAGGGGGTCGCGCGGCAGAGCTTCCGCAAGGCCTCCGACCGTCGGTTCGAGCGGGAAGGGATCCGCTCCTGGGACTTCGGCGACCTGCCCGAGCAGGTGGTGCTCGATTCCCGCGGCGGCCTGAGTGGCTACCCGGGACTGGTGGACCGGGGCGAGGCGGTCGACCTGCGCCTGTTCGACACGCCGCAGAAAGCGGAGACGGCCAGCCGGCACGGGCTCACGCGCCTGTTCCTGCTGGCCCTGGGCACCGATGCCCGGCGCCTGGCCAAGGGACTGCCGGTGAGCCGCGCCATGTGCCTGCACTACACGCTGGCGGTGCGCGCGGAGCCGCCGGCGACGGTGATGCTGCCCGCCGACGACCCGGATCTAGCGCCGTGCGAGGCGCTGCGGCGGGACCTGTTGCGGGCCGCGGCGGTGGAGGTCTTTCTGGGCGACGCCCCCCTGGCGCGGGACCGGCAGGCCTTCGAGCGCCGGCTGGAGGAGGGGCGGCGGCGCCTGGTCGAGACGGCCAACCGACTCGCGGCCAGCACCGAGCGGGCCCTGGAAACCTACCACGGGGTCGCGGGGCGGCTCGCACGGGAGCCCGGTCCGGCCGACGCTCCGGCCTGGGCCGACCTGCGCGAGCAGCTCGGCGCCTTGGTCTACCGCGGCTTTGCCGCCGTCACCCCGGCCGAGTCGCTGCGCCACCTGCCGCGCTACCTGGCCGCCATGGAGCGCCGGCTGGAGAAGCGGGCGCTCAACCCGGCGCGGGACGACCAGTCCATGGCCGAGATCCGCCCCCTGTGGGAGGCCTGGCGCCGGCGGGCCGAGGTCGTGGCGGGCGAGGGGCGCTGCGATCCGGCGCTGGTGGCGTTCCGCTGGGCGCTGGAGGAGCTGCGGGTCTCCCTGTTCGCCCAGGAGCTCAAAACCGCCCAGCCGGTCTCGCTGAAACGGCTGCGCAACCGGTGGGCGGAGCTGGAATGCGTCGACTAGCCCGCCGCGTCGGCGGAGGCTTAGCCGGGGTCGGGCCGGTGATCAGGATCCGTCCTGCGTACAGCGCTTTTGACTACCCTTGCACCATGCAATAAAATTGCCGGCTTATGTTGCGTGGGCCGCTGCCGAAGCTGATCGACCCTGTCGCGCTGGCGCGAGCCGGTACGCGGGTGGAGGGCGATCTGCCGCTGGCGGACCTCACCCGGCTGTGCGGCTGTCTGACGGACGACGCGGGTGTGGTGGATGTCGTGCTGGAGTTCGGCACCGGAGAGGGCCGGTTGCGCTACGTGCGCGGCAGGCTGCGGGCCCGGGTGTCGCTCATCTGCCAGCGCTGCCTTCAGCCCATGGAGCTTGAGCTGGAGCAGCCGGTCGAGCTGGAGATAGTCCCCAGCGACGAGGCGGCGCGGTCGCTGCACGGCGATCGCGATCCCCTCGTGGCCACCGGTGAGCCCCTTGACCTGGCCACCCTCGTCGAGGATGAACTGCTGCTGGCGCTGCCGTTTGCGCCCATGCATGAACTCGATGCGTGCCCCGCCGCCGGCGAGCCGCACGAGACAGAGGAAGAAGTTGAGCCCGGTGCCGCGCCGGAGCGGGAGAATCCGTTCAGCGTTCTGGCGGCACTGAAGAAAGACCGTGACTGATATTTTTCGGGAGTGACCCGGTAATGGCCGTTCAGCAGAATCGAAAGACCCGTTCCAAGCGTGGCATGCGCCGCGCCCACGACGCCCTGACCAGCAAGGCTCTGTCCATCGAGCCCACCAGCGGCGAGACCCATCTGCGCCACCACGTGAGCCCCGATGGCTACTACCGTGGCCGCAAGATCGATACCGGCAAGGCCGAGTAAGCGTTGAGCCCCACGACGATCGCCCTGGACGCCATGGGTGGCGACCACGGGCCATCCGTGGTGGTTCCGGCTGCGCTGAAGCAGCTGGACAGGGAACCGGAACTGCGCATCATCCTGGTGGGTGATCGCGAGGTTCTCGAGCGCGAGCTCAAGTCGTGCGGGCGTCTCGGAGACGATCGCCTGCGGGTTCATCACGCCTCGCAGAAGGTGGAGATGGACGAGCCGCCGGCCCAGGCGCTGCGCAACAAGAAGGACTCCTCCATGCGCGTGGCCATCAACCTGGTCAAGCAGGGGGAGGCCGGCGCCTGTGTCAGCGCGGGCAACACCGGCGCCCTGATGGCGACGGCCCGTTATGTCCTCAAGACCCTGCCGGGTGTGGACAGGCCGGCCATCATCACCGCCCTGCCCACCATCACGGGACATACCCATGTGCTGGACCTGGGGGCCAACGTCGACTGCAGCGCCGAGCACCTGTTCCAGTTCGCGGTCATGGGCTCGGTGCTGGTGGCGGCGGTGGACGGCAATGCCCGGCCGCGGGTGGGCCTGCTCAACATCGGTGAGGAGGCCATCAAGGGCAACGAGCAGGTCAAGGAGGCCGCCACGCTGCTGTCCCGATCCGATGCCGTCAACTACATCGGCTACGTGGAGGGGGACGATATCTACAAGGGCAGCGCGGACGTGGTGGTCTGCGACGGCTTTGTCGGCAACGTGGCCCTGAAGACCAGCGAGGGGGTGGCCAGGATGATCAGCCACTTCATGCGCCAGGAGTTTACCCGGAACTGGCTGACCCGGATTGCCGGCCTGCTGGCCCTGCCGGTGCTGCGGGCATTCCGCCACCGGGTCGATCCGCGCCGCTACAACGGCGCCAGCCTGGTGGGGCTGCAGGGCATCGTGGTGAAGAGCCATGGCAGCGCCGATGAGCTGTCCTTCGCCAACGCCATCCAGGTGGCCCGGCGCGAGGCGCAGAAGAACGTTCCGGAACGCATCAGCCATCAACTCAGTTCACTGCTACTGGAAAGGCGGGCGGTTTGAAATACTCACGGATAATCGGCACCGGCGGCTACCTGCCGGAACAGGTCCGGACCAACGCGGACCTGGAGAAGCTGGTGGATACCACCGACCAGTGGATCGTGGAGCGCACCGGCATCCGCCGCCGCCATGTGGCCGGAGCCGACGAGACCGCCTCCAGCATGGCCGAGATCGCCGCCCGGCGGGCGCTTGAGGCGGCCGGCAAGACGCCGGAGGATGTGGGGCTCATCATCGTGGCCACCAGCTCCCCCGACCGCATCTTCCCCAGCACCGCCTGCCTGGTGCAGCAGCGGCTCGGCATCAGGAACGGCTGCCCGGCCTTCGACGTGCAGGCCGCCTGCGCCGGTTTCGCCTACGGGCTCAGCATCGCCGACCAGTTCATCCGCACCGGAGCGGCCGCTACCGCGCTGGTGATCGGCAGCGAGGCGAATTCCCGCATCCTCGACTGGACCGACCGCGGCACCTGCATCATCTTCGGCGACGGCGCCGGCGCCGTGCTGCTGGGGGCCTCGGAGGAGCCGGGCGTCCTCTCCACCCACATCCACGCCGACGGCAGCTACAAGGATCTGCTCTACGTGCCGAACCCGCTGGAGGGGCAGGAGGCCGACGGGCGCAAGCCGCACATGCGCATGTTCGGCAGCGAAGTGTTCAAGGTGGCCGTCAACACGCTGGGCCGGATCGTCGACGAGACCCTCGAGGCGAACGGCATGACCCGCGCCGACGTGGACTGGCTGGTTCCGCACCAGGCCAACATCCGCATCATCCAGGCCACCGCCAGGAAGCTGCGCATGCCCATGGAGCGGGTGGTGGTGACCATCGAGGACCAGGGCAACACCTCCGGCGCCTCGGTGCCCCTGGCGCTGGACGAGGCAGTGCGCGACGGCCGCATCAAGGCGGGCGATGTGGTGCTGCTGGAGGCCTTCGGCGGCGGATTCACCTGGGGTTCGGCGCTGGTCAGATTCTGAACCCCGCTACCGGGCCGCAGGGCGGCGGGCAACGCCCCGCGCCGGCGGCACGCCACCAACCGGGAACTCAACCATGACGATGCTGGAAGGAAAAATCGCTCTGGTCACCGGCGCCAGCCGCGGGATCGGACAGGCCATTGCCCTGGAGCTGGGACGGCAGGGCGCGATGGTCGTCGGTACGGCCACCTCCGACCGGGGCGCCGAGGCCATCACCGCGGCCCTGGCGGAGCAGGGCGTCGAGGGGCGCGGAATGACGCTGGATGTCTCCGACGCCGGTTCGGTCAGCGCCCTGCTCGAGGCCCTGGGCAAGGAACCGGGCACCCCCGACATCCTGGTCAACAACGCCGGAATCACCCGCGACAACCTTCTCATGCGCATGAAGGACGAGGAGTGGGAGGCAATTCTGAACACCAACCTCACCTCGGTCTACCGCATGAGCAAGGCCTGCCTGCGCGGCATGATGAAGGCGCGCTGGGGCCGCATCATCAGCATCGCCTCGGTGGTGGGAGCCATGGGCAACGCCGGGCAGACCAACTACGCCGCCGCCAAGGCCGGCGTGATGGGCTTCACCCGGGCGCTGGCCCGCGAGGTGGGAAGCCGGAACGTGACCGTGAACACCGTTGCGCCCGGCTTCATCGACACCGACATGACCCGCGCGCTGCCCGATGATCAGCGCACCGCCCTGCTGGGCCAGATACCGCTCGCCCGCCTGGGACAGCCCGGGGAGATCGCCTCCGCGGTGGCATTCCTGGCATCTCCGGGTGCCGGCTATATCACCGGCGAGACCCTCCATGTGAATGGCGGGATGTACATGGGTTGAGAGCAAAACAACCAGAAATCAACAAAATAGGCGAGCAGCCGGTCTGCCGGGCCAGGTGCTTGGGACACCCCGGGAAGCGGGCATCAATCCAGGATGGACGGGCAAATCGCCTTGCAACTTATCGGCGTTTTTATAAACTACCAACCGCAGTTATCGAGCTGCATCCTGTGCGTTTAGGAGGACAATCCTGTCATGAGCACTATTGAAGAGCGCGTCAAGAAGATCGTGGTCGAGCAGCTGGGGGTGAAGGAAGAGGAGGTCACCCGCGAGGCCTCGTTCGTCGACGACCTGGGTGCTGATTCGCTGGACACTGTTGAGCTGGTCATGGCTCTCGAGGAGGAGTTCGAGTGCGAAATCCCCGATGAGGAGGCCGAGAAGATCACCACTGTCCAGCAGGCTATCGACTACATCGAAGCTCATAGCTGAGTCGGGATGCAGCTGGCGCGCTGCTTCACTCCGGGAGGCACTTTCAGAGTGAAGCAGCGCGCTGGAATGGGCCGCCGGCCATAGCGGTCGGCGGCCTTTCTCTGTTTGTGCCCGTCCATCAGCCTTATTCGTCACGCGGGCGGTTCGTCCGGCCGCTGTCCAGGCGGACCATCCAGAATGCGGCTTCCGGGCCGCCATCGGCATAGAGGGTTTACCTTTGGCTAGGAAGCGTGTTGTTGTCACCGGCCTCGGCATGGTCTCTCCCCTTGGTCTCAGTGTCGCGGAGTCCTGGGAGAATGCGCTCGCCGGCAAGAGTGGCATCGGCCCCATCGAGCACTTCGACACCTCGGCTTTCAGCACCCGTTTCGGGGGTTCGATCAGGAACTTCAATGTTGAGGAGTACCTGCCGCCGAAGGAAGCCAAGAAGATGGATGCGTTCATCCATTACGGCATTGCGGCCGGCGTCCAGGCGGTCCGTGACTCCGGGCTCGAGGTGACCGAGGAGAACGCCCACCGCATCGGCGTGGCCATCGGTTCGGGCATCGGCGGTCTGCCGGCCATCGAGCGCAATCACGAAACCTACATGAAGAGCGGCCCGCGCCGCATCTCGCCGTTCTTCGTGCCCAGCGCCATCATCAACATGATCTCCGGCAACCTGTCCATCATGTACGGGTTCAAGGGGCCGAACATCGCCATCGTCACCGCCTGCACCACCGGTACCCACAACATCGGCGAGGCCGGGCGCATCATCGCCTACGGTGATGCCGACGTGATGATCGCGGGCGGCGCGGAGATGGCCACCTCACCACTGGGGCTCGGCGGCTTCGGCTCCGCCCGGGCGCTCTCCACCCGCAACGATGCCCCGGAGCAGGCCAGCCGCCCGTGGGATCGCGACCGCGACGGCTTCGTGCTCAGCGACGGCGGCGGCGTGGTGGTGCTGGAGGAGTACGAGCACGCCAAGCGCCGCGGCGCCACCATCTATGCCGAACTGGTGGGCTTCGGCATGAGCGGCGATGCCTACCACATGACCCTGCCGCCGGCGGAGGGCGAGGGTGCCGCCACCTGCATGGCCAATGCCCTGCGCGATGCCGGGATGAACCCCGACGCGGTGCACTATGTCAACGCCCATGGGACCTCCACCCCGGCCGGCGATGTGGCCGAGACCCGGGCGGTGAAGACCACCTTCGGTGAACACGCCCGCAAGCTGGTGGTGAACTCCACGAAGTCGATGACCGGACACCTGCTCGGCGCGGCCGGGGCGGTGGAGGCCATCTTCTCCATCCTCGCCATCCGCGACCAGGTCTCTCCGCCGACCATCAACCTCGACAACCCCGATGCGGAATGCGACCTGGACTACGTTGCCCACACCGCCCGGGAGATGAAGATCGACGTGGCGCTGTCGAACTCCTTCGGTTTCGGCGGCACCAACGGAACCCTGATCTTCCGCAAACCTGATTAGCGAAAGCCCCCGCCGTGGCGGGGGCTGCAACCGGCAGGCGGTGACGTGAAGCGATTTCTCCTTATCGGCCTGCTCCTGGCGGTCACGGTTGCCGGCGGAGCCGGCGCCTGGCTTGTGGGCGCCTGGCTCGATTTCCGCGACCGCCCACTGGCACTCCCTGCCGAGGGCCTGCGGGTGGAACTGCCGCCCGGCGGCAACGTCCAGGGGCTGGCTCGTGACCTGGCCCGAGCGGGGGCGATTCAGCATCCTCTCTACCTGGTGTTCCTGGCCCGCTACGAAGGCGTCGATCGACAGCTGAAGGCAGGCGAGTACGCCATCGTTCCCGGCACCACACCCCGTCAGCTGCTGGCCCGCATCGCCGCGGGCGATGTCATCGAGTATTCCCTGACCCTCGTGGAGGGCTGGAATTTCCGCCAGGTCCTGGAGGCGGTCGGCCGGGCGGAGTTCCTCCGCCATACCCTGGCCGACACCGATCCCGAAGGGGTGATGGCGCGCATCGGCCATCCCGGCGAACACCCGGAGGGCCGCTTCTTCCCGGACACCTACCGCTACCACAAGGGGATGACCGACGTGGCGTTCCTCGAGCGGGCCTATCGCACCATGGCCCGGCACCTGGAGCGGGAGTGGGCCGGGCGCGACGAGGGGCTGCCCTACGAAAGTCCCTACGAGGCGCTGATCATGGCCTCCATCGTCGAGAAGGAGACCGGCGTGCCCGAGGAGCGGCCGGCCATCGCCGGGGTTTTCGTGCGCCGGCTGCAGCGGGGCATGCTGCTGCAGACCGACCCGACGGTGATCTACGGCCTGGGCCAGGCGTTCGACGGCAACCTGCGCCGCACCCACCTGCAGGAGGACGGGCCCTACAACACCTACACCCGCCCGGGACTGCCGCCGAGCCCCATCGCCATGCCCGGCCTGGAGGCGATCCGTGCCGCCCTGCACCCGGCGCCGGGCAAGGACCTCTACTTCGTCGCCCGCGGCGACGGCAGCCACGCCTTCTCGGCCTCGCTGGCCGAACACAACCGCGCCGTGGCCCGCTACCAGCTGCGCCGGGGACGGCAGGCGCAGGAGAACGGAGAGCCGAATCGATGAGCCGCGGACGTTTCATCACCGTCGAAGGTATCGAGGGCGTCGGCAAGACCACCAACCTGGCTTTCATCCGCGCCCGCATCGAGGCCGCAGGCCACGCCGTGCTGCAGACCCGGGAACCGGGTGGAACCCCGCTGGCCGAGGACGTCCGCAACCTGCTGCTGACGCCGCGGGAGGAGCCGGTGGCCAGCGATGCCGAGCTGCTGCTCATGTTCGCGGCCCGCGCCCAGCACCTGGCCCGGGTGATCCGGCCGGCCCTCGAGGCGGGCACCTGGGTCCTGTGCGATCGCTTCACCGATGCCACCTATGCCTACCAGGGGGGCGGGCGCGGGGTGCCCGCCGAGCGTATAACCGCGCTGGAGAACTGGGTCCAGGGGGCGCTGCGGCCGGACCTGGTGGTGATCCTGGACGCTCCGGCCGAGGTGGGGCTGGCCCGGGCCGGCAACCGCAGCGCGCCGGACCGGTTCGAACAGGAGGCGCGGGCGTTCTTCGACCGGGTGCGGGCGACCTACCTCGCACGCGCGGCCGCCGTGCCGGAACGCTACCGGGTGGTCGACACGAGCCCCGGGCTGGCGCAGGTCCAGCAGGAGCTGGGCCAGGTGCTGGAGCGCTGGATTGCGGATCAGGCGACGGGGGACTGAGGCCCATGGCAGACGGCGAACGGCAGACGCAGGCCAGTCCCGGGGGCAACGCCGCCAGGCCGCCCCCCTGGACGCAGGAAAACTGGAGCAACCTCGTCGGGCGCCGCCGCCGCGAGCGCCTGCCCCACGCGTTGCTCCTCAGCGGTCCGGCCGGGTTGGGCAAGCGGCGCTTTGCCGAGGCCCTCGCCGCCGCGCTGCTGTGCCGCGAGCCGCACCCGGACGGGAGCGCATGCGGACAGTGCGGGGGTTGCCGCCTGTTCGCCGGCGGCAGCCATCCCGACTTCCTGCGCCTGGTCCCGGAGGAGGGCGGCCGGGCCATCAAGATCGAGCAGGTGCGCGCCCACAATGAGTTCCTCTCCCTGACCGCCCAGTACCGGGGCCACAGGGTGTCGCTCATCGACCCGGCCGACGCCATGACCATGGGCGCGGCCAACAGCCTGCTGAAAACCCTGGAGGAGCCCTCCGGCGGTGCCGTATTGCTGCTGGTGAGCGATCGGCCCGCCGCTCTTCCGGCCACCATCCGCAGCCGCTGCCAGCGGATCGAGTTCCGCCTCCCGGCCCGGGAGCAGGCGCTGGCCTGGCTGCGCGAGGAGACCGGCGCGGCGGAGCCAGGCCTGCTGCTCGACCTCGCCGGCGGGGCGCCGCTGGCGGCCGCGGCGATGGCCGATGGGGAGCGCCTGGAACAGCGCAGCCGGTTGTTCGCCGACCTCGACGCCCTGTGGTCGGGACGCGACGAGCCGGTGGCGGTGGCCGCGCGCTGGCACGGCGGACCCGGCCTGCCGGAAGCCCTGCACTGGCTATCGCTGGCGCTTATGGATATGATTCGGTTGAAGCTTTCCGCAACGGACCGCCATATCATGAACCGCGATCAGGTGGCGGTGATGCAGCGTTGGGTGGGGCGTGCGGCGGTGCTCGAAATCCAGCGGCTGCTGGAGTCGGTGGAGACCTACCGGCGCCAGGTGTCGGGTCAGGCCAACCTGAATCCGCAGCTGGTGATCGAGGACCTGCTCATCGACTGGACCCATCTTTCCGCCGGCACCGACCGGCGCTGAACAGACGAGCGGGGCTGAGACCGATGCAAGGCCAAGGCGAGGGGCGCAGCGCCCATCACGGCATCCTGTCCCTGTCCATCAAGGACAAGGCGGCGCTGTATGCCGCCTACATGCCGTTCGTGAAAAACGGCGGTCTGTTCATCCCCACCAAGAAGCGCTACCGGCTGGGCGACGAGGTGTTCATGCTCCTCAACCTCATGGACGAGGTGGAGAAGATTCCGGTGGTGGGCCGCATCGTCTGGATCACGCCCAGCGGCGCCCAGGGCAACCGGGCCGCCGGTATCGGCGTGCAGTTCAACGAGCAGGACGGCAGCATCGCCCGCAACAAGATCGAAACCTACCTGGCCGGCGCACTGCAGTCCGAACGCCCCACCTATACCATGTAGCGCCGTCACCCGGCCGATGCCGGTCGCGCCCTCCGCGGCGGTACCGGACTGCGCCCTGTCGTCCCGGCCCCCTGCCTGACTTACGGATACGAACCAATGCACCTTGTGGATTCCCATTGCCACCTGGATCTCATCGACCTGGCGCCTTTCGACGGGCGCATGGACGCGGTGCTGGAGGCCGCCCGTTCGGCCGGCATCGGCCACGTCCTCTGTGTCTGCCTCAGCCTGGAGGAGCGGGGCACGGTGCTGGAGCTGGCCCGGAGCCATCCCATGGTCTCCGCCTCGGTGGGCGTGCACCCGAACCATGACGGGGGCGAGGAGCCCACGGTGGCGGCACTGGTGCGCCATGCCGCCGATCCGGAGGTGGTGGCCATCGGCGAGACCGGCCTCGACTACTTCCGCAGCGAGGGCGATCTGGGCTGGCAGCAGGACCGCTTCCGCACCCACATCCGCGCCGCCCGCGAGGCGGGCAAGCCGCTCATCATCCACACCCGCGATGCGCGCGAGGACACCCTGCGCATCCTGGAGGAGGAGGACGCCGGGACGGCGGGCGGGGTCATGCACTGCTTCGTGGAGGACTGGGACACCGCCCGCCGGGCGCTGGACATCGGCTTCTACATCTCGTTCTCCGGCATCGTCACCTTCCGCAGCGCCGAGGCGCTGCGCGAGGTGGCCCGCCGCGTCCCCCGCGACCGGATCCTGGTGGAGACCGACGCCCCCTACCTGGCCCCGGTGCCCCACCGCGGCAAGCCCAACCAGCCCGCCTTCGTGGCCCACGTCGCCGCCTGCGTGGCCGATCTGCAGGGGATGAGCGTCGAGGCGCTGACCGAGCAGACCACCCGCAACTTCTACACCCTGTTCCCCGCCGCCGCCGCCAAGCGCCGCGCCGCCGGCCTGCCGGTGCCCGACTGAGCACTGCCTCTATTCAGCACAAGAACAAGAATATTCACCACGAAGGCACGAAGGACACGAAGAAAGAACAGAAAGAAAAACTATCCGCAGATTACACAGATTACGCAGATTGGATTCCATGTCGGCTACGGCCCCGGATGGTTGCCCGGTCGCGGGATCCGCCCGGCTCCAGATAGGACGGATACACCTGCACCCGGTTCGTTCATCGGTTCCAAAGTTACCCGAAAAAAATCTGCGTAAATCAGCGTAATCTGCGGTTAACCTGTCTTTGCCTTTCTTCGTGTCCTTCGTGTCCTTCGTGTCCTTCGTGTCTTCGTGGTGAAAGTTTTTTCAGTGGTGAGAAAGTCTCAATACTCCGCGAGCAGTTCGAGGGCGCGGTCAAGGACGGGGCGGGGGGTGTAGAAGTGGGGGGAGAAGCGCACGCCGCCGCCGCGCTGGGCGCAGATGACCCCCTGGTCCATGAGGTGGCGGTGCAGCTGCGCCGGGTCGCCGTCCACCGGCGCGAAGGTGAGGATGCCGGAGCGGCACTTGGGCGAGATGCCGGTGAGGAGCCGGTAGCGGTCCATGGCCTGGATCCGTTCGGCCAGGTAGCAGCTGTTGGCGAGCAGCTCCCGCTCCACGCTTTCCATGCCGTGATCCAGCAGCAGCGAGACGCTGGCGGCCAGGGCGTGGATGCCCAGCATGTTGGGGCTGCCGCACTCGAAGCGGCGGGCGTCCGCCGCGATGTCCCAGTCGTGGCGCGTGTAGTCGCCGGGGTGGGCCACCATGTGCCAGCCGTACTCGTGCAGGGTCAGCCGCTCGCGCAGCTCCGGCCGGCACCAGAACAGGGCCACCCCTTCCGGTCCCAGCATCCACTTGTGTCCATCCGCCACCAGGAAGTCCGCCTGGATGGCCTGCACGTCGGTGACCAGTGCGCCGACGCTCTGGATGGCATCCACGCAGAAGAGCACGCCGCGCTCCCGGCAGGCGGCGCCGAGGCGCTCCAGGTCGAGCCGCAGTCCGCTGGCATACTGAACCGAGCTGATGGTGAGCAGGCGGGTGCGTTCGTCCACGAGGGCCAGCAGGGCCTCCTCGGGGCTCGGGCCGGCATGGAGGTCGGCCTCGCGCAGGGTGACGCCGCGGCGGGAGAGGGACTGCCAGGGGATGCGGTTGGAAGGAAACTCCTGGTCGCTGGTGACCACGTTGTCGCCGGGTCGCCACTCCAGTCCGTGGGCCACCAGGGAGAGGCCCTCGGAGGTGTTCTTCAGCAGGGCGATGTCGGCGGCGGACCCGGCATTGATGAGCGTGCGCAGCTCCTCGCGCAGACGGGCCTCCACCCGCATCCATTCGGGGTAGTCGCGCGCACCCTGGCTCATGTTCTCGGCGGCGAAGTCGCGCACCGCCTCGTAGGTGCGGCGCGGCCAGGGCGCCACCGCCGCGTGGTTCAGGTAGACCAGACCGGACTGCTGGGGGAACTCGAAGGCCAGGTCGACGGGCATGGGGTGCCTCCGCTGGGGGTCAGCCGGGATTGACGGTGTGGTTGTCCGGCCATCATAGCCGCAGAGCGGGACCGAAACACGTGCCCGGCCGCCCGGGCCGGGCACGTGTCGGACGACTACCTGGCAGCCGCGGCCTGATCCCGTTCCGGCATGTGCGGGTCCACGGGCACCAGGCGCCGGCGATCCGGCCCGGCGATCCGGGCATGGGCCCGGTTGATGCCCGACACCAGCGCCCGCAGGGACGCGGTGACGATGTTGGCGTGCATCCCGACCCCGTGGATGGAGCCGGGCAGCCCCTCGGCGGACAGCTCCACGATGGCCACGGCGCTCGCGTCGGAGCCCTGGGAGAGGGCGTGCTCGGCATAGCTCAGCACCTTCACCTCGGCGCCCAGGGCATGCACGGCGGCGTCGATGGGGCCGTTGCCCACACCGTGCAGGGTCATCTCCCGGCCGTCGATGCGAATGTCCAGCGCGATACCCTGCTGGTCGCCGTGCTCACTCAGGTGATGCCCCACGAAGGTGAGCGGATCGTCGGCGGCGAGATACTCGGCCTCGAAGCAGCGCCAGATGTCCCCGGCGCTCACCTCGTGCCCGGTGGCGTCGGTGAGCCGCTGCACCGCGCCGCTGAACTCCACCTGCAGCCGGCGCGGCAGCGCGAGGCCGTAGCTGTGCTCGAGCAGGTAGGCCACGCCGCCCTTACCCGACTGGCTGTTGACGCGGATGATGGAGTCGTAGGTGCGGCCCAGGTCGTGGGGGTCCACCGGCAGGTAGGGCACCTCCCAGTGCTCCCCGGCCCTCTGCACCGCCATGCCCTTGCGGATGGCATCCTGGTGGGAGCCGGAGAAGGCGGTGAAGACCAGGTCGCCCACGTAGGGATGGCGCGGGTGGATGGGGAGCTGGGTGCAGTCCTCCACGGTGCGCGCCACGCGGCTGACGTCGGAGAGATCGAGACCGGGATGGACGCCCTGGCTGTAGAGGTTGAGCGCCAGGGTCACGATGTCCACGTTGCCGGTACGTTCGCCGTTGCCGAACAGGCAGCCTTCCACCCGGTCGGCGCCGGCCATCAGGGCCAGTTCGGATGCCGCCACGGCGGTGCCGCGGTCATTGTGGGGGTGGACGCTGAGCACGATGGCATCGCGCCGGGCGAGGCGCCGGTGCATCCACTCCACCTGGTCGGCGAAGATGTTGGGTGTGGCCATCTCCACCGTGGCCGGGAGGTTGAAGATCATCTTCCGCTCCGGCGTGGGCTCCCACGCGGCGGAGACGGCGTCGCACACCTCGAGGGCATAGTCGAGCTCGGTGGCGCTGAAGGTCTCGGGGCTGTACTGGAGCACCCACTCGGTCTCGGGACGGGCCTCCGCCAGCTCCCGGATGAGGTGGGTCCCGCTCACGGCGAGCGCCAGCACCTCCTCCTTCGACATGTTGAACACGGTGCGGCGGAAGGTCGGCGCGGTGGCGTTGTAGAGATGCACGATGGCCCGCCGGGCGCCGGCGAGGGACTCGAAGGTGCGGCGGATGAGATGCTCGCGGGACTGGGTGAGCACCTCGATGGTGACATCCTCCGGAATGTGGTCCTCCTCGATGAGGCGGCGCACGAAATCGAAATCGGTCTGGGAGGCGGAGGGAAAGGCCACCTCGATCTCCTTGAAGCCGATTTCGGTGAGCATCCGGAACATGCGCAGCTTGCGCTCGGGATCCATGGGCTCGAACAGCGCCTGGTTGCCGTCACGCAGGTCGGTGCTCATCCACACCGGTGGCGCGGTGATGACCCGGTCGGGCCAGGTGCGGTCGGCAAGGGGGATCGGGGCGAAGGCGCGGTACTTCTGTTCGGGTCGTTTCAACATCGTCGTGTTCCTCGTGGGTCCGGTTTCGACTGGCGCGGGTTGCGGATGGCGGAAGGACGGCTGCCGGGCTGCCACGGATCCATGGCCCGGCAACCGGTGCGCAGTCGCAGACGCAGCGAGTTGGCTTCAATCATGTGCATGAACGGAACACCTCTGGCGAGGATGGCAACAGGCCGTCGCCCCGCGGGTGCGGTGGGCGGCTGGTCGGTACTACGGGGATGTGTGTGTCGAGGTTATGTGCGCGCGAGGCGCAGCAGCAGACCCAGGCCCGGCAGGAGGGACTGGCGAAGCGGGCTCGGAAGGAGTCGGGTCTGCTGAATGTTCATGGAGATGAATCTAGCGGAACGACCGCCACGGGTCAACCGCCCAGCCCCTGAGAGAAACGATTCACCACGAAGGCACGAAGGACACGAAGAAAGGCAAAGACGGGTTAACCGCAGATTACGCTGATTTACGCAGATTTTTTCCGGGTCGCCCAGGAACCGATGAACGAACCGGGTGCAGGTGTATCCGTCCTATCTGGAGCCAGGCGGATCACCCGCGACCGGGCAACCATCCTGGGCCGTATCCGACATGGAACCCAATCTGCGTAATCTGTGTAATCTGCGGATAGTTTCCTCTTTCTGTCTTTTCTTCGTGTCCTTCGTGCCTTCGTGGTGAATGACAGCGTCACGCCGGGGCAAAGCCTCAGGCGCGCTGCTCCTCGGCGTGGAGCTTCTCTTCCGCCTTGGCGTGGTCGCGGGCCAGCAGCAGGTAGAAGGCCGGCAGCACGAACAGGGTGAAGAAGGTGCCGATGCCGAGGCCCGTGGTGATGGTGAGGCCGATGTCGAAGCGGCTCACGGCGCCGGGGCCGCTGGCGGTGAGCAGCGGGAACATGGCGACGATCAGGGCCACGGCGGTCATCAGGATGGGACGCAGGCGGATGCTGGCGGCGCGCTCCACCGCCTCGCGCTTGGAGAGCCCCTCCCGGATCTGCAGCTGGTTGGCGAACTCCACGATGAGGATGCCGTTCTTGGCCACCACGCCGATGAGGGTGATGAGCCCCACCTGGGTGTAGATGTTCACCGAGGCCAGACCGAGGGTGATGAAGACCATCGCCCCGGCGATGGACAGCGGCACCGAGATGAGGATGATGAGGGGATCCTTCCAGCTCTCGAACTGGGCCGCCAGAACCAGGTAGATGACCAGCAGCGACAGGAAGAAGGTGACGATGAGGCCGCTGCCCTGCTGGGCGTACTGGCGCGAGTCGCCCGCGTAGTCGTAGCTGTAGCCCTTGGGGAAGAGCTCCCTGGCCTGGGTCTCCAGGTAATTGAGCGCGTCGCCGAGCTTCACGCCCGGGAACATCACTCCCTCCACCGACACCGAGTTGAGCTGCTGGAACTGGGTGCGCTTGGAGGGCTCCACGCTCCGCTCCATGGAGATCACGCTGGCCAGCGGCACCAGGTCGCCGCCGCCGGTGCGGATGTAGTAGTCGTCGAGCATCCGCTCGTCGAGGCGGAACTCCCGCTCCACCTGGGGGATCACCTTGTAGCTGCGGCCCTCGAGGCTGAAGCGGTTGACGTAGCCGCCGCCCAGCAGGTTGGCGAGGTTGCGTCCGATCTCGTCCATGGTGATGCCGAGATCGCCAGCCCGGTCGCGGTCCACCAGCAGCCGGGTGACGGGCCGGTCGATGTCCACCGACTTCTTCAGGAACATGAAGTTGCCGCTGCCCATGCCGCGGCCGATGAGCTGGTCGGCCAGGGCCGCGATCTCCTCGTAGCTGCGGTCGCTGGTGATGACGAACTGCACCGGCAGGCCGCCGGCGGATCCGGGCAGGCTGGGGCGCGGAAAGGCCACGGTCTGGAACCCGGCCACCTTGTCCAGGGCGCCCTGGACCTGGGGCTGGATCTCCATCTGGGTGCGCTCGCGCTTGCTGATGGATTTCATCTTGAAGCCGCCGAAGACCGTGTCCTGGGTCATGCCGAGGATGTAGAAGCTGTCGTTGTACTCGGGAAACTGCTGGAACTGCTCCTGGATCTGCCGGGCGTAGGCCTCGTGGTAGTCGAGGGTGGCCGTGCGCGGGCCGGTGGCCTGGAAGAAGATGATGCCCTGGTCCTCGGTGGGCGCCAGCTCGTTCTGGCTGGTGATGAACATCAGGTAGATGGCGGGCAGGGTGAGCACGGCGAAGACCACGCTCACCGACACCGTGGACAGCGAGCTGTGGAGCAGCCGCCGGTAGCCGTTGGAGAGCCAGTTGAAGAAGGCCTCCACCCGCTGCTCGAAGCGGCCCTGGCTGCCGTGGGGCTTGAGCACATGGGAGGAGAGCACCGGGGAGAGGGTCAGCGCCACGATGCCCGATATGATCACCGCCCCGGTGAGGGTGAAGGCGAACTCGGTGAACAGCGTGCCCACCAGGCCGCCCATGAAGCCGATGGGCGCATAGACCGCGAGCAGGGTGGTGGTCATGGCGATGATGGGCACCGCCATCTCGCGGGCGCCGTTGATGGCGGCCTGGAACTTGGACTCGCCGTGCTCGATGTGGCGGTGGACGTTCTCCACCACGATGATGGCGTCATCCACCACCAGCCCGATGGCCAGTACCATGGAGAGCAGGGTGAGCAGGTTGAGCGAGTAGCCCAGCAGCAGCATCACGAAGGCGCCGCCGATGAGCGACAGGGGCACGGCCACCGCCGGCACCGCCGCGGCGCGGAACGAGCCCAGGGTCAGGTAGACCACGAACAGCACAATGACCACGGCCTCGATGATGGTGCGGTAGACCTCGTTGATGGAGTCCTGGATGAAGGCGCTGGCGTCGTAGGGAATCTGGACCTGCATTCCCTCCGGCAGCTGTTCGCGGATCTTCGGGATCTCGTCGTTCACCAGCCCGGCCACCGTCAGCGGGTTGGCGCCGGGCGCCTGCTCCACGGCGATGAACACCGCGGGGATGCCCTTGTACCAGGCGGTGGAGTCGTAGTTCTCGGCGCCGAGCTCGGTCCGGGCGATGTCGTCCAGGCGCACCAGGGTGCCGTTGCTGCCGCGGACCACCAGCCGGCGGAAGTCCTCCGGTTCGCTGACATCGGTGCTGGCGGTGAGATCCACCGCCACGTACTTGCCCTTGGTGGAGCCCACGCCCGCCAGGTAGTTGTTGGCCCGCAGTACGTTGGCCACGTCGTCGGCGGTGACGCCGAGCGCCGCCATGCGCTGGGGATCGAGCCAGATGCGCATGGCGAACTGCTGGCCGAACATGCGCGCCTTGGCCACACCGGGCAGGGCCTGCAGCTGCGGCTGCACCACGCGGATCACGTAATCGGCGAGCTTCGCGCGGGGAATGTCCTCGCTGAAGAAGGCCACGTACATCAGCGCGGTGGAGTCGCCGGTGCTGGACTCGATGACCGGGTCCTGGGCGTCGGCGGGCAGCACGTTGCGCTGGCTGGCCACCTTGGCCTGGATCTCCGCCACCGCGGCGTTGGCGTCGTAGTTCAGCACCATGTGGGCCTCGATGGTGGAGGTCCCCTGGGTGCTGGAGGAGAACAGGTAGTCGATGCCGTTGGCCTCGGCGATGGCCTGCTGCAGGGGCGTGGTGACGAAGCCCTTGACCAGGTCCGAGCTCGCGCCGGGGTAGCTGGTGGTCACCTTCACCACCGTGCTCTCGATGACCGGGTACTGGCGCACCTCGAGCATGCCCAGCGAGCGCACACCGGCGATGAGGATCAGCAGGCTGATCACCGTCGCCAGGACCGGGCGCTTGATGAAGAGGTCGGTGAATTTCATTGCTTGCCGACCTCCGCGTCCTTGAGCTCGACGGAGTTGTCGATGGTCACCGGCTGGCCGTCACGCAATTTCACCAGCCCGGCGCGGACCACCGTCTCGCCCGCGTCCAGCCCCTTCATGATCTCCACCCAGCCCTCCCGGACCCGGCCGGTGGTCACCTGGCGCCGCTGCACCGTGAGGGCGTCGTTCTCCCCCTTGGCGATGACATAGGCGAAATCGCCGTAGGTGTTGTAGCTGATGGCGGTGCGCGGCACGCTGACCACATCGTCCCGCTGCGGGAGCAGGGTCTGGACCTCGGCGAACATGCCGGGGCGCAGGCGGCCGTCCGGGTTGGGCACCGTGGCCCGCACCGAGATGGAGCGGGTGCCCTCGTCGACGCGGGCGTCGATGGCGCTGACCCGGCCGCTGAACGCCTCGCCGGGATAGGCGTCCATGCGCAGCTGGACCTCCTGGCCCACGGCGAGCTCGCGGAAATTGCGCTCGGGCAGGGCGTAGTCCACATAGAGCGGATTCAGCGCCTGCAGCTCGACGATGGGCGTGCCCACCTGCAGGAACTCGCCCGTATCCACCTGGCGGATGCCGAGCAGGCCGGAGAAGGGGGCGCGGACGGTTTTCTTGCGGATGACCGCCTCCTGCTCCGCGACCCGGGCCTGGGCGGCGTCGAAGGTCGCCTTGGCGATATCGAACTCCGACTTGGAGACCGCCTGCTTGGGAATGAGCTCGGCGGCGCGCTTGTACTGCGCCTGGGCCAGCTGCCGGTCGGCGCGCAGGGATTCCAGGGTGGCCCGCTCGACGGAATCCTCGAACCGCAGCAGCACGGCGCCTTCCTCCACCCGCTGGCCCGACTCGAAGGTGATTTCCTGGACGATGCCGGCCACCTCGTTGGTCACGGCGATGCCGTTGGCGGCCACCAGGCTGCCGACCGAGCGCAGGGTGGGCTGCCAGCTCTCCCGCTTCGCCTCCACCGAGGCGATGGTCGCCGGCGGGCGGGGGGCGGTCAGCTGGGCGGTCATCTGCTGGAATTGGCGGTACTTCCAGTAGCCGATGCCGCCGAACACGAGGGCGAGGAAGAGAAGGACGAGGATAAGCCGCTTGAACATGGTCTTCTTCCTGATGGTCGCTGTTTGTCAGGCCGCTGCGCGACAGGCCGGCAGCGAAGATAAATGATAGACGTTGTCGGTTTGTGACGGTTCCGTGCGACGCCCCGGTCGTGGACTCACTTGTCCGCGTCCCGGGCCGCGCGACGGGGATCCGAACGGTTCTCCCCGGGGACGGCGAGGCAGCCGGCGAACAGCACGTCCGCCACCTGGGCGGCATAGTCGTCCGGATCGTCGATGAACCCGGCCCCGTGCAGGTGGCGGGCCACCGACCGGCCCTGGAAGAAGAAGACGCCGGTGCTGATGACGAGATGCGCCACCAGCGCGGGGTCGATGTCGGGCCGCAGCTCGCCATGCTCCTGTCCCTCGCGGACCGTCTCCACGAGCTGCCGGAAACCCTCGGCGAAGACCCGCTCGGCGAGCTCGCGGCCGCGCTCCGGTCCCGACTCCAGCACTTCGCGCAGCACCAGGCGCGAGACCTCCTCGTTGTCGAGCAGGTTGCGCAGGTGCCGGCGCATGAATCCTGCCAGCCGCTCCCGGGTGGTGCCGTTGCCGGCCCGTATCTCCAGCAGCGCCTGGCGGCTGTCCTTGCAGGCGGCCTGCATCACCGCCAGGTAGAGTTCGCGCTTGGAGTGGAAGTGATGAAAGATGTTGGCCTTGCTCACGCCCGCCCGCTGCGCCAGCTCGCTCATCGAGGTGGCCTCGTAGCCTCGCTCGGCGAACAGCTGTTCGGCCACGGCGAGAATGGACTCGGCGGCGGGGCAGGAACCGGCGCTGCCGGATTCGCCGCGCGGGTGTTCTGATGGGTGCATGGCGCTCTCGAATGGCCTGACCGACCGGTCGGACAGGTGGACATTCTAGTCCCGGCGCCCGCCTTGGGCAAGGGCGATCACGGGAGGACCCTGCATGGGGGGCACGGGCAATACCGGCGGGGTTGCCGGGCCGTTGTGATCCGGTACGCCGGGGTGGGGGACGCCAGGTCAGGGGGTGGAAGTGCGGCGGCTGCCCGCTGGGGACGCGCCACCAAGGGCGTGCAGCAGTTGCCGGTAGGCCGGGGAGTGCTCGAGCACGCTGCGGGCGGCCAGGCGCAGGGCATCAACATCCTGCGCCGGGAGCCGGAAGGAGGTGGGCAGGCCCTGCAGACGGGCGCGCTCGGCGGGATCCGATATGGACCCCAGGTTGACCTCCACCAGGTGGAAGTCGATCTCTGCGCAACCGGGCTCCGGCCGGGCGCCGCAACGCTGCTGGATGACCTCCCGGCGCCACAGTTCCATGTGGGAGCGCAACAGCTCGAGGGTCTCGAAGCTGTAGCGGTTGATGGGAACCGTGGTGGCCGAATTGACGATGGAGCTGAGGGCCAGGTCGCCGGGGTTGCGATCCCAGCGCAGGTCGAGCCCTGGTTCGGCGTTGACGACGATGAAGACCACCTGGCGGATGGAATTGAGCCCCTCCCGCTGCATCCGCCCCCAGATGCCCCCTTCCAGGATGAGCTGGTCCAGTGCGCCACGTACCCCCAGGTTGTCCGCCAGTCCGCCATCCAGCAGGTGCAGGTAGGGGCGCTGGGCGGTGTCCAGGTAGGAAACCTGCCAGCGGGCCTGACGGTAGCGCCGGGCAGAGATCCCGGGATTCTCCAGGGCTTCGGTGACCCAGGCCGGGGGGGTGAAGCCGCAGGTGCCGGCATGGTTGTGCAGGGCCACCGGCGAGAACAGCACCGGTACGGCGGATGAGGCCGCCACGGCCCGGGCCACGGAGAAGCGGGAGAGATCGGAGCAGATCCAGTCGAACTGGCCCTGGGTGAAGCTGAAACCCGTGCCCAGGGTCATGTCCGTGGCGTTGATGCGCACCCGGGGCGCTCCGGGCCGATTCATGTCGGCGAAGGTGGCCCCCTGGAACAGCAGCCGGTCGTAGAGATCGGCGGCCAGTTCGCTCTTGCCGTAGAGCGGCGAGCCGAGACGGATCCAGTTCCAGGGGTTGAGCAGGCGCCGGGTGAGGCTGCCCTGGACATCGCGCTTCAGGAAGGCTGGCTCGAAGTCGGTGAAGATGCGCTCACCGTAGAGTCCGTAGTAGGCGGCGGTGAAACTGCCGCCGGAGACCGAGGAGATGAGATCCACCTCGTCCAGCAGCCGGCGCCGGCGTCCCTCCCACTGGATTTCGGTATCCCGCAGGGCCTCCAGCACCCCGTAGCTGAAGGCGGCCGCCCGGGTGCCGCCGCCGGAGAAGGTGAGGATCACCTGCAGGGAGTCGGAACGGTCGTGGGACGACTCCTCGTACAGGTTTTCCTCGCCGGGTGGGTGCGTGGCGGGTGAATTGACCGGGTAGACGCTGCAGGCGGGGAGGGCGAGCTCCAGCAGGATCAGCGCCACCGGTTTCCACCGCCCCATGCATCGGTTCCACATTTCCATGACGGGCTTCCTGTCCTGGGTCCGTTCAGTCCATCCGCTTGCGGAAGCGCGCCGCGCTGAAGCCGAGCAGCAGCAATCCGAGCAGGGCCTGGGCCAGGTACTCCGGCCACAGCACCTCCAGACCCACGCCCTTGAGGAACAGGTCACGGATGATCACCAGGAAGTAGCGCAGCGGGTTGAGGTAGGTGATCCACTGGGCCGGCCCGGGCATGTTCTCGATGGGGAACATGAACCCGGAGAGGAGCACCGCCGGCAGGTAGAAGAAAAAGGCGGACATGAGTGCCTGCTGCTGGGTCTGGGAGATGGTGGAGATGAACAGTCCCACCCCGATGGTGGACATGAGGTAGAGGCCGGCGCCGAGGAACAGCAACGGCAGGCTCCCACGGATGGGCACGTCGAACCAGTAGACCCCGATCACGGTCACCAGCACCACGTCCACGTAGGAGATCACCACGAAGGGCAGCGTCTTGCCCAGGATCAGCTCCAGTGGCCGGATGGGGGTGACCATGAGCTGCTCCATGGTGCCGATCTCCCGTTCCCGCACCACCGCCATGGAGGTGAGCAGCAGCGAGGTGAGCAGCAGCAGCACACCGATGACCCCGGGCACGTTGTAGTAGCGGCTCTTGAGGTCGGGGTTGTACCAGGCGCGGCTGCGCAGATCGATGGGCGGGGCGACGGCCTCTCCGCCCTGGCTCATGGAGTAGTCGGCGATGATGCGCTGGGCGTAGGCCATGGCGACGGTGCCGGTGTTGGAGTCGGTACCGTCGACGAGGGTCTGGACGGCGGTCGGGCGCCCACGCTCCAGGTCCTCGCCGAATCCCCGCTCGATGTGCAGCGCCATGATCGCCTCGCCCCGGTCGAGCCACTCCTGCAGGCGTGTCGGCGACTCCACCCGGGCCAGCACATCGAAATAGCGGGAGCTGGTGAAACGCTGCTCCAGGGCACGGCTGTGACTGCTGCGGTCCTGGTCCAGCACCACGGTCTTGATGTGCTCCACGTCGGTGGTCACGGCGTAGCCGAAGATGATGAGCTGGACCACGGGCGTGACGAACACCAGGAAGCGCATGCGCGGATCCCGCAGCACCTGGATGAACTCCTTGATCAGCATCCGGTAGATTCGTTCCCACATGACGTGTCGCGCCTCAGTCGAGTCTCTTCTTGAACTTGCGCAGCGCCACGCCCAGGACCACCAGGGCGAACAGCGACAGGAAGGCCAGCTCGTTCACCAGCAGGGCGGGGGGGCTGGCCTTGAGGAATACCGCCTTGAGAATGGTCACGTAGTAGCGGGCCTGCACCGCGTGGGTGATGACCTGGAGGAAGCGCGGCATGTTGTCGATGGAGTAGAGGAACCCCGACAGCAGGAAGGCCGGAATGAAGGTGGCCACCATGGCCACCTGGCTGGCCACCAGCTGGGAGCGGGCCGCGGTGGAGATGAGGATGCCGAGTCCCAGGCCGCCGAGCATGAACAGGGCCCCCGAGCCGAGGAGGAAGGCGAGGCTGCCGCGCAGCGGGACATCGAAGACCCACACGGCCATGGCGATGGAGAGCAGCACGTCGAAGACCCCGATGAGAAAGTAGGGGGTCATCTTTCCCAGCAGCAGCTCCAGGGGCTGGATGGGGGTGGCGATGAGCTGCTCCATGGTGCCGGATTCCCACTCCCGGGCGACGGTGAGCGAGGTGAGCAGCGCGGTGATGACCGTCATGATGACGGCAATGAGACCCGGGATGATGAACCAGCGGCTCTTCAGCTCGGGGTTGTACCAGACCCGCAGGCGGTTCTCCACGGCGAGTTCCACCTGCCCCCTGAGATCGGCGGAAAATCCCTCCGTCACCCCCTCGGCGTAGTCGATGGCGATGGTGGCGGTGTTGGCGTCGCTGCCGTCCACCAGCACCTGCACCGCCGCCGTGCGCCGCTGGTCCAGGCGTTCGGAAAAATCGGTCGGGATCACCAGTGCCAGGTGCGCCCGTCCCGAGACGACCGCAGCCTCCGCCTCGGCGTAGGTCGCGGCATCGGTGACCACGGTGAAGTAGTTCGAGGCGGGGAACGCGCGGATGTAGTCGCGGCTGGCGGCACTGCGATCCTGGTCGTAGACGGCCAGATCCAGGTTGTTCACGTCCAGGGTGATGGCGTAGCCGAACAGCACCAGCAGCAGGACCGGCATGAGGAAGGCCATGGCGAGGCTGCGCGGGTCGCGGCGGATGTGCAGTGACTCCTTGCGCACCAGCGCCAGGTAGCGCCGGCCGCTGAAGCGGGTCCGGGTGACATTCATGGGGCGCTCCTGAGGGCATCGTCGGCCTCGATCAGGGACACGAAGGCGTCTTCCATGGACGGGACGATGGGCTCGATGGAGGCCAGGTGGATGTTCTCCAGCGTGAGCTGGCGGCGGATGGCGGCGGTGGCCAGATCCGCGTCATCCACGCTCACGTGCAGGGTGTCGCCGAACAGGGCGGCCTCGGCGGCCTGGGGCAGGGCTTCCAGGGCCTCGAGGGCGGCGTAGGGCTGGTCCACCCGCACCTCCAGGACCGTGCGCGTCACCGCCTCGCGCTTCAGGCGTTCCGGGGCGCCCTCAGCGATGAGCCGGCCGCGGTAGATGAGCGCCAGGGCGTCGCAGTACTCCGCCTCCTCCATGTAGTGGGTGGTGACGAAGACCGTGGTGCCGGCATGGGCCATGCGGGCGATGAGATCCCAGAACCGCCGGCGCGAGAGGGGATCCACCCCCGAGGTGGGCTCGTCCAGGAACAGCAGGGGCGGTTCGTGGAGCACGGCGCAGCCCAGGGCCAGGCGCTGCTTCCAGCCGGCGGCCAGATCGCGGGTGAGGGCGCGGCGCTTGTCCCCGAGCCCCGCCATCTCCAGCACCCAGGCCTTGCGCGCGGCGCGCTGCGCCCGCGGGACATTGTAGAGGCCGGCGAAGAAGTCGATGTTCTCCTCCACCCGCAGATCATCGTAGAGGGAGAACTTCTGCGACATGTAGCCCACCCGGCGCTTGATGGACTCCGGCTCCCGCAGGACGTCGAAGCCGAGTACCCGGCCGCTGCCGCCGGAGGGCAGCAGCAGGCCGCAGAGCATGCGGATGGTGGTGGACTTGCCCGAGCCGTTGGGCCCCAGGAAGCCGAAGATGCTGCCGCGCGGCACCTCCAGGGAGATGTGGTCGACGGCCACGAAGTCGCCGAACACCCGGGTGAGATCGCGCACCGTCACCGCCAGTTCATCACTCATGGCCGGCTCCGCCATCGGCCTCGTCACGGTCCGCCAGGGCCAGCTCGCGGATGAACACGTCCTCCAGGGAGGCGGGGATGGGTCGTGCCGCGCGCAGGGCGATGCCCGCCCGGCTCAGCGCCGAGCGGGCGGTGGCCAGTGTCCCGGGGTCATCGGCGAACAGGTGCAGGTGGCCGCCGAACAGGCTCACCCGCTGCGACCCCAGCCGCTCCACCAGCAACTCGCGGGCCTGCCGCGGAGCATCCGTCTCCAGCTCCAGCAACTGGCCGCTCAGCGTCTCCCGGAGGCGCTTCGGGGTGTCGCAGCGGATCAGGCGACCCTGGTGCATGAGCCCCACCCGGCTGCAGCGCTCCGCCTCGTCCAGGTAGGCGGTGGAGACGAAGATGGTGACCCCCTCCTTGACCATGCTGTAGAGAATGCGCCAGAAATCCCGCCGCGAGACCGGGTCGACCCCGTTGGTGGGCTCGTCCAGGAACAGCACCTCGGGCTTGTGGATGAGGGCGCAGGCCAGACCCAGCTTCTGCTTCATCCCCCCGGAGAGGTTACGCGCCAGGCGCCGGCGGAACGGCGTGAGGTTGCTGAATCCCAGCAGCCGCTCCTCCATCGCCAGCCGGGTCCGGCGGGGCACGCGGTAGAGATCGGCGTAGAAGCGCAGATTCTCCTCCACGGTCAGGTCGGGATAGAGGCCGAAGCGCTGGGACATATAGCCGATGCGGTTCTTGATGGCCTCCTCGCCGCCGGGCAGCGGCTGGCCGCTCACCCGGGCGCTGCCCTCCGAGAGGGCGAGGATGCCGGTCAGCATGCGCAGGGTGGTGGTCTTGCCGGCGCCGTCGGGCCCCACGAGGCCGAATACCTCGCCCCGTGCGACCGAGAGATCGAGTCCGCGCACCGCCCACAGGGCGTCGAAGGTCCGGCCCAGCCCCTCGCAGCGAATGGCGGTTGATACAGCGGAATTCATGACCGGCTCCGTGCGAATTGTTCGAGGATGTCGGCGCGGGTCGCCACGGCCACCACTTCCGCGTCGAAATGACTCCCCGCCGCGGCCCGGATGACCACCGCCGCCTCGGCCGGGGTGATGGCCATGCGGTAGGCGCGGTCGCTGGTGAGGGCGTCGAAGACATCGGCCACGGCAATGATGCGCGCCGGCAGGGGGATGGCCCCGGCCACCAGGCCGAGGGGGTAGCCGCTCCCGTCGAGCCGTTCATGGTGGGCGCGGACGATGGGGGCCAGGTGCCGCAGTTGCGGGCTGGCGGCGAGAATGTCGGCCCCCTGGTCGGGGTGGCGCAGGACGGCGGCCCATTCGGGGCCCTCCAGCTCGCCCGGCTTGGTCAGGATGCCGTCGGGTATGCCGAGCTTGCCGAGGTCGTGCAGCAGCGCGGCCTGGCGGATGGTCTCCACCTCCTCCGCGGGGCGCTGAAGCGCCTCGGCAAGAATGACCACGTAGCGCGCCACCCGGCGGCCATGGCCCGCGGAGTAGGCATCCTTGAGGCCGAGGGCCTGGTTGAAGGCCGTAAGGATCGCCTCGTAGTGGCGCCGGCGCTCGCCCAGGAGCCGGGCCACCAGTTCGCGGCTCCAGCCCAGCAGCAACGACCAGAGCAGGGTGCTGCCGCCGATATAGAGGGCCAGCCGGAGCAGGACCGGGGCGAGGCCGAAGCGCTCCGGAAACCCGAAGCGCAGGGCCGCCAGCTCCCCGGCGCCGATGACCACCAGGCTGACCGCCAGGTAGACCCCCAGCGCGGCCCGGTGCTGGCGGGCCAGTCCTGCCAGCAGGCGTCGATCGGCAGCGGCGGTGCTGGTCATGTCAGTTGACCACCGTCACCGGATTCGCGGGGGAATGGATGACCACATCCGCGGGCATGCCGGGCTTGAGAATCCCCTCGGGGTTCTCCACCCGGACATCCACGGCGAAGACCAGCTTCACCCGCTCCTCCTGGGTCTGCACGTTCTTCGGGGTGAACTCGGCCTCCGAGGCCACGTAGGTGACCCGGCCGCTGAAGCGCCGGTCGGGGTGGGAGTCCACGGTCACTTCCGCATCGCTCCCGAGCCGGATGCGGCCGATGTGCGTCTCCGGGATGTAGACCCGCACCCAGGGACTGGCCAGGTCCCCCACAGTGAGGACGGGCCGTCCGGCGGCGAGGTTTTCGCCCGGCTCGGCATGGGTGCGCAGCACGACGCCGTCAATGGGGCTGACCGCTTCGAGATCGGAGAGGCGTACCCGCGCGGCCAGTGCCGCGGCCGTCGCCTCCTCCATTGCCGCCTGGGCCGCGGCGATCTGCTCGGGCCGGTAGCCGGCTTTGAGCATGGCCAGCTTTTCACGGGCGCTCTGGTAGCGCTGGGCCGCGGTGTCGGCTGCGGTCTGTTCCAGTTCGAGCTTCTGCCGGCTGATGGCGTCCGCCTCGAACAGGGCTTCGGCGCGGCGGGCCTCGGCTCGGCGATATTGCAGGTCGGCCCGTGCCTCGGCCACTGCCGCCTCCGCCTGGGCGATCTCCTCACGCCGGTAACCGGCCTGCAGTTCCTTCAACCGTGCTGAAGCCGCGGAGAGGGAGGCCTGGGCCTGGATGGTGGAGAGCACGGCCTCACGGGTGTCCAGCGAGGCCAGCGGGTAGCCCCGACGGACCGCATCCCCTTCGTCCATGAGTCGCTGGTCCAGGGTGCCGGCCACGGGAAAGGAGATCAGCACCTCGGTGACTTCGACCGTGCCGGAGGCGAGAATCCGGTCCGGATCCTCCTTCGCTGACCAGGGCCACTCCCAGGCGTCCGCGGCGCCGGGATTGAGGATGAGGGCCAGGGCGGATAACAGCAGGGGAATCACTTTCATCATGGTCTGGTTCCTCCGAACCGGTCCGATTCAAGATGGCCGACGGCCAGGAGCAGTCGCGCCTGCTCCACTACGATGCTGTACTCGGCCTCGATGCGGCTGGCCGTGGCGCTCCACAGGGCGGCTTCGGCCGCCAGTAGGTCGGTGACCGTACTGGCGCCGTTGCGGAACTTGAAGGTTTCCACCCGCAACGCCTCACCAGCTTCCCGCTCGCCGGCTTGTGCCGCCTCCAGCTGGGCCCGGCGGGTGGTGAGCCCACCCCAGGATTCACGCACCCCGAGGGTGACCGCGTCCCGGCTGGACTGGATGCCGAGCTGGGCGCGCTCCCGGCGCAGGGCCGCCTGGCGGACCCGGGTGCTGCGCACGGCGCCATCGAACAGCGGCACCGAGATGTTCACCCCCATCTGCCACTCGTCCTCCAGTTCCAGATCACCGCCGGAGTTTCCGTTCAGCCGTGCCTGGAGCCGGACCTCGGGCAGCCGCTCCCCCCGGGCGATGTGGAGATCATCGAGCGCGGTGAGCTGCTCGGCCCGGGAGCGTTGCAAATCGGGATGGCCTGCCAGGGCCTGGGCCAGGGCGGCATCCCGGTCCTCCGGCAGGGGCAATTCCAGGCCGCGGATATCGGCCAGCGGCGGAAGCGGATCGGTGCTGCCCAGCAGTCGCGCCAGTTGATCGCGGGCGTCCCCGGCACTCTGGCGTTCCGTCGCGAGGTCATAGCGCGCTTCGGAAATCTGGGACTGGATCCGCATCCGCTCCAGCGGCGCCGCGGTGCCCTGCTTGATTTTCAGTGCCAGGTCGGCATCCTCTGCCTCCAGTCCACGTATCCGGTGTTCCAGCGCGGTCACCACCTCGCTGTGTTGCAGTGCCGCGGTATACGCGGTCACCACATCGAAGATGAGTTGCTGACGGGAGCCCGCCAGCGCTTGGGACTTCGCCTGCAGGCCGTGTTCCGCACGGCGTTCGCCCGCCACCAGCCTTCCCCCCGCATAGAGGGGCAGGGTGAGGCCCACGCCCAGGCTGGCCGTATCCTCGTCCAGGGGTGGAAAGCTTCCCGGGTCATGGATGGAGTGGGTCAGCGTGGGCTCGGAGTGGTGGGTGTAGTCCCCCTCGAGGGTCAACTCGGGCATCCGCTTGCCGCGGGCCACCTCCCGCTCCAGTGCCTCGGCCTGCAGGTCCCGGTGCAGGCCGGAGAGATTGGGGTTCTCCACCAGTGCCCACTGAATGGCCTGGTCCAGGGTCAGACGCCCGGTGTCGAGGGTCAGCGCGACCGTCGTGGCCGCCGAACCCGGGAGGGGGAGTGCCAGGCCCAGCACCAGCAGGGCGGCGAATCGGACTTTGCGTGCCACGTCAGCTCCTTGTCGTCTCGGTGTGGGGGTTCGGGCAGGCCAGCGGTGAATCGGAGCCGGGAGCGAACACCACCAGGTCGTCCTGATTCATCATGGACGTGGCGAGTTCCTCCTCGATGCGCTCGAGCAGCACCTGCGCGTCCATCCCGGGGGGGATGCAATCGGGTGATTCCAGCACGGCGAGGGCGGCGCAGGGGGCCCGGGAGCCGTCCTCGTCCCGAAGCCCGGGGTCCGTGGCCTCGTCTTTGGCGTCAATGAGGAAGCCCTCGGCCAGCAGCACGGCCTCGTCGCCCGTCAGCCGGGTCAGCACCGCGGCGATGCGCCCGCCGCCCAGGTAGCCCACGAGTTCCACGTTTTCGCTCAGGCCCTGAATCTGGCGGAAGAGGTGCCGGGAGGCCGAACGGAGGTTCTCCGGCGGGTAGGCCTCAGTGGTCTCTGTCCATTGGGTCGGTGCGGATTTGCTGCCGGCGATGCCGGCCAGCAGGAGCATGACCGGCTCTCCATAGTGGCGCAGGGCCGCGAGCCTCTGATCCAGGTAGTGGACGAGAATGTCCCGGTGATAGAGTCCCGCGTCCGGGTCCACGAGCGGCAGGATGGGAAGAAACGCCGAACCCTCTCCCGCCAGATCGGCCAGGCGCCGCAGCAGGGCCTGCCCCAGGTGGCCGAAACAGTGGCGGGTGGCATAGGCGGCGCAATAGCGGCTCGAGGAAACCTGCATGCGCCGGCTGATGTCGGCCAGCAGGGTCGCCAGGAACCTGGCATGGGAGGCGGGCAGGATCGGTGAGGATTCGCTGCCGAGCGCCTGCACCCGTGCCGCAATGGTCTCCCCCTCGCAGGTGTCGAGAATCAGGTCGTTCTGCGTCTCTTCCGCCAGAGTGCCCAGCTTTTCATGAACCACCAGCCCCCGCACCGCCGCCCAGCACCGCAGCGGCCCGGACGGCCGCTCCGACCAGAGGCCGGTGATACGGACCCCGGGGACGACGCACAGTTGTTCGGCGAGCTCCTGCGCCGTTTCACCTCCGCCGAGAATCGCCACTCTGACCTCTCCGGAGATTGTCTCCCGGAATCCGTCGCAGTCGTGCCTGGGGCAGAAAATCCGCTCTTCCGGATGGATGTGTGTCATGGCCGGGATCTCCATTGGCTGTCAGAGGGTTTCCAGCAGGGGGTCGGCGGTGCGGGGATCGGGTGCACGCCGTTCCACCAGGAAGATGAGGACCGGAATGATCACCAGCGTCAGCAGGGTGGCGGCGAGGATGCCCCCGATGACCACCGTGGCGATGGGCGAGAAGCGTTCGGCGCCCACGGCCAGCTCCATGGCCAGGGGCAGCATCCCTGCCACGTCCGACAGCGCGGTCATCATGATGGGCCGGTAGCGCACGTGAACCGACTCGATGATGGCTGCCCGGATCGCCATGCCCGCCCGGCGGCGCTGCAGGACGTAGTCGATGAGCACGATGCTGTTGTTCACCACCGTCCCCACCAGCAGGATGATGCCGAGCAGGGCGGGCATGGATAGGTATTTGCCGGCCACCAGCAGGGCGGCGGCCGCGCCGATGAACTGCAGAGGCACGGCAGCCATGATGGTGAAGGGATGCTTGAAGGAGCGGAACTGCGCCACCAGCACCAGGTAGACGGCGAGCAGGCCGGCGGCCAGTGCCGCCAGCATCCGCTTTCTGGCATCCTGGAAGTCACTCTGTTCACCGGTGATAGCCAGGCTGTAGTCCGCCGGCAGCTCCAGGTCGGCCAGCGCCGTCTGCACATCGGCGATGGTCTCCGACAGGGGGCGGCCATACTGATAACCGAGAACATCCAGGGTCTGCTGGAAATCCTCCCGGGTGACGATACGGGGGCCCAGGCGCTCTTCCAGTTGCGCCACGTCCCGCAGGGGTAGGGTGCCGCCGGGCACCTGCAGGTGGAGGTCGCCCAGGTCGCCGAGATGATCCCGGTCCGCGTCCGCATAGCGCAGGAAGACATCCAGGTCGCGGTGCCGGTCCTGGCGGTAGGGGGTTACCACGCTGCCCTCCATGGCCTCGTAGGCGCGTGCGGCGATGGCCTCGCCGTTGAGGCCGAGCTCGGCGGCCCGTTCCCGATCGATGACCACGTTCACCTCGGGCGTGTCGAGGGCCCAGTTCTTGTAGGGATCCCTGACGCCCGGTACGTTGCGGATGCGATCCAGGACGGCGCTGCCCAGTTGGTCCAGGACCACCGGGTCGGGGCCGCTGAGGCGCACATCGATGGGCGCCGTGGTGGTGGAGCGGGCGGTGCCTCCCTGCTCCTTCAGCACGGCCAGGGTGATGCCGGGAACCCGCTCGATCCCGGCCCGTGTGCGCTCCATGATGGTCCAGATGGAGTCGGTCCGCTCGGTTCGCGGCGTCAGGTTGACGGTGATTTCCGCCTGGTTCACACCCATGGCGCCCCGGTTGCCGAGGTAGTGGCCGCCCGGCTCGTACCCCGTCTGGGTGCTGACGCCGATGACCTCCGGCTCCGCCAGCAGCAGCTGCTCCACCGCCGAGACCGCCTCCAGGGTCTGCTCCAGGGGCATGCCGGGGATGGTGTCGATCTGCACCCGGAAGTTGCCGGCATCGAACTTGGGCAGCATCTCGCTGCCGACGAAGGCCATGAGTCGGGCGCTGGCGACCAGCAGCAGCAGGGTCACGGCAAGGGTGCGCCAAGGCCGGCGCAGGGCCACCTCCAGCAGGGCCAGGTAGCCGTCCTTCAGCCCATCCATGAAGTTGTTGAAGGGCGCGACCCAACGGGCCAGGCGGGTTTCGCCATTGTCCTCGGGATGGAGCCACAGGGCCGTGAGCACCGGGATGAGGGTGACCGAGACCACGAAGGAGGAGGCGAGGGCGAAGGCGAGCGTCCAGGCCAGGGGGGCGAACAGCTTGCCGACGAAGCCGCCCAGGAAGACCAGCGGGATTAGCACCGCCAGGGTGGTGACCGTGCCGGAGAGGTCCGCCAGGAAGATCTCCTCGGTGCCCTCAAGCGCCGCCCGCAACGGGGTCTTGCCCGGCATGGCGAGATGACGGTGAACGTTCTCCAGTACCACGATGCTGTCATCCACCAGCAGGCCGATGGCCAGGATGATGGCGGACATGGTCACCATGTTCAGGTCGATGTTCGCCATCCACATGAGGACGAAGGTCATCAGGAAGGAGACCGGGATGGAGATGGCGATGATGGCGGCCTGGCGCAGATGGGCCAGGAACAGAAAGATGAGGAGAATGACCAGTATGATGGCGGTGAACACCGACGTGGTCATGTTGTCGATGACCAGTTCGGTAAAGGCGGAATCGTCGTCCGCCAGGGTGAACCGGAGCTGGGGCATCTCCCGCTCCAGTGAGGCGACGGCGTCGCGCACCTGCTCCGCCACCCTCACCGTGTTGGCCTCGTCCCGTTTCAGGATTTGCACGGCGATGGCCGGCTCGCCGTTGTAATGGTAGGCGCTGCGGGCCTCGTGAGAGGTCAGGGAGACGTCCGCCACGTCGGCCAGGCGGATCTCACGACCCTGCCGGTGGGCGATGATGAGTTGCCCGGCGTCGCCGGTGTCACGCAGCGGCATGTCGAAGCGGACCACCGCCTCCCGGCTGCCGCTCTGGATGCGCCCCCCCGAGGCGGTGAGGTTCCACCCCGCGAGCGCCTCGGCCACCTGCCCCAGCTCCAGGTCGTAGGCCCGCAGGCGGTCCCGTTGCACGGCCACATGCAACTCATACTTGTGGCCACCGAACACGTCCACCGCGGCCACTCCCGGCACCAGCTGCAACCGGTCGCTGACGGGGTTGTCCGCCAGTTCGCGGACTGCCTCGAGGGACAGGCTGCCGGAACTGATGGCCAGGGTGAGAATCGGCTTGTCGGAGGAGGAGAACTGCAGGACCTGGGGCTCACCGATGCGCGGGGGCAGGTTGCTGCGGACACGGCTGATGGCATTCTGGACATCCACCGCGGCCTCGCCCACCCGGCGATCATAGTGAAACTCCACCTTCACCACCGACAGGCCGGTCTGGCTGGTGGAGGTGACGCGGGCGACGCCATCGATGCCGGCGAACTCCTCTTCCAGGATCTTGCTCAGGTTCTTCCCCACATCGGTGGCGGCCACGCCGGGGTAGTCGGTGATGACCGTCACCACCGGCGGATCGGTGTCGGGGAAGAGCTGAACCGGCAGGCTGAAACGGGCCACCACGCCGAACACCACGACCGCTATGAGGGTGGCGAAGACGGTATAGCGATAGGTGAGGGAAAAGCGGGGCCAGCTCATCAGAGCCCCTCCTTTCCGGCGAGCCAGAGCGGTTGGCCGTCAGCCAGCCGGGGGTCCGGGGTCGTCACGACCCACTCGCCATTTTCCAGCCCATCGATGATCCGAATCCGACGTCCCGTACGCGCCCCCGGGGTGACTGGCCGCCAAACCGCCGTCTGGTCGCGGACGACGTAGACCCCGGATTCGCCGTTCCGCTCCCGGAGCGCCTCGAACGGGAGCACCAGGGCCGACTCTTCGTACTGGAGAACCACTTCCACATCGGCCTGCATCCCGGGCAGGAGCCCTTCGGTGTCGGAGCGGAGAAAGGTTTCGAGCGTGGCCGTCCGGGTGCCGGGCTCGAGCGCTGGATAGAGCTGATCCACCCGTCCGGCGAGGGCCGCGTTCACGGCGGGGATGCGGACCTGGACCGGCAGTCCCTTTCCGAGTCCCGGGAGATCGGACTGGGGCACGCTCACCACCGCCTTGAGGGGTCTGGATGCCACCAGCTCCACAAGCGATTTGCCCGGCATGGCCAGCTCGCCCGGCAGGACGGAAATGGCCTGAATGCGCCCGTCGAAGGGCGCGTTGAGGATGGTGTAGTCCCGCCGGGTGCGGGCCATCGCCTGCTCCTCGCTGTTCTCCCGCAGGGAGGCCTTCAGGGTCGCAACCATCCGGCGTGATTCGTCGCGGTTGCGCTCGGGGATGGTGCCGGCCTTGAACAGCTTCTCGTCGCGCCTGAGCTGGGTTTCCCAGAAATCGAGTTCCGACCGGGTACGCTGCTCGCTGGCCTTGAGGCGACCCAGATCCTCGGTCATCTCCTGGTCATCCAGCAGGGCAATCAGCTGGCCCTTTTCGACGGTCTGGCCCTCGCGGAACGGAATTTCCTTCACCACTGCCGTCACCCGGGCGGAGAGGATCACCCGCTGGTGGGCCTCGACGCTGCCGGTGTATTTATGGCTGACGACGAAGGGTTCCTGCCGCAGCTGTTCAACATCCACGGCGAGGGGCGCACGCGGCAGGACAGGGACCGGCTCAAGCCGCTCCCCGACGCGCAGCGCCGCCATGGCCGTCACAAGAGCCAGGAGGAGCGCCAGCCCGGTCAACGCCATGCGCTGACGGCGTTTCTGGGATGCTGATGGGGCGGTATGTGTTTCTGTCATGCCGTACTCCGGAATACGGATAGTGAAAACTGGTGCCGGGTTGTGCGCCCATCCCTGGGCGCACGGTGTTACACAACGCTGAAAGAACGTCTAAAAGTCGTGCCGGATGCCGACACCAAAACGCTGACCCTCGACGTACTCGACGCAGGAGTCACCACAGCTCACCTTGTTGTGCTCGGAGTCCTCATACTCCGCGTAGACACGGGTGCGCTTGCTGAACATGTGTTCCGCGCCCAGGCTCCAGTTGCTGTATTCGCCACCGGCACCGGCATCCACGTCGCCGTAGACCGCCCTGATGGTGTTGTTGCCGAAATAGGCCTCGCCGCCGACGGCCCAGGAGGTCACGTCGTCGCGCGTCAGCGCCGTGTCGCTGAAAAAGGTGTACTCGGCAATCTCCTCGCTGGCGTTCTCGTACTGGCCAATCACCGCGAAGCGGCCGACATTGAACTTGCCGGCAAGCCCGAACTGGTCGCCTTCGCCGCTGTTCTCGCGCAGCCATGAGGCACCGATGGACAGGGGGCCGTTCTCGTAGTCGAGGGAGAGATTGGTCCAGTCGGCAAAGTCCTCGCCCGTATCCTCGCCGGCACCATCACCGTCGATGACCAGTGCCGCCTTGCCGCTCAGGCCGTTGAAGGTGGGTGTCACATAGGCCACGGCGTTGCCGACCCGCGCCAGGCCGAGGTAGTGGTCGTCCATCGTGTCGATCTGCATGATGTCGGTCTTCGCCACGCTGCCGTAGTAGGGGGTCCACTGCCGGCCCATGGCCACCGTGCCGAACTGGCCGGAGATGCCCGCGTAGGCCAGTCTTCCGTCCAGGTTGCCCGAGTCGGATGCATCGACGCCGAACTCAAGTTGGTAAATGGCAGTCATACTGTTGCCGAGGTCCTCGGAACCCTTCACGCCGATTCGGGAACTGTTGTTTTCCACGTCCCAGGATTCGCTGTCCCCCGTATCCATGTCCTCCTGCACGAGGTTGACATTCACCCGCCCGTAGACAGTGGGGTTCGCGGTGGCGGCCAAGGGCGCCGCCAGGGCCACGGCTACGGAAAATCCAAGCAACTTTTTCATCGGTTTCACTCCTTGGGAAAACGGTTTCGATGCTGATGGCTGCAATCACGCAGTCGGGACTGCGCTGCCCTCCGTGTTGAGAGGGCCCTTCAAGCCAGGCGCCCGGGAACGGTGCACCTGGCGCAAACGGGACACGGTGTCCATGGGTGCATCACGGGTGGAGGAGGGCGCGGACGCGTTGGCGGAAACCGGCGTGACAGTCGACGCACTGTTCCACGAGCAGGCTGTAGTGCGCGGCCGCCGCCAGTGCGTCCTCTCTCTCCGCCGCCTCGGCGAGGCTCGTTGCGGCATCTTGGACGGCGCTGTCGGCACTCCTGAAGCGCTCGGCATCCGTCCCCAGGCCCGCGAGAATCTTCAGCCGCTCGCTCATGCCCGGACGGGGATGATCGGCGATGGCCCGTGCTGCCTCGGCCAGGGTGGGGTAGTCCTCCTGCACCAGAGCCCCGCTCGCCCGGCAGAGGTCATCCCCGAGGGTCTTCATCACCGCCTGCAGGTTAGGTCCCGCGAGCGCCGGCACGCCCTGGAGCAGAAGCAGCAAACCAAGCGCAACCCGGCTCGGGGCAGCGGTGCGAAAGGCGCGATGTCGTGTGGCCATTCAGGTCTCCAGGCGATTAAAAGCAATTAATTGCTCACATTCGGGGCAAAAAAATATACTCAGCCCTCCGGCGCCAGCAGGGGCCAGAGGAACTGCCAGAGCGGCTCCGCCTCGGCATCCAGCGGGAACTCGAAGTCGAAGATGGACCAGCGGGCGATGAGACCCTGGATGAGGGCGATGATGTAGCGGGCGGCGGCATCGGTATCCAGGTCGGGACGGAAGCGGCCGCTCTCGATGCCCTCGGCGAGGAGGGCGGACATTCGTGTGGTGTAGCGATCCATGACCTTCCGCACCACGGCCTTGAGCTTGGGCGACTCCGAGTGTAGGCGGTCCGAGAAGATAAGACGCGGCACGCCGCGCTGGCGGGAGACGAAGGCCAGTTGCCGGGTGATGATCTGCTGCAATCGCTCATCGGCCGGCGCCTTCGCCGTGAACAGGCCGTCCAGGGCGGCGAAGAGTCCGTCGGCCACCAAGTTGATGGCGGCGCCGAAAATGGCATCGCGGCTCTTGAAGTGACGGAAGATGGTCGGCTGGGCAATCCCCACCCGATCGGCGATGGCCTGGGTGGTCACCTTCTTCACGCCGTGCTCCGCCGCCAGTTCAAGTGCGCCCTGGACAATCTCGGCTTTGCGTTCCTCGGTTGGCTTGCCCATACTTTAAGAAAGCTCAAATGTGAGTGATTAATTGCTTTTTAAACGATGTCTTCCCGACTGTCAAGCTCTGGCAATACGGAGGAGATCTATTTGACAACCTGTCTGTGGACCGGGCGGCTGCATGTCGATGCCCCGGAAACGATTTCGTCACCGACCCTCGCGCGGGGGCTCTCAAGGCGCGCCTTTCTCAAGTGGGCCGCGGTGACGGCCTCCAGCCTGGCATTGCCGGCGTCCGCCGCCGCGGAGATGATTGATGCGCTCGATGACCGTCGCCGGTTGCCCGTCATCTGGCTCTCGTTCCAGGAGTGCACCGGCTGCAGCGAATCCCTGACCCGCGCCGAGGCTCCCACCCTCGAGCGGCTGCTGTTCGTCTTCATCTCCCTGGAGTACCACCACCTGCTCCAGGCGGCGGCGGGCACGCGGGCGGAAGCGGCCCGTGACGAAGCCCGGGAGCGGGAGAAGGGCGGCTACCTGCTGGTGGTGGAGGGCTCCATTCCGACCGCCCTGGGCGGCGCCTGCGCCACCACGGCGGGGAAGAGCCACCTGGACCAGCTGCGGGAATTCGCCGCGGATGCCGCCGCGGTCATCGCCGTGGGCGGCTGCGCCACCGACGGTGGCCTGCCGGCCGCGGCACCCAATCCCACGGGCGCCATGGGGGTCGGGGCGCTGATGGAGGCGGGGCTGGTGGCGACCAGGCCACTGGTGAATCTCCCCGGCTGCCCGCCGCTGCCCGTGGTGCTGAGCGGAACGCTGGCCCACTACCTGGCGTTCGGGCGATTTCCCGACAGCGACGAAGCGGGCCGGCCACGGGCCTTCTACGGCGGAACGGTCCATGAACGCTGCAGCCGCTACCACTTCTACCAGCAGGGCCTCTTCGCACGGCGGTTCGACGACGAAGGCGCCCGCCAGGGCTGGTGCCTGTACGAGCTGGGATGCCGGGGACCGGTCACCCGCAACGCCTGCGCCTCGCACAAGTGGAACGGGGGTGTCAGCTTCCCGATCCAGGCCGGGCATCCCTGCATCGGCTGCTCGGAGTCCGGTTTCTGGGACCGGGATGGCTTCTACCGGCCGCTCGAGGCGATAGCCCTGGAGCGAGCCGACGCGTCCGGCCGGGGAGAGGCCCTCTACCAGGGCAACTGCGTCTACTGCCACCCGGTGGACCCGGCGCAGTTCGGCCTCGCGCCCGAAGAGTTGGTCGAGCGCCTGCGCTCGAGCGGAATCCGCGCCCACCGGCGCTTCAGTTTCACGGATGGGGAATTGCAGGACCTGGAAGCCTACCTGTCCGACCGGGCCGCAACACCGCCATGAGCGTGGAACAGGACGGCACCTTGTCTGAGAAGTATTCTTGAAATGTTATGCAACACAATGAATATACATAATAAAACATGGCCGTTTCGGTACGGGATCCGGCTGCTTCCCTGTCTGCTGGCGGCTTTCGTCGTGACCGGCGTCGCCGCGGAGGAGCCGGTAACCAGACCCTTTTCCGTCCACGACCGGGACCAGGACGGCGTCCTGAGCCGCGATGAGTACGCCGCACTGCTGGGACGGATGCAGGAGCGACACGAGGCCGGGCGGTTCCTTTGTCCGCGCCCGCTCGACTTCGAAGAAGTGGACGCCAATGGCGACCAGCAGATTACGGAAGAGGAACTGGGGGCGGCGCTCGAGTCGCAACTGGAGCGCCAGCGCGGCTACCGGCATCGCCGCGGACGCGAGGGGCGGCAGCGCTAGTGCGGTGGAGGTGGATTGCTTGACGCATGATGCCGGGTTGCCGCGCGCAATCCTGCAGGCAACTGAAGCGGGGCGGAGGCGCCTGTGGTGGACGGACGCCACGAAACCGGCCAAGGACAGCTCATGAGAGCCCCATCTGAAAGTTCGCATAATATAGATTATGTTAAATGCTGAAGCGGTCATGACTGATTCCTTTGTGGAAGAAGCGCTTAGGCGCGATTGCATGGCTGCTCGGAATGACGGAACCCGCGTTAAAACGCACTTATGGTCGTGTCGGCGACCTGCTCTACCGGTTCGACCAGTACCTGCTCGTCGGTGGCCGTTCGGCGACGACGCGGCGGGTGTACCTCGCCACGTTGCGCCGGTGGGCCGCTGCTGTTGGTGATCTGCTCGCGCCATCCGGTTCATCACGCGACGACTGGATCCGCGCACGCCGGCGCTCGGTCGGCGTGGCCACCTTCAATGCAGAGATGTCGGCGCTGCGTGCCTTCTACCGCTGGGCCCACTTCATGGACCTGTCGGAGACTGACCCCGCCACGTTCATCCCACACAGCACCCGGGCGCCCCGGCGGCTGGTGCGGGTGCTCAATGAGTACCAGGTTGGCGCCCTGCTCTCCGCGCCGGACCTGCAGACCCTGATCGGTTTCAGGGACCATGTAATCCTCCGCCTGGTGTACGAAACCGGGCTCCGTGCCTCCGAGGTGGTGCGCCTGGAGCTGGGCAGCGTGTCCGATGACCGCACGGTCAGGGTGGACGCCGGCAAAGGCCGGGTGGACCGGATCCTGCCCATCTCCGAGCAGATGCTCGGGCTCCTCGATAGCTGGGTGATGCTCCGCCGGGCAACGCTGCCCGGGAAGTCGGCGGTGCTGTTCTGCACCCACCGCGGCAAGCCATTCCGGTCCGGGCGCAGCGTGTGGGAGATCGTCAACCGCTACGCCCGGGAGGCTATGGGCCTGGCCCGTGGCTACGAAAGCGTCCGCCGGGTGGCCCGCCAGAAGCCCTGGTCCGGCCAGTATCCCCATCTGCTGCGAGCGGCGATGGCCACCCACCTGCTCGAGCGCGGGTGCGACCTGCGGGCCGTGCAGGAGCTGCTCGGCCACGCCAGCCTGTCCACCACGGCGCGCTACCTGGCCGTGGATATCCAGATGCTGAAACGGGAGCATGCCAAGTTGGGGCGTTGAATCGGTCATCAATTTTAGTCAGTTCCTTGCGCCCTCATCACATCGCGCATCACTTCCAAGCGGTCGATGTAATCCTGAACCTCGTCAGGCCCATTGATCAGGTCGGTAATAGGTATCGCCTGCACATCATCACTGCGGCTGGCGTGACTCTTGGCGTATTCCTCTGTGTACAGTTCGGCCATCAAAACTCGGTGCACGTACCCGGCGCTGTTGTGGGCGTAATACATGCCGTTCTTCTTCAACACGTAAGGAATTTCCATTTTCATGCTCCCTAAAGCCATCTATGACTCCTTCATAAACACCAGCCAGTGCGTGAGCCCGCCGCGCCCGGAAACCTGCCCGAAAAGCGGACGCTCCGGAGTCAGCGCCAGCACCTCGCGCAGCTTGACGTGGGTTTCGTTCCACTTGAACACCAGCACACCCTCAGGCTCCAGTACCCGGAAGCACTCGGCAAAGCCCCGGCGCAGATCCTCCCGCCAGTTGTCGGAGAGCTTTCCGTACTTCGTGGCCATCCAGCTTTTCGGCCCGGCCCGCTCCAAGTGCGGCGGGTCGAACGCCACCAACCGGAAGGTGTTGTCAGGGTACGGAATATCCCTGAAGTCCATCAGCACGTCAGGCTCAATGTGCAGCGTCCTGGTGCCATTCTCTCGCCCGTGACTCCGGTCGGTAACGGTGATCGTCTCGCTGCGCTTGTCACCGAACACAGCACCCTGGTGCTGACGGTCGAACCACATCATCCGAGTGCCACAGCAGGCATCAAGCACCTTGAATTTGACCGCGCTGTCTGCGCTCACCCCTTACTCCGCATCATCAGCACCAGTCCGCCGGCCAGGGCGAAGGCGGCGGCGGGGATGTGGGCGAGCGGGCTGGCGAGGGCGTATTCGCACCACCCGCCCGCGGCGAGGTAGCCCCACGGGAGGGCCTTGTAGATGGGTTCAGGCCACCAGATTCCGTTCATTCACGCCACCTCGTCCTGGGTCCATGCCGCCTCGTGGGCGAAGTTCGCCGCGACGAGGGCCTGCGCCAAAGGCGGACAGACGCTGTTGCCGCACCCGCGCACCTGGGCGGCCTTGCTAAGGCGCCTGCCGTCCGGGCCCTGGTCGATGATGACGGTCACCAGCTGCAGACGGTCGCGGGCGGTCACCGTCGGCGCCGGATCGCGCAGGTCGCGTCCGGTGGTACCGGACCCGCTGCCGTAGTACGGCGCCATCAGGGCGGCCACGAGCGCCGCGTGGTTGCCGCCGGCGGTGATGGTCGGCGCCGGGGTGTCCAGCGGACGGTGGCGGCGGTCTCTGCCCTTGAGGTTCAGCAGGTGGGCCGCGCAGAGGGCGTGGTGGTCCTGGGTGGTCACCGTGCCGGCCGGGCGCCGGGCGTCGATGCCGGTGGAGGCGCCGCCTCCGCCGGCGAAGAGGTCCACGACGAGTTCGTGTCCGAGGTCCATCCTGCCCTGCCTCATGTCCCGCACCCCCCGGTGCACTCGCTCAGCCATAGCTTCCCTTGCTCCAAGTCATCCGGCGTCGACAGTGCTTCCTGCAGGGGGCGGAGACTGCGGTGAACGAAGACCGCTTCTGCATGCACCCCATGCATCCCCCCCCCCGGATTGCCGTGTCCACGCGTAGGGCTTCGGCAAAGGCCTCTGGGTCGTTATCTCGCAACTGGAGCCACTCGTTGTTGGTGTGGTACGGGCAGAATACGCAGGCGCTACGTGGCGGGGTCGGGTATCCGTGCCGCGTCATCCAGGCAATGCAGTCGTTCCTCGTCATGCGCTGTTCGATGAGCGGGAATCGAGTGCTGATCCAAGGCTCCCTGGCGAGCTTTGCACGGCGGACTTCATCCGTAGAAATGCCGACCCACTGCTCAACCACAGGCTCTTTGGGCGCACGTTGGCGTGGCTTCAGCCCAAGTCTCTTCCGCAAGTACCGGCGGATGGGGTCAATCTTGTAGTCAGATGTGCATTGCCGAGAGAGCATGGCCTCGCTGCCATTCACGCCCCGCACGAAGAACGGCGGGCGCCCCCACGAGTTACCTTTGTTGGCTGCGGCGTCCAACACCTCGGCCCTAAGATCCCCAGCGGAAACCACATCCACTGGGAGCGGCAACTTCGGCACCAGCCACTCCAGCCACCTGTATACGCTGGCCGGTTCTGCGTGAGTGTCTGCGAAAACAGCCCTATCCGGCATGTCGATTTCGCCGTGTGTCGCCATCATCGCCATGGTGCTCGACTGGACACCACCTCCCAGATTCAGAATGGTCAACATTGCGCCCCCCTCCCCGGCCGGATGTCCGGCAGCTTCTGCATGCGTTCGAGGAACGCCCGGTAGTGTCCGCGCTTCATCTGCTTGGAACTGGAGACGCCGACGGCCCCGAGGTGGAGGCGGTAGAGTTCGTCGTCGCCGGTCTTGCGGTCGATGAGGCCCTTGCGGGCGGCGATGGTGTGAACCTTGGCGATCCGCGACTTGTTCATGACAAAGCGCGGGCGAACGAGGCGGGTGCCGCAGTAGGGGCACTCCTTCGTCCCTGGTGCGGAGAAGCGGCCGCAGAGGCTGCACTGGCGAGGCTTACGCGGCTTCATGCCAGGGCCTCCGCAGCAGGTTGAAGGGCCCCATGTCGGGGATGGGAGTGCGGCGCCGCTCGACCTGGACCAGGCGGGGGCCGTCGTCGTCCTCCACATCGTGCGGCCGGTTCTGCGGCGGCGGGGTGCGCATCCGCGACGGCAAGGTAATGTTGTAGCGACGCGCGTACCGGTAGATGACTCCGGGGTCGCAGGAGAGCATGGCCGCGATGCCGTAGGCGCTGTATCCCCTGCCCGTCAGCTCCTCCAGCACCGCGCGCAGGGGCCTGCCGTGGCTTTTCAGCACGCGCTCGGTCAGGGGTGTCTGGCGGGCCATCAGGCAGCGGCCTCGGCGTCGTGCTTCGCCTGATGCTGGGCGAGTTCTTGGCGGCCAGGGCGTCGCCGAGGGCGGCGTCCAGGGCCTTCGCGTCAAGGGTGATCTTCATGCTACCGCCCTCCCCCGGCCCCGCGGCCGGTTCCCGGGCACCAGCTCCTCGCGGAGAATGTGCACGTCGGCGGGCGCCTCGAAACCGAGGCGCGCCTGCCCGCGGTTGATATCCAGCAGGTGGACGGTGACGACGCCGAGCTGCACGAAGCCGTTGAGCGGGATGATGGAGACCGCCCGCCGGTCGGTGCGCGGCGCGTCGAAGCGCAGCTTGGCGCTGCCCGACCAGAGCGTCTCCAGGGTGCAGATGAGGTCGCCGCCGATGTGGACGGCCTGGCCGGTGGTGCGGCTGAGCTTAAGCATGGCGCGCACCCCCCACCGGGCACTCCCGGAGCAGGCGCATGCGGAGCCGCTCCTGGCTCTGCTGGCCGTAGGTGTCCGCCGTGGTGGACGTGCGGCTGTGCCCGCTCAGGTAGTGCGCCAGCGGCAGGCCGGCGCGGTCCATCACCTCGCCGATGCGGCGGTGGCGGAGCAGGTGGCAGTGCAGGCCCGGAACTCCGGCCCGCTCGCCGTACTCCCGCAGGCGCTGGTGGATACCGGCCCGGGTCAGGCGCCCGCCGCGGGAGGAGAGGAACAGCGCCGGCGGCGAGTCCTGCCGCTCGAAGGCGTGGCGCACGGGCAGCCACTCCGCCAGCCGCTCCATGGCCGTCTCGTCGGCCACGGTCTCCTTCTCCGCCCCGCCCTTGTTCAGGTAGGTCACCCGGCCAGAGGGCAGCACGGTGAAGCGCGGCGGCCGGTCCGGGTCGTAGAGGTCGAGACTGGCGATGGCAGTGACCCGGAGACCGGCGGCGTACATCAGCCGGAACAGGGCCCGGTCGCGCAGCCCGAGGCGGGTGTCGGCCGGGATCCCGTCGATGACCCGCAGCAGGGTGCCCTCCTCCGGCGCCACCACCTTGCGGGCGTGCCAGCGGGGCGGCTCCACGTGCCGCATGGGGTTGGCCTGCTCGGTGAGCCAGTCGCGGCGCACAGCGAAGCGGAACAGCCCCTTGGCCGCCTCCAGCGCCCGGGCCGCCGTGCGCGGGCTCAGCCCCTCGCCGTGGACGAGGGCCTCGAGCCAGCGGTCGATGTGCTGGGGCGCGACCGACTGCACCAGGCGGATGTCCAGCCCGGCGAGGAAGCCCACCAGCCGCTCCAGGTCGCGCCGGTAGGCCTGCAGGGTGTTGGCCGCGTAGCTCCGGGCCGACAGGTGCCCGAGGAAGCGGACCGCCAGCACTTCCAGATCGCCCGCCGGCGTGACGCTGCGGGGGGTGAAGGCGAGGATGTCAGCCATGGGCCGCCTCCTTGGCGCCGATATCGCGGACAGCGAGCACGGCGTCGGCCCAAATCCAGGGCCATATGGCTCGCTTCACGATCCTCGCCTGCTGCGTGTACTCCCTGCGCACCGCCCAGAAGGCGTTCCAGGCATTCTCGTACGGCTTGAGCGATGGCTCGTCCATGTCGTAACAGGGGTCTTTCACCCAGTTGGCGGCGAGAGCAACCAGCTCCGTTGTCAGGTCGCCACACAGCTCACGGGGATCGCGCGGCGGCTCCTCTGGCGGCGGAGATAAGTGTCCAGTGATATCGAAATCCCACAAGGGTTCTGCCGGAGCATGAGCAGCGATGTAATCGCGCAGAAACATGCCATTGTGAGGTCCATGCATCTGGGGGAATGCATACATGGTCACCACCCCCCGTAATTGGCCAGCAGGTCGGCCAGGACGTTGCGGCGGTCCTGGTCGAGGCGGATGGCCAGTGTGCCGACGGTGGAGCGCCGCAGGCGCAGCTTGCGCTTGAGCTCCGCTGCGTCGTCGTCGTTGTAGAAGGAGACCATCTCCAGCAGGAACATCCGCTCGCCGTCGGAGACGGGCATGCGGGCGTAGCCCTCCACGGCCTGCATGTTGGGGATCAGCTGCCACTTGGAGGTGGCGGCGTCAACGGACGGCGCGGGATCATAGCCGCGGGCGCAGGTAAACAGGTATTGTCCAGCCAGCTTCACGCCACGCTTCCAGGCGTCGAGGAAACGGTCGGCACTGGAATCGGGGTTCATCTGCTGCAGTGTCCGGATGGTCGCGTTCATGCCGGCGCCCTCCCCCCGTTCACCACGGGGAAGCGGGTGCGGTTGGCGACGCGGTGCGCCAGCACGTCCATGACGGTCATGCCCCGATGCCAGCGGCGCCAGGCGCGCTGCTCCAGGTCCGAGAGCGGCCGGCACAGCCGGACCATCGCCCCCAGCCTGTTGTGATGGATGTCAGCCATGAGTAAAATCCTCGTGTCGATACGGCCCTTGTGGGCCTTGTTAAGCCCGGCTCTCAGGCCGGGTTTTCTTTTGCCCCCGGGAGGGCGCCCCAGTCGCGCCGGTAGAGCTGGCTGGTCTTGAACCAGCCCAGGCCCGGCGCTTCGGCCCACCAGTGTCCCTGCCGCACCTCGATGCGGCTGATGTGGACCCCGGTGCGCCTGGAGAGGTGGTTGCGCACCGCCTCGATGCGGGCGGTGGCGCGGGTTGATTCAGCACGGGCGGCCATCACTTCACCACCCGCACGCCGCGCTGGACGGCCTGCTCGGCCAGCGCCTGGTCGATGGCTGCCACCAGGCCGGTGGCCTTGCCGATGACGTCGTGCAGTTCGGCCCGGGCCCGTGCGAGGTCCGCGGCGCTGTCCGCCCCGTCGATGCGGCAATCGCCGAGCAGCGCGCCCAGGGCCTCGGTGGCCTCCCCCACTTCCCGCAGCCACTCCCCGGCGTCCTGCACCTGCTGGGCGCGGTCCGCGTCGGGCGCAGCCACATGGAGCAGGCCGTAGCGGGCGGCGAGGTCGGCCACCAGCTCGCGGCGGTGGGGCTCCGGCAGCGCGTAAGCAATGGCCTCCTCGAGGTCCACCGGCAGCCGCGCCTCCCCCTCCATGAACCGCTTCAGGAGCTGGGCGTTGGCCCGCATGTCCTTGTAGGCGTCGCCGCCCTCGTGGAAATGGACGGCTCGCTTCCTCTGGGCGACGCGCGCGGCGTACTGCTCGGATACATCGGCGGCCAGGGTCGGCCAGCTGGTGGCGGTGGCGCGCAGGTAGGCCTGCACGTGGCGGGTGATGGTCTCGGAACGGGTCTCGCGCTTCATGACACGGCCCTCACGGTCGAGACCGGCGTCTCATTGTCGTCGGCCAGAAACGGGATATGCTCCAGATCAGGGTGGGAATCGATCAGCCCGCGCAGCGTGCTGACGTGCCACAGCCGCCCGCCGGACGGGGCCGGGATGCGGCGGGACTGGAGCTCGGTGCAGATGGCCCGGAGGGAGAGTCCACTATGCTCACGCAGGCGCAGGATCTCCTCCCGCACACCCCAGGTCTCGGGGTCGCGGAACAGGCGCTCGCCCTGGCGGACGCAACCGTAGGGCGTCGGCCCCCAGGCCATGGACTGGTCGCGCAGCCCCCTGAATATGCGCACGGCGCGCTGGCGGATCTTGTCGCGGTCGCGCTGGCAGGCGGCCAGCTTGATGGTCAGGATGAACATGCCGTCCGGGTCGGAGGTGTCCACCTTGTCGTCGACGAACGCCATCACCCAGCCGCGCCGGTCGAACTCGGCGGCCACCTGCAGCCCGTCCACCGTCAGGCGGAAGACGCGTTCCAGGTCGATAGCGACGAACCCTTCGGCCTCGCCGTCCCGCAGCCGCTCCAGCAGCTCACGGCCGCCGGGCCGCTTCTCCAGCGGGATACCCGCGGAGACGCCGTCGTCGACGATGACGTCCGCCAGGTCGTGCCCGTACAGGTCGCAGTAGCGGTGCAGGCCCAGGTCCTGGATGGGGAGGCTCCGGCCGCGGTCGGCCTGCTCCTCGGTGGAAACGCGGATGTAGCCCAGCAGCTTCATTGTGAGGCCCTCCCTGGCTCAGGCGGCTTTGCGGGTGGAGTCGTCGTACTCGGTCCAGAGCTCGGCGGGCTTGCCGCGCCAGCCGCGGCTGGCCAGCATCCCCTCCACCACTCTGCGGATCTTCAGCAGGTTGCCGTGCAGCATCCGGTGGCAGCGCTCCCGGTCGAGGGCCTTGTAGGCGATGGTCGGGTCGGAGCCGAGGTGCTGGCTTACCTGGCGGACGGAATATCCGTAATAACGAAGCAGGCGCACGGCTTCGGTTTCTGTCGTAGAATCAATGTGTTTGTTCACCGTCATGACCACCACAACCTGTGTCGGATGCCCAAGTTATGTGTATGTATAGCACCCACAATATGCGGTGTCAACACCAATGAATGAGGTTGTCGGCCTGATTCGGGAGGTCCTCGACCGGTTGAAAGAGATCGAGGGCGTTGAGAACGACTCAGACCTTGCTAACCCGCTGGTGGTCAGCAAGCGACTGATCGCGAGCTGGAAGGAGCGGAACAGCGTCCCGTGGCAGGTGCTTTTCACCTACAGCCGCAAGCACGGTATTTCGCTCGACTACATCCTCAATGGCTGGGGCAGCCCATTCCAGACGGACGCCATGGTTGGTGAACCTGGCGCCATCTACAGCCTGGAGACGAGCGCCGACCCCGTTTATCGGGTTGCTGGGCAGGTGCACCGGGCGCTGAGCGAGCTTGGGGCCGAGCTGGGCGAGGAGAAGTTTTCCGAGACGGTGCGCTACCTGCACCGTTCCATGATGGACAAGGGGGACGATGCGGTCCCCTACGAGCAGGTCCTGTCGGTGGTGAAGCTGGCTGTCTGACCCTCAATTCTCGAAGCAGGGAGGCTCGATGAAAAAGCTGCTGATTGGCATCCTCGTGGTTGGGCTTCTCTTCGGCGGGCTCGTGGTCTGGGCCCGGTCGAACCCGATGCAGGCGCTCGACCTGATAGCGTGGTTCGAGAACATCGGCGACCCCCACCTGAAGCAGTGCGAGGCGCTGCTCGAGGACTCCCTGGTCTCCCCCTCCTCCCTCGACATCATCGAACGCGACGTCTACGCCTTGGAGGACCATAAATCCATCTATCTCAAGTTCGACGCCCAGAACCGCATGGGCGCCGTGCTGCGGATGACCGCAAACTGCAACTATCCCGTCGACCCCGCCACCCTGTTGGGGGAGGACCCGACACCGGCCTACAAGTCGAAGCCGGATGCTATGACGATCAACGGCAAGCCGGTGGAGAATCTGGATTTGAAGGTGCTGCTGCTGGACGACTAAAGGGAGGCCCTGAATGGCCAGGCAGAAGGGACGAATCGGATGTGGCGGGCTTCTTGGTCTGATGTTGCTTGCGCTGATCGTGCTCATCGCGTTCGGCGGTTACATGGAGGAGAAGGATCGCAAGGCCCGGGTCGCCGAGGAGCGTGCACAACAGCAGGAGGAGCAGCGGCGATTTCAGGCCATGACGCCGGAGCAGCGGGCGGAGATAGTCAAGCAGCGCGAGGCGGAGGCAAAGGCCCGCCAGGAGGCCGAGCAGCGGCGCCTGGGCCTGAAGTGGAGCTACTTCGACCGTGAGGACAAGATGGGGCGCGGCACAATCAAAAGCGCCGTGGTGAAGTCACTCAACGAAATCAACCTGAAGTTCCCGTATCAAGGGGCCCAGCGGGCGACCTTGCTGCTCAGGAAACATCCTGAATACGGGAAGGATGTAATCCTGTCCGTAGAGAACGGGCAGCTGCTGTGCGAGTACGACGGCTGCGAACTGACGGTCCGGTTTGGGGAAGGGAAGCCGGTCAAATACAGCGCGGCAGAACCTGCAGACTTCGACCCCACCACCCTCTTCATCCGGAACCATGACCGCTTCGTCGCCAACACCAAGAAAGTGGACAAGGTGGCGGTCGAGGTTCAGTTCTTCCAGCAGGGGAACCGGGTGTTCGAGTTCGATGTCTCGGGGCTGCAGTGGCCGTAACAGGAACGGGCGATGTCAGACGATTGGTGGGATGAGCAGTTCGACAAGCGGGGAGAGGACCCGTTCTATTGGTGGCTGCAGGCCAGGCGTTTGAAGCGTGGGGCAGATCTCATCTGGGAGATATACGAAAAGGAGGTGCAGCGATTCCTCAATGACCCGGATGGTTTCCATGAAGAGGAAAGGTTGGCCGGCACGACTAGCGTCGATATTGAGATGTGTAATGTATATTATTTTCTGTTAGGGCTCGCGGTTGAGGTCTTGGCAAAAGGAATTCTGGTAGGGAGAGACCCAAAGTGCCTGTCAAAAAACAAAAAATATAATCATAATATTAAAGGTTATATCTCTGAATGTGGCATCTCATTCGACGAGAAAAAGAAAGAACTGCTCGATGCATTGTCCACCATTGTGCAATGGAAGGGGAGATATCCCGCGCCGAAGTACCGGGGAGATTGGGCGCCCAGTCGGACTTCATACGCAGAAAAAACAATGCCCGGAACGATAGCCCAGAGAGACAGGCATGAACTGGAAGACATTTATGCCACTCTCAACCAGATCCTCTGCCAAGAACATGCGAACCGTAGTTAACGGCCTACCAGCTGCAGACAATTAACTCCCCCCGCTCCACGGTGCATCGGCTCCCGCCAACGGTGTGCCGCAGACTGACCTCCCGCATTGAAAACCCGGCGAAGGCCTCCCGCATTTCCGGGATATCGTTCACGCTGACGATGGCGCGGCCCTTCAGCTCCCGCATGGCCGTGGCCATCCGGCCGTACTCCTCGAGCCCGAACGGCACTCCGTACCCTTCGGTTTTCCAGTAGGGCGGGTCCATGTAGAACAGCGTGTGCGGGCGGTCGTAGCGCCGCATGCAGGCGTGCCAGTCCTCGCTCTCGATGTAGGCACGGGCGAGGCGGATGTGTGCCCCGGAGAGTTCCTCCTCCACCCGTAGGAGGTTCAGCTTCGGCGGTGCGCTGGGTGCGGTGCCGAAAGTGCGCCCTGTTGGCCGGGCGCCGAAGCAGGTCTTCTGCAGGTAGTAGAAGCGCGCGGCCCGCTGGATGTCGGTCAGGGTCTCCGGTGGAACATCCCGGAGCCACTTGAACATCTGCCGGCTGACCAAGGCCCACTTGAACTGGCGGATGAACTCCTCCAGGTGGTGCTGGACCACGCGGTAGAGGTTCACGATGTCGCCGTTGACGTCGTTGAGCACCTCCACCTTCGAGGGCTCCTTCATGAAGAACAACGCCGCCGCGCCGGCGAACGGCTCGACGTAGCACTGGTGGTCGGGGAACATGGGAAGGATCTGCTTGGCCAGGCGGCGCTTGCCACCCAGCCAGGGGATGAACGGATAGGACATGGCAGTGGTTTCCGGCGGTCTCTGCAATCGGCTTTCGCTGTGCTAGGCTCCACCTACCTCGTCGACGGGGTGGGGGGCCTTGCCTGTTGCAGTGCCTGCCACTGCTTCGGGGGCCGCGCCATGTTGGCGCATGGCGCGGTCGCCCCTCTTTATTCGCTGTCTGGTGGTGTTGCGGTTCAGGGCGGCCGCATCAGCCGATCCAGCGCCTTCTCGTAGGCTCTCACCCGCTCCAGGAGGTCCGTCACCAGGCCGTGGATCCAGGCCTCGCCCTCCGACGTGAGGGCGGACTTTGCGTCCGGGTCGGCCGGCGCGACGAAGGCCCGCGGGGGCGGCGCCTGCACCTGGTAGGGCTCGCGCAGCGCCTCGGGCAGGTACTGGATCTCCGGCACCGTGGGGACCAGCACCTCCACGGTGCGCACCCGTTCCGGCGCCTGTGCGCAGCCCGCGAGCAGCGCGGCAATCAGTAGCGCTGACCAGGCAGCGATTCCGCCCATGCCTGCATCTCCTCGTGTCCGCTGGGGGTTCCCGTCTCGCGCCGGCGTTCCGCTGATCGGCGGAGGACTTCGGCGGCGGCCTGACCGGCCTCGCGCCCGCGCTGCTCCACCTGCCGGATCCCCTCGTTCTGCCGCCCTACATGCGCCTCCAGCGCGGCCAGGTCCGCCGCTGCGGCCTCGGCCTTGCGCTGCCACTCGGCGCGCTCGGCGTCCGCCTCGGCGGCGTCGGCCTGGGCGTGCCACACCCGGGCCTGCTGCACGCCAGCCACCAGCAGGGTGGCCACCAGGCCGACGACGGCGGTGATCAGTACCGCCTGGCCACTGCCGCCCGTGAACCAGCCCACGGCCCGCAGGGCAAACCTGGGGGCTACCTTGGCGAGCAGGCCAAACAGGATGTTCACGGCTTGCCCTCGTCTGGATCGTCGCGGCGCCGGTTGACCCATCGGTAGAGGGCGATGGCCGTCCCCAGCAGGCCGATGACCGCCCCGAGGGCGGCCACGGTGCCGCCGGTGCCGGGGATGTCCGGGGGGGTGGCGCTGAAGGTCCGCACCACGGCCCAGGTGATGACGCCCGCGGCCCAGGCCACCAGCAGCTCGTCGAATAGACTCTTCATGCGCTGTGCCCCTGCCGGATCAGGTCGCGCCAGTCGACACCGGCCGCCTGTAGGTGGGGATACTCCCGGTGGTGCGGGCTCCAGCGGCCGGACCACTCGAACCCTACCCGCTCGCCGAGCGCGCCGTAGCGGTCCCACAACTCACCGTCGACACCAGGGCGTCCCCAGTCTGGACGCCCGTCCGCTCCGGCTGTCGCCCAGACCGGCTTGCCGTCCCGCAGCGGGACAGCGTCCAGGGCCACGCCATACTGGTGAAGGCTCTGTCCGGGCCCGGCCCATGTGACCGGCCCCGGCCCGTACTGAGGGCCGACGTCCATCAGCAGGCGCGCGAAGTCCGACCGGCCGAGCGCCTCCATCTCCCGGGCCTTGCGCTCGATCTCGCGCAGGGCTCTCCCGCGCCGGAAGAGCCGCGCCTGTTCCTCGGCGCTGCGCAGGGTGCAGTAGATCAGCAGGTCCAGCCCCGCCCCATCGGCCAGGCGCACGAGCTCCCGGGCCATCTCGGCGACGTAGGGCTGCAGGTCATCGAGGCGGCGGCTGGCCATCAGGTGCGGCCCTCCTCGCCCTCATGGTGGCGGCGGTCCTCGTCGCTGCGGCGGATGGTGATGGCCGCCTCCCAACCCAGGCGGCGCAGCGTGACGACGGCCGCCAGGTTGCCGGTGGCCATCATCGTGGAGATGGCGAAGCCGGTGAGCAGGCCGCCGCCGATGATGTGGGGCTCGGTGACATGCATGCCGGCGATGAGCGCGGCGGAGAGCACGATGCCGGCCGAGAAGATGCCGAGCACCACGTAGGCCGAGATGAACCCGACGCGCAGTGACTTACGGGTGATCAGCGAATGCTGGATGGCCGCGGCGCAGCCACCCAACCCGCCGGTGATGGCCGCCAGGGCGTAGAAGAACGCGATGACGTGGGGAGCGAGGCGTTCAGGCATGGTCCCTTCCCTGCTGTTTGTGGCAGGGTGGGCGAGGCTGGGCTACATTGTCGTCCGAAACGGGTCACTTTATTCAGGCATGGTGGTGGCAGGGGCGCACGCCGACGCCGCGGCCGGTGCTGCGGCTGCTGGCGCTGTGGCGGATGGTCCGCCGCGTCAATATACCCCCGCGTTGAAGCCACTCGGGACGCTGTAGGAGAATGCGGACGCGCCGAAATTCGCGGTGACGGCACTAGGGTCTGTAGGCGGTCGATAGAGGCCGACGGCGGGATACTGGGTGCCCGCGAGGCCCGTGAATGCTGCCCCCGTGCCCGCAGCCGGATCGCCAGACGCCTGCCAGGTGCCGTTCTTACCCCACCAGATTTTCCCGGCGGTCATGTCCAGCGCCACCTGGATCACGTCGCCAGTCGCATAGGTTGCGCCATAAGCAGTCGTGCTGCCGTTGTTATATTTGTACCCCCCACCTTCCGTGTATGAGTAGGAGGTGGCCGTCGAACCGGGTGCGGCCGCCGTCGGCAGCGATGCGGTGCCGATACCGATCACGATATAAGGCGATGTGTTGCCGCTGATGACCGTGACTTCCCAATACCACTTCCCCGACAGCTTGCCTTTGGTCGCGCGGACAGATTCATATGTTGAACTTCCGCCTTTGGTCGCCGTGAGGTCCCCGCCGCTCAGCGTGATGTTCGGGCCCTTGGCCGACGCATCCCAAGTGGCGTAGATCACGGTGCCGCTTCCGCCGGCGGCGAGCTGCAAACCGTGATGGATCAGGCTATCCGTGCCGCGCGGCAGGATCAGCCCAGTCCTTTCGTCACGACGCCAGCGCATTACTTGCTGTCCTCGAATGCGCGGCCCAGCCGCCAGGTGGTCGCCGCGTCCCGAGTGTAGCCTGCGATCACGTCCACAGCCGCGGCCGCGGCGCTGATTGTCGGCGCGCTGCCGCCGGGCCATTTGGTCCCGGACGGCCATCCGCTGACCGTCCGGCCGCCGGTGGCGTCCTGGGTGAGCTCGATGGTCAGCGGTATCCAGCCGGTGCCACTGGGCAGGTTGGTGATGCTGACGGTGGTCACGTTCTGGTTCAGCGTGACCGCGAAATTCGGCCCGTTGGTGCAGTCGAGCGTGAGGGTCCCGGTCGTGAGCGTGGCGGTTCCCTGCCCCTCGATCCAGCGCCGCAGAATGGGCCGCTTGAGGTCCTTGGCGTTCATGTCGAGGTGGCCGCCGGCCGTCACGTCGCCGCTGTCGGCCTCGACCCACTTGCCGTCCTGCAGAATCCGGCCGGTGGCGCCGTCCTGACGCGGCCAGGCGTTGTCCGTCCCTGTTGCCGGCCCCTCGACGACGAACGGTATCCAGGCGCGCCGGTCGGTGCTGGCGGTCTGGCTGCCGCTGACGGTGGTCACCTGGCGCAGCGGAATCTTCCCGGCGGTGAAGCCGGTGGTGTTGGCCGTGACGGTGCCGCCGGAGTCAATCTCGACGTAGTTGGTGTTGTTGTCGGTGAGCGCGACGGTGCCGGCCGACACACTGGTCACGGTGGTGCGCAGACGGATCGACCCGGCCTGATAGCCCCAGGTCAGGCCGGTGGTAGTGCCGCTGTCCTCGTCGAAATCGCCCAGGCTGCTGCCGCCGCCACCAGCTCCGCCGCCCAGCGAGACCCAGGTGCGCCGGTCGGTGACAGACGTGATGCCGCTACCATCGGTGACGACGGTATAAAGCGGGATGCGGCCGGACGTGTATGCGCTGGTATTGGCCAACACCGTTCCGGCACCGGTCAGCTCGACGTAATTGGTGCCGCTGGCCGTGAGCGCGACGGTGCCGGCCGACACATCGGTGACCGCCGAGTCGTTGCGCACCCGGCCAGCGCGGTAGCCGAATGTCAGGCCGGTGGTGGTACCCGGGTCCTGGCTGAAATCCTGCATCGCCACGATTCGGATCGGGGCCTCCCGCCAGCGGGTGCCGTCATGCGACAGCAGCACGTCCTCGTCGTCGCACCAGACATTCCAGCCCTCGCCCGGGGTGACGGCGTACCACGTTGACGAGTAGTAGCGGGCGATCTGGCCGAGCGTGAAATACGACCAGGCCCCGGTGACGCTGTCGACGATGTAGGTGTGCCCGTTGGCCGGACTCGCCGGCGGCCCGCCGTTGGTGCGGCTCTTGACGTGGAAGCGGCTCTCGATCTCGCGCAGGATGGTATTGACGACGGTATCAGGCTCCTGGGGATTCGAGCTCATCTCCGTGAGTTTCAGATATTCGGTGGTCATGTTCCGCTCCCTAGATCGTGGCGCTGCCGGCGTAGCCGCGGCCGACATCGGTGCTCAGCTGATAGACTCTGACGCTGACCGGCGTGTTGGGCGTCACGCCGTCGGTGCTCATCTGGGCGGTGGTATAGGTCACCGACTCGGTGGCGCTGGTGAGTGTGCGCAGCACGGTGGACCCGCTCATGATGTCCACCTCGTAGCTCTGCAGGTCGCTCAGCCCGGGCCGCCAGAAGGGCCGTGGCACGAACCGGCCGCGGCGCTGCCAGCGGACGGTCAGGGTGCCGCTGGCATCCCGGCTGCCGCGGATCATCACCGGCGCCCAGGGCTCGAGCGAGACGCCCGCAGCGGTGAAGCTGACGGGCTGCACGTCGGCGATGCCGTTACCGAAGCTCACGGCCTTGTATTTTCGGCCGGCCCCGATGCGGCTCACATCCAGGTCGATGCGCTGTAGGGTCGCGGAATCGAGCAGCACTACGGTCTCCGCGGCGGCGTGGCCGCTGGTCGCCCACTCGGTGCCGCGCCGGCCGCGCAGCAGGGTGGAGAGCTGATAGCGGCGAGAGCCTAGATAGGTCACGTCGGCCACGCCCACCACCTCATCGCCCCACAGCAGGACATTTCCGCCCGCGCGCACCTGTGCCTCGGTGGCGCTGGACAGCGCGCCGTTGGGTCCCACCAGCCGCACCACCACCGAGTTGGTGCGGTCCCACATCGTGGCGGCATGGTCGGGCAGCGCCGTCTCGGCTACGCCGATGACCGCCGCCTCGGTGAGGGTGGCCACCAGGCTGTAGCTCTCGCCGTCCTCCGCATCGCTGACGTAGAGGTTGCAGCCGCTCCAGCCGGAGAGATAGCCGCAGGCGGCGACCACGATTCCGGCGCCGGTATGGGCGTCGGTCAGCGCGGGCGGGTCGAGCAGCGCCAGGTGAGTGGGGCCCGGGAGCGCGATACCGCCGGATGGGACCGGCGGGCTGGCGGTGGGCAAACCCTGGCCGGTGTAGGCACTGGCGGCCTCGGCCTGGAGCTCCCACTCGATGGTCCCGTCGCCCGACTCCGCCACCCGCCGCAGCCAGGCGCGGCCCTGCGGCAGATCGAGCACGTCTCCGGCCTCGTACCTCGCGTGTTTCACGCCGACCGATGTGCTCCAGCTCAGGCGCTCCAGGTGGGGCTCCTTGGCGTAGATCGTGGCGATGTCCTTGCACTGGTCGGCGGTCAGGATGGCGGTGGTGCGCAGGGTGAGATCCTGCCCCTCGCCGAAATTACGCATGCGGTAGGTCTGCTGGACCGGGGCATAGTCGGATTCCGGGTCAACGGCCACCACGGTGACGCTGCGCGGGAGCGCGATGCCCTGGGCGGCATAGGTGGTGATGGGCGGGTCGAGCACCGGCGCGCCGCCGTTGGCCGGACGCATGCCGAGGTCGGCCTGCTCGATGGTGGCCACGGCGGAACCGCCCTTGGGCGTGACCTGCAGCTGACCGGCGCTGGTGCGCATGCGGTAGTGGTACAGGCTGGACAGTTGCAGCAGCCAGTCGCGGGCGGCCTGCTGACTGGTGATGGACAGCCGCACGGGCGTCGTCGGCAGCAGGCTCTCGTCGTGGTCGGCAGACGCCACGCCGGCGCGTTCCACCAGGTCGCCCAGCACGGCCGGCAGCGTATCGGCGCCGGCGGCCAGCAGGTCGTCCATGTACATCTGGCCCACGCTCAAGGTGATCATGTAGGGCGCGAGCGGCCAGATGGAGAGGGGAAAGCTGATGTAATCTCCGTGGCTGTATGTCCCTTCCAGGGTCGCCGTGCCGTCGGCGTTGAGCGTGAACAGGCGGATTTCGGCGGACTCCACCAGGATGAACTTGTCCTCGTAGACCCAGAATGCATTGGCCGGGCTGCTGCCGTAGCCGGCGCCGATGGCCCATTGGTCAACGGTGGCCAGTGTATCCACATCGATCTGATAGACGACGGCGGCCGTCGGGCTGGAGTAGAACAGGTACAGACTGGCCCCGTCATGGCTCGGCATCATCCGGTAAAGCGTGGACGTGCCCGTGCCAGCGATGACGGTGACCGAGTCCGACCAGTAGCTGCTGGGGCGCCGCTCGCGGGTATCGTCATCGACCCAGGGCCACTTCGTGATCCGGTAGCCCTCATCGGTAATCCACTGTCCGCGGACGACGGCGCCGTTGACGGCGAACAATGCGGCGCCCGCCGGCAGGGTGACACCGGCAGGAAGATAGACCCGATCCTCGGCGGCATAGGCGGTCGGGTTTTCCCAGCTGCTCCAGTAGAAATAGGTGAACCAGTTGGTCTCGATCCACAGACCCGGACTGTTGCGCACGGGGATGAACGTCGCATCGACACTCGTATACGGCCCGGCGTCGACGGTCTTGATCTCCTTGCTCAGGAGATTGCCGTCGAGGTCGTAGCGGGAGCGGAACACGTCGCGCCAGTACCCGCTGCCGTCGATGAGCTCGTTCTCGCTGCCGACGGCCAGGACGGTGCCGTTGTCCTCCTCGATGCTCATGTTACGCCACTGCAGCGTCACGTTGCCGGGATTGAACCCGGTCAACCGGTGCGGCGGGGTGGAGGCGCTGGCGGCGATCTCAAAGCGCAGCAGCGGCACCTGTTTGGTGGCGCCGCACTTGAGCTTCTCCATGATGCACAGCGCGTGCCCGCGGTAGCCGGGCGACCAGCCCTCTGCGGCCTCGATGAGCGCCGGCGGGTCCTGGTCGCTCGTTCCGGTCAGCACCTGGATGTTGTCGGCTATCTTGCGGCTCTGGATGAGCGTGGCGGCGTCGGCACCGGTGCCCACGTCATAGATCAGCTCGCCCGTGGTGAGGTTCCAGATTCGGCGCACGCCGCTGATGGGATTGCCGTCGGTGCAGTCGCGCAAGTAGAAGGCGATATCGATGCTGTACTCGTAGTATTCCTGGCTGACCCCGCCGCCGCCCTTGCCGCCGCTGCTGGTGGTCTTTTTGTGGGCGTGGAAGTTTGACGCCCACACGGCGAACGGCGCATCGACAGGGTAGGTGCCGTAACCCCACCCCATGAACTTGCCGTAGCCGCTGACGCTGTAGGAGAGGTCTCCCGGGTCGGCCTTGATGGTCTGGCCGGAGGCAAACAGGGAACTGCCGATGGAGAAACCCAGCGACGGCATGCCGAAGAACGATCCGACCCATGCGCCGACCAGGCCGCCGGCGAGCTGTCCGATGGAGCCGCTCACTCGGGCACCCCGGGCAGGCGGAAGGCGAAGCGCAGGCGGCGCTGCCAGCCTGCGTCGATGCCGTTGATGCTGACCTTGCCGGTGGTCTCGTAGGCGTGGGCCATGCGCAGGCCGTGCAGGAGGATGGCGGTGTGGGAGGCGGGCCGGCGGCCGAGGACGACGAACAGCAGCACGTCGCCCGGGTTCGCCTGCTCGACGGGGATCTCGGTGCAGCCGAGGGCGCGGAGCTCCTCCCGGTAGCGCTCGTCTGACTGGTGCAGGTGCCGGTCGGCGCTGTAGGTGGGCAGCGGCGTGCCCTCCGGCACCAGCCCGGCGCCCATGGCCACGCCGAGGATGTAGCTGGCGCAGTCGCAGCCGCCGGTCGGGCCCTTGACCGGGTAGTGTCGCGAGCGGTAGGGCGTGCCCGCCCAAGTGACGGCCTCGGTGAGGATGCGCTCGCGGCGGGCGGTGGCGATGATGTGCGACATCAGCTCTCCCCCGCGATCTGCGTCTCGGGCCGCACGAAGGGCAGGCCCTGGTAGTTGGGCCGGTTACCGAACTTGTCGCAGCCGCCGGCGCCGTCGGTGTGGTCGCACCCGGGCGTGATGGTGAAGGTGTCGCCAATGCTGATGGCGCGGCGGGCCGGCAGCTGCAGGGTCAGCTCGCCGCCGGCGGCATGGGCCTCCACGGTGTAGGAGAGCCCGGCGTTGTCGCCGGTGTCCCAGGTGATGAGCCCGTCGGTCCAGTAGGGCACGGTCTGCGTCAGGCCGGAGTCGGTGAAGGTCACGCGCGGATGGCTGCCGTCAACGGCTGTGACCGTGCCGCTCACTTCGTAGAGCGAGAGGTCCACGTTGCACTGGCCGACGCCGGTCGAGCCGAGCTCCACTTGGCAGTCCGGCCCGGCCGTGCGACCGAGCGGGCGGCTGAGCTTCTGCATGATGTCTTCGGCCTGGAATTGGAACCCGTCACGGCTCCACTGCAGCTTGCCCATGTCGCCGCGGAAGGTGGTCATGAACTCAGGCGGCGAGAGCTTCCAGAAGGCGATGCCCGCGACGATGTAGCACTCGTTGAAAAGGCCTTCGATCAGTGATTGCTCGTTGTAGTCCCCCCAGCCTCCAGAGAGCTGCAGGTTGTCGACAGCGGTGTCGATATAGCTACGCAACGGCGCACGCCAATCGCCGGATGCGGGCTCATATACCACCCCGTCAATGGTAAGTGGCCGGGTATGATTGCAGACACCGAAGGCCGTACCATCGCGCAGGTGAAAACGCACCGCGCGACAGGCGCGGCCAGCTTCCAGCTCAGTCTGACGTGCCGCTGAGATCGGCCTCACTCGTCCACCTCCTCGAAGACCACCTCTCCGAGACGCACAATTCGGCCCACCACTGCGTCGGACGGCGGCTCGATGCGGCTGGATAGGCAGACCTGGAATTCCCACTCAAGGTCTGCCGTTATGATCTCCCCCGCCTGCGGCAGGGTATGTGTGGTGCCGTCATTGGCGCTGTATGCAGGGAAGGCCGAGGAATCAACCGGGATGCTGATGTGGTTGGCGTCGACAACGGCCACTATTTCGCGGCGGTCGTTGAGCCCCGACCACCCCGTTCCTGTGAACGCACCCAGATGGACAGTGTCGCCTGTGGTAAGCCCGTGCCCCGTAATCTCGAGCACGCACGGCGAGGCCGACGTTGCGCCTGTCACCGTGCCGGCGAGATCGGAATCGAACGATACCTCGCCGCTCAACAGGCCGACGCTCCAGCGGCTGGTCTGCGCCACCGGACTGCCGGCCTGGCCGATGTAGATGGCAACCGTCCCATCGACCGGCTTGGTGATGCGGTGGGTGTAATCGTCACCGAAGGACGCTACCAGCTGGTAGGCCTGCGTAACCCCATCACCCGCACCGAGCGCCTGGCCGGCGCGTTTATTGAAATAGGTTCGCGGATCACGCAGCCGGAAACTGTCACGCCGTCCGCCGACGCCGAGACTGAACTCGTAGATAGCCACCCAGTCTGACCACTTGCGCACCTGGGGCGGAAACGTAACCCGATACTGGCCCTCGTCGGTGGTGCTCAAACGCTGCTGCACCAGGCTGCCGTTACCTGCCGAAGATACCGGCGGAGGCAGGATCCCCCCGCGCATCTCCTGCCAGATCAACCGCTCAACAGGAAACAGCCTGTCGACGAATGTTCCCATGTCAGCGGCCGCTCCTGCCCAGGTTCAATCCCTCGATCTCGCGCATGGTCATAACGGCCAGCTCCTGGGAGACGGGCGCCACGGTACGCAGTACATCCTTGGAGTCCATGGCCTTGATCTCGAACCTCGGGGCGATGGTGATCTGCGTTCCCCCTCCGGACACGCCTAGCTTTCCGTCACGCCCCCGCTTGAGCGGTAGGATGGCCTCATCGTCTTCCTCGCCCATCAGCCCGATCCCATCGCGCATCGGGAAGAGCGTCGGCGAGGTGACGATTCCGCCATCAGCGAACGGCACCACGCGACCGCCGGAAAAGACATTCCCTTTCGCGTTGGCCGTGAGCCCGGTGGCGTACTTGACCATGGAGCTGCCGAGGCTGCTCAGCCAGTCGCTGCCGGAGCCCTTCAGCAGGTTGCCGGCGAACAGCATCACTTCGGAGGCGGCGAGTTCCGCCGCCATTTTCCGCAGCATGGTGGTGAACCCGTCCAGCGCCCCGTCGAATCCCTCAGCGAGCGGGTCGAAGAAGAACTGGGAAAAGGCGTCGTGCATACCCTCGGCAGCACGCTCCGAGAACGCGGCCATGGTGGACAGGGACTTCTTCGCTTTTTCCTCGGCCTCGCTGAACCTCTCCCGCGCGTCGGTGACCGCCCGGTTCAGGGTCTCCTGGCTGATGGCGCCGGCCTTGGCCAGGAGGGTGTAGCGCTCCAGCTCGTCGGCGAACTCCTCGAGCGGGGTGCGCATGGCCTCGGTGAGGCGGGCGCCCTCATCCATCAGCGCCTGGCGCTTCTCCTCGGCTTCCCGCGCCGAATCGGTGTCGATGGCCAGCAGCTGGAGCAGGCGGTCGTGCTCGTCGCCGGAGATGAGCCCGGAGGCCCAGGCGCGGTCGAGGTCGGCCACGGCCTGGAGGTATTCCCGGGTCTTTGCCGCCGCGGGGTCGAGTGCGTCAATCAGGCTGGTGAGCCGGGTGCGGTAGGCCTCCAGCTCGGTGGCGGCCGCCTTCTGTGCGGCGGAGGCGGCCGAGGGGTCCCACGGCTTGAGCACCGGCGCCGGCGGCGGCTGGTCCGGTGTCCCGCCAGCCTGGGCGCCCTCGAAGAGTTCCTTCTGGCGCAGGCGGGCCTGCAGCAGCAGGCGGTTGATCTCGTCCAGACGGGCCTGCAGGTCCTCTTCCGAGGGGAGGAACTGCGAGGCCAGCCAATCCTTCATTGCGGCGTTTTCGCTGCTGCCGCGCTGGACGGTCTGCAGCCGCTCCAGGGCGCTATCGCGGAGCTCAAGCAGCCCCTGAATCTCCCGCTCGATGGCCTGCTCGCCCATCTGGTCGACGCTGCCCAGGCTCTCGAAGAAACTCTTGGCGGCAATCGCCAGGTCCTTGAACCCCTCGGCGGCTTCCACAAGGTAGGGGCTGAGCTCGAGCAGGGCCTGGGTCAGGTGGGCATCGACGATTTTCCAGACCGCCTCGAGCTGGGTGTTGGCCTCGGCGGCGTTGCGGATCAAATCGGCGTCCATGACGATGCCGAGGTCCCGCGCCTCCTGCCGCAGGCGGTCGAGCCCGGCGGCCCCGTCGCGCAGCATGTTGACCATGACCACGCCTTCGGAGTCGAAGAGCTTGAAGGCCAGCCGCAGCCGTTCCTGCGGGCTCTCGACGCGGGAGATGGCCTCGGCGACGTCGCGGAACAGGTCCTCGCCCACGCGCAGCTTGCCGCTGGTGTCGGTGAGCTGCACTCCGAGCTCGGCCAGGGCGCCCTTGGCCTCGCCGGTGCCATCGGCCGCCTCCGCGGCACGGCGGAAGAACCGCTGCAGGCCCATCTCCATGGTGGAGATTGCGACGTTACTCTGCTGAGCGGCCCAGCGGTACTCCTGCAGGGTCTCGATGTTGAGGCCCAGCTTGTCTGCGGTTGACTCCAGGGCGTCGGCCATGCCGAGCGCGCCATTGGCGTAGGCGGCCATGGCCCCCACGGTGACGACGCGCAGCAGGTTGCTCCAGTTGAGCAGGCTGGAGTGGCTCTTCTTGACCTTTCCATCGACGCGCTCGAAGCCATGCTCGAGCCCGGCGAGCGAGGCCTTGACCTTGCCGCTCCCGTCGGTCTCGAGCTTGATGATGAGCGTGTCAGTGCGGGTCTTTGCCATGGGTCTTGTCAGCGCGCTCGCGGATTGCTTCCAGGGTGTAGGCCTCCATCTGGCGGATCTGCCCGAACAGATGGGTGCGTTCCCGGCGCGGGACGCCGGCGAGCCGGAACCAGGCCGCAACGCCGGCGTAGTCGAGTCCGGTGGCCCGGCCCCAGGCGTCCCGGCGCCACTGGCTCTGCAGCTCCAGCCAGGCCGTGGCGGCGGCGGTGTTCATGGGCAGCAGCTCGGGCTCCGGGCAGGCCTCGCAGGGGCCGTCGTCGTCCCGGGCCTCGCGGCAGCCCTTGCATATCTCTGGGCCCGCCCCGTCCGCCGCCATCAGCCAGCGGACCCAGCTCCTCAGTTTTTTGCGGGGGCCCCCAGGCAGGCGGCCAGAAACTCCCGGGCCACCGCCCGCTCGAACCAGCGCCGGTCCAGCAGCGCCAGGAACGCCTCCAGGCTGAAGGGGATCGGCTTCCCCTCCGGGTCGGCGAGCCCCTCCCAGCCGAGGGTGTTGTCGACGAGCACCTGCTCGGCCTCCTCATCGCCCAGCTTCCCTGTCACGAGACGCTTGAGCGCCTTCCGGCCGACGAGGCGGAAGGTGAAGGGAATCTTCGCGGTCTGCCCGTCGGGCAGCTCGAACAGGACGGGGCGGGTGACAATGTCCTGGTCAGCGATGCGCAGCATGTGGGAGTCCTCTTGTTATGGCGCGCGGGCGGGGTCCGCCCGCGCGCAGTTATCCGGGTCAGGCCGGGCGGCCGTCGACGTAGAGCGGCGCGGTGTTGGTGTCCTTCTTGAGCAACTCCACCTCGAAGGCGATCTCCTGGTGGCGCTGGCTCTCCGGGTCGCCCTTCAGGTCGAGATCGCCCGTCGGCGTGAGGTTCACCATGGGCATGTAGTAATCGCGGTTCGCGCCCTTGAGGTTGCTGCCGATGACGCGCACGGCGCCCTGCTGGGTGGTGGCGGAGAGCGCGACGACCTGGTCGCGGGTGTTGGCGGCCTTGGTGTAGTCCACCAGGAGGTCGCTGTCGTCGGCGATGCTTCCGCCGGGCACGATGTAGAGCCGGGCCAGGGTGAGGTCCACGGTGTAGTCCGTGCCGTCGACGTAGGTGGTCGTGCCGGTATCGTCCGTCACCGTCACCGCGCTGATGCCGCGCACGCCGGAGGGGTTGCTGGCGTCGGTGCCCAGCTGGTAGTAGCGCCCCTGCTGCACGGCGCTGATGGCCTCGTCGGTCACCGACCCGCTGCTCTGGGTCTTGGTGGACGCGGTGCTCACCACCCACATCGCCAGGTTGTCGATGTCCAGGCTGCGGGTGCGCATGGTGCCCATGCGGTCGAGGCGGGTCGTCACCTCGTCGGCCTTGACAGAGACGCCGTCCTCGTTGTCGTAGGTGGCGATCTTCTCGGCGCTGCTGTTGAGCACGAAGCCCTGGGTGTTGCCGATGTAGCGCTCGCCCGTCCGGTTGCCGTTGGCGTCGAAAGGATCAAAGTAGACCTTGCCGCCCGGGACAATGAAGGTGTCGCCCATGATGTCTCTCCTCTATCGCGTTGCCCCGTTGGGCTCAGATGACGGGCTCAGATGACGCCCTGCTCCTTCAGCCACTCCGCCTGGCGCGGGGTGACGCGGATCTTGTCTCCCACGGCGCAGGGTTTTCCGCGGTGGGTGTGGCCCTCCTTCCTGATGGTCACCTCGACGCGCTCGGCGGGTTCCTGCACGGTGGCGGCCTGGGTCTCGGTCTTCTTCATGATCAGCTCCCCTCGATGTAGAAGGCGGACACGGTGGCCCGCATGACGTGGGTGGGGTGGTTCGCCCCGCGGTCGCTCTCGAAGGCGCTCAGGCGGGCGACCACGCCGGAACCGCCCAGGGACGGGTCGGCGATGATGGCGCGGGCCAGCAGGCCGGGGAGCTCGAGGCGCTGGGCGAAGGCGCTGGACGGGCCGGGCTCCGTCCAGACCAGCGCGATGTGGATGTCGGCGACCCAGTCCTGCAGCTCGCCGTCCGTGCCCTGCCCCTCCCCGTCGCCGAGCTCGAATATCAGCGCCGGCACCTCGCCGTCGCCGAGGGTGTTGATGGGGATGTTCCCGTCAATGGCGGTCAGCGCCCTGCTGAAGTGCCCGGAGGCCCACGCGCCGAGCCCGGCGTCGGACAGCAGCCGCGCCTTCAGTCCGGCGTGGAATGCCTCCAGGCTCACAGGACCATCCTCGTGAAGACGGTCCGCATCTCGTCGCGGATGTACTCGCCCGCGTCCACGTCCTCCGCTGCGTCGTCGAGGAACGGCCGCTCGTCGTGGATCCGCGCGGCGTAGACAGTGGTATTGCCGACGATGGCGAGCCGCGCATTCTCGACCTGGAAGAAGTGCCCGCCGCGCAGTGTGCCCTTGCGCACCGGCACCGGGTAGCTGCCGGGCGCATCGGCGCCGGAGCCGGACAGGTTGCGCACCTGCTCCCGGTCCACCGCGGCTGCGCCCTTCCGGAGCCCGCGGCGCAGCGCGCCGTCGAGCTGGCCCCGGCGGGTGTTCCAGCGGCGGGCGATGGCGAGGGCGTTGCTGGTGGTCTTCACGTGTTCACCTCGGTGAAGGGACCGCTCTGCACGACGCCGACGGCGACACCGCCAGTGGCCAGGCTGCCGGTGACCTTCGAGAGGAAGTCCCAGGCGCGGTCTTCTGCGGCCTGGGCCATGGCGAGGTATTCCCGCTGACGCAGGTAGGCTTGCGAGTCCTCTGTGCGCTGGAGGCGCAGATCCGCGTCGAGCTGCACGGCGCGCCGGCGCCAGAGCTCCGAGGCGACGAAATTCACCTCGGCGCGCTTGAGGTAGAACAGGGTGGTGCCTGCGGCGCCGGCGTAGGCCGCGGCGCCGATCTCACCTGTGATGAATGCCTCGGCATCGTCCAGCATGGGGGCCACGTAGGCGGCCCAGTCGTCAGGAGCGCCGAACTGGACGGCGGAGAAGCCGAGCGCGGTGATGTCTGCTGCGGTGGCCTTGGGCATTCACGGTGTCCTCGTGTCTGCCCGGTAGTCTGGACGGGGCGCGGCGGGCGCGTCGTCCGAAATGGGTCAATTTGTGCCGGGTGTCTCGTCGGACGCGGCCTGCACCGCCAGCAGTGAGAGGAACAGGGGCAGGAAAAAAATGCCCGGGGCGTTTATCCCCGGGCAATCCCATAGCTGACATGGGCGGAGGAGAATCAGCTGAACTTGCAGCGCTTCACCTGGTCGGTGTCGCCGATGGCGGCGTTGTACTGCCCGACGCCGACGATGTCGGTGGCGCTGACGTAGATGTTGCGGTCGGTCTCGGTGGTGAGGTCCTTCCAGACGCCGCGCTTGATCTTCCGGCCCGGGAGCACGAGGTACCAGCCGGTGTCCGATGCGGACACGTGGGTGGTGCCGATGATGCCGCCGATGCGGTGGGCCAGCGGCTGGCTCACCGTGCCCTGGTCGACGATGGCGCTGCCGCGCTGGGCGGTGAGCATGCGCTCCAGGCGACCCACCTGCTCCACCGCGCAGAGGGCGTAGAAAGTGGGGTTGTCGCCCACGGCGTAGCCTTTCTCCTTGACGGCCCGGATGATGGCCGCGGCGGCGTTGTTGGCGGTCTGCACGTCGTCGGTGGCAAAGGCCTGGTCGACGCCCGCGCCGAGCGCAGTGAACAGCCCGTAGTGCAGGGACGCCATCTTGTCGTAGAAGGTGGTCATGAACTCCATGACCGCCTCGTCGATGTTCCAGTACTGCTGGAACTGGAGCCAGGCGTCCAGCAGGCCGAGGCCGTCGCTCCACTCCAGGTAGCTGACGCTGGCCTTCGCCTCGCTGATGTTGCGGCGAATATTCGCGGCCTGCCCCGGGCGGCGCTGGGTCCAGGTGAGGCCCGCGTTGGTGTCGAGGATGTCGAAGTGGTCATGGGTCGAATTGCGCAGGTCGAGAAAATCGAACAGCAGCGCGAAGGCCATGTCCATCTCGGGCATGTTGGTGTGGAACCACTGCTCCATCTGGTTGGACACGTCGTTCAGATAGGGCGTGTCGTCGCTGGTGGCGTACTTCTGGCCCAGGAAGGCCTTCATGTGCGCCTTGATGGCATCGAAGCTGGGCGCGCGACCGGCCCCGCTGACGCCCTTCACGCGGGCGGGATCCACGCCAGCCATGGGCGACATGGCCAGTGCCAGGGGAACTTTGGAGAACTCCCAGCCGATGGCGCCCGCCAGCATCTTGATCTGCTGGTCGTCGGGCAGGCCCCGGAGCTTGTCGAACTTGATGCTGGTGTGCATGGTTTCTCCCTCTTCAGTCGGTCAGGTCCAGGGCCCTACGGTCAGGCGGCGTTGACGAACGGGCTGAGATCGATTTCGCCCTCGGTGTCGGCGCTGGCGGCCGCCTCCGCCACGATGCCGGCCAGGGTGTTGGCGGTGGACGTGGTGGTGAACTTCTCGGCCGTCGCGTCCCAGTAGATCTTCGTGCCGAAGGTCCAGGCCTCGCCGGTGGCCTTGGGCACCCGCACGCGGTCGGCCTTGTAGACGAAGACGTTGTCGGCGTCGGCATCGGCGGCGTTCATGGCCATGCAGACCAGCCCACCCACCACGTAGAAGCCCTTGGCGGTGGTTGCCGCGGTGTGGGCGACGACGGACCCGGTGAAGTCCACGCTCAGGATTTCGGTTGCCATCGTTCTGCTCCTCTACTCTGTTCCGGGCGCGGCCGGTCAGCCGGTGACCAGGGGGTTTTCGGTGGGGTTGAAGGCGCTCTTCTGGCCGTCCTGCTTGGGCCGCGGCCCGCCGCCGGCGGCGGTGGCGTTCGGGTCGCCGCCCGCGATGGTGCCGCCCGCCGGGACCAGTTTCTTCACCCGCTCGGCGTAGGCCTTGAGCCGGTCCATGGACCAGTCGGCGTAGAGGGCCTTGGCGTTCTTGGTGCTGGCCTCATCGTCACCGGTGACCATCCCGGCCAGGCGCTCGGAGGAGACGATGTCGTTCACCAGCTCGTCGTGGGCCGCCTGACCGGCGGACACGGCGGCCTTGAGGGCGTCGGGGTCAGCGGCCAGCCCATCGCCCACCGCCTTGGCGATGGCGTCAAAGCCGTCGGCCTTGGGCTGCAGCGCCTTGGCGCGGGCCTCGGCGTCGTCGGCCTTCTTCTGCAGCGCCTTCATCTGCTCTTCGCTCATCTCGTGATCCTCTGCGGTGGGGCGCGGCGCGCCCTTGTGGAAACGGGCCCCGGGCTGGGCGCCGAGCCAGACAAGCGAGGCCTCCAGCGCCTCGCCGGGTCCGAGCAGCCGGTAGGCGATGGTGTCCCCGGCCGGGTTCTGGATGGCGGTGCGATCCGAAGCGGTGAAGCCGAGCGACTGGTCACCCGCAACGCCGGCGTCGATATCCAGGATGAGGTCGGCGTTCTTCCCGGACCGCGGGAGGTAGCTGGAAGCCTCCAGCAGCTTCGCCCGCTCGGTACCGGGCGGAAACTGCAGGCCGGGCTCCCGGAGGGCCGCGCGGGCCTCGTCGAGGCTCATCTCCACGACCCGGGCCTCGAACCAGCGCCCGATGCCCGGCCCGCTGTCGCCGTTCCAACCGCCCGGGTGGCGCAGGTGCAGGCCCTTGCCCGGCAGGGTGCGGGCGAAGTCGTCCAGCAGCCCGTCGTCCAACACCTCGCGGTCGCGGTCGATGCCGTTGTGGCCGAGGTAGGCGGTGCGCACGTAGACCTGCTCGGCGGCGAGCTCGGCCAGGGCCAGGCGGTTGATGGCCTCCAGCTGGTCGCTGGAGGCCTCGCCCGCGGCTTTGCGGACGGCGGTGGACAGCTTGGTGCGCTGCAGGCTCATTTCGTCAAATGGCGGTTGCGCCAGTCGGCCTGCGCGCAGTCCAGCGGGCCTGTGTAGTCCGCCCGCTTCCAGTCGGGGATCTCGGCGGCCTTTGCCTTCGGGCTCTCGGCCACGGCGTCGGCGCCGGCTGCGGGCTCCGGCGGGGTGCTCTCCGCGGCAGCGGCTTCGGCGGTCTTTGCCTCGGGCGTGGCGGCCTCGGCGTCGGCTTCGGGCTTCGTCTTCTTCGTGGTCACGATCTGCCCCCTGGGTCGGATGGGTCCGGTGCGACCGGCTCGGTTTCGGTCGTGTTCGGGGGCAGTCTGGACGGATGGCGGCGGGCGCGTCGTCCGAAATGGGTCACTTTATGATTTGGGGTATAATGCTCGCAGCGTCATCGGCTTCCCGCCGAGCGGGAAACCCCGGGGCGCGAGGGCCTTCCCACAAAGGCCCTGGTCCTCAAGTGGAGAGGGCTAAAGGGCTGGTCCTGTTAGGCGCTTCGGCGCCGATACGCGGTGGAAACCCCGTATTCGGCCCCGAGGCTACCGAACCAGGATAACCAGTCCGCCGTCCGGAGGGACCGATCATCCCGATGGGCTAGCGCCAGCCAGGGCGCAAATAGAAATACACGGGTTTTATACCCACGGCGCCGTGGGCCGAACCTGAGGGCATCCCTTATGGTCCGTCTCACGATCAAGGTCGAGGTATCGATCTCCATAACCGCACTCCTTCGGGTGGCGGCGGTGGTGTTGATGCTGCTGGCCTAAACCGGGCGGGGGCGCGAGCCCCCGCCCACCTCTCATCTTCGCCCGGCCTCGCGCACCAGCGCCGCGAGCCGCTCGGGGTCAACCACCCACTCCAGCCCCACGGCATCCCGCAGCCGGCGGAACTGCGCCGCCTGCGCCTCGGCGATCTCCAGCCGGCGGTGGAGCTGTTCGTTTTCCTGTTCCAGTTCGCGCAAAATGACTTCCTTCTGTTTTATCAAATCCATCTGCCTATTCTCCGGGTTATCAAATGCTTTGATTGAACTGCCTGACAGTGATAGCCCGGAACGGTGGATTCAGCCCGCGGTGGACGCCAGACGCTCGCCGGCCTGGAGGCGGCGCATCACCTTGCGCAGAACGAGATAGCCGGCGATGTCGCCGTCCACGTCCTCGTCTTCGTCCGGCTGCCCGGAGCGAATGCGGGAGAGTTTGTCGTCCAGCCGCACCGCCAGCTGCTCCATGGGGTTCGCCCGGGAGAAGATGCGCACCGGCTCCAGGGCCGAGTTGCCGTACTTGCGGTTTTTCTCCAGCAGCATCGCGCAGAGCGCGTCGCACTCCTCCCGGATCAGGCGCTGGACCAGGGTCTGCTCTTCCGTCATGGCGTCGGGTCTCTCGAAGTAGGGTCGTTGGGTACGCTCGTACCAGGTGGACTGGACGAGCCGCATGTCGGGGTCGGTCACGGCGCGCGGGCCTCGCGGCGTGGCACCACGATGCGCAGCCACACGCCCTGCCCCCAGGCGTAGGTGAACCAGCAGGTGATGAGGAACAGCCCCCACTGGCCGGATTGGACGGCGGCGGCGAACCAGAAGGGCTGGCCCACCAGCCCCACCAGGTAGCCCCAGCGGCTCCACGGTTCCGGGCGACCCACCATCCAGATGGCGGCGCCGCTGAATAGGGTCATGCCGAGCTGTATTAATGCGTTCATAATGTGGTTCTGTATGTCTAAATTATCGGAGTAATGCGTATGCCATTTATTGGTTACTTTTTGAACTCTGAACACCTTGAGCCGTGGGTTTGGCATATCGGGAAACTGGTAGTGAATTTCAACGCTATTGAGCTAATGACGCTTACGTGGCTTGAGCAATTGGAAAAAGATCCTGAACGGCACGATGAGCTTGTAAATTTGTCGTTTGGAAAACGCGTAGCTGCCATAAAATCTATTGTTGGCAAGACGGCTGTCAGTGAAAACCTTAAGCAAGAGATCCGAGATGCGTGGGGGAAAACCAAAGAGATTGCACGAGTCAGGAATAGCATTGGGCACAATCCAGTTATCTTCGGTTGGCACACAGAAGATGGTCAGCAGCCTGAACGTCCTCCAGATTTTATCGGCCCTCTGAATGTAAAAAACTCAAGGAATAGCGGCGGAGCTGGGGCTCTGATTGTCGAGTTCGACCAGATTACAAATGCTATTGATGATTCGGTCGCGGGTATTCAACGTCTCCACGACCTTCTAATCATGCTGCTCGACGAGATGTCTAAGACACAGTCGACGTGACTCATCTTTCCACTGCCGTCACCGTGCACCGGCAGCTCGGGTGGCTGTCGCGGCTCGGCATGGGTCCGCTGCCGACGGCGTAGGGGCCCGCGCCCTGGCGGGAGAGGCAGATGGGGCAGCTGTCCGGGGCGGCGACCCAGTCGTATTCCTCGATTTCGTGGGCGGCGTACTGGGTGAGCTTGCCGGCGGCCTGGGCGGCGCTGATCTCGCTGCGGGCGATGCGCACCCAGTCCACCTCGTGGGCGTCGAAGCGGGCGCGGAGCTGGCGGGCGACATCGAGCGGGTTGAGCCCGTCGTAGGCGCCCTCCTCGAGGGTGCGGATGATGTCCTCCCGCAACGCCCGGGTGGCGGCGTCCTTCACGAGGTCCATGGCGCCGAGACGCATGGCTTCCCGGGTGGCGCTGCGCACGCTCTCCTCCACGGCGTCGGCGTCGAGCTCGGCGGCGCTGTTGACCACTCCGCGCACCCAGGCGGCGTACATGTTGGTGGCCAACGCGGCGTCCTCGCCGCCGACGGTGGCGATGAACTCCTCCTGCAGGTCCATCAGCAGCTGCCCCATGGCGGCCGGGTCGTAGAGGAACACCGGGCCCTCCGGCGCCTTGGCCCGCTTGCCGCCGGTCTCCAGCCCCAGCGCGGTCAGGGCGTCGCTGTAGAGCTTCCGCCAGGAGCCGAGCAGGGTCCGCTCGGTGGCGCGCTCCAGCCGCGGCAGCTCCGGGTCGTCCTCCACCCACGGTTCCTTGTGCAGGTGACCGTGGGCGTGCTTGCGGTAGTCGTCGTCGATGGGGAAGACCACCTTGCCCGAGGCGGTGACCTGGGCGGGCTGAGACTGCCCGGCGCCGGAGAGCATGAGCTGGGTCTGGGCGTCGAGGAAGGCGGCCTGGGACTGGGCCACGAGGTCCTGCAGGCTGGGGAGGTCCTGCACCAGGCGCCAGTCGCCCTCATTCCAGGTGACGCCGCGGGCGCGCAGCGCCGTGGCCACCACACGGGAGAGCCCGGGCCGGCGAAGGTCCCAGCGGGTGCGGCTCTCCTGCAGCACGAGCTCGCCCTGGCGCTGGGCCAGCCGCTCGGCGGTGGACCAATGGAAGCCGAGCATCCACGACGGCAGGCCGGTCTTGCTGACGATCTGCTCGAGGATGTGTCGGGCCGGGGCCTCCAGTTCCAGCACCTGGCTATCGCCGCCGATCACCTTCAGTTCCAGGTTGTCGTCGCGGCCGACGGCGTTGACGAAGTCGGCGGACTGGCCTTTGCGCTTCAGGTCGAGGACACGACTCAGGTTGTCTGCCAGGGTCTTGCGCCGGGCCTCCAGCTGGGTATCGTTGAGTCTGGCGTTGGTCTTGTAGTTGAGGCTGAAGGCCGGGTTGCCGAACCGCTCCCAGGTCTGCAGGGTGGCGTTGTCGATGGTCAGCAGCACGCGGGCAACGAACTCCATGGAGCGCATGAGGCTAACGCCATAGGGAGAGTCGGCCTCGGGATTGTAGACGGCGTAGACCAGGGCCGCGGGCTCCAGGCGGCGGTAGCCGATGCCCTGCAGGTCGCCGAGGTCGCCGGCGCTGTAGGTGTTGCGGAGCACGCGTTCGATCTGCTCGGTGCCGTCGCGGCGGGTATTGCGCTGTGGCGTCGGCGGACGGTACCAGGCCTCCAGCCGCCCGTCGCGCCGGCGGAAGTGAACGCCCTTGGAGTCGGCCACCCGCAGGCGCTCCACGTCGTCGGCCGTGGTGGATAGCGCCCACTCGCCCACCGTGAAACCCTGCTCGTAGAGCTCGTTGCCCTGCGAGCGGTAGAAGGCCTGGAAGCCGGTCTCCAGATCGTTCACCCGCACGTTGTCCATCCAGTCGGTGATGGCCCGCTGCAGGCGGTCGCTCTCCGCCTCGGGGCGGATGATGCCGTCCAGTGTCACCAGCCGGTTGATGGCCGCGTCGATGGGCGGGATGGCCTCCCGCAGAGCCTCATAGAGCCGCGGCGCCACTTCGCGCGCCACCCAGTCGGACAGCACGTCGGTCCACGGCCCCTGCGCCTGCACCTCGCGGGCGGTCAGGTTGCGGCCCTGCAGCGCCGACTTGGAGCGGCCGAGGCCGGAGAACCAGGATAGGGGGTTGAGGTTCATGCGGTCGTGTCCCGTGGCTAGTCATTGCCGGCATCGTTCGTGATGCCGTCGTAGATCTCTCTGAGATGCCCGCGAATCTCCATACGCCGAAGCGCGGAAACCAGCATCATCGTTTCGCTGCGCTTGCAGCCTGTAAACGGTCTCTCTTTCCACCACATGCAGTTCCCAGGGAACCCATGCACCTTGCGGATCACCTTCGGCGTTGCCCACAGCAGCCCCCACCCGGGCGGCAGGTCATCAGGCCGCACCACGTCAGGCGGTGACAGATAGAACCTCCAATCACCCATCCCGTTCTTTGGAACCATGCGGAACGGTTTATTCTTGTCGGCCTGGAAGTCGCTACGCGACACCTTGCACTCAACCAGAATTGACAGACCATCCCGCCACCCAATCGCATCAGGTAACTCACCATTCGCCGTGTACGCACGGAAAGGATCGCGAATGGTCACGCCACATCCCTGTCGCCTGAGCCACCGTTCGGCGCGTATGACCAGCTCGTCGTGAGTGGGCTGATAGCTCACGCCACATCCCTCCGCTGAACCCCGGACGCGAAGACGTCGGCCACGCCTATCTGCTCGCTGTAGACCTTGCGCAGCAGGGCCACGCGGTCGGCGTCGATGGTGTGGTCGTTGTCCTTGCTGAAAATCCGGTTGCGGGCGCCCTCGCGGGCGGTGTGGTTGCTGTAGTGCTGGATGACGTCCGGGTCCCACGGCATGGCGTAGCCGGCGCGCTGGAGCCGCAGGGTGATGACGTCGGTCGCCCACTCCTTGGCAGGCTTGCGCACGGGCTTCGGGTCGCCGGTCTTCTGGTCCGGTTCCTCGAGCACGTTGCCCTCCTCGTCGATGCAGTCGACGGAGGCGGAGAAGTTGAACCCGGTCAGGCGCTCGTCATAGTGGGCGTCGGCGTACTCGTCGAGGGCCTGGAGCATCTGCACGACGGCGGTGCCGGCGTTGCCGAAGTCGATGCCCCACTCGGGCTGGAAATCCAACAACTCGTCCAGGCAGTAGATGAGCTCGCACTGCACGTCGTAGCCCAGGCCCTTGGCGTGGATGCGGGCGATGCGGCGCAGCTCGCCGCCCACTTCGCGCCAGACCATCAGCTCGGTGGGGTCCTTGGCGAAGCCGAGGTCCGCCCCGCACCAGTAGCGGCCGGGTCCTGGCGGGGTGATGAACTCGCGCAGCAGGCGGCGCACGGCCTCACGCACGGCGGTGCGGTCCTTGGCCTTGAAGGGGGCCAGATCGTCGTCGCGGTCCACCAGCCAGTGTTCCTGGGGGCTGCGGCGACTGCCCTCGGTGGTGACCAGCTCCACGCGGTAGGCGGAGACGTGCAGGTCCCCGCGGGCGGCGTCGGCCACCAGGTGGACGCTGCGGTACTCGGGCACGTCGCGGATGTTCTGCTGCAGCAGCGCCCAGGGCCAGACCGGGTTCTCCTGCTGCCCGTGCAGGCCGAGCACGTTGCGCTGATAGCCGGGGGTGTCGCGCCCGCCGTACCGGCGCTGGAACTCGCGATCGCGCTCCTCGCTCCAGAAGGGGTCCGGCATGAGGGTCTTGGGCCAGTGGAACAGCCGCATGCCGGGCCGGTCGGCCGGCAGGTTGGCGACGGCCCGCTGGGTCATGCGGTAGTACTCGGTGGCGTTGTCGCCGTCCGGCACGGAGTAGATTCGCTGGACGCAGCCGGGCTTGAGGGCGCGGTGGAACTCGGACCAGCAGACCGGGTTCTTGATCTTCGCCGCCTCGTCCATGAACGACATGGCGTTGACGTGCACGCCGCGGAAGGCCTCGCCGTCGTAGCCGGCTGGGCGGAAGTAGACCCGCCCGAGGCCGGTGGGGCCGTTGAAGCGCATCATGTAGTGGGGGTGCTTCTTCGGCTTCAGCCAGAAGCGGTTGATGAGAGGCTTGCGTCCGCCCTGCCCTTCGGCCTCGCCCACGTGCTCCTCGATGGCCATGATGATTTCGTCGAGGTGGGTCTGCTGGGGTGCGCCCACGAGCACCTGCGGGCGCTGAATGGAGCCGCCGAATCCGCTGCACATGCCCCAGAGCACCAGGGCGACGATCTCCCGGGTCTTGCCCACCTCGGCGCCGTCCTGGTGGATGACGTCCTGGAACCAGGCCCGGACGCTCTCCTGCTGATAGGCCCAGAAGTTGTAGGGCTCGCCGGTGTCCGGCTCTTCCATGAAGGCGCGGGCCCAGAGCACCGGGTCCTCGCAGACGTAGAGCAGCTGCGCCTGGTCAAGGCTCAGTCCGTAGTCGCCCCGGTCGAGCCCCTGCCAAGACCACGCCTTCTCACCCAGCCACCAGTCGAAGTCGTCGGCGTCGACAACGCAGCGATTGCGGATCTGGGTGAGTTCTGGGGTTTTGGTTGGCATTGACTCAACCGCTGAAATCGACCCTGAGGAACAGCTTGCCGCCATCTCCGTCAGAGTATTCAGTGGGAAAGTAAATCGTTCCGCCGAACCCGTGATCACCGCATCCACGTTGATCAACGAACTCCATGGGCAGGGTTTTCATGTCCGTAGACTGTTGCTGAAACCCACTCAGGTCCGGGCGAGCATGCAGCCCACCAATAGTCCAGTACACATCGTTTAGGTGGTCCATCAACTCCTTGAGCACGTCCCCGAAATCCATCCTGACGTCCATCGTCACTCCTCCCCGTGGTTGATGGTGACGCGGCGCACCGGGCGTCCGCCGGCGCGGCTCAGGGCGGTGCTGAACAGGTCGCGGATGGCGTCAGTCGCATCCTCAGCCTCCTGCAGCTTCTGGACGCTGCGCGGCGTGACCAGCAGTTCCGGCAGGTTGATGCCGATCCCGTCGAGCAGCTTGATGTAGTGCGCCAACGCCGGGTTGGCGACCGGCTTGTGCCCGACGACATTCCCCTCCTTGTTCACCAGCGGGATCTCGCGGACGACGCCGTTTTCGGCGATCTCGGCACGGAGCTGCTGCAGGACCTCCAGCGCCCCGGCCATCTGGGCGGCCAGCATGCCGTGCCCGCCGGCCACGTCGCCGCTGTGGAGCACGTCCATCAGGGAGTCGAAGGCCTCCAGGTAGACGGTCTTGTCCAGGCAGTCGCCGCCCTCCTTGGTCAGCCCCTGCTCCACCAGGCTGCACGGGTAGCTGTCGCAGGTGGTGCGGCAGGGACGCCCCATCATGCCGAGCCGCTGCCACATCTGGTTGACGGGGCTGTAGAGTCCGGTCTTCCAGGCGTTGCGGCTTGAGGCGGCCTTGCCCTCCTCGGTCACCGGGCCGGTGCTGTGCTGGGCGGCCTGGCGCCGTTGCTCGATGGCGGCGGGCGTCATGGTGTAGGGGCGGCGCTGCGGCTTGTCGGTTTCTTCGGTCATGAGCGGAATCCTCGCTGGTCCATGGGTGCCTGTCGTCCGAAACGGGTCACCGATCGCGGCGGCCAAAGAGGATGCGCCGCACGTGGCGGGTGTCCACCCCGTACTCGGCCGCCAGTTCCTTCATGTTCCAGCCCCGGAACCGCTGGCGGATCTCCTCATCGCGCACTGCTCTCTCCAGGCAGGCCCAGAAGTTGTCTTCCGTAGGGACGTGCACTTTCTCACCGCCCAGCCTCGACAGCACCACGCCCAGGGCGTCGACCCCGATGCGCTGGCCGATCTCGACCCACGGCGAGTGGTCAGGCGCAAACAACTCGAGCAGTTCAGTCCTGTAGCTGGCCGGTCTTGCGCCGGAACCAGAGCGGCATCCCATCTCGCTTCTCCCCAGTGACTTCCAGCAGGCGTTCCACCGGCATGCTGGTTTGCAGCTGCCGGTCGGATACGGCGATGTAACCCCGGGTGGTCTCGATCTTTTCGTGGCCGAGCGCGATGCGGATCCGCTCGATGTCCACCCCGGCGTCATAGAGGTCGGTGGCAAAGGTGACCCGCAGCCGGTGCAGGTGGCTCTGCACGTTGCCGCGCAGGTCGGCCTGGCGCGTGGCCCGCCCCAGGACGTGGCTCATACCTGACCGGTCCAGCCGGCGACCTACCCACCGGCCCTTGACGCCGACGAAGACCGCGGCTGGGTCATCCAACTGGAGGCGGTCCCGGTCGGCGAACCATGCGTGCAGCCCGTCCATGACTGGGCGCTCGAAGCGCACAACGCGCTCCTTGGCACCCTTGCCGTGGAACGTCACATAGCCGAAGCGCTCCCGGAACTCGAGGCTGTCGAGGCTCAGGGCGACCACCTCGTGGCGCCGGGCCCCGGTCCCGTAGAAGAACAGCAGGATGGCGTAGTCCCGCCGCCCCAGCGCCGTGCCACGGTCGCAGGCGCCGAACAGCCGCTGCAGCTGGGCCGCGTTGTACTTCTTCGGCACCCGCCGCTCCTGCCGCGGGCCGGGCACGGAACGCACCGGGCTGATGCCGGCCCCCATCGCTTCCCGCCAGGCGAAGAACCGGCGGATGGCGGTGATGTGCACGTCCCGCGCCTTCGCGCCCAGGCCGATCTCCACGTAGAGGTGGCGCTGGTATTCCTCGGCCAGGGGAGTGGAGACGGCCGCCAGCCCGCTACCGCGCACCGTGAGCCAGGCGAAGAACCGGCTTACTGCATCGAGGTAGTTGTGGACGGTGTTGTGGCTGAAGCCGCGCACCACCCGCAGGTGTGCGCCCCACTCCATCAGCGCCAGGAGCAGCCCGGGCTCCAGCCCGCGACCGTCGATGCGGTCCAGCAGCGCCGACACGCTCGGGTGAGTCCCGGCGAGCAGTTCGCGCAATGTCTGCACCTGGGCGCTCATCCCCCCCGCACCCCCCCTGCGGCGGCCAAGGAGAAGCCCCCCATTTTCGAGGCAGCACCAGGGCGCGGCACCCCCCCGGCCTGGCTGAGCTTTGGGCGGGGGGTGGGGTGGTGTTCTGTACCCACCGGTCCACCACCGCCACAGCCCGCACCAGCCGCGGGGCCCCGGCCGGCGCCAATTCCGTTTTCCGGTTCGTTCGAATGCTGCACCGCACCACACCAATACAACGCAGTTCGTTGGATGCCACGGCCAGCGCGGGCAGCCGCCGAGCACAGAGCAGAAACCGCAAGTACGCCTGCGCCGCAATTCATTGGATAGGAAGGGGAAAAGGTCGGTCCGCTCATCTTCCGAGAATCTCCTTCAGCCGGCCAACAGCAGCCTTCGCCGCCGTCCTGTCGACCACCGTTGCCCGCGTCGGCAACGCCCGCGGAATGGGCGCTGCGAACTCCTCCCCCGCCAGCGTTCTCCGACAGACAATCTGGTAGGCCCGCTCGAACAGCGGCCGCGCCTTTGCCTCGGTGAGAGTGGCAAGCTCGAACAGACCGCACTGCGTCGCCGCGTGATAGATGGCTGGATGCGACCAATCGCCGCGGATGCTCTCGTGTTGTCCAGCCATCCGCACCGCTTCCCGGTAGGCCTGTTCGAGACCCGGCAGTCCCAGGTCTTCCGGAGTCGGCTGGCACCAGCGCCGGAATGTCGGCAGCGGCGGCGGCCAGTCGTCGCCCCTGTCCGCGCACCGCGACAATCCGAACGCCAGCTGCTTGGGTGTGATCCCGCGCAACCCGCGGCGCCAGGTCTGGTATGCACGACCACCTGGTTGTCCGTACTGCGACTCCCACCGGTGCCCGTAGAACTCGGACATCTTCTCCCAGAGCTCCACCATTGCCCGTTCCGCTGGGGGTTCAGATCCGCTGCCCGGCGACGATCCGTTCTCCGTCGCCTCCTGCTCCTGCTTCGACCTCGTCGAGGTATCGGCGTCCTGCCTCTGCCGCCCGGTCAGCGACTGATTGGCGATCTCGTGGGCGCGCTGCATCACGACCTCCGTTTGGGTTTCCCCCGGAGCCGAGCAGCTCCAGGACGATGGGTTGCAGGTAGAACACTCCGAATGGCTGGCCGCGCTTGGCGACCCGAGCCTTTTCAACGGCGAGCTGGAAGTGCTCCAGCTGTGCCCCCGCTTCAATGAGCCTGCCGATGACAGCGCGGTCGTCCGGCCTGATCAGCCAGCTGTGCGGCACTCCGTTGTCGGCCAGAAACCGGATGGCGGCTCCGATGGTCTGGCCCTCGTGTGCGTGCGCGCGCGGGTCTGTCTGTCTGTCTGTAGATCCTGATCCCGGATGTGTGGTGCTCTGCCCTCGTGGCGGCTGGTGCTCTTGGTGGTGTTCTGCACTACTAACGCGCTGAATATTGGAGCTTTCTTCTTGGCGCTCTGGTTGGCGTTCTACCTTGGTGTTCTCTTGGGGTTCTGAATTTGGACGGACTGACCCTGTGTGGGCCATCGGGAGCGAAAAAACGAGATGCCCCCACTGCTGTTTTGCCAGTGCGTTGACGAGCCCGGCGCGCTGCAGCTCACGCAGACGGGCCCGGAGGTAGTCGATGGTGATGGTGGTCGACCTCCGCGCCTTGGCGCTGCTGTGCTGGTCAGGGAGGTGCTCCAGGAGTTCTGCTAGCATCCGGTAGCTGATGCGGCGATACCGGCCGACGATTCCGGTGGAGTAATCCATGTACCGGCGCAGGCCCCGCAGGTAGATCACCTGGGCGTCGGTTGTCAGCCCCTGCAGCGCCATATCCTCGGCGTCGTTCCAGCTGGTGACCGCCACGAGGCGCTACCAGGCAGGCTGGATCTGGTGGCCGTAAGGAGGTAGAAGGGAGGTTGACCGCGGACAGCACATAACGTGACTTATCGTCGCGACCTCCCCTGCCGAGCCGCTAGAAACGAAGGCAGGAAGTGCTCCTAAACAAATATAGATTATGTTAAATAATGAAGCTGCCAGCCTCGACCCATGAGGGTATTGATGGGTTCGATTCGCTTCTGACACCCCTTCTGTCATCCATCCGCCCCAATTATTCGCCACTTTGCCTCCTCCAGGCCCAGCCAGCATCAGGCGGCCGATCTGGAATGGTGTCATGGATGCTGTTCAGCACGGCTTCCAATGCCATCAGCCAGAACGGAGAAGTGAGCTCATGAAACTGTTCATCCCCACCGATGATCCCGCCAGGGATGCCGCGGCGCACACGGAACTTCCCGTTCCTTACCATCCCGACCACCCCTGCCTGCGTCTCTACGCGCAAACCGACCGGATTAAGGGCATCGAGAGTCCCGTGGCTGGGAATGCGCGCGAGGTGAGCCATGGACGGAACTGATATCGGCACCTTTGCCATCCCCCGCGCAGCGGATGGGCGAAATCGAAGCATGCGTACACGCTGGCCCAGCGTGCTTACCTTCGCCGCCGTGCTGTTGTTCGGCGCCGGGTACGCCGAGCGGATCCACGCCGCGATTCTCCCCGACAGCCCCTCCTTTGCCGGCGGCGCCCTGCTGTTCAGCGCTGATCCCGAAGCTGAGCCGCTCCCGGCGCCGCTCCAGAGCACCGAGGCGGCTATCCGGGTCACAGGCATGCTCGCCCGCGTCCGGGTCGTGCAGCAGTTCCGCAATCCGGCGTCCGCATGGGTCGAGGGCCGCTACATATTCCCCCTTCCCGATACCGCCGCGGTGGACCGGATGCGCCTCCGGGTGGGCGATCGCCTCATCGAAGGCCAGGTCCGCGAACGCCGGGAGGCCCAGCGCGTCTATGCCGCGGCGGCTGCTAGCGGGCGCCACGCAGCGCTGGTGGAGCAGGAGCGGCCCAACATGTTCACCACCTCGGTGGCCAATATTCCCCCGGGCGGCACCGTGACCGTGGAACTGGAGTACCAGCAGGCGGTGAGCTACAGCGATGGCCGGTTCAGCCTGCGCTTTCCCATGGTGGTGGGCCCCCGCTACATCCCGGGTCAGCCCATCGTCCCGGATGGGGATGGAGCATCCCTTGCCACGACGGTGGTGGCCGATGCCGGTCGCATCAGCCCGCCCGTCCGGCACCCCGCCGACGGTCCGGTCAATCCCGTACGCCTGAGCGTGGAGCTGGAGCCCGGATTCCCGCTTGCACGGGTCGAGAGTCCCTACCATGCTGTTGCCGTAGGGCAACAGGACGAGCTCCGCTATCGCATCGGACTCGCCGAGGGGCCGGTGCCCGCCGATCGCGACTTCGTCCTGCAGTGGCGCCCGCTGCCGGGTGCCGAGCCGCGCACCGCACTGTTCAGTGAGCCGGACACTGCCGGCGCGGGTGGCTATGGACTGGTGCAGATCCTGCCGCCCTTCGGCGACGACTCCCCTGCCCCGCCGCCGCGGGAGATGGTGCTGGTCATCGATGTCTCCGGTTCCATGCACGGCGAGTCCATCGCCCAGGCCCGGGCGGCGCTCAGCCTCGCCCTGGAGCGCCTGCGTCCGGGGGATCGGTTCAACATCATCCGCTTCAATCACAGTGCGCAGGCGCTGTTTCCGGCCTCCCGTCCGGCCGATGAGCGCAGCCTGTCCCTGGCCCGGCGTCTCGTTGCCGGCCTGGAGGCCGAGGGCGGCACGGAGATGCTCGCCGCCCTGCGGCTCGCCCTGGACCAGCCGCAGAATCCCGAACTGCTGCGCCAGGTGGTGTTCATCACCGACGGCGCGGTGGGCGACGAGGACCGGTTGTTCGATTTCATCCGCCGGCACGCCGGCGCCAGCCGGCTGTTCACCGTGGGCATCGGTTCGGCGCCCAACAGCCACTTCATGCGCAAGGCGGCGGGGTTCGGTCGTGGCACTTTCACCCATATCGGCCGGCCGGGCGAGGTGTCGGAGCGGATGGGAGAGCTGCTGCGCAAGCTGGAGTCCCCCCAGCTCACCCACCTGGAGCTCACCACGCGGGACGGGGCTGCCCCGGTTCGCGTCCTGCCGGAGCGGATTCCCGATCTCTACCGTGGCGAGCCGCTGCTGCTGGCGCTGCACTGGACCGGCGCGGCACCGGTGATCGAGGTGCGCGGCCGGCTGGCGGGCAGGCCCTGGTCCCAGACGCTGGCGCTCGGCCAGGCCCGGGCTGGCGCGGGTATCGGCGTGCTGTGGGCGCGCCGCCGCATCGAGGCGCTCATGGACGCCCACCGGGCGAGCCGCGACGGGACGGTCCGCGACGAGCTCCGCCGGGCGGTGGTCGAGGTGGCGCTGGCTCACCACCTGGCGAGCCCCTTCACCAGCCTGGTGGCGGTGGACGTGACGCCGGTGCGGCCCGGTGCCGAGAGCCTGCAGCGCCGCACCGTGGCAACCAACCTGCCTCACGGCTGGGACTACGACCACGTGTTCGGCCTTCCCCAGACCGCCACGCCGGGTCCGCTGCTGCGCTGGCTGGGGTTGGCGCTGGTGTTGGGGACCCTCCTCGGCTGGCGTCTGCTGCCGGGGAGAGTCCGGACGTGAACCGGCGGACGGGCCTCCTGCTCCTGGGCCTGGTCGGCCTGGGGATGCTGGCCTGGGGCAGCTGGATTCCCCTCAAGGGGCTGCTGGCCCAGGCGCTGCTGGAACGCGCTTGGGCCGCCGGCAGCGCCACCGCGGCCCCGCGCCCCTGGCCCTGGGCCGACACCCGCCCGGTGGGGCGGCTGCGCGTGCCGCGCCTGGGGGTGGATCTCATCATCCTCGCCGGCGACAGCGGGCGGACCCTCGCCTTCGGGCCGGGCCTGGCCGCCGGCAGCGCACCGCTGGACCGCACCGGCACCCACCTGGTGAGCGGCCACCGCGACACCCACTTCAGCTTTCTCGGCGCGTTGCGGGAGGATGACCGGATCGAGCTGGAGCGGCCCGACGGGTCCCGGCGCCGTTACCGGGTCAGCGGGACCGCGGTGGTGGACGCGCGCACCACGGCGTTCGGCGCCGATTCGGACCGGCTGCTGCTGGCCACCTGCTGGCCCCTGGAGACGCCGGTTCCGGGGGGATCGCTGCGCTATCTGGTGACCGCGGCACCGCTGGCCCCCCGGGCTTCCCTGCCAGGCGCCGGAGCGGCCGTTCCCTGAGCCGCCCTGTTCCGCAGGGGGCGACAGCGCCACCCCGCCGCATCCCTGCCGGGTGGCATGACCGCCCCTCCGCCCCCCGCTCTCATGACATTCCCTCAATTCTTCCTCAATTGATGCCAATAGGCGTCCCATACTCATTGGGTGAGCAACGGGGAGAATGCCCGCCGGAATGAGGTTCGCCAGCGTCATGAGAGAAGCACCCGCGTCATCGGCCCGGTCGCGCGAGCAAGGCGGGCGGATCGGTCCGTTGTTTCTCGTCGCGCTTGTTCTGGGCGGCTGCGCCGCGGTGGGGCCGGACTACAAGGCGCCGGAACCCGGGGTTCCCGCGGCCTGGCAGCGGAGCGCGGCGGGGTCGAGCGTCGGGATGGATTCCGGAATCCTGGATCACTCCCACTGGTGGGCGAATTTCGACGATCCGCTCCTGGCGGACCTCGTCGAGCAGGCGCTGGCGGGCAGTCCCGATGTGAAGGCCGCGCTGGCCCGGCTGCGCGAGGCCCGGGCCCGGCGCGGTGTGGCCGCCGCCGAGCGGTTTCCGACCCTCGGCGCCTCCGCCAGTATCAGGCGCAGCACCTCCAGTGGCGAGAGCGGCAGTGGGCAGACCCGGGACCTCTACGCGGCCGGCTTCGACGCCGGCTGGGAGACGGACCTCTTCGGCGGCAGGCGCCGGGCTCTCGAGGCGGCCCAGGCCGACCTGGCCGCCGCCGCGGCAGAGCTTGGGGACGTCCGGATCACGCTGGCGGCCGAGGTGGCCCTGAACTATGTGGAGCTGCGGGACTACCAGACGCGACTGGACATTGCGAGGCGCAACCTGGCCAGCCAGGAAGAGACCCTCGATCTCACCCGCTGGCGGGCGCTGGCCGGGCTGACGACGGCGCTGGATGTGGAACAGGCCCGCTCCAGCCTGGAACAGACCCGGGCCCAGATGCCGGGTCTGCGCACCGGCGCTGTGGCGGCGCAGAACCGCCTTGCGGTACTGCTCGGGCGCAACCCCGGGGACCTCGACGGACAACTGGCGGCGGTGCGGCCGATCCCGTCACCGCCCAGGACCATCGCCGTGGGCATCCCGGCGGACGCCTTGCGCCGGCGGCCGGATATCCGCGCCGCCGAGCGGAACCTGGCTGCCGCGACCGCGCGCATCGGCGAGGCGGAGGCGGATCGCTACCCGGATTTCAGCCTGAGCGGCACCCTGGGGCTGGAGTCTCTGGCCCTCGATTCGTTGTTCGGCGGCGGTGCCGTGACCCGTTCCCTGGCGGCGAGTCTCGCCGCCACCCTCTTCGACGGCGGGCGCATTCGCCGGAACATCGAGATCCGGACCGCGCTCCAGGAACAGGCCCTGGCCAGCTACGAAACCACCGTCCTGAATGCCCTCGAGGAGGTGGAGAACATCCTGGCGGGGCTCGCCAACCGGCAGGCGGAGCGGGATGCGCTGCGCGTCGCCACCGGTTCGGCCCGGAGTGCCGCGGCACTCGCACAGGCGCAATATAGTTCCGGCCTGGTGGATTTCCAGACCGTTCTCGATACTCAGCGCTCGGTATTAAGTCTTGAAAGTCAGTTGAGTAGCGCGGAAAGTGAAATTGTGTCTGAAGTTATACGCCTGTACAAGGCTCTCGGTGGCGGATGGGCAGGGGCGGCCGAGGCCGGCCCCGATGGGCGTCTTGAGTGAGGGACGGGAAACATGAGCGGGCCCGATATCAGGGATAGCGATGATCTCAACCAGGTGTTGAGCTCGAAGGGCGGTTCCCCCCGCGGAAAGGTCCTGCGGCGGGTTCTCATCGGTCTCTGCCTGCTGGCCCTGGTGGCCGCGGGGGTCTGGTACGGAAGCAGCGACACGCCCTCGACCGGGGTGCGTTACCTCACCGAGCCGGTCGTGCGTGGGGACCTCCACGTGACCGTGACCGCCACCGGGACCCTGCAACCCACCAACCAGGTGGAGGTGGGCAGCGAACTCTCCGGCATCATCAAGTCGGTGTTCGTGGAGGAGAACGATCGGGTGGAGGTGGGGCAGGAGCTGGCGCGGCTCGACACCACCAAGCTCGGGGCCCAGGTCCTGCGCTCCCGCGCCGCGCTCAAGTCCGCCGAGGCGAAGGTCCGGCAGGCCGCCGCCAGCGTCCGGGAGGCGCGCGCCAATCTCGCCCGCCTGCGCCAGGTGGCGGAGCTGAGCGGCGGCAAGATGCCGGCGCCCGCGGACATCGACGCCGCTGAGGCCACGCTGGCGCGGGCCGAGGCCGACCAGGCCAGCGCCGAGGCCGCCGTGTCCGAGGCGCAGGCGGCCCTGGAAGTGGACGAGACCGATCTCGCCAAGGCCAGCATCCGCTCTCCCATCAACGGCATCGTCCTCACCCGCTCGGTGGAGACGGGCCAGACCGTGGCCGCCTCGCTGCAGGCGCCGGTGCTCTTCACGCTGGCGGAGGACCTCACCCAGATGGAACTGCATGTGGACGTGGACGAGGCGGATGTGGGCCAGGTGCGCGAGGGGCAGACGGGCAGCTTCAACGTGGATGCCTACCCGGACAAGCTCTTTCCGGCGGAGATCACCCGCGTCAGCTTCGGTTCCCAGACCGTGGAGGGGGTGGTCACCTACGAAACCGTCATGCGGGTGGAAAACAACGATCTCTCCCTGCGGCCGGGGATGACCGCCACCGCCGACATCACCGTGGAGGAGCGCCGTGGGGTGCTGAAGGTGCCCAACGCCGCGTTGCGTTTCACCCCGCCGCGGACGGCGACGGGCACTGACCAGCGTCCCGGGGGCATCGTCTCCAGCCTGATGCCCCGCCCGCCCCGCTCCGTCACCGGCCGCAGGGCCAGCCAGCAGAACGGCGGCGGCGCGGCCAGGCAGGTCTGGATCCTGAGCGACGGAGAGCCGCTGGCGGTGGCGGTCGCCACCGGCGCCAACGACGGGCGCATGACGGAGATCGTCTCCGGCGGATTGGAGGCGGACATGGCGGTCATCGTCGATTCTGAGAGCAATGGGCGATGAGCCCGGATCGGGACCAGGCGGCACCGCTAATCGAGTTCCGCAGCGTCACCAAGGTCTACGGCCAGGGCCAGGCCGCCCTGCAGGCCCTGCGCGGGGTGGACCTGCGCATCCAGGCGGGTGAGTTCGCCGCCATCATGGGGCCGAGCGGCTCGGGCAAGTCCACCGCCATGAACATTCTCGGCTGCCTCGACATCCCCTCCTCCGGCTCCTACCGGTTCCGGGGGGTGGCGGTGGAGAGCCTGAGCCGCAACCAGCGGGCGCTGCTGCGCCGCCACTACCTGGGTTTCGTGTTCCAGGGTTTCAACCTGCTCTCGCGCACCTCGGCGCTGGAGAACGTGGAGCTGCCCCTCATCTACCGTGGCATTGCCCGCGCAGCGCGCCATGCCCGTGCCCGCCAGGCACTGGAGGCGGTGGGGCTGGGCGGCTGGGAGCGGCATACGCCGGGAGAACTCTCGGGCGGCCAGCAGCAGCGGGTGGCCATCGCCCGGGCCATCGTTACCGATCCGGCAGTGCTGCTCGCCGACGAACCCACCGGCAACCTGGACACCGCCCGCAGCCGCGAGATCATGGAGCTGCTCTGCGGTCTCAACCGCGACCAGGGCATCACCGTTCTGATGGTGACCCACGAGCAGGAGATGGCGGCCTACGCCGGCCGGGTGATCCACTTCGTCGACGGCCGGGTGATCGATGAGAGCCAGGGCGGGGAGGAACGCTGATGTTCTGGAATGCGCTGCTGCTCTCGCTGCGGGAGATTCGCCGCAACCTGCTGCGCTCCTTCCTCACCATCCTCGGCATCGTCATCGGCGTGGCCGCGGTAATCACCATGGTGACCCTGGGCAACGGCGCCACGGCCATGGTCTCCAACCAGATCGCCAGCCTCGGCAGCAACCTGATCATGGTGCGCCCCGGCCGGCGGATGGGGCCCGGACGCGATTCGGCCGGTTCCAACCGGTTCAAGCTGGCCGATGCGCAGGCCATTTTCGCCGAGGTGAATTCCATCAAGGCGGTCGCGCCCTCCGCATCCCAGACCGTGACGGCCATCTACGCCACCGAGAACTGGTCCACCAGCGTCACCGGCAGCACCAACGACTACTTCGCCGTGGGCAACTGGGAGCTCCAGGAAGGGCGCGAGTTCACTCCCTCGGAGCTGCGGGCCGGCAAGGCGGCCTGCGTCATCGGCGCGACCGTGCGCAAGGAGCTGTTCGGGACCCGGAGCCCGGTGGGAAGCAAGATCCGGCTCAAGCAGTTCTCCTGCGAGATCATCGGCCTGCTGCGCTCCAAGGGTCAGTCGGCCATGGGGATGGACCAGGACGACGTCATCGTCATCCCACTGCGCACCTTCCAGCGGCGCATATCCGGCAAGACGGAGGTGAGCAGTATCCTGGTCTCGGTGCGCGACGGGGCCTCCACGGAGAAGGTGCAGGCGGACATCACCCGCCTGCTGCGCGAGCGACGCCACATCGCCGCCAACGAGGATGACGATTTCAACGTTCTCGACACCAAGCAGATTGCCGAGACCCTGACCGGCACCACGCGGGTGCTCACCATGCTGCTGGGGGCAGTGGCGGCGGTAAGCCTGCTGGTGGGGGGCATCGGCATCATGAACATCATGCTGGTGTCGGTCACGGAGCGCACCCGCGAGATCGGCATCCGTCTCGCCATCGGCGCACTGGAGCGGGAGGTGCTGCTGCAGTTCCTGGTGGAGGCGGTGGTGCTCTCCTCCCTGGGCGGGGTCGTCGGCGTGGTGCTGGCGGTCAGCGCCTCGATGGTGCTGGCGGACCTGATGCAGGTGCCCTTCATCCTCGACCCGGCCATCACCCTGCTGGCCTTCCTCTTCTCCGCCGCCGTGGGGGTGGTGTTCGGCTACTTCCCCGCGCGCCGGGCCGCCCGGCTGGACCCCATCGAGGCTCTGCGGCACGAGTAGGGCGGCCGTGAGTGCGTGAATGCGTTATTGCGAAAAGGCGGTCGATGCCGACCTACGGCTACGGCTCACGCATTCACGCACTCACGCACTCACGCACTCACGCACTCACGCACTCACGCACTCACGCACTCACGCACTCACGCACTCACGCACTCACGCACTCACGCACTCACGCGCGTCAGCGCCGGATGAGGTCCAGGAACTCGGCGCGGGTGGAGGCGTTGCGCTCGAAGGTGCCGCGCATGGCGCTGGTGATGGTGGAGCTGTTCTGCTTCTGCACGCCGCGCATCATCATGCAGAAGTGGCTGGCCTCGGTGACCACCGCCACGCCGTGGGCGTTCATGATCTCCATCAGCGCGTCGGCGATCTGGTTGGTCATGCGCTCCTGTACCTGCAGGCGCCGGGCGAAGACATCCACGATGCGGGCGATCTTGCTCAGGCCGATGATCTTCCCGTTCGGGAGGTAGGCCACGTGGGCCCGGCCGAAGAACGGCAGGACATGGTGCTCGCACAGCGAGTAGAACTCGATGTCCTTCACCAGCACCATCTCCTTGCAGTCGTCCTCGAACAGGGCGCCCTTCACCACCTCCTCGGCGGTGACGCCGTAGCCGCTGGTGAGGAAATCCATCGCCTTGGCCACCCGCAGCGGGGTGCGGGTGAGTCCCTCGCGCCGGGGATCCTCGCCCAGACGCACCAGCATCCCGTGGACCAGGCTCTCGAACTGCTCGTCATAGGTCTCGTCGGCTTCGGCATCCAGGTTCGCCGCGTAGTGCCCGCCCTTCACGATATCGGTCTTGAGCCGCTTGTTGCTGTCCATTCCTCTCTCCTGCAGGGCCTGCACCGGGTGATTCAGAGCGCCCGTGGCGCCGTGCTGGCTTGATCTGGATTCTGAGTGCCTTACCCTCGTAAGGGTCGGCAGATTGAGTCTGCGGCCGTGGTAATCAGAACGGGACCGACCGGCGACCAGCGCCGGGTGACGCAGAGTTTCATCTGATTGTATCTCCGCGTGCCCAGTATATAGGGCTCTCCCACGGTTTTTTACACAAGTCTTACAGGGACTTTCACATGCATCGGATCCGCCATATCCGCACCGCCAACCTCATCATCCTGCTGCTCCTGGTGTTCCCGCTGCTTCTTCCGGCTCCGGCGGGCGCGCAGCCGGCCGCCGAACCGCCGGCCGCCGATGCGGATGTGGAGGCCCTGATCCACGTACTGGAGAATCCGGACGCCCGTGCGCGACTGCTGGAGCGCCTGCGTGAAACAGCGCCGGCCGCGGCGGGCGACGCGAACGGCGCCGCGCTCCAGGGCGTCACGGCCGACCTGCTCGGGCGCGTTTCCCAGCGCTTCGGCGTGCTGGCCGGAGAGCTCCGGACCGTGGCAAGTGTCGTGGGTGAGCTGCCGCTGCTCCTCGAGCGCCTGCCCCGGCAATGGTCCGACCCCGAACGGCGTTCCTTCTGGCTCTCCGTGCTGGGCAACCTCGCGCTCACCCTCGGTGCCGGCTACCTGGCCTGGATGCTGCTGCGGGTGCTCACGCGGCGCCCGCGACGGGCGCTGGCCGGACGTGTGCGCGATACCCTGGCCTCGCGACTGCTGGCCTTTGTCCCCTCGCTGATGCTGGAAATCGTCCCCGTGGGCGCCTTCGCCCTGGCCGCGTGGACGGCGCTGGCCCTGGTGGACCCGCGCGAGCAGACCCGGCTGGTGGTGCTGGCCTGGGTCTATGCCCTGATCGTGGTACAGGGGCTGCGCGCGGTGGTGCGGGCGGTGGTGACGCCCGATGCCCCCTCGCTGCGCCTGGCCGCCATGGATGACGAGAGCGCCCACTACGTGGACATCTGGACCCTGCGGCTGGCGGGCACGGCGGGCTACGGCTTCTTCCTGCTGCAGGCGGCCCTCCTGATGGGGCTGCCCGGCGACCTCCATGCCTTCCTGCTGCGCCTGCTCGGCCTGGTGGTCGCGGTGCTGGTGGTGATCTTCATCCTGCAGAACCGTGAGCCGGTGGCCACCTGGATTCGTGGCCGGCCGGAGGGGGCCGGGACGCCCCCCGGTGCCGGACTGCAGGCCCTGCGCAACAGCCTGGCGCGGACCTGGCACCTGCTGGCGGCGCTCTATACCGGCCTGCTGTTCGTGATCGGCTCGCTGGGGGTCCCGGGCGGCTTTGTCTACCTGTTCCGCGGCACCGCGCTCACCCTGCTGGTGCTGCTGCTCGGCCGGGGGGCGGACCAGGTGGCGGGCCGGCTGGTGGAGCTGCGGTTCCGTATCAGTCCCGAGCTGCAGCGGCAGCTCCCGGGGCTGGAGCGGCGGGCCAACCGCTACCTTCCCATTCTCTCCGCGGTATTGCGGGCGGTGATCTACGTGATGGCGGCGCTGGCCGTTATGCAGGCATGGGGACTGGGTACCCTGGAGTGGCTGATCTCCGGACCGGGCCGGGCCGTCGTCGCCATTTTCGTCCGGGTGGCCGGCATCCTGCTGGTGGCCCTGGCGGCCTGGGAGATCATCGGCGGCTACCTGGAGCGGCGCCTGCGGGAGACCGGGCCCGATGGCCAGGTGCTGGTGCGCAGTGCGCGCACCCGCACGCTGATGAGCGTGGCGCGCAATGCCCTGCTGGTGGTGGTGAGCGTGGTCTCGGTGCTGATGATCCTCTCCGAGCTCGGCATCAACATCGCCCCCCTGCTCGCCGGTGCCGGCGTGGTGGGCCTGGCGGTGGGCTTCGGCGCCCAGAAGCTGGTGCAGGACGTCATCACCGGGGTGTTCATCCTGTTCCAGGATCTGATGGCGGTGGGCGACGTGGTGAAGCTCGGCGATCGGGCCGGGGTGGTGGAGGCCATCTCGATCCGCTCGGTACGGCTGCGGGACCTCACCGGCACGGTGCACACCATCCCCTTCAGCGCCATCGACACGGTGAGCAACCTCACCCGCGACTTCTCCTTCTACGTCTTCGACGTGGGCGTGGCCTACCGCGAGGACGTGGACCAGGTGATGGACCTGCTGCGCGCGGTGGGCGATGAGCTGCAGGCGGACCCGGCCTTCGCGCCGCTGATCCTCGAGCCGCTGGAAGTGCTCGGGGTGGATGCCTTCGCCGACTCGGCGGTGATGATCAAGGCGCGGATCAAGACCGTGCCGCTGAAGCAGTGGAGCGTGGGGCGGGAGTTCAACCGGCGCATGAAGCACCGCTTCGATGCCGAGGGCATCGAGATTCCCTTCCCCCACCTGTCGGTCTACTTCGGCGCCGACAAGGAGGGCAAGGCGCCGCCGGCGTTCGTCAAGCTCCAGGAGCCGGCGGCGGGAACGGCGGCGGCCGATTGAGCCCGCGCGCCCTCAGGCGCTGAGCGGTTCCCGGACCACCGTTTCAGGCGGGACTTCCCGCAGCGCCGCCCGGATGAGATCGGACCCCGCCCCGGGCCGGTGGGCGCCTTCGGACAGGACCCGGCGCCAGCGCCGCGCCCCGGGCCGGCCCGCGAACAGGCCCAGCAGGTGGCGGGTCATGCGGGTGAGCGGCACGCCCGCCGCCAGCTGGCGCTCCACGTAGGGGAGGTACGCCTCCACCACCCCATGGGGCGTCGGCACCGCGTGGCCGTCGCCGTAGAAGCGCCGGTCCACTTCCGCCAGCAGCCAGGGATCGTGGTAGGCGGCCCGGCCCACCATGACCCCGTCCACCCGCTCCAGGTGCCGGGCGGCGTCCTCCAGGCTGGCGATGCCGCCGTTGACGATGATCTCCAGCGCCGGGAAGTCCCGTTTCAGGGCGTAGACCAGGTCGTAGCGCAGGGGCGGGATTTCCCGGTTCTCCTTCGGCGACAGGCCCTGCAGCCAGGCCTTGCGGGCGTGGACGATGAAGGTGCGGCAGCCGGCACCCGCCACGGTCGCGACGAACCGGGCCAGGGCGTCGTAGCTGTCGAGGTCGTCGATGCCGATCCGGTGCTTGACCGTGACCGGTATCTCCACCGCCGCGGCCATGGCCGCCACGCACTCGGCCACCAGGCCGGGCTCGGCCATCAGGCAGGCGCCGAAGCGGCCGTTCTGCACCCGGTCCGAGGGGCAGCCCACGTTGAGGTTGATCTCGTCATAGCCCCACTCCGCGCCCATCCGGGCGCACCCGGCCAGCGCCCGGGGTTCGCTGCCGCCCAGCTGCAGCGCCACCGGGTGCTCGGCCGCGTCGTATCCGAGGTGGCGCGCGGCGTCACCGTGGAGCAGCGCGCCGGTGGTCACCATCTCGGTGTAGAGGAGCGCGTGCCGGGAGATGAGCCGCAGCAGATAGCGGCAGTGGCGGTCGGTCCAGTCCAGCATGGGGGCGACCGCGAAGCGTCGCTGCAGGGGCGTGTTCATGACGCCATTGTAACCGCAGCCGGTGTCGCGAAAGGAGGCCGGTGGGCCCCCTGCCCGCCGGCGGCTCAGTTCAGCAGCGCCAGTGCCTTGGTCTGGGCGAAGAGCGGCTGGCCCGGCCGCAGGCCCAGGTGGTCGGCGGACTTGCGCGTGATCCGCGCCAGCAGGATCGCATCCCCCACCTCGAGCCGCAGCAGGAGCTTGCTGCCGTTGAGCTCCGCCATCTCCCGTAGCCGGGCGGGGAAGACATTGAGAATGCTGGTCTCCCCGGGACGGTTCAGCGTCACGCTGACGTCCTGGGCATGGATGCGCAGGCGCAGGCGCTGGCCCGGGGTGAGGGCCCGCCGGCTGATGGTGAACCGGCCGCCGGGAAAGTCGAGGTAGGTGAGCTGGTAGCGCTCGTCGTGCTCCGCCACCCGGACCTCCACCACCGCGGCGGCTTCCGGATCCCGGGCCAGGGGCAGATCGAGGCGGGTGAGCGCCTCGTTGAGCCCACCCTGATGGATCACCCGGCCCTCCTGCAGGAGTACCACGTGGTCGGCCAGGCGGGCGACCTCGTCGGGGGCGTGGCTGACGTAGAGCACCGGGATGGCGAGCTCGCCGTGGAGCCGTTCCAGGTAGGGCAGGATCTCCGCCTTGCTGGCCAGGTCGAGGGCGGCCAGCGGCTCGTCCATCAGCAGCAGTTCGGGGCTGCTGAGCAGCGCCCGGGCGATGGCCACCCGCTGGCGCTCGCCGCCGGAGAGTCCGCCGGGCGCGCGCCCCAGCAGCCGGCCCAGCCCCAGCAGCTCCACCGCCTGGTCCATGGCCACCCGCCGCCGGCTGCGGTCAATGCGTTTCCAGCCGAACTCCAGGTTGCGCTGCACGGAGAGGTGGGGGAACAGCCCCGGTTCCTGGAAGACATAGCCGATGGGGCGGCGATGGGTGGGGAGGAAGCGTCCCCGCCCGCTCTCCTGCCATACCTCCCCGTTCACCTCCAGGCGGCCGACAGGGGCCCGCTCGAGGCCGGCGATGCAGCGCAGGAGCGTGGACTTGCCCGAGCCGGAACGCCCGAACAGCGCCGTCACGCCACGGCCGGGGGCGGAAAAACCGGCGTCGAGACTGAACCCGCCCAGACCGAGTTCGAAGTGTGCGTTGATGCCCATCGGCGTCCCCTCCCCCTGGTGTCGGCCCCCGCCTTCCGGTCGCCTGCCGCCGGTGCCGGACAGCGGGGTCGCGCGTACTTTCGTGTCAATCGAAAAAGGTGTCACAACCATTTGATGAATGGTGTTCATTCCAGGCGCCGCCGCAGGGCGACCATCCGGCTTCCGCGCCAGCTCAGCCGCTGATAGAAAGCCAGCGCCGCCCCGTTGCCGCGATCAGCCAGCAGCTGCAGGCGGTGGATGCCCCGCGCCCGCGCCCACCCTTCGGCCGCGTCCAGCAGTGCCGTACCCACGCCGCGGCCACGCCGTTCCGGCAGCACCACCAGGTCCTCCACCAGGCCGCTTTCACCCCCTTCCGCGGTGGAGACCAGCAGCTGCAGGCTCACCATGCCCACCACCCGCCCCGCCATCTCGGCCACCCACAGGCGTGCCGTGTCGGGACGGTTCAGCAACAGCGTCAATCCCTTGCGCTGACGTTCGGGATCGATGCTGAAGTCCGGTTCCACGCGGAACAGAACCTCGAGCAGTTTCACCATTGCGCAGAGGTCCTTCGCTTCGGCCAGGCGGATGTGGAAATTGACTCGTGGCGGGTGATTCCTGTTCATCCTTCCGCTCCCTTGTGGCCGTAGGGTGGGCGCCGGGCCCCGCTGCCGGCCCGGGGACCGGCAGCCGCCGCGCCGGCCGGACATCGATCCGGACACCACCGGCGCACCATGCCGTTCAGGTGGCCGGCGCCAGTCGTACGCCGATGTCGGCGGGCTCGGCGCGGTAGACCGAGCTCAACACCAGGCCGTCCACCCCGGTGGCGGCGTACTTGTCAATGTTGCCGGTCCCGATACCGCCGGCGGCCAGTAGCCGCACCCGCGGCCAGCAGGTGCGGATTTCCTCCACGGCCGTGCGCAACCCCCCGACTGGAAGCTTGTCGAACTGGAGCACATCGACCCCGGCACGGGCGGCCACCCGCGCCTGTTCCAGCGATTCCACCTCCACCACCAGCGCCTTTTCCACCAGCCTGGGCCGCAGGCTGTCCAGGCGTTCGAGCAATCCCTCCAGCCCACCGACGAAAGCCAGGTGCTGGGGGAAAACCAGCACCGTTTCGGAGAGTCCGAGCCGGTGGGGCAGCGCGCCGCCGGCCAGGTATGCCTCCATCGCCAGTCGTTTGAAACCGGGCGGATACTTGCGGGTCGCATACAGTGGCAGATCCGGCCGTACCGTCCGTGCGCGTGCGACGAGCTCCCGGGTGTGGGTGGCGATGCCGCAGGCCTGCTCCAGCAGGTTCTGGGCCACCTTCCAGCCCCGGTGGAGATGGGCGGCGTCGCCAGTGGCCCGCAGCAGGATGGCCCCCGACGCGGCGTGCTCGCCGCTGGCCACGATGCCGGTGATCCGGGCGCCGCAGCGCTCCAGCACCCGCGCGGCGACGGCGCTGCCGGCCACCACCACCGGGGCACGGGTCCGGAAGTTGATCTCCGCGGATTGTGCCCCGATTCCCAGAAGCCAGCTGGTGAGGTCGGGGCCAGGCACATCCTCATCGATCCATCTGTCAATCAATTCATCTGGATAGAAGATCATTTGAATGCTATTCCTCGACGATTCCCGCGCGCCGCCACACACGGACAACCGGGACCGGACGCTCCCGCTCAGGCGCTCGCCCGGGCCATGCGCCGGTTCATCAGCTGCAGGATGAGCAGCACCAGGAAGGCGAAGCCGAGCATGCCGCCGGCGAGCAGGTGGGCGCTGCCGTACTCCAGGGCTTCCACATGGTCGTAGATGGCGATGGAGATGACCTTGGTCTGGCCGGGTATGTTGCCGCCGATCATCAGCACCACGCCGAACTCCCCCACGGTGTGGGCGAAACCGAGGGTGGCCGCGGTCAGGAAGCCCGGCCTGGACAGGGGCAGCGCCACGTGAAAAAAACGGTCCAGGGGGCCGGCCCGCAGGGTGGCGGCCACCTCCAGCGGGCGTCGGCCCAGGGCCTCGAAGGCGTTCTGGATCGGCTGCACCACGAACGGCAGGGAGTAGACGCAGGAACCGATCACCAGGCCCGGAAAGGTGAAGGCGAGGCTGCCCCACCCCAGCTCCTCGGCGAGCCCCCCGAGCGGTCCGTTGGGACCCAGACCCACCAGCAGGTAGAAGCCGAGCACCGTGGGCGGCAGCACCAGGGGCAGCGACACCAGTGCTCCCAGGGGGTGGCGCAGCCAGTGACGGGTATGGGCCAGCCACCAGGCCAGCGGGGTGCCCACCGACAGGAGCACGACCGTGGTCACGGTGGCGAGCTGCAGGGTCAGCAGAATGGGTTCGAGTTCCATGGTCGTGCTCCCGGGCGGGTGTGACGGGGGGCGGATACCCTATTCGGTGCCGTAGCCATAGGCTTCGATGACCGCGCGGGCCGCCGGGCTCTTCAGGTACTCCGCCAGCGCAACGGCTGCCGGATTGCCGGCCCCCTCCTTCAGCAGGACCGCCTGCTGCTGCAGCGGGGCGTAGAGGGACTGGGGGACCAGCCAGCGGGAGCCGACCTTCTCCTCCGGCAGCAGGGCCACCTGGGACAGCGCCACGAAGCCGAGCTCGGCGTTGCCGCTGGCGACGAACTGGTAGGTCTGGGTGATGCTGTCGCCGCGGATGAGGCGATCGGAGACCGCGGCCTCCAGCCCGAGTCCTTCCAGCACCTCCATCGCGGCGGTCCCGTAGGGTGCGGTTTTCGGATTGGCGATGGCGAGCCGGCTGAACTCCCCCGATTTCAGCACCGTACCCTCCCCGTCCACGCGATCCGGGGCCGGGCTCCAGAGCACCAGCCGGCCGACGGCGTAGGTGAAGCGGCTCCCGGGGACCGCCTTCCCCTCCTCCTCCAGTCGTTTCGGGCGGGCAGCGTCCGCGGCCAGGAACAGCCCGAAGGGGGCGCCGTTGACTATCTGGGCATAGAGCTTGCCGGTGGAGCCGTAGCTGGCCAGGACCTTGTGGCCGGTCGCGGCCTCGAAGGCGGTGACGATCTCCTTCATGGCGGCGGTGAAATTGGCCGCCACGGCGGCGTTGACCTCCGCGGCCATGGCAGCGGAGTGCGGCAGGAGTGCCGTGGACGCCAGGAGGAGAGCCCTTGCGAGGTTGGTGAATCCCTGTCTTTTCATCGTTACTCCCTACTGTGGGTGTCGTGGTTGCGAAGCGGCGGTCAGCGGGTTGCCAGGATCACGCTGGAGGCCTTGAACACGGCGCAGGCCCGCATTCCCTCGCGCAGCTCCAGGTGGCCGATGCTCTCGTTGGTGAGAATGGAGGTCAGGGTCTTGCCGCCGCCCAGATCCAGGGTCACCTCGCCGTTCACGGCGCCCTCCCGGCACCAGACCACCTCGCCGCAGAGGCGGTTGCGGGTGCTGAGCCTGAGGCCATCGTCAGCGTCGGTGAGCAGTATCGAGGTGGCCTTCACCAGGGCGTAGGCAGCATTCCCGGGGGAGAGCCCCAGCCGCTCCACGCTGCCCTGGGTGATCATCGCCACGAGGCGGTTGCCGCCACCGATGTCGAGGGTGACCTCGGCGTTGACGGGGCCGCTCGCGATGGCCAGGACCGTGCCATGAAACTGGTTGCGCGCGCTGCTCTTCATTTCCAGTCGCTCCATGAGTTGGCGGAAATCTTCCATTTCATCCAGTGCCTGCAGATCGGCATGCAATTTGTTGAGATAGCGCCTGTGCATGACCTCGACCCGCTCGAACAGCCGCAGCTGGCGCAGGCCATGGGCCGTGATGCGGCTGCCGCCCCCGTGGCGTCCGCCCGCCGCACTTTCCACCAGGGGCCGTGGGGCGAGGTTGTTCATCGCCTCCACCGCATCCCAGGCGGCCTTGTAGCTCATGCCCGCCGCGCGGGCCGCGGCGGTGAGCGTGCCCAGCTCGGCAATCTTCCGCAGCAGCACCATGTGGCGGCGGCCCGCGAACCTGCGGCCCGCGAGACAGAACTGCAGTTCGGCGTCGAAACCCGGCAGGTCGGCTGTTCCGGCTCCGGTCCTGCCCTCGGTGTGTTGCGTCATATAGGGCGCTCCATAACGCGGGTCGTGTCCGCCCCTGTTCGACCGGCAGGAACCGGCGCGCGGCGGGTCTGTACCCTTGCCACAGCAATCTCCATGCCGAAGTATGGGTTCAGCCCAACCCGTTGATTCGACGCCGTTGGCGTATGCGGTTTGTCGGAAAGCCTTCAGTGGGGAGGGCGCAGTGGGGGAAGGTTGTCGGGATGCCGACACAGGCGGAGTGGAGACGGCGGGGAGGCCGTGAAGGGGACTGGGATCGGATGCGGGGTCGGAAAACCGCTGGGCCGGGATGCCCCGGAGCCGCGGGGAGGGCCTGCCCCCCCGCGGCTTCTTCCCGGGTTTTCCGGCTAGGCCGCCAGCAGCTGGCGCAGTACGTAGTGGAGGATGCCGCCGTGACGGTAGTAGGCCTGCTCCTGGGGCGTGTCGATGCGCACCCGGGCGCGGAACCGGATCGGCTCACCGCCGCTGTCCGGGGTGGCGGTGACCTCCACGTCCCCGCCGAGGGCGGCCACGCCGCGGATGTCATAGGTCTCCATGCCCGTGAGGCCCAGGCGCTCGGCGCCCTCCCCGTCCATGAACTGCAGGGGCAGGATGCCCATGCCCACCAGGTTGGAACGGTGGATGCGCTCGTAGCTGCGGGCGATGACCGCCCGCACGCCGAGCAGCCGCGGACCCTTGGCGGCCCAGTCGCGGGAGGATCCGGTGCCGTACTCCTGGCCGGCGAGGACCACCAGGGGCACGCCGCTCGCCTGGTAGTGCATGGCGGCGTCGAAGATGGTCATCTGCTCGCCGCCGGGCTGGTGGCGGGTCCAGCCGCCCTCCGTGCCGGGGGCCATGTGGTTGCGCAGGCGGATGTTGGCGAAGGTGCCGCGCATCATCACCTCGTGGTTGCCGCGGCGGGCGCCGTAGGAGTTGAACTCCAGCTCCCCGATCCCGTGCTCCAGCAGGTAGTGGCCGGCGGGGCTGTCGCGCTTGATGGCGCCGGCGGGCGAGATGTGGTCGGTGGTGACGCTGTCGCCCAGCACCGCGAGGCAGCGGGCATGGAGGATGTCCTCCACCGGCGCGGGTTCCGGCCCCATGGATTCGAAGTACGGCGGGTGCTTGATGTAGGTGGAGGACGGATCCCAGTCGTACAGCTCCCCTTTGGGCACCTCGAGCGCCTGCCAGGCGGGATCGCCCGCGAAGATGCGGGCGTAGCGATCGCGGAACATCTCCGCGTGCACCGATGCCTCGATGGCCGCCTGGATCTCTTGCCGTCCGGGCCAGAGGTCGCGCAGGTGGACCGGCTTGCCGTCGCTCCCCGTGCCGAGGGGCTCGTGGCGCAGATCGATGTCCATGCGCCCGGCCAGGGCGAAGGCCACCACCAGGGGCGGTGAAGCCAGGTAGTTGAGGCGCACCTCCGGGTGCACCCGGCCCTCGAAGTTGCGATTGCCCGAGAGCACCGAGCAGACCGCCAGGTCGCCCTCGGCGATGGCCCGGCTGACGGCCGGGGGCAGCGGTCCGGAATTGCCGATGCAGGTGGTGCAGCCATAGCCCACGGTGTGGAAACCCAGGGCCTCCAGGTGGGGCGTCAGTCCGGCGCGATCCAGGTAGTCGGTCACCACCCGCGAGCCGGGACCGAGGCTGGTCTTCACCCAGGGCGGCACGGACAGTCCCCGCTCGTGGGCCCGCTTCGCCAGCAGCCCGGCGCCGAGCATCACCGCCGGGTTGGAGGTGTTGGTGCAGCTGGTGATGGCGGCGATCACCACCGCGCCGTGGCCGAGGCCGGGGCCGCCGGGCTCCATCTCCACCCGCTTGTCCCGGGGGCCGGCCTCGTCGTGGCCCTGCAGGTACTCCCCGAGGGCGGCTTCGACATTCGCCTTCACATCCGGCAGCGGAACCCGGTCCTGGGGCCGCTTCGGACCGGCCAGGCTGGGCTGGATGGTGGCGAGATCCAGCTCCAGGAGATCGGTGTAGCGCGCCGGCGGGGCGCCGGTCTCGCGCCACAACCCCTGGGCGCGGGCATAGGCCTCCACCAGCGCCACCTGGTCTTCGTCGCGACCGGTCAGGCGCAGAAAGCGCAGCGTCTCCCCGTCGATGGGGAAGATGCCGCAGGTGGCGCCGTACTCGGGCGCCATGTTGGCGATGGTGGCGCGGTCCGCCAGCGGGAGGTGGACGAGGCCGTCGCCGAAGAACTCCACGAACTTGCCCACCACGCCGTGGGCGCGGAGCGTCTGGGTAATGGTGAGCACCAGGTCGGTGGCCGTGGCGCCTTCCGGCAGTTCTCCCTCCAGGCGCATGCCCACCACCTGGGGTGTCAGCATGGAGATGGGCTGGCCGAGCATGGCCGCCTCGGCCTCGATGCCGCCCACGCCCCAGCCCAGCACCCCGAGGCCGTTGATCATGGTGGTGTGGGAGTCGGTGCCCACCAGGGTGTCCGGGTAGGCGAGCCGCTCCCCTTCCCCCTCCGTCCCGAAGACGGTGCGGGCGAGATACTCCAGGTTGACCTGGTGCACAATGCCCATGCCCGGCGGCACCGCCTGGAAATTGGCCAGGGCCTTCTGGCCCCAGCGCAGAAAGGTGTAGCGCTCATGGTTGCGCTGGAATTCCAGATCGGTGTTGCGGGCGAAGGCCGCCGCCGTGCCGAAGGCGTCCACCTGCACCGAGTGGTCGATGACCAGTTCGGCCGGCTGCAGGGGGTTGATGCGGGCCGGATCCCCGCCCATGCGCTCCATCGCCTCGCGCATGGCGGCCAGATCCACCACCGCGGGAACGCCGGTGAAATCCTGCATCAGCACGCGGGCCGGCCGGAAGGCGATCTCCCGATCGGGCTCGGCCCGGGGATCCCAGGCCGCCAGGGCCTCGATATCCCGGCGGGTCACGGTCTGCCCGTCCTCGTGGCGCAGGAGGTTCTCCAGCAGCACCTTGTGGGTGAAGGGCAGCGTGCCGACATCGAACGGTCCGTCGAGCGCGCCCAGACGCCAGTAGGTATAGCGGGCCGCGCCCACGGGGAGCACTGCACGGGCATTGAAGCTGTCGGACATGGAATCCCCCTGTCTGACTGCGTGGCTGGGTCGGGAGCCGGTGCCGTCCTGCAGGCAGACTCCGGCGTCCCGTTCAGAAAGCATAGCGTGTCCGTCAAGACGGACGCGGGCGGGTCTTGTGCAGCGCGGAAATGAAAGGTATTTTGCGCGATAAGTAAATTACGTTGTCCTATAAGCATACTCTATGGCCATGTTTTTTACGGGGAATGGAGCATCGTTTGCCCGCCAGGGTGAGCCAAACGGCGCGCGGTGAAGTACGATATGCGCCGGAAATTTCAGGTATGGAGGAAGTGCAGTGCTCGAAGCCTATCGCCGTCATGTAGAGGAACGCGCCGCAGAAGGTGTCCCGCCGCTGCCGCTCAACGCCGAGCAGGTGGCCGCCCTGGTGGAACTGCTCAAGGCACCGCCGGCCGGCGAGGAGTCGTTCCTGCTGGAGCTCATCACCCAGCGGGTGCCGCCGGGGGTGGATGAGGCCGCCTACGTGAAGGCCGCCTTCCTGGCCGCCGTGGCCCGGGGCGAGGCCGAGTGTCCCCTCATCGACCGCGTGCGCGCCGTGGAGCTGCTGGGCACCATGCTCGGCGGCTACAACATCCACCCGCTCATCGAGGCCCTGGATGACCCGGCGCTGGCTCCCACCGCCGCCCGTGCGCTGTCCCACACCCTGCTCATGTTCGACGCCTTCCACGACGTGAAGGAGAAGGCGGATGCCGGCAACGGCCACGCCCGCTCGGTGCTGGAGTCGTGGGCGGAGGCGGAGTGGTTCACCGCCCGTGCGCCGCTGCCGGAGAAGGTCACCGTGACCGTGTTCAAGGTGCCGGGCGAGACCAACACCGACGACCTCTCCCCGGCCCAGGACGCCTGGTCGCGGCCCGACATCCCGCTGCATGCCAACGCCATGCTGAAGAACCCGCGGCCGGGCATCGACGACGCCCTGGCCCAGATTGCCGAACAGAAGGCCAAGGGCTTCCCGCTGGCCTACGTGGGCGACGTGGTGGGCACCGGCTCCTCGCGCAAGTCGGCCACCAACTCGGTGCTCTGGCACATGGGCAACGACGTCCCCTTCATTCCCAACAAGCGCGCCGGCGGCTTTGTCCTGGGCGGCAAGATCGCCCCCATCTTCTTCAATACCATGGAGGACGCCGGGGCCCTGCCCATCGAGTGCGACGTGAGCGCGCTGGAGATGGGCGACGTGATCGACATCCACCCCTTCGAGGGGGTGGTCCGCCGCCACGACAGCGGCGAGGAGGTGTGCCGGTTCGCCTTCAAGACCGAGGTGCTCGTCGACGAGGTGCGCGCCGGCGGACGCATTCCCCTCATCATCGGCCGCGGCCTGACCGAGCGCGCCCGCGAGGCGCTGGGCCGCGGCCACTCGGAGGCCTTCAAGCGCCCGCAGCCCGCCGCCGACAGCGGCCGCGGCTTCACCCTGGCGCAGAAGATGGTGGGCCGCGCCTGCGGCGTGGAAGGGGTGCGTCCGGGCGTCTACTGCGAGCCGCGCATGACCACCGTAGGCTCCCAGGACACCACCGGGCCCATGACCCGCGACGAGCTCAAGGACCTGGCCTGCCTCGGCTTCTCGGCGGACCTGGTGATGCAGTCCTTCTGCCACACCGCCGCCTACCCCAAGCCGGTGGACATCCAGACCCACCACACCCTGCCGGACTTCATCGCCTCCCGCGGCGGCGTTGCCCTGCGGCCCGGCGACGGCATCATCCACTCCTGGCTCAACCGCATGCTGCTGCCCGACACGGTGGGCACCGGCGGCGACTCCCATACCCGCTTCCCTCTCGGCATCTCCTTCCCGGCGGGCTCCGGCCTGGTGGCCTTCGCCGCCGCCACCGGCGTGATGCCGCTGGACATGCCCGAGTCGGTGCTGGTGCGCTTCAGCGGCGAGCTGCAGCCCGGGGTGACCCTGCGCGACCTGGTGAACGCCATCCCTCATGCCGCCATCCAGCAGGGGCTGCTGACGGTGGAGAAGGCGGGCAAGAAGAACATCTTCTCCGGTCGCATCCTGGAGATCGAGGGGCTGCCGCAGCTGAAGGTGGAGCAGGCCTTCGAGCTCTCCGACGCCTCCGCCGAGCGCTCCGCCGCCGCCTGCACGGTGAAGCTGGACCGGGAACCCATCATCGAGTACCTCAACAGCAACATCACCCTGCTGAAGTGGATGATTGCCAGCGGCTACGAGGATCAGCGCACCCTGGCCCGGCGCATCGAGGCGATGGAGAAGTGGCTGGAGAATCCGGAGCTGCTGGAGGCCGACGCCGATGCCGAGTACGCCGCCGTCATCGACATCGATCTCGCCACCATCCGGGAGCCCATCCTCGCCTGCCCCAACGACCCGGACGACGTGAAGCTGCTCTCCGAGGTGGCCGGCGACAGCATCGACGAGGTGTTCATCGGCTCCTGCATGACCAACATCGGCCACTACCGCGCCGCGGGCAAGGTGCTCGAGGCCTTCGGCGGCGCTGTGCCCACGCGGCTGTGGATCTGCCCGCCCACGCGCATGGACCAGCACCAGCTCACCGAGGAGGGCTACTACGGCATCTTCGGCCGTGCCGGCGCCCGCACCGAGCTGCCCGGCTGTTCGCTCTGCATGGGCAACCAGGCGCGGGTCGCGGACGGGGCCACGGTGATCTCCACCTCCACCCGCAACTTCCCCAACCGGATGGGCAAGGATGCGCGGGTCTACCTGGGATCGGCGGAGCTCTCGGCCGTGTGCGCCGTGCTGGGCCGCATCCCCGGCGTGGAGGAGTACCAGGCGCACATGCAGGGTCTCAACACCCTGGCCGGCGACATCTACCGTTACCTGAACTTCCACCGGATTGCGGAGTTCAAGGAGGTGGCGGACAAGGTGATCCCCCTGGCCCAGGCCTGCCCTTGAGCCACGAATCGGCCCCCGGCGGCTCGTCCGAAGGGGGCCCCCGGTTCATGTCCGCGTCATCCGCGACAGGGCGGGCCGGGCAGGTTACAACCGGAACGGAGCCCCGGCCTGCGGGCGGCGGGCATTAGCCGCCTTTGCGGGGCCGTCGAACACCGCGGGGAGCACGATCCGGAAGGTGGTGCCGTCCGGCCCGCTGCGCTCCAGGATGAGATCACCGCCGTGGGCGCGGACGAGATCGCGGGCGGTGGCCAGTCCGAGTCCGGTGCCGCCGGCGCTCGCGGCGCCGGCGAAGGGCGTGAAGAGATGTTCCCGGGCCGCGTCGGGAATTCCGGGGCCGTCATCGGAAAAGCTGATCCGCACCCGGCCGCCGGGCTCGGTGTCGGCCTCGATGCGCACGGTGCCGTGGTTGTCCATGGCCCGCACGGCATTGCGGCCGAGGTTCATGAAGACCCGGTAGAGGCGGTCGTAATCGGCCTCCACCTCGAGCCCCCGCTCCACCTCCAGCGCCCAGCGCACATCCCCCTTCTCGCAGGGCTCCAGCGAGGCGCCCACCTCCTGCAGCAGCTCCAGCAGGGGAAAGCGGCGCCGTTGGGGAACCGCCTGGTCGCCCCGGGCCAGGTCCAGCGTCTGGGTGCAGAGCTCAACGGCCCGGTCGAGGGAACCCACCAGCAGCGGCGTGACCCGCTTGACCCCGGGATCGTCCACCCGCTGCAGCCGTTCGGCGATGAGGTCTGCGCTGTTGAGGATGCCGCGCAGGTCGTGGGTGATCTTGCTCACCGCGGTGCCCAGCGCCGCGAGCCGGGTCTTCTGGGCCAGTGACTGGCGCAGCTCGGACTGCATGCGGGCGAGCTCCCGTTGCAGCACGCCGATCTCGTCGCCGCGGCGGGTGGGCGGCAGCATCCGGGCCGGGTCCTCGGGCGCCTTGCGGTAGCCGACGAGGTTGAGGGTCAGGCGGCGCATGGGCCGCACCATGAGCCACTGCAGCGTGGCGTAGACCAGCCCGGCGGTGATGAGGGAGATGACGATGGAGAGGTTCAGGATGCGCCAGGAGTAGTCGACCATCTCCCGGAACAGGTTGTCCTCCCGGAGGAAGATCTCGACCTTGATGCCGGGCTCGCCCCGGGCCGGTGTGATGACGGAGATGGTGCGCCTGCCGCCGGCGGCCATGGTCAGGAAGGCATCGCGGATCAGTTCCGGCGCGCCCGCCCCGTCGAGCTCGTAGCTGGCGTCCACCCGGGGCATGCCGCCGAGCATCAGTTCCGCCATGGGGCGCCACAACTCCACCGCCAGCACGCCGGATTGCTGCAGCAGCTGCTGCTCCAGCTCCGGCTCCAGCCGCCCGGTCGGCGTGGCGTCGAGCGCCAGTGTCGCCAGGTGCGCCTCGTTGGCCCGCTCCAGCAGGAAGGACTGGCGGAACCGGGCGATGGAAGGGACGTAGATCAGCACCTCGCTCAACATCACGAACAGGATGGTGAACAGGAGCAGCCGCGCCGAGAGGCTGCGGCGCAGAGGAGGCAGGGTGGTATCGGTGTTCCGGCTCAAGCGTTTCTCCCGCGCGATAGTCAGTGCTCTGCGGAACCGCAGCTGGTTGCGGGTACGGGGTTCCCTCCATCAGACCGTATTCCCCCGCCCGTTCCTTTCCGCTCCAGGGTCGGTCCGGAGGGCGGATTCAGCGCTTGCTGCCGGCGCGGCGACAGAGTCCCGACTCCCGCTCTCCACCCGCCGGGCGGGGAGCGCCCGCACGGGTCCACGCCTTAGTGGAAGACGTTGCGGATCACCTCGCTGACAAGGCCGGTGGCGGCCTGGATCAGCACCAGGTCACTGCCTGTCTGGACCCAGTCGTAACCGTCATGGTACGGGAGGGCGGAGCGCAGATCGGGGTTGACGTAACGCTTGGCGATTCCGGGCGGGAGGGGCTTGCCGCGCGCGAGATTCTTGCGGATGCCGGGCGGCAATGGCTTGGCGCCGCTGTACAGGAGTTCCCGGCGCCGCTCGCCCAGGAGGCCCTCGATGGCCGCCACGGTGAGACCGGTGGTCACCAGGTCTTCCACGGCGGCGGCGTTCCGATCATCCTTCCCCCGCTCGCCATGCCCGTTCATGCCGGACTTGCCGTTCCTTTCCGGTCCGTTCTGGACTTTCTCATGGGATTTACCGTTGCCCTTGCCCTCGGGCGGGGCCGCCTGCAAGGGTGACAACGCCAGGCCGACCACGACGAGTGCGCCGAGGAGTGTATAGAGGCAACGCCTTACGGAATGTCCCATGGGTGCTCTCCTTCGGGTCATGGGAGAGAGGAATTCCAATCGATGTTAGCAGGCGAAATGCGGCGGGTCACCCGGACCCGCCCGGGGAGCACGCCCCGAGGCGCGCTGTTCCGCCATCAGCGGACCATGGGCGTCGCCGCCGGTGTTGCGGGGGGTGCCGGAAGGCAGCGGAAGGGAGTCGAGTCTGGCCCGTCATCCTGGCGCCCGTGGAACGGCCGCTGCCTGAATCCGCTTATGCTGGGCAGTGAAGGGATGAAACTGGTGCCCGGAGCCGGGCTCGAACCGGCACGGGGTCGCCCCCGAGAGATTTTAAGTCTCTTGCGTCTACCAGTTTCGCCATCCGGGCGGGGCTTGTGGTCGTTGGCCCCGGAGGAAGGGAAAAAGTGGAGGCTGGGGTCGGAATCGAACCGGCGTCCACGGCTTTGCAGGCCGCTGCATAACCACTCTGCCACCCAGCCAGGGTAAAATCGTCGGCGCCCTTCGGGGCGCCCGGGCCTCGGGTTGCTGCTGGTCCCTAAGGCCAAAAACCCCGGCGTTGCCGGGGTTCCTGAATCTGGAGCGGGAAACGAGACTCGAACTCGCGACCCCAACCTTGGCAAGGTTGTGCTCTACCAACTGAGCTATTCCCGCGTCATTGTGGGCGCCATTTTAGCGTCCGCTGATGGGTTGTCAAGCCTCGGTCACGGGGTTTTCACAACCACCGCCACCCATCCGCCGAAAGTGGTCCGAAATGATCAGTTTGTACTTTCCCGCCCGGCCATGAGCACCGGCCAGGCGGCGCGCAAGTAGATGAACATCGACCACAAAGTCAGGCCCGCCGCGAGGTAGAGCAGCACGTAGCCGATATCCGCGATGGGCAGACCCACCAGGGGATCATGGTACAGCAGCAGCAGGATGGCCACCATCTGGGCGGTGGTCTTCACCTTCCCCACCCGGGATACGGCCACGTGGGCCCGCTTGCCGAGTTCGGCCATCCATTCGCGCAGGGCCGAGATGGCGATTTCCCGGCCGATGATGATGGCGGCCGCGATCGCCAGGAAGGGGCTCGGATCGTCCTGCACCAGCAGCACCAGGGCCACCGCCACCATGAGCTTGTCGGCGACCGGGTCGAGGAACGCGCCGAAGGGCGAGCTCTGCCCCAGGCGCCGGGCCAGGTAGCCGTCGAGCCAGTCGGTGACGGCCGCAAGGAGGAACAGCGCGGCGGAAATCTCCCGGGCCCAGCCGATGGGCAGGTAGAACGCCAGCACCAGGACCGGGATCAGGGCGATGCGCAGGAGTGTCAGAAGGTTCGGGATGTTCATCAATGGGCCTGTGGGTCTTGTTTTGTTCACACCTGGCGGAGATGGGGGCTGTTCCGGCAGGGCGTCGATACCGCAGAACCACCGTCCTGCCGGGCCGTTGCCCGGCATTCCCGGCACCTCGAACGGCGACACGGATGATTCCGCCCTGCTCCGCTCCTCCGCGCGTTCCGCTGGAGGCTCGGCATTAGTTTACTGCTTCACGGCCCCGGTGTGCCGTGAGAATTGCCGGCCGCGGGCAATGGACGGGGCGAGTGGCGCCCGGCCATGCCCGGGATCGGAGTCAGGATTCGTTGTGGAATGCGTCGTAGAGGCGTTGGGCCAGGGCCCGGCTGATGCCCGGTACCCGGGCCAGGTCCTCCACCCCGGCCCGGGCGATGCCCTGCAGGCCGCCGAAGTGGCGCAGCAGCCCGCGCCGCCGTTTCGGCCCGACCCCCTCCACCGTCTCGAGGGGCGAGCGGCTGCGCTTGCGCGCCCGCTGCTGGCGGTGGCCGGTGATGGCGAAGCGGTGCGCCTCGTCGCGGATCTGCTGGATGAGGTGCAGGGCCGGCGAGTCGGCCCGCAGGGTGAACTCGATCCCGCCGACCACCAGCCGCTCCAGGCCGGCCTTGCGTGAGGGTCCCTTGGCGACGCCCACCACGATCACACCCTCCACCTGCAGCTCCTCGATGACCTTGAGCGCTTCGGCCACCTGGCCCCGGCCGCCGTCGATGAACAGCACGTCGGGCAGCTTGCCCTCCCCGCTCTTGAGGCGGGTGTAGCGCCGCGACAGCGCCTGCTGCATGGCGGCATAGTCGTCGCCGGGGGTGATGCCGGAGATGTTGAAGCGCCGGTAGTCGGACTTGAGCGGACCGTTCCGGTCGAACACCACGCAGGAGGCGACCGTGGCCTCGCCCATGGTGTGGCTGATGTCGAAGCACTCCAGCCGCTGGGGCAGCGCATCCAGATCGAGTGCGTCCTGCAGCGCCTCGAAGCGGCGGTAGACGTCCTGGCGGCTGGCCAGCCGGCTGGCCAGGGCCTGCTCGGCGTTGGTGCGGGCCAGGACCACCCAGCGGGCGCGCTCCCCCCGCAGCCGGTGCAGCAGCCGCACCCGGTGGCCGGCCTCCGTCCCGAGCACCTCCTCGAGCAGCTCGGAGGCATCGAACCCGGCCTCGATGAGAATTTCCCCGGGAATGTCGGCCGCGTGGCGGGCGTTGAGATAGAACTGGGGCAGGAAGGCCTGCAGGATCTCCCGCGCCTCGATCCCCTCCGGGGCCCGGGGGAAGAAGTCCTTGCTGCCGAGCAATCGCCCGCCGCGGACGAACAGCACCTGGACGCAGGCCATGCCGGCCCGGGCGGCCACCGCCACGATATCGGCATCCCCTCCGCCACCGCTCACATACTGGCGCTCCTGCACGCGCCGGAGGCTGGTGATCTGATCGCGCAGCCGGGCCGCCTGCTCGAACTCCAGGGCCGCGGCGGCAGTCTCCATCCGTTCGGCGAGCTCCTCCGCCACCGTGTTGCTGCGCCCCTCCAGGAACATCACCGCGTGGCGGACGTCCTCGGCGTAGGTCGCCGGGGTCACCAGCCCGACACAGGGCGCGGTGCAGCGCTTGATCTGGTACTGCAGGCAGGGGCGCGAGCGGTTGCGGTAGAAGCTGTCCTCGCACTGGCGCACGGGGAAGAGCTTCTGCAGCAGCTGCAGGGTCTCGCGCACCGCGCCGGCGCTCGGGTAGGGACCGAAGTAGCGGCCCTGCTCGCGCTGCGGACCGCGGTGGAATCCCAGCCGCGGGAAGTCGGACTCGCCGGAGAGGAAGATGTAGGGGTAGCTCTTGTCGTCGCGCAGCACCACGTTGTAGCGCGGGCGATGAGCCTTGATGAGGTTGTTCTCCAGCAGCAGCGCCTCGCCCTCGGTATGGGTGACCGTGACCTCGATGGCCCGGATCTGGGCGACCAGGGCCTGCACCTTGGGGCTGGGATTGCCGGGCCGGAAGTAGCTGGAGACCCGTTTTTTCAGGTTGCGGGCCTTGCCCACGTAGAGGATCGCGCCCTTCTCGTCCAGCATGCGGTAGACGCCGGGGCGCGAGGTGAGGGTCCGGAGGAAGGCGGCGCTGTCGAAGCCGCCCTTCGGCTTCTCCGCCTGGCTCATGGCGCCTCGAGCAGCGTTCGGGCCCGCAGCAGCACGGCGTCGAACATGGCCTCGGTCAACCGGCGGGTCTGGGTGTTGTAGCGGCTGCAGTGGTAGGAGTCGAGCAGGATGCCCTCTGCGCCGAGAGCATGCTCGGCCCCGTGGGCGAAGGGATGGGAGGAGAGTTTCCGGTCCAGCGCCCGCAGGACAGCCCGGTGGGCAATGGCGCCCAGGGCCAGGATGACCGGCCGCGACGGCAGGCGGCCGAGCTCCAGGCGCAGGAAGCCGTTGCAGGCGTTGACCTCGGCGGTGGTGGGCTTGTTCTGGGGCGGAACGCACTTGACGGCATTGGTGATCCGGCACCCGTCAAGCACCAGGTCGTCGTCGGCCGCCGTGGAGGCCGGCGCGCTGGCGAAGCCGTGGGCATGCAGCGTGCGGTAGAGCAGGATGCCGGCATAGTCCCCGGTGAAGGGGCGGCCGCTGGCGTTGGCTCCGTGCAGGCCGGGGGCGAGTCCCACGATCAGCAGGCGCGCCCGGGGATCGCCGAACGGGGGGACCGGCGCTGCATGATAGCCGGGGTGCTGCAGCCGCACCTCCCCCAGGAAGGCGGCCAGCCGGGGGCAGCGGCGGCAGTCGGGTTCGAAGGAAAGCGTGGGTTCTGGAATCTGCATGATCGCTCGATAATCAGGCTGCCGGGAGGGTTGGGTCCGCGACCCGGAACGGTCTTCCGTCCTGGCGCTGCCGCGCCATGCATCCGGCCGGGCCGCACCGGGCGACGCGCGGTGCCGGGCTGCCGCGATCGGAGCCGCCCTACCCGGCCTCGGAGTCCTCTATGAGTCCATGGCGGATCGCCAGCCGGGTGAGCTCCACGTCATTGTGGACGCCCAGCTTCTCGAACAGGCGATAGCGGTAACTGTTCACGGTCTTCGGGCTGAGACAGAGCTTGTCCGAGATTTCCTGCACTTTCTGTCCATTGGTGATCATCAGCATCACCTGCATCTCGCGCTCCGAGAGCGTCTCCCAGGGTGATTTGTCGCCCTGGCCCAGGTGCTTCATGGCAATGCGCCGCGCCACTTCCGGGGAGAGATAGGTCTGGCCGGAGCGCACGGTGCGAATGGCTTCGACCATCTGGTGGAAGCCGGCATCCTTGGTCAGGTAGCCGGTGGCGCCCGCCTGCAGCAGCTTGGTCGGAAACGGCTCTTCACTCAGTGCGGTCACGGCGATGACCTTCGAGCGCGGCGAGACCCGCAGCAGTTTGCGGGTGGCTTCCAGGCCGCCGATGCCGGGCATCCGCACATCCATCAGCACGACATGGGGCTGCAGGTCGCGGGCCATCTGCACGGCTTCCTCGCCGCTGGAGGCCTCTCCTATGACGTTGATACCCTCGGCGGTGTTGAGCAGGCTGCGGATGCCCGCCCGTACGAGTTCATGATCATCAACCACCAGGACTTCGATCATCCTCTGTTCTCCGGATACCTGGATGCATGCCCGGCGGGTATCCCTGCCAGAGGGATGGTGCCGCCGGGCAAGCCGACATCACCATACGCCACGCTTTCCCGCGAAGTGTATTGGTGCGCCATGAAAATTAACAAAATGGAACGGACTAGTATTTCCTATTCGCATCAATGGATTCAAGGGAAGGATGTCCCGCCCGGGCCCCGGAGCGTTTGCAGATGCGACATGAGTGTGGCAGGGTAAGGACCTAAGTGATTGACATAAAAGACACCTGTGAATTACGGCTTTTCCCTTCCCAGCCACTGCAACAGCGTACCGTGCCTGACTCGCGCCTGGCTTGAGTGGTATCAGGCCATCCCGCGCGGGCGGGATTTCCGTTTCGTGCCGGTGGGCGGATTCGGTCTTCATCTCGGCCCGAATATCTGACCCGATTTTCCAGTTTTCGGGTTGACGGCGACTCTATTGCGTCCGCCGGCGGCCCTTTCCCATCCGGAGTAATCAACGCCACGGGGCTATGACCCATGACCGAAAAACTGACCGTCAACAATCTCTACAAGATCTTCGGCAGCCGTCCACAGCAGGCCATGGCACTTCTCGAAGAGGGCCTCGACAAGGAGACCATCTTCGAGAGGACCGGTCAGACGGTCGGGGTGATGGACGCCAGTTTCAGCGTCAACGCCGGTGAAATCTTCGTCATCATGGGACTGTCGGGCTCCGGCAAGTCCACCCTGGTCCGCCTGCTGAACCGTCTCATCGAGCCCACCTCCGGCGAAATCCTGGTGGACGGCAAGGATATCGCCAAGCTCTCGCGGGACGAGCTCATCGAGCTGCGGCGCCGTGACATGAGCATGGTGTTCCAGTCCTTCGCCCTGATGCCCCACCTGCGGGTCATCGACAACGTGGCCTTCGGCCTCGAGATTGCCGGCGTCCCGAAGGCGGAACGCCGCGAGCCGGCCATGCAGGCCCTGGCCCAGGTGGGGCTCGAGGCCTACGCCGAGAGCTATCCCAACGAGCTCTCGGGCGGCATGCAGCAGCGTGTGGGGCTGGCCCGGGCGCTGGCCAACGAGCCCTCCGTCATGCTCATGGACGAGGCGTTCTCGGCGCTGGATCCCCTCATCCGCTCGGAGATGCAGGACGAGCTGCTGCGGCTGCAGTCGGAGTCCGAGCGCACCATCATCTTCATCTCCCACGACCTCGACGAGGCCATGCGCATCGGCGACCGCATCGCCATCATGGAGGGCGGGCGCGTGGTGCAGGTGGGCACTCCAGACGAAATCCTGCGCAACCCCGCCGACGACTATGTCCGCTCCTTTTTCCGCGGCGTGGACGTCTCCCAGGTGCTCACCGCCGGGCACATCTGCCGGCGCGAGCAGATCACCGTCATCGACCGGGCCGACACCGGCGTGCGCGCCGCCCTGAAGCGACTCGACGACTATGATCGCGAATTCGGCTACGTCATCGACAAGGCACGCCATTTCCAGGGCGTGGTTTCGGTGGATTCGCTGCGCGACGCCCTCGCCGGCGACAACCCCGCCTTCAGCCAGGCACTGCTCGCCGGGGTGAATGCCATCCCCAGCGACACCCTGCTCAACGAGGTGATGAGCATCGTGGCCCAGAGCCCCTGTCCCGTGCCCGTGGTGGATGACAAGGGCCGCTACCTCGGCGCCATTTCCAAGACCGTCCTGATCGAAACCCTGGACAAGGCGGCCTGAGCCCGGTGCTTGTCGGTGCGCTCACGCCCCGCGGGACCAGGGAGGGTACAGGCCGCGCGACAGCGAACCACCAGGGCCGGACGCCCGCTGACGGTTCGCGTCACAGACGAGTGATTTAACCATGAGCGATTTCTCACTGCTGGATCCTTTCGAAACCTATACCCTGCCGCTGGGCGACTGGGTCGAGAGCGGTCTCGACTGGCTGGTGGACAACTTCCGCGCCATCTTCCAGGCGATCCGCTGGCCCGTGGACCAGGTGCTCGGCGGCGTGGAGGGCGCCCTGCAGTGGCTGCCCCCGCTCGTCGGCATCCTCATCATCGGTCTCATCGGCTGGCAGGTGGCGGGACGCCGGGTGGGTATCGGGACGATCATCTCGCTGTTCTTCGTCGGACTGATCGGCGCCTGGAGCGAGGCCATGACCACCCTGGCCCTGGTGTTCACCTCCGTGTTCTTCTGCATCCTCATCGGCATCCCGGTGGGCATCGCCGCGGCCCGCAGCGATCGGCTGGAGGCGATCATCCGTCCCGTTCTCGACGCCATGCAGACCCTGCCGGCCTTCGTCTACCTGGTGCCCATCGTGATGCTGTTCGGCATCGGCAATGTGCCGGGCGTGGTGGTGACCATCATCTTCGCCCTGCCGCCGCTCATCCGGCTGACCGACCTCGGCATCCGCCAGGTGCCGGCGGACGTCATCGAGGCCGCGACCGCCTTCGGCGCCACGCCCCGGCAGCTGCTCTACAAGGTCCAGCTCCCCCTGGCCATGCGCACCATCATGGCGGGGGTCAACCAGACCCTGATGCTGGCGCTGTCCATGGTGGTGATCGCCTCCATGATCGCCGTGGGCGGCCTGGGCCAGATGGTGCTGCGCGGCATCGGCCGCCTGGACATGGGGCTGGCCACGGTGGGCGGCGTGGGCCTGGTGCTGCTCGCCATCGTCATCGACCGCATCACCCAGGCCCTGGGCACCCCCAACAAGGAGCGGGCCGGGCTGGCCTGGTACGAATATGGTCCGGCAGCGCTGGTGCTGGGCGCCTGGCGCGCGCTGAGCGGCCGCCGTGAACAGAGCGTGGGTGTCGGCAAGGACGCCCACTGACCCTTTCCCCCTGACACAGAGGAGAAGACTCATGAAGAAGAACAACATCGGCAAGCAGGGACTGATGGCGCTCGGCCTGGCCGCGGCGCTGAGCCTGTCCGGCACCGCCGCCGCCGCGGAGATGCCCGGCAAGGGCGTGACCGTGCAGCCGCTGAAGAGCAGCATCGCGGAGGAGACCTTCCAGACGCTCATCGTCATGAAGGCGCTGGAGGAGCTAGGCTACAAGGTTCGCGACATCATGGAGATCGAATACGCCGCCGGCCACGTGGCGCTGGCCAACGGCGACGCCACCTTCATGGCCGATCACTGGGATCCGCTGCACAACGACTTCTACGAGCGTGCCGGCGGCGACGAGAAACTCTACCGGGAGGGGGTCTTCTCTCCCGGCGCCATGCAGGGCTACCTCATCGACAAGAAGACCTCGGACAAGTACGGCATCACCAACCTGGGCCAGCTGAAGGATCCGGAGATGGCGAAGATCTTCGACGCCAACGGTGACGGCACCGCGGATCTCGCCGGCTGCACGCCGGGCTGGGGCTGCGAGCAGGTGATCGAGCACCAGCTCGACGCCTTCGGGCTGCGGGACACGGTCACCCACAACCAGGGTTCCTATTCGGCCATCATCGCCGACACCATCACCCGCTACAAGAAGGGCGATCCCATTCTCTACTACACCTGGACCCCCTACTGGGTGAGCGGCGTGCTGGTGCCCGGCAAGGACGTGGTGTGGCTGAACGTCCCCTTCTCCTCCCTGCCGGGTGAGCGCAAGGATGTGGACACCGCCATGCCCGACGGCAGCAATACCGGCTTCCAGGCCAACAGCCAGCGCATCGTGGCCAACCGCGAATTCGCGGAGGAGAATCCCGCCGCGGCGAAACTGTTCGCCATCATGGAGATCAGCAGCAACGACATCAGCGCGGAGAACCTGATGATGCGCGACGGCGAGGACAGCGAGAAGGATATCGAGCGTCACGCCGAGGAGTGGATCAAGGCCCACCAGGAGACCTTCGACGGCTGGGTCGCCGAGGCCCGCAAGGCCGCCATGTAGGACCGCGTCTCCAGGCAGCGGGGCATGTGGACAGGCGGGCCCCCGGGCCCGCCTTTTTGCATCCGCTTCCGGCAGCGCGGGCATGCCGGTGCATCCACCGCGCCGCTGACGGGAGCGGCGATTCCCGGCCCTGGCGGAGTCACGCGCCCGTCGTTGGCTGGCATCGGGACGCCAGGACGAAAAGGGTGTTGGCTGGCCGGATGGGGCCGGTTCGCGTCAGCCCGCACCCTCGGCAGCGAATTCCGCCCCTGCCGGCACGGTCCCGAACAGCGGGACCACGCCGATATCCCCCGCCGCATCCCGGTCCACCACGCAGCGCCGCACTCCCGCCATGGAGGGCAGCTCGAACATGGTCCGCTGCAGGAGCCGCTCCATGACGCTGCGCAGCCCCCGGGCCCCCGTGCCCCGCTCCAGGGCGGCGTGGGCGATGGCCATGAGGGCCTCCTCGGTGAACTCCAGCTCCGTGTCGTCGTAGCGGAACAGGGCCTGGTACTGCCTGACCAGGGCGTTGTGCGGCTCGGTGAGGATGCGCGTCAGCAGCCGTTCATCGAGTTCGTGCAGAGGGGCGATGATCGGAAACCGGCCGATGAATTCGGGAATCAGACCGAAGCGCCGCAGGTCCTCCGGGACGACCTCCGCCAGCGGATCCCCCCCGGGGCGCTGTTCGGTGCTATTGGTGAGGGGGGCATGAAAACCGATGCCGGAACCCCGGGCGGCGGTTCGCTCACCCACGACCCGCTCCAGTCCTGAGAACGCACCGCCGGCGATGAACAGGATGTTGCGGGTGTCCAGGGTGACGGTTTCCGCGCCCTCCTTGCGTCGGCCCCGGGCGGGAATGGACACCTCGCTTCCCTCCACGAGCTTCAGCAGTGCCTGCTGCACGCCCTCCCCGGAGACGTCCCGCACCCCGAGGGCGGAATCCCCGGCGCGGGCCAGCTTGTCGATCTCGTCGATGTAGATGATGCCGTTCCGGGCCCGTCGGGGATCTCCGTCGGCCTGGTCCAGCAGGCGGATGAGCAGGGTCTCCACGTCATCCCCCACGTAGCCCGCCTGGGTCAGCGTGGTGGCATCGGCAATGGCGAACGGCACCCCCACGATTCGCGCGAGTGTGCTCGCGAGCAGGGTCTTCCCGGTGCCGGAGGGGCCGAGCAGCAGGATGTTGGACTTCTCCGGGACGACCGGGCTCTCCTCCACGGCCGCGATTCGTGCAGGCCTGGTGCCCTCCATGCCCGCGAGACGCTTGTAGTGGTTGTAGACCGCGACCGCCAGGATCTCCTTGGCCGTGTCCTGGCCGATCACGTGGGCATCCAGGAGGCGCTTGATCTCTCGCGGGACCGGTGGCGGAGCCAGGGTTTCGTCGCTCCTGCGCCGCCGGCCCCAGCTGCCGACCACGGTGGCGGCCAGCTGCACGCAGTCCTCGCAGATGTGTCCTTCCAGTCCGGCGATGAGCGGGGTCTCCGGCGTGTGCCGGGTGCCGCAGAAGGAGCATTTCATGGGGTGTTCAGCCATGGGGGCCACCCTGCGCCGCCGCCAGCAGTTGCCGGATCCAGGCGCGCTGGTGCTGTCGGCGCAGCCGCTCCTGCATCTGTTCGCGGAGGCGCGGCGCCACCTCCGCGAAGCCCAGTTCGGCGGCGGGATGGATCTTGTCGCAGCGGAGCAGGTGCAGGCCGAGCTCCGATTCCACTACGTCGCTGAGCCCGCCCTCGGGCAGGGCGAACAGGACTTCGTCCAGGGCCGTGTAGAGCTTGCCGCGGGGAATGGTGCCGATGAGTCCGCCATGGAGAGCGCTGGGGCACTCCGAGTGCTGTTGCGCCAGCGCGGCGAAGCGATCCGGGTCGGTGTGGATTTGGCCGGCGATGTCCCGGAGGCGGGCTTCGGCCACGCCATGTCCGTTCTCGGGGAAGTCGGGATTCACCGTCACCAGGATGTGACGCACCGTGCGGGTTTCGGGGCGGACAAAGCGCTCCCGGTTGAGCTGGTAGTGGATCTCCAGGTCGACGGGACTGATGTCCCCGTGGCGGGTACCGACCCGATCCAGGATCGCGGCAAACCGCAGCTCCCGGTACAGGGCCACGCGCAGCGCCTCGGCATCCAGGTCGTTGCGGTCCAGATCAGCTTCCATTTCCGCGCGATCAGCGTAGCGTCCCCGCACGGCACTGAAGGCCTGCTCCACCCGGGCGGGAGAAACCACCACCTCCCGTGCCTCGGACGATTCCAGCACCAGGCTCTCGATCCGCAGGCTTTGGCGTGCCTGCTCCTCGGCCCGCGTGCGCTCCAGCGGGTCGAGCTCCCCGGGGCGCCGGGAGAAGTTCTCCTGGGCCACCTTGAGGAGATGGTAGGCGAAAGCCTGGTTCAGGGGCGGAGGGGTTGTTGGGCGCAGTGCGGTTTCCATGGTTCATTCCCCGGCTTCATCAAGCGCCTGTTCCGGCACGAGCAGCATCCTGCCGTTGAAATGGACGTGATAGGCGAATCCCGTTTCCGCATCGCGCAGCACCTTCATCACCTCGCCGATTCGCCCTGGTTCCGCCACCACCTCACCGCGGATGGCGAGTGCCGTGCGCGGCGTCACCTTGTCGCGGAACTCGAACCGGCTGGGGATCCAGGGTTCGGACTCCGGCTGCAGTTCCTCCTCCCTGCAGCCCACCACGCGGCTGCTGTCGAGGAAGTGGACCGAGTAGATGAGCTGGTCCTGGAGGAAGGTGCCCACGTTCTGCACGTGGCCCACGCAGCCGCGGCGCACCAGCAGCTCGCCGGTACTCATGCCGGGGTAGGTGCCGTCGTTGCGTACGTTGCGCAACAGCCGCACCGCATCGCCATAGTCGAATCGTGGACGCATGGCAGCTCTCCCGCTCAGTGCCTGATCAGCTGGTCGACGGGGATGAAGACCGGCTGGGGTTCGTGCATACGGAAGACCCTGAACACCTTCTCGGCGCGTGCGTCGGAGTGCACGAAGTCGCTGTAGGCCCGCGACAGCAGCGAACGGAACAGGGCGTGCCTGGCCTCCTCCTGCGGCGGGAGCGCCCCTGCCGCATCGATGTAGTCGTGGAAACGCTGCAGAATGTGCAGCCGGTTCACCTGAACGACAGAAGGAACGAAGGCGATCCCGAAGTAGTCGAGAAACTCCTCCGCGCTGCCCAGTTCCTCCAGGTCCAGTTCCATGTTGCTGTCCGTCATCTCTTCATTCTCCCGGTAAGGGCCGGCAGTGCCGGCCAGGCGCATGGGGCCGGTTCAGGCTTCCGCGACGGAGATGCCGTCATCGTTGCGGCCACTGGGTTCGGCCATGGCGCCAAGGGCCAGGTCCAGAAGCGGACCGGCGCCGAGGCGGTCGTTGCTGTCGAGCTGCACGACCTTGCGCAGCCGCTCCACGGCACATTCAGGATCGCCGAGACGCAGGAGCAGAAAGCCCGTGGCCTTGAGTGCCAGCAGGTAGAAGCGCGTCAGCACGATGGAAGTGACTACCGCATTGGCCAGGTCGGCATAGTCGAAGTCACTCCACGTGCCGCGCAGGCCCAGCATCCGTCCGGCCACCTGCAGGGTGCGTTCGGCCACCTGAAGCGCATCCCCGTAGCGGTGCCGGTAGTAGTAGAAGCGGTAGAGGGCCACCAGCACCGCCAGGTGCTCGGGCGCGAGGAAGTAGGCCCGCAGCAGCAGGTGCTCGGCCCTCTCGTGCGGGTAGCAGGCCGCGGCCTCCTGCAGCAACCGCTCCGGCTCGTCGCCCAGCGGGGCGTCGAAATACATAGCCTGGCCTTCGAAATCGAGCAGATCCATGACGGTCATCCTCGCGTCGGTTCCCGCGATACGCCCCCACTGGCGGGGGTCGCGGTCTCACACAGTTCCATTGCGTTGCACTCGTCGCAGTCCTCGACCGGCATCGCGCCTGATCCTGCCTGGCGTTGCTCCAGGATGCGGATCCGGTCCAGCAGGCAGGTGATGGCGCTGGCGACCGGATCGGGTATCAGGTGATGGTTGAGGTCCACGCCGTAGGGGTTGGGACGGCTCTCGCCGCGGTGACGCACCACCCGTGCCGGGATGCCGACCACCGTCCGCCGGGCGGGCACATCGGCGATGACCACCGAGTTGGCGCCGACCCGGCAACGCTCGCCCACGGTGATGGGGCCGAGAATCTTGGCGCCTGCGCCGACCACCACGCCGTCCTCCAGGGTGGGATGGCGCTTGCCCTTGCTCCAGGAAGTACCGCCCAGGGTGACGCCGTGGTAGAGCGTGACGTCGTCGCCCACCTCCGCGGTTTCGCCGATGACCACGCCGCAGCCGTGATCGATGAAGAAGCGCCGGCCGATGGTGGCGCCGGGATGGATCTCGATGTGGGTCCAGCTCCGCACCACGAAGGCGAGGAAGCGGGCCAGGTAGCGGAAGTTGCGCCGCCACAGGCGGTGGGCGATGCGGTGCACGAGGATGGCATGAAGGCCCGGGTAGGTGGTGAGCACCTCGAAGCGCGTGCGTGCCGCCGGGTCGCGCTCGAAGACGCAGGCCAGGTCCTCCCGGAGCTGGCTGAGCAGCGTGATGCGCTCGTTGCAGACGGGGCGTTCCAGCAGGGCGGTCTGGTCCGTGCTCATGACACTCTCCTCAGTGGCCCACCGCCAGCGGCAGCGGCTCGAGCAGCTCGGCGTAGAAGGCGTGCAGGTCCTCCGCTTCGGGCGCGCGCTTGGCATCCATGGTGAAGCGCCGCACGCGCCCGAGGATGAGGGCCGCCTGCTCGCGGGTCAGGGCGATGCCGAGTTCGCCGTAGGCGCGGATGACGCCGTGGGTGCCCGAGTGCTTGCCCAGCACCAGGCGGTGGCTGCGGCCCAGCTCCTGCGGATCCACGCCCTGGTAGTTGAGCGGGTCCTTGAGCAGGCCGTCCACGTGGATGCCCGCCTCGTGGGTGAAGACGCCGTCGCCCACCAGGCTCTTGTGCCAGCCGATGGCGCGGCCCGAGGCGCGGGCCACCAGCGCCGAGAGCTCGCCGTAGTGGCGCAGGTCCACGTGGGTATCGATGCCGTAGAGGCGGCGCAGGCCCAGGGCCACCTCCTCCAGGGGGGCGTTGCCGGCGCGCTCGCCGAGGCCGTGAACCGTGGTATTGGCGTGGGTGGCGCCGCCGAGCACGGCGGCGAAGGTGTTGGCGGTGGCCAGCCCCAGGTCGTCGTGGGTGTGCACCTCCAGCTCCAGATCCACCGCCGCGCGCAGGGCGCGGAAGCGCTCCAGCATACCGAAGGGCTCCATGATGCCGAGGGTGTCGGCGAAGCGCAGACGGCGGGCGCCGGCGCGCTGGGCCGTCTCGGCCACCCGCAGCAGGAAGTCGCTGTCGGCCCGGGAGGCATCCTCGCCGCCCACGCAGACCTCCAGGCCGGTGTCGAGGGCGGCCCGCACCTGGCGGTCCACCTCGGCGAGGACCCAGTCGCGGTCGCGGCCGAGCTTGTGGCGGATCTGCTGGTCGGAGACCGGCATGGAGAGGTCCACCATCTGCACCCCGAGACCCATGCAGCTCCAGAGGTCGTCGGCGCGCATGCGGCTCCAGACCAGCAGCCGGGCGTTGAGCCCGAGGGCAGCCACCGCCCGGATGGCCTCGCGCTCCTCCCTGCCCATGGCCGGGATGCCGATCTCCAGCTCCGGCACGCCCACCGCGTCGAGGCCGCGGGCGATGGCGAGCTTCTCCTCCAGGGTGAAGGCCACGCCCGCGGACTGCTCTCCGTCGCGCAGGGTGGTGTCGTCGATTGTCAGGGTCCGGCTGGTTGGCTGCATGGTGCTTCCCTCGCTGTCCGTATGAGTGTTAGCAACAGCCGTGCCAGCATCCATGCCAACATAAAAACAATGGGTTGGGCGTTCACCTCGGCCGTATTGGCCGGTTTGCGACAGACAACCGGGCAGGCGCTGTAGGGGTTGGCACATATCGCCCTGAAGCGGGTCGCTGCCTCCGCCAACGGCCGACCGGACAAAAAAAACGACCGCCGGTGGCAGACCGGCGGTCGCAACAGGGAGAGACACGTCAGGCGTAGGCGGGGGCGAAGGCCTTCTCCGGCTCGCTGACCGGGCCGTCCTCGCCCCAGTAGGGGGAGAGCTTGCGCAGCTGGGCGATCACCGGGGGTACGGACTCGATGACCCGCTCCACCTCCTCCGGCGTGTTGTAGCGGGAGAGGGAGAAGCGGATGGTGCCGTGGGCCGCGGTGAACGGGATGTCCATGGCGCGCATGACATGGGAGGGCTCCAGCGACCCGGAGGTGCAGGCGGAGCCGGAGGAGGCGGCGATGCCCTGCTTGTTGAGCAGCAGCAGGATCGCCTCGCCCTCCACGTACTCGAAGGCGATGTTGAGGGTGTTGGGGAGGCGGTTGGCCGGGTCGCCGGTGACGAAGCAGTTGGGCACCGCCGCGAGGACGCCCTCCTGCAGCCGATCGCGCATGGCGCCCACGAAGATATTCTCGTAGTCCAGGTGCTCCAGGGCCAGCTCCGCGGCCTTGCCCAGGCCGATGATGGAGGTGACGTTCTCGGTGCCGGCCCGGCGGCCGCGCTCCTGATGGCCACCGCGCAGCAGCGGGCGGAAGCGCACCCCGCGGCGCAGATACAGTACCCCCACCCCCTTGGGCGCATGGAGCTTGTGGCCGGAGAGCGAGAGCATGTGGATCTTGCTGTCGGCCAGGTGGATGGGCACCTTGCCCGCCACCTGCACCGCGTCGGTGTGGAACAGCACCCCGGCGCTGTCGGCAAGCTCGGCCATCTCCTCCACCGGGAACAGGGTGCCGGTCTCGTTGTTGGCCCACATCACCGAGACCACCGCCACCCGGTCCGAAAGCAGGCGGATGTACTCCTGCATATCGAGCCGCCCCTTGCCGTCCACCTTCAGGCGGTGGACCGTGTAGCCCTCCTTCTCCAGGTGCTCGCACAGGCTCAGCACCGCCGGGTGTTCCACGGTGGTGGTGATGATCTCGCGCCGCTCCGGCTGGGCGCGCAGCGCCGAGAGGATGGCGGTGGAGTCCGATTCGGTGCCGCAGGAGGTGAAGATGATCTCCGAGTCGTGCTCGGCCCCGAGCAGCGCCTGCACCTGCCGGCGCGCCTGCTTGAGCGCCATGCCCACCTTGTTGCCGAAGCTGTGCAGCGAGGAGGGGTTGCCGAACTGCTCGGTGAAGTAAGGCAGCATCGCCTCCACCACCTCGGGTGCCACCATGGTGGTGGCGTTGTTGTCCAGGTAGATGTCGCTCATGTTCAGAGCCCTCCCGCTTCCGCGGCCAGACGGGCGGACGCCGGCATGACCTTGACGAACTCGCCCAACTCCTCGGTGAGCTGCTGCTGGATGCCGCCCAGCGTCGTCGCGGCCATCTGGCAGCCGGCACAGGCGCCTTTCATGTTCACGTAGATATTCCGGCCCTCCACGTCCACCAGTTCCACGTCGCCATGGTCCATCTGCAGCCGCGGGCGCAGGGACTCGATGATCATCTCGATGCGGCGGATGCGCTGGATGTTGGTGAGCCTGCCGCTCGCGGCCGCCACCTTGGAGGGGGCGCTGGGGTCGAAGGCCTCGCCCTGCTCCGCCAGGACCTTCACCAGAATCTCCTCGATCCCCTCATGGCAGGCCGCGCAGCCGCCGCCTGCCTTGGTGTAGTGGGTCACGTCCTCCACGGTGCGCAGGCCGTTGGCGCGGATGGTGTCCTCGATGAGCACGGCGTCCACGGCGAAGCACTTGCAGATGAGCGCCCCCTCCTCGTGGTCGTCGCTCCAGATCTCGCCGCGGTAGTTGGCCACCGCCGCCTGCAGCGCCTCACGGCCCATCACCGAGCAGTGCATCTTCTCCGGCGGCAGACCGTCGAGGTAGTCGGCGATGTCCTGGTTGGAGACCTTGAGGGCGTCATCCAGCGTCATGCCGGTAATGATCTCGGTAAGCGCCGAGCTCGAGGCGATGGCCGACCCGCAGCCGAAGGTCTGGAACCCCGCGGCCTCGATCACCTCCGTTTCCGGGTTCACCTTGAGCATCAGGCGCAGGGCATCGCCGCAGCTGATGGAGCCCACGTCGCCCACCCCGTTGGCATTCTCCACCGGACCCGCATTGCGGGGGCTGAAGAAGTGCTCCTTGACCTTGTCCGAGTAGTCCCACATGGTCTCTCTCCCGGTATATGCTTGGATCCCGCCGGTTCAGGCGGTGAACGAGGACCCGCAGCCGCAGCTGTGGGAGGCGTTCGGGTTGACGAACTTGAAGCCGCTCCCCTCGAGGCCGTCCAGGAAGTCGACGGTGGTGCCCTTCAGATAGGGGGCGCTCAGGGGGTCCACGTAGACCGTCACGGGACCGCAGGTCACCTCGAAGTCCTCGGCCTCCTTATCCGCCACCAGGTTCATGCTGTACTGGAGGCCGGAGCAGCCGCCGCCCACCACGGCCAGGCGCAGGCCGCTCACCGGTTCTTCGGAACCCTGGATGAAACGGCGGATGGCCTTCTGGGCGCTTTCGGTCAGGGTGAGCATCGATTCATCTCCTTGTGGCAGGTGTGAATTGCCTGATTCGTGCCGAGGGTTCTGCAACGCCTGTGCCACTTGCTTGGAAATAATGCAACGTATTGATTGTTATCAGCTCATGTGCTGATCACGACCCCGGCGGGCGTTGTTGCAAACCCTACATAACGGCTCGAAGCCTTCAAAACCACATTCAAAAAAGGGAGAAGAGGATGACACTCGATCAGCGCCAGCCCGGCGATCTCGCCTACGCCGTCACAGAGACTCACCGTTAGTTACCTGCCGGTCCCAAACGATGCCTGACCGATATTCGAGAATCTTCCTGCTGAGCCACATGCGCGCCTATACCAGCCTGGCGGGACACATTCTTGGATCCAACCCGGCCATCAACGGCTATTTCGAGATGCACCTCGGCTACGAGGATGCGGGGGCCCTCGATCGCCAACTCGCCGAGTACAGGAAGCATGAAGACCTCAAGGACGGCAGCCGGTACCTCTTCGACAAGCTGTTGCACAATGACTACCGCTTGCTGCCGGAACGGCTTGGTCAGGCGCGGCTGAAGATCCTGGTCGGGATACGGCCGCCGGAACCCACCCTGAAGAGCATCGTGGACCTGTTTGAACGCAAGGGGGGGAACGAGGCCTACGCATCGCCCGAGGCGGCAACGCGCTACTACACGGAAAGACTCGAGTGGCTGGCCGATTTCTGCCGCGCCAGAGCCGGTGCGTACTTCTATTTTGACGCCGAGCTGTTTCGCGCCCGGCCCCAGGCCCTGCTCACCGCCCTGTCAAACTGGCTCGAGCTGGAGGAGCCCTTGAGCGGGCACTATCAGGTGTTCAGCCAGACCGGCAAGGCGCGCAGGGGTGATTCGTCCGCGTTCATCCACCGGGGAGAGATCGCCAGAGGGGGGGCGGACTACCCTCACGTCCGCATTCCACGACAGCTGCTGGACCAGGCGCAGGCGACCTACCTGCGTTGCCGGCGGCAGATGGTCGAGTTCGCCGCGGACGCCATCCTCCTGGAGGCATCGTCGCCTCCCTGAGTTCGTGAACAGCTTCACGCCTGGAGGCACAGCCAGCGGCTCTGAAAGTGCCGCCGGGAGTGGCGCAGCATACTAGGCGAAGAGGCTGTCCCAGGCATCGCGCTCCGAACGGTAACGGATGAGCGCAGCGACGATCTGCTCCCGGCGCCGGGCACGGTGCGCCGCGGACCGGATCTGCTGCCATGCAGGCGACCGCTCGCCGAAGTTGCTGCGGATGCTGGTGATGAATACCTCCGCCTGGGCCATGGCTGGCTCCAGCACCGCCCGCCCCTGCCACCAGTGGCCCTCGTCGAAGACCAGCGCCCGGAGCCGCTCCAGCTTCTGCGCCACGGCCTGGTGCTTCTCCTCGTAGAGGGCGAGCAGCTCCGCCTCCTTGCGTCCGATGATCCCGCGCACCAGCGCCTCGGGAAAGGGCCGCTGCACATCCGCCTCCTGCGCCAGCGCCTCGGCGGTGAAGAGCATCAGGTCGCCGAAGAACTGGCGCTCGAACTCGTCGGAGAGATCGATCACCTGCAGCTCGCCCGCCTGTTCCAGCTCGACGCCGGGACGGAAGTCGTCCTGCGGCCCGCCGCCGGAGGTGCGCGTGTGCAGGTGGGGCATGTTGATGGAGGCGAAGCGATGGCCGATCTCCGCGGCGATGAGGCGCCCGGCGGTGGGGCCGGACATGCGCAGGCGCAACTCGCCGAAGGGAATGATGTACTTGAGCCCCGCGAAGTTGACCACGTAGTTCCCGGGATAGACGGTGCGCGCGGGCGCGAGCGCCGTGAGGCCGCTGCCGTAGTCGAAGAACGTCCTGCGCGTCAGGTGCTCGCCGAAAAAGAAGGCGTTCAGCCGCCCGCAGAAGTCCCGCAGGCACGCCCCGTGATCGTGCGCGCCGTGGAGGCGGCAGCGGTAGGGAAAGGTATCCACCGGCTTCTCGAAGCCGAACAGCCCGGCCAGATCGTGGTAGGCCGCCGCGCCCGGCCGCCGCGCCGGCAGGGCGTGGAAACGGCAGGCCTCGTCGGGATCCAACGCCGCCATCGACCGGAAGTGGGCCGTCACGTCATCGAGGAAGTTCGCCGCCATCACCGACGGCGAGACCGGTGGGTCCCCCACCAGCTTGCCCGTCAGCATCAGGGTGTCCGTGGTGCGGAACACCTTGTCGATGGCATGGAAGTAGTTCAGCCCGCAGACGGACTGCTCGCCCTCCCCGGTCAGCCGGTTGACGCAGAACGACTGGTCGCTGTCGACCATGTAGTAGAGGGTCCGCGCCCTGTCCCCGGTGAGCTGCAGGCACTTCAAGTAGCTGAGGTTGCGGTTCGCCGCCTGGCCCTTGCGGTAGAAGCGCTCCCGCGGCAGCCGGGTGAGAATGCCGCCGAGCCGCTCCCGCAGCGTTCCGGGCAGCGAATGCAGCAGCTCGTACTGCTCCTTAAGCCCGAAATGGACCACCCGCAGCCCCTTCCCCCGGTACGCTTCCACCAGCGCCCGGTGCTGGCGGACGTTCTCCGGGTCGCGGCTGTCCTCGGCCACCACCACCTGCACCCGCTGGTAGACCCCGCCCCGGGTTCCGCCGTAGCCGAACTTCTCGCACAGCTGATGGATGCTCTCCAGGCAGGCCTTCAGGTGGGCCGGGCGGTCCGCCACGGGGATGCTGAGGATGAAGTGGTAGCGATCGTCGCCACGGCGCTCCAGCAGCGCCTCCTGCTCGCGGAAGAGCGACTGGTAACAGTCGAGCAGACCGTCGAAGTCGGGGGGATCGCCCCACAGGGCCTGTTCCAGCAGCGGGTAGCACCGCTCGTAGAGGCCGATCGGATCCCCGGGGGAGTCGCTGTTCAGCGACTCGCCGATGGCCGCCAGCCGGGGAATGGCCTGCCCGTAGAGTGCAACGCACTCGCGCAGGCGGGCGGTATCGGAGTCCGTCATGGGCCCCTAGCGCCGCGACGAGTAGTTGGGGTAGGCATCGCGGTCGATCAGAACCTCGATCAGGTTGATGCCGCGCCTGAAATCGAGCCCGGACAGTCTTTCCGCCAGGTCCTCTTCGCTCTCCACGCGCACGTGCCGTATGCCGAAGGACTTCGCCAGGACGGCGTAGTCCGGGTTGACGAAATCGCAGTCGATGAACCGGTCGTGGTAGTGCTGGTGCTGGTTCTTGCGGATGAGCCCCATGGTGTCGTTGTTGAACAGCACGATGTTCAGGGGGATGTCGTAGTTGACCGCGGTCATGATCTCCATGGCGCACATCTGGAAGCCGCCATCGCCCAGCAGCGCGAACATCGGCTTCCCGATCGCACAGGCCGCGCCGATGGCGGCCGGGACCGCATGCCCGAGAGCGGAGATGCCGGTGTTGGGATAAAAGCGATCCTTCCTGGAGACGCGATAGAAGTTCTGCGCGAACACGATGTTGTCGTCGAACATGACCAGGCCTTCGGGGAACTGCTCCTCCAGCCAGCGGTAGAAGGCTTTCACATGGTCGAACTGGCGGCTGAAGATGGTCTCCCCCGCCGCGTCGATCGCCCGCTGCGCCGCCTTGACGAAGGCATCCACGTCCACCGGCTCCCTGGGGGTGATCCGCTGCGCCTCGATGGCTGCCTCCAGCGCCCCGAGATAGGGACCGAGGTCCGTATGCACCACCAGGTCGGCCCGGAAGACCTTCTCGAGCTGCTGCGGGTTGCTGTCCACCTGGATCAGCTTCTTGCCGGCGAGCAGCCGCTTGTCCCAGACATAGCTGGTGCGCTCGTTGAAGCCCGCTCCCAGCATGAGCACCAGGTCGGCCTCCTGCTCCATGTAGCGCATGGCGTGGCCGCCCGAGGTCACGCCCAGGCTGCCCAGCGACAGGGCGGATCGCTCGTCGATGGCGCCCTTGGCCTTCAGGCTGCTGGCGACGGGGATGTTGAGCCGCTCGCTGATATGGCTGAGGCTCTCCCGGGCGCCGGCCAGGATGCAGCCGTAGCCGGCGAGGATCATGGGCCGCCGCGCCGCGCGGATCAGCGCCAGCGTCTGTTCAATGCTCTCCGCCGGAACCACCGGCTCGCAATAGGAACGGGCGAAGGCCACCTCCTCGAGGAGGCTCTCCTCCACCAGCTCGTTCTGCACGTTGTAGGGCACGCTGAGCACCACCGGCCCGGGTGTGCCCGAGAGCAGGTACTTGGCCGCCTGGTTGAGGACGCTGCCCAGGTAATCGGTGCGCTCGATCAGCCGGTGGTAGCGGGTGATGCCGGTGAACATCGCGACCTGATCGACGCTGCCGCCTTCGCCGGAACTCTCCTGCAGCCCCCCCTTCCCGAAGATGTGGGTGGGTGCCTCGCCCGTGATGGCGATCACCGGCAGATTGTCGCTGTAGGCGCTGGCGATGCCGGTCACCAGGTTGGTGGCGCCGGGTCCGGCCGTGGTGATGCAGGCGCCCACCTCACCGGACGCACGGGCATAGCCGCCGGCCATGAAGGCGGCCGCCTGTTCGTGCTTCACCAGAATCGATCGGATGGGAGAATCGTAGAGGCGGTCGTAAACCGGTAGGATATGCGAACCGGGAATGCCGAAAATCGTTCCAACTCCCAGTTTTTCCAGGAATCTGACCAGGATCTGGCTGACTGGTACCTTCATGACCTCACGAGGGAAATATTTGTTGCGAGAGAGCGAAGGATAAGGGCAATCGATGACGAACGAAACCGTAAACACAGGATATTAATCCTGGTAATGCAGCGATAAGTGGAGAAGATGGCGAAGCACACGATCAAGGCGTTGCTGCTGGACTACGGCGGCGTAATCGCGGACGAGGGGTTTCAGAACGGCCTGAGGGCCCTGTCCCGTGAGCAGGGGTTGGACGAGGGCGCCACGCTGCAGGTGGCCAAGCATGCGGTGTATGACTCCGGCTTCATCCTGGGATGGGGAACCGAGAAAGACTTGTGGCGGATGATGCGCGACGGTGCCGGACTGACGGGCAGCGACACGGAACTCACCCGGCGCGTTCTCGACGGGTTCGTGCTGCGTCCCTGGATGCTGGAGCGGGTCCGCCAGCTGCGAGCCCGGGGCTGCCTTACCGTCATTCTCAGCGACCAGTCCCACTGGCTCGACTGGCTCGACCAAAGGGACCACTTCTTTCAGTACTTCGATCACGTGTTCAACAGCTATCACATGGGAAAGGGCAAGCGCGATCCCGCGCTTTTTCCTGAAATCACCCGATTGCTCGCGCTGTCACCCGGCGAGATTCTCTTTGTCGACGACATGCAAAGCAACGTGACGCGGGCGCAATCGGCGGGATGGCAGACCATTCGCTATCGGGACAGGGCCAGCTTCCTGGAGCAGATGGCGCGTCTCCTGGGCTAGCTCCAGGACCGGCCGCGCCACTCGATACCCGGCGTCGAGTCCCCGTGTACGGGGGGAATTCCCTTCGCGGTCACCCGCCCAGGATCAGTTCGTAGGCACGGCGCAGCAGTTCCAGCTCGAGCGCCGGGAGACCGCGGGCCGCGGTGAGATCGATGAACTCGGCACCCGCCGCCGCGGCGGCGGCGAAGGGGGGATCGATGGTGGTGAAGCGGGCCAGGAATACGGTGACAGGCCCGCTGCCCGCCTGCACGTTCGCCAGGTACTCTCCCTCCGCTTCCAGGCTGCCGACGGGCAGGCCCAGGCGCAGCTCGGCATCCCGTACCGCCGCACCCGGGTGGAGCGCCACCTTTCCCCCACTCCCTTCTGCCAGCAGCTCGGCGCCCGGCGGCAGGGGCTCGAAACCGCAGACGGTGGCGCCGGGCAGGCGCAGGAAACGGGTGCGGGCACTGGTGGCCTGGGTGTGGAAGAGGATGATGCGGGAATCGATCATGATTCGCTTCTCCGGCAGGGCGGGACAGGCCCGGTCCGGCGCGACGGTGCGGGACGGGCCACGGCACGGCGATGGAACGGGCGGCCCGCGCCGGAGTCTACTCTCGGCAAACAGCCCGCTACGCTCCGCCGCCAACAACCATTTACAGGAGGGATTCCATGTATATCGTGACCAACCGCGTACCCGTGGCCGAGGGCTGGGAGGAGGCTTTCGAGGAGCGCTTCCGCCAGCGTGCCGGCCAGGTGGAGAAGCAGCCGGGTTTCGTGCGCATGCAGGTGTTGAAGCCCGATACGGCCGAAACCCCCTATGTCGTGCTCACCACCTGGCGGGACAAGGCCGCCTTCGAAGGCTGGCTCGGCTCGGAGGACTTCCAGGCGGCCCACCGGAACCCGCTGCCGAAGGAGGCTTTCACGGGCCAGGGGCGGATCGAGTCCTTCGAGGTCATCATCACCGCTGAAGGCGCCTGACCGGCCTCTCTCCCGGCCTGCCGCCGCCCCGGCTCATTATTCCAGGGCGGGCAGCAGGCGCGGTTCGCTCTTGAGGGCGCCTTCCCTGCCCCACACGGTGACCGCCTCCACGAACCAGCGCCGATCGCCGGGATGGGGGCGGACCACGTCATACTCGGCGAAGCAGCTGCCGTCGGCGTGTATCACCACGGCGCCGTGACGGCAGCCGGCGCGATCACGCCACTCGCCCATGAGGCTCGGGGTGCCGCTGGCGGGATCGTGCTGCAGGCGGTAGCTCGCCGTGCCGGGCGCCACCCGGATGGGACAGCCGCCCGGAAAGGCGAGCTTCCCGGCCTCCCGCAGCAGGGCGGCGCAGATGGCGTCCAGCATCCGGGCGCGCTCCGTCAGCACCGCCTCGAGCGTGATCGCGCTCATGGCTATCCCCAGAACTCGCTGGAGACCTGCAGCCGCTCCAGCGGATGGTTGCCCTCCAGGTGTTCATCGAAGATGGCCGCCACGTCAGCCCGCGTCACGCCGCTGTACATCACGCCCTCGGGATAGACCAGCACGCTGGGGCCCTCGCTGCAGGGCCCCATGCAGCCGGTGGCGGTCACCTGGATGCGGTTGAACAGGTTGCGCTCCTGCAGGTTCCAGAGGAACTCGTCGTACACCGCCGCGCAGCCCCGGTCGGCGCAGGAGCTGCGCGGATGGCCGGCCGGGCGGCCCTGGGTGCAGACGAAGACATGTTTTTCCGGTTTCGCCATGGGAGCGCCTCAGGCCGCAGCAGCCGGTTCGTGGGTCATGCAACCCTTGGGGCAGACCCGGCTGCAGGCTTCGCAGCCGATGCAGTCCAGGGCGTTCTTCAGGCTCATCACCATGGAGGTGTCGTCGGAGAAGCCGTCATCTCCGTAATCGTCCTCGTCATCGAAGTCGTCGAGCCCATCCACGTCCTCGCGGTCCACCAGGTCGAAGACATCCCGCGGGCAGACCTTGAAGCAGCGGCCACAGCCGATGCACTTGGCCTGGTCCAGGGCGTTCACAAAGGCGGGGGTCCATGCGATGCCCCCCCGTGTCAGTCCGGTAATCGGTTCCATCGTCGCGTGTCTCTCTTACTGGCCGCTGGCGGCCTCAAGTCTGGCGTTGGCCTCGGCCCAGTCCCGGCAGGCCTCGAAACAGGATTGGGCAATGGCGGGTATCTCCTCGAAGGCCGCGGGCAGCCGTTCCTCCACCAGGTCGTGCAGTTCGCCGGCCTTCTCGGTGGCGATGCGTTTCGCCCTGCGCACCTCCTTCTCCAGGGCTTTCAGCTCTTCCGGGGTCATGCCGTGCCCTCCTCTCACATGCCGGCGACGGCGGAGTGCTCGCCGATGATCTCCAGGGCCACCGACAGCAGTTTGTCCGCGTCGTCCTTCATCCGGGAGAGGGAGTCATAGCCGAAGCGGTGCACGTCGCGGAGCGTCCGATCCATCACCACGAGCTTGCCGACGGTGATGATGGCGCGGCCGAAGCCCTCGTGGGTGAGGTTGAGCATGGGTACCGCCATCAGCCCGCACTCCTTCTCGATGAGTGCGGCAATGGCGTTGTAGAACGCCTTGACCCGGGACAGGGTGATCTCGTCCGGATCGCCGATCACGGGAATCTCGCGCTTCTTTTCCCTGGTCAGGACAAAGGGCTCGAGGATCCGCGCGGCCGGCCAGTTGTCATAGGTGCCGTAGGTATCCACGGCACGCATCTGGCGGACCATTTCGATAACGAAATCCGACTCGAAAATCGGGTTGTCCTGGGTGCGCTCCATTGCGGCTTCGGTCATGGTATGTCTCCTCGTTACGGGTGAAAATCGACAGGTCGTGCCGGTACGGCGTCCGGTCCGGCAATGAAAGGCTGGTACTCCCGCACGGCCCGTGCGGTCAGGCGGCGGGCAATCAGTGCGGTGAGGCTCATCCCCAGCACACCGGCCAGCGCCACCTGGAAATCCGAACCACCCGCGGCGGCGCTGAGGAGTGTGCCGGCAACGAGCCCCAGCAGCGGCAGCAGGTAACCGAGCAGTGATGCCCGCAGCAGGGCCCCATCGGGAACCGCCACCATCACCCGTTCACCCAACTGCGCGCCGGCCTGGTTGCGAACCCGGTAGCGCCGTGTCCTGGTGCCGCCAAGGGCGCCCAGCACGGCGCTGCCGCACCCGCCCGCACCGCAGCTGCTGCAGGCGGACCTGGCGGCCGTCTCCACCCAGGCATGGGTTCCGTCAAGGGCGACCACGCTGGCGGGTTCCCGGGTCATTCTTCCCAGCCCTCGCTTTCCATGGCATCGAAACGGCCGGCATCCGTACGCGTGTGACGGCGGATGGCCTGGGCCAGCCAGGCGTTCGGTCCGGAGCGCAACTCTTCCTGCAGCGACGCGATGAGCTCGCCGATGGCCGATCCTGCGGAAACCTTGACCGGCTGGATGTTGCGGGCCTTCAGCTGGGCCACCGCGGAGGCACCCACCGCCTGGCTGTAGGCGGCCACGCAGCCCGCCAGTGCGTCAATCTTCGCGGCCAGCTTGTCTTCGTTCCGGCCGCCCGCTTCGGCGGCGCTGCGGACATCCTGGAACTGGACCACTTCCACCAGGTGTGCCTGATCCCGATCCACGGCGTAGATGGCGAAGGCGCTGGCGGCGCCGAAGTGCTGGTTCACCGATTTCATGTCGGTGGAGGCGAACGCCACCTTGAGGGCGGTTTTCATGAATTCCTCCTCAGTGCCGGAGCCGAGAACCTGCAGCCGTCGTTCCAGGGGCATGGGCTTCCTCCAGGGCATCGCGCTTCTGGGCGTAGATGGAGCGGTAGGGGTGGATCTCGCCGCGCTCCAGGTGCAGCAGGGTGTTGGCCAGCTCGAACAGCGTCTGACGGGTGCCGCGGTAGCCCACCCAGGTGCGGGTGTAGCCGCCGAGCTGGTCGTACTGGGGGAACCCCGCACGCAGCAGCGGCAGGCCGAGGCGCCCGGCGCTCTCCACCCCGTGGGAGTTGCTGATGACGAGCTCCGCCCCGGCGGCACGGGCCATGTGCTCGAAGTCCTCGAGATCGCCCACCTTCACCGTGTCGGCGGCCACCCGGGTCAGCACCGGCGCATTGGCGGGCGCCACGGCCGCCACCGTCGCGGCCCCCATGCCCGAGAGCAGCTCGCTGAAGGCGTGCAGCAGATCGGGGTCGGCGGCCACGCCGATGCGGCTCATGCCGATCATGAAGTGGGTGTCGAGCATGGCGTCCTGGAGCTGGGCGCGCTGGCGCTCGATGCGCGGCGGCACCGGCTCGCCCGAGATCTCGTGCAGCGCCTGGACGAAGGCGTCCACCGCCTCCAGTCCCATGAGGTGGTCGAAGCGCCGCTCCGGCACGCCGGTGCGCTCCGCCAGCAGGTCGGCCGCCGGGTTCTGGGATGCGCCGATCACCAGGGTGGCCGCGGCATCGCCCAGGGTGGCCACCTCGCTCACCGGCGTGCCGCCGATGGTCAGGGGGCTGAAGTCCTGGCCGGTGAGATGGCCGTCCAGGGAGTCGGAGAGATCGGGAATCACCACCGGGCGCAGGCCGAAGGTCTCCACCAGGTCCTTGATCTCCTCCAGATCGCCCGGGGTCAGGGAGGCACCCACCAGGATGTTCACCTGGTGCCGGCGCGCGCCGGGCCGGGTGCCCGCCTCGGCGGCCGGGGGCACCAGGGTGTCGATGAGGGCGCGGGTGGCGGCGGCGAAGCCGGTCTCGGTGCAGCCCACGTAGTCGGGCGTGCTCACCGGCACCACCGGAATCGCGTCGTACTCCGGGTGCCTGGCGCGGAACTCGCGCACCGCCATCACCACGTCGCTGCCCTGGGTCTCGGAGAGGCCGGTGGTGGGCACGCCGATGAGCCCGGGCGAGGACTTCTCGCACAGGGTGCGCAGCCCCTCCACCACGTTGTTGTCGGAGCCCATCACCGTGCTCACCTGATCCATGGCGGTGGTCTGCAGCGGAATCGGCTCGCGGAAGTGGCGCACGAAGAAGACCTTCCCGAAGGCGGTGCAGCCCTGGGAGCCGTGCAGCATGGGGATGGCCTTGTGGAAGCCGAGGAAGGCCAGCGCCGCGCCGATGGTCTGGCTGGACTTCAGCGGGCTGACGGAAAGGGCCTTGTTGCGCTTGAGGATCTCAGCCATGACGGGCACCTCCCTGCCAGGGGGCAGGCCGGCGCACGGCCTCCCAGATGGGGCTCTCGAGGGTCAGGCAGAGCTGGCGGGCCAGCTCCACCATGCCGTCGTAGCCGGCGTAGCCGAACTCCCGTTCCTGGTTGATGTCGAGGAAGGGGATGCGCGCCTTCAGCGCCGTGTACATGTTGCGCCCACCGGCGATGAGGATGTCCACGCGCTGCTCGCGCACCAGGTCGATCAGCGCCCTGGGATTGCCCTCCTCCAGCATCCTGGCGTCCGCGCCCATCAGCTCGCGGATGCGCGCCTTGTCCTCCTCCGTGGACTTCCTGGTGCCGGTGGCCACCACCTCCATGCCCAGGTCCTGCAGCGCGGAGATGACCGACCAGGACTTCACGCCTCCCGTGTAGAGCAGCACCCGCTTGCCGCGCAGGCGCTCGCGCCAGGGCTCGAGCGCAGCGAAGATGCGCGCCTCCTCGCGGGCGATGACCCCCTCGGTGCGGTGGCTGAGCTCCGGGTCGCCGATGAGGCGGGCGAAGTCGCGCAGCGCCCTGGAGACGTCGGTGACGCCGTAGAAGCTGCCCTCGAACCAGGGGGTGCCGAAGGCCTGCTGCAGCTTGCGCGCCACGTTCACCATGGCCTTGGAGCAGACCATCATGTTCACCTCCGAGCGGTGCATGGTCTGCACCTCGCGGAAGCGGGCGTCGCCGGAAAGGGTGCAGAGCACCCGCAGCCCCAGCTCGTCCAGCAGCGGCAGCACGTGCCAGAGCTCGCCGGCGATGTTGTACTCGCCGATGAGGTTGATGTCGTGCACCCGCACCCCGGGCGGCGCGACGCCCTCGGGCAGGGGATCGGGCTCGCGGCTGCCGCAGACGTACTTGACCATCGCCTCCCCGGCGATGCGGTTGCCGAGGTTCTTGGTGCCGTAGAAGCCGGCGGCATCCACCGGCACCACCGGCGTGCCCCAGCGCTCGGCGGCGGCCTTGCACACCGCCTCCACGTCGTCGCCCACCAGGGCGGGCACGCAGGTGTTGTAGACGAACACGGCGGCGGGCTCGTGGGTCTCCACCGCCTGCTTGATGGCGTGGAACAGCCGCTTCTCGCCGCGGCCCATGATCACGTCCTGCTCGGTGAGGTCGGTGGTCATGCCGATGCGGTAGAGGGTGGGGCCGCTGGAGCGGGTGCCGCGGTTGTCCCAGGAGCTGCCGGCGCAGGCGATGGAGCCGTGGACAATGTGGGCCACGTCCGCGATGGGCAGCAGGGCAATCTGGGCGCCGTCGAAGGCGCAGCCGCCGGCGGTGGCGCCGGGCTTGGGCCGGGCGCAGCCCGACTTGGACTTGTTGTTGTGGCTGCAGGCCGGTTCGTCCAGCAGTGCCGCAATGTCCTTGGGTTTCATGCAGAAATCCCCTTCAATCGTTGTCTGCAGCGAAGATTGCAATGCTCGTGCCACTGGACTTAAACCATTCCCCTCAGTGGCTTGCATCACTGTCCGCTTGTCGCAAAGGCGACAACCGGCCCGCATTGACGGGTTCTCGACAGGGATCGATCCGGCGTCGTGGCATGGGACAGGCTGCCGTCCCGGTTGCCGCCAGCGGCCGTGAATCGGGCTCTGCGCCTAGGTGCAGTAGGGGTGCGCGCTCCAGCGTCCAAGCACCTTCAGGTCCCGTGGCGGGAGGTAGTCGAAGGCGCCCATCAGGTCACGGTGCACCGCCGCGGCCAGTTCGTGGGGCACGCGACGGCTGCCGAGCATCCAGAAGTACCAGGCGAAAGGGTATCCAGCCGACCGGTCGAAGGCGTGAATCTGGTTGGCCAGCTGGGTTCCCCGGGACGGTTCCGACAAACGGAGCCGGGGAACATCCGTGTCCATGGGAATTGGCCTCACGCTGAGGCGCGTATCCCCGTAGCGGTCGACGGCGTCACGCAGGGCCAGGATCCAGTGTTCGCACAGAGGCGCATTCTCACCCGCGCTGCTCGATTTCCAGTCCGCCACGAAGCGGACCACGGGCAGATCGCTTCCATGCCGGGTTTCCAGCTCCCCCAGCAACCCGGCGGCGTCGAACAGGCGCCGGAACTGGTAGTGCCCGTTGCCGACGGAGCGGGGTTCGAGCCGGGGATACTCGAAGGGATCCAGGAACTCCCCCAGGTTGTCGGGGATCCACCCGGGGATCACAAGGGGTCGATCCACCACCTCCCTCAGTTCTTCCACCTCGAGTTGGAGGAACTCGGCAGGGCCCTCGCCGAGCCGGGCCACGAAATAGTGGGTCTGGCCATCCAGGCGGGTGGCCAGCAGCCCGTCATCCGCATAACGGGCCAGGAGGCGCAGTACATCGCCCTCCGCTTCACGCTCCGCCCACTCGCCAATGGAATCAGCCACCCGTTCGCCGTCCGCGCTCACGACACCTCCAGGCCGGTACCAGCCGCCACGGGTCAGCGCGTGATGGAACACCGGGCCCGGGCTGAGCGTATTGAGGGTCTCCACGAACGCGGGGAGGTTGGCGGGTGTCTGGTCGGCACACAGTTTCGCCAGGGACAGGGCCAGTTCGTTGCTCTGCGGCATGTTCTCCTCTCTCGTACCGGTACGCGCGCAGGGGCGGCAGGGTTTCAGGTCGCCGGGCCGGGGGCGGTGGTCCCCGGCTCCTGGTGGGCGAGCCGCCTCTTGGCGACGGTGCGGACATCCATGTCGGGATCCCGGGCCAGGGAGCCGAGCAGCCGGACGGGGGCGCGTTCCGCCACCGTCAGACGCACGCGCCAGTCGGTGTCAGCGGCCAGCCCCTCCAGCCACTCGGGCGGCATGCGTTCGGCGACCCGGCGGCGGACCTCGGCTTCGGGATCCATGCACATCAGCGGCAGGCTCTCCACCGGCAGCCGCGCGGCAACCGTCTTGCGGACTTCGCGGTCGGGGTCGCAGATGAGCCGGAACAGTCGTCCGGTCGGCAGGCGCCTGGCCAGGAATATCCGCACCTGGTAATCGGTGTCGCTGGCCATGGCCTCCAGCTGATCCGGCGCAAGACGTGCGGCAACGATGACCCGGACATCCCGGTCGGGATCCCGCATCAGGCGCTGCAGGTCCTCTTCGGGGAGGCGCCAGGCCAGTACGCGCCGCACCACCTCGTCGGGATCATCGACGAGAGCGGGGAGACGCTCCTGCGGTGCGTGGCGCGCGGCGATGGCCCGCCGCTCCCAGAATTCGTCGGCCAGGTAGTCCGGCGCCAGTTGCGGGTTGGTGCGGAAGAAACGGTCCATCTGGCGCCCGCTCATCGCGACCACGCAGCTCTCGCCCGGGCGGCAGCGGCCGGTATCCAGCAGTTCGGCGGCGTGGGAGCAGCCGCTGCAATCGGCACGCGGCGTGAGGTCGTCGCCCGGGAGCTGCGGCTGCATGACCACCTCTACTCCGGCTCCACCGAGGCCAGCACGACGCCGGTGGCGACCGCTGCGTCACCCGTCAGCCTCAGGCAGTGATCGCGGCTGTCCACCAGGTAGAGGTTGAATCCGGGCCGCTCGCGCACGGGCGGGGGCCCCTGGATGTCGTCATCCGAACACCAGGTGAAGTGCACGCCGGGCCACTCGCCGCGCAGCCGCGCCACCAGCGCCTCGTCGAGCCCGGTCACCGCCGCCCGCTCCACGATCCGATCCAGGTCGGCGCTCTCGATCATGGTCCTACGCCTCCTCCGCTTCGCGCTCGAAACGTACCCGCGCCTCGGCATCCTGGCCCATCGCCTTGGCGAGCCAGGGCGGGGGCGAGCCGGCGATCACGTCGCGCAGCTGCTCCATGCGCTCGCGGGCGTTGCCGCCGTCGGGACGCTTGATGGGGTGGATTTCGCGCTTCACCACCTTCGCGGCGGCGGGTCCGCCGATGGAGGCCACGAAGAGCACGTGGCAATCGTCGATGAGGCCGGCGCGCCAGTCGTTCTTGTCCGCATCCGCGGGCGCCGCACCGACTCCGCGCACGTCCACGAGGCGCACCTCCGCGGCCGACACCTGGTAGACCAGAAAGCGCCGGCAGGAGCCGAAGTGGCCGTCCAGCAACTCGCCGCCGTTGGAGGCGCAGGCCACCCGGATGGACACGGGCATGTCGCCCTCGGCATAGGGCTCGCTGGCCGGCAGACCCGACTCCTCCACGCCCTCCTCGCCACGCAGGCAGGCCACCGCGCGTTTGAGCGCTCCGGTGTCGGCGTCGTTGAACTCGCCGTCGGCCGCGCTCCTGAACTCCTTCACCCTGAGGGTGGCGAGCTTCTCTTCGCTGGGGGGCAGGCCCACCAGCTCCGCCAGTACCCGGAGCAGCCGGGCGGGTTCGGTGTCGGGCAGGTGGCGCGCGGCCAGGCCGATGCGCAGCGCCAGCTCCCGGGAGATGGGTTGGTCACTCATGTCTCTGCTCCCCACAGGGGCGCCCGCCCAGGCGGCCGCCCTCGAATCGGGCGGGCGCGGAGACGTGCTCCGCGCCCGCGCGGGTACAATCACTCAGGCGGGGACGATGCAGCCGTCCTCCATGCACACGTCGAGGCACTGGGGGCTGTCGAACTCCCCTTCGCACTCGGTGCAGGTCTCTTCCTCGATCTTGAAGACACCCTTGAAGGGCTTGATGGACTTGGTGGGGCACACCGGCTCGCAGTCGGTGCAGGCGGTGCACAGGGATGCAACGATCTTCAGGGCCATGTCGGTATCTCTCCAAAAGTCTGCGTGAGCGGTGAGCCAGGGGCTGCGCGCTGCGCGGGGGCTCACCCGGCTCGGTTCACTCCGCGGCGTCGAGGCGCCTGGCGCGTACTGAGTAGGGCAGTCGCTCCGGCGCCGGCTGCGGCTCGATGTAGTAGCTGCCGCCGTTGTTGAGCTTGATGGTTCCGCCCCACTTCTCCGGGTCGTCGAACTCCATCGAGGTGATGGTGTCCTCGAGGTCGCGCTTGGGCAGGTAGAACACGTACTCGCCACCTTCGCCGCGACGGATCATGATGTTGGCCATTGGGCACTCCTTGGGCGTGCGTGAGGCGTGAGGGGTAAGGTGTGAGGAACAACCTCACGCCTACCGCCTCACCCCTCACCGACCGGGCTCGCGTCAGCGGATCAGGTCGTAGTTGTAGTCCGTGGTGCCCATGCCGCGGGTCTCCTCGTCGAGCCGCTCCAGCACTGCGTTGACCAGGGTGGTCAGGAGATACATGGCGCCCTCGTAACCCCAGGTGGTCATGCGGTGCAGGTGGTGGCGGTCGAAGATCGGGAAGCCGATGCGGATGAGCGGCACCTCGAACTCCTTGCCCTTGTGCAGCGTGTCGCGCTGGATGAACTTGCCGTAGCTGTTGCCGATGAGGAAGTCCGGCTTGTCGGTGAACATCAGCGAGCGCAGGTGCCACAGGTCCGCGCCGATGTAGACCTTGCCGCTCGCGCCGTAGGGCGAGGAAGCCAGCAGTGCCTCCACGGCCTTCTTCCAGCGCTTGTTGGCGTGGGAGCAGAGGATGTGGGTCGGCTCGGCGCCCAGCTCCAGCAGGAACTTCACCATGCCCAGCAGGAAGTCGGCGTCACCGTAGAGGGCGAACTTCTTGCCGTGCAGCCAGGCGTGGCTGTCGGTCATCATGTCCACCAGGCGGCCGCGCTCCCTGGTGAGCGACGCCGGGATGGGCTTGCCGGTGATCTCCGAGACCTTCATCAGGAACTCGTCGGTGGCCTCCAGGCCCATGGGGACGCCGAGCTTGGGCACCTCGTGGTTCCAGGTGGTCTCCACGTACTTCTTGGTCTTCACCAGCTGCCAGGGCTGCAGCAGGAAGGTGGTGTGGGCATTGGGGGCGTCCTTCACCTCATCGATGCCGGTGCCGCCGTCGTACATGCGGAACTGGCCGTCGGCGGGGGTGTCGAGCACCTCGCTCGGATCGGAGAGCAGGGAGTAGCCGACGCCCATCTCCTCCATCATCCGGCGGAGGACCCGGAAGTTGCCCAGGTAGGTCTCGAAGCCCGGCACCAGGTTGATCTTGCCGTTGCTGCCGACCTCCTTGCCCTCCATGTGGTTGAGGGTGAAGTAGCGAATCGTGCCCTCGAACATGTTGTCCCAGCCGGTGGTGTGGGAGCCCACGAAGCTCGGCGTATGGGCGAAGGGGGTGGGGAAATCCTCCTCGATGTGCCCTTCCTTCTTGGCGTTGCCGATGAAGGCATTGAGGTCGTCACCGATGACCTCGGCCATGCAGGTGGTGGAGACGGCGATCATCTCCGGCTTGTACAGCGCCTTGGCGTTGGCGAGGCCGTCGAACATGTTCTTCTGGCCGCCGAACACCGCCGCGTCCTCGGTCATGGAGTCGGAGACGCAGGAGACCGGCTCCTTGAAGTGACGGTTGAAGTAGCTGCGGAAGTAGGCCACGCAACCCTGGGAGCCGTGCACGTAGGGCAGGGTCTTCTCGAAGCCCAGGGCGCACAGCACCGCGCCGAGCGGCTGGCACGCCTTGGCGGGGTTGACGGTCAGTGCCTCACGCTTGAAGTTGAGCTCCTGGTACTCCTCGGTGGTGCTCCACTGGAACACCTCGTCGATCTTCTCCTGGGGATGACGCTCCTCGAACAGCTTCTGCTTGTTCGAGAGGGTCTCCTTGTATTCGTCGGCACGAAACAGCGGGTAGCTGGGTTTGATGTTCTCGACACTCTGGCTCATGGCTGCTCTCCACCCGTGCCACCAATCTGTGGACTGACGGGTCAAAGTTGATTCGGTCCCGCGGGGCGCTGCCTGCGCCCCGCGGCATCGGTCACGTCTCGGTTACGCGCTTGCGGCGGCGGCTTCGGCCTGCTCGGAGGCCTTCTGCCAGGGCGCTTTCAGCTTGCTCCAGCAGGGATTGTTCAGGGTCATGTCCATGTCGCGGGCGAAGATGGCGAAGCCGTCGTAGCCGTGGTACGGACCCGAGTAGTCCCAGGAGTGCATCTGGCGGAAGGGGATGCCCATCTTCTGGAAGATGTACTTCTCCTTGATGCCGGAGCCGATGAGATCGGGCTTCACCTTCTTGACGAACTCCTCGAACTCGAAGCCGGTGACGTCGTCGTAGATGAGGGTGGCGTTGCCCATCTCCTTGATGGTGCGGTCGTAGTCGTCGTTGTGGGCGAACTCGTAGCCGGTACCCACCACCTCCATGCCCAGGTCCTCGTAGGCACCGATCACGTGACGGGGACGCAGGCCGCCCACGTACAGCATCACCCGCTTGCCCTCGAGACGCGGACGGTACTTGGCAATCACGGCCTCGTACTCGGCCTTGTACTTCTCGATGACGCGCTCGGCACCTTCCTTGATCCTGTCGTCGAAGAACGCGGCGATCTTGCGCAGGCTCTCGGCGATCTTGGTGGGTCCGAAGAAGTTGTACTCCATCCACGGAATCCCGTACTTCTCCTCCATGTGGCGGGAGATGTAGTTCATGGAGCGGTAGCAGTGGAGCAGGTTCAGCTTCGCCTTCGGGGTGTTCTCCATCTCCGCCAGGGTGCCGTCGCCGGACCACTGGGCGATGACACGCAGCCCCATCTCCTCGAGCAGCGTGCGGGAGGCCCAGGCGTCGCCGCCGATGTTGTAGTCGCCGATGATGGTGACATCGTAGGGGGTGGACTCGAAGGCCTGGTCGTCGCGGTTGCCCAGCACCCAGTCACGGATGGCGTCGTTGGCGATGTGGTGACCCAGCGACTGGGACACGCCGCGGAAGCCCTCGCAGCGTACCGGCACCACCGGCTTGCTGATCTCCGCGCCCTTCTTCTTGGAGACCGCCTCGATGTCGTCGCCGATGAGCCCGATGGGGCACTCCGACTGCACCGAGATGCCCTTGTTCAGCGGGAACAGGCCCTCGATCTCGTCGATGAGCTTGTCCAGCTTCTTGTCACCGCCGAACACGATGTCCTTCTCCTGGAAATCCGAGGTGAAGTTCATGGTGCCGAAGGTGTTGATGCCGGTGACGCCCACGTAGTAGTTGCGGCGCCCGGCGCGGGAGTACTGACCGCAGCCCACCGGCCCGTGGGAGATGTGGATCATGTCCTTCACCGGACCCCACACCACGCCCTTGGAGCCGGCGTAGGCGCAGCCGCGGACGGTCATCACGCCCGGCAGGGACTTGCGGTTGGAGGTGATGCACTTCTTCGACTGCTCGACCGACTGGTCGTTGACCGTGAGGTGCTTGGCACGGTCCTTCCGGGCCTTTTCCGGATAGACCTCGAGCACCTCCTGGATAAGGGCTTCGGTCTCTTCGCGCGTCATTGCTGCCATGATGGTTCTCCTCTGCCGGCGCCACCCATCCGTGGACACCGGACGCTGGAAACGATTCGGGGTGCGCCCCGGCCGGTCAACGGCCGGGGCGCATTGGATCAGGCTGTCGCCCCGGCAACCAACTCGTCCGCGGCAGACTTGCCGACGATGCTCTCGTCCTCTTCGTCGAGGATGCCGAAGTCCATCATCACCTCCTCCAGCTCATCCATGGTCAGCGGGGTGGGAACGACGAACATCTTGTTGTCGATGATCTTGCGGGCGAGAGCGCGGTACTCGTCGGCCTGCTTGGCCTGCGGGTTGTACTCGATGACCGTCATGCGGCGAATCTCGGCGCGCTGCACCTCGTTGTCGCGGGGCACGAAGTGGATCATCTGGGTGCCGAGGCGACGGGCCAGCTCCTCGATGAGCTCGTCCTCGCGGGCCGTGTTGCGGCTGTTGCAGATGAGGCCGGCCAGGCGCACGCCGCCGGAGCTGGCATACTTCACGATGCCCTTGGAGATGTTGTTGGCCGCATACATGGCCATCATCTCGCCGGAGACCACGATGTAGATCTCCTGGGCCTTGTTCTCACGGATGGGCATGGCGAAACCGCCGCACACCACGTCGCCGAGCACGTCGTAGAAGACGAAGTCCAGGTCCTCTTCGTACGCGCCCTCTTCCTCCAGGAAGTTGATGGCGGTGATCACACCGCGGCCGGCGCAGCCCACGCCCGGCTCGGGACCGCCGGACTCCACGCACTTGATGCCGGCGTAACCGGCCTTCAACACGTCCTCCAGCTCCAGGTCCTCCACGGAACCGGCCTCGGCGGCCAGGTGCATGATGGTCTCCTGGGCCTTGGCATGAAGAATGAGGCGAGTGGAATCGGCCTTGGGGTCGCAGCCCACGATCATCACCTTCTTGCCCGCTTCGGCGAGGGCCGAAACCAGGTTCTGGGTCGTGGTGGATTTGCCGATACCGCCCTTTCCGTAGATTGCACACTGACGCAATGCCATGATTTATCTCCTCGTACGCAGGGTTTGGGGCATACTGCCTGTCGTCATGTCTGACGACCCTGACTCAGCAAGCGCCGTGCCAAATTCGGAAAAGATTCGTAAGGCCAGGTATGACAAAGATAAATTTGTGAATGGCGGGAAAAATATGTACGTGGCAATACCAACAAAACCCGGGCGACTGTATGGATGACCACAAGACAGACAACGTTCCCACGGTGCCCGCCTATGCCCGCGTTCCCTTCAATCGCTGCAACCTTCCGGCGGTGATCCTCGGCAGCCTCACCTACCAGAGACATCCCGTGCCCCTGGTTCTCGATGGCGTCGCAGCGCTCCACCACCGTTTTTTCGAGCAACTCGACACCATCGACGATGCCGGGCACCGCGCCACCCACTTCATGGCCCACATGTCCGCCCACTTCAGCCTTGAGCATCCCGAGGAGGCGGGTTTCGTGTCGGGGCGGGGGGGCAAGGGGCGCACCCGGGCCGACTACCTGCGCCAGGTGCGTGGCTGGTCCTTCGACGCCAATGGCCGGGAGGGCGCGGTGCTCAAGGCCTGGGTGACCTCCCGCTTCGGCCTGTTGCCGCGTTTTCACCGCGAACCGCTGGGCGACTACGCGGATAACGCCTACGCCGCCTTTCTCGAAGAGATGTGCCGCGGCCTCTACGGGACCAATGCCCTGGAGGCGCAGCTCGACCTGCTCTACAGCTATTGCCAGTACGAACTGGCGCGGCGGTATCCCGGAGAGACCCACCTTGTTCTCTACCGTGGCGTGAACCGCGTCGGTGAGCACGAAGTGCTCGGGCGGCAGCGTGACGGAGGTCTGCGGGTGCTGTTCAACAACCTCAACTCATTCACCCGTGTCCGGGAGCGCGCAGACGAGTTCGGCGACTACATCCTCACCGTGGCGGTACCGCTGGCGAAGATCTTCTTCTTCACGCAGCTGCTGCCGGGACGGCTGCGCGGCGAGGAGGAGTACGTGGCCATCGGCGGGGTTTACGAAGTGGCGCTTACGACCCACTGAATTCGTCGGTTAAGGCACGCGGCCACAGCTTCTTGTCGCTTTCACGACAAGGATTCGACCCATTCGGGTCTGCAGGTTGTCCCAACCCATTGATTGATGGTGTGCGCCGGGCTGGCAAGCCTTTTGCCTTGGTTAAGGTGATGGAGCTTCCCAACGACCCGAGGACAAGCGACCGTGCCTACCCCGAACCTGAATGAACTGATCGACCGCCTGCAGGGCGGCAGCCTGGTTCCCTACCTGGGCCCCGGCGTGCTCGCCGACGTGGTCCACAGTGACACCGGCGCCCCCATGCCGGCCGACAGCGACAGCCTGATCCTGGCCATGAACGGCGGCCAGCCCATGGCGCCGCGGCTCATGTGGGAGTTCCCGCGGGCGGCCATGAACGTGGAGCTGAAGCGCGGACGCGCGGCGGTCAACCGTTTTCTCACCGAGACCTATGGCGATCGCGGCTGGAGCCGCGCGGCGCTGCACGACTGGCTGGCGGAACTCAAGCCCGCCTACGTGGTGGACATCAACCGCGACACCCAGTTGCAGGAGAGCTACGCCACCACCCCCCACCTCCTGGTGCGCGGCATCGCCCGGGCAGGCGGGACCGACTACCGCTTCGCCATCCACCAGCACGACGGCAGCGGCTACCGCGAAGTGACCCAGCAGGAGGCCGACGCCGCCCTGCCGGTGCTCTTCAAGCCCATGGGCAGCCCCCTGCCGGAGCCCACCTACATCGCCTCCGATGCCGACTACGTGGACTACATCACCGAGCTCATGGGCGGTTTTGCCATCCCGGCCTTCCTCAAGGAGCGGCGGACGGGATGCCAGTACCTCTACCTCGGTCTGAGCCTGCAGCGTGACACCGAGCGCATGGTCATGTCCGACATCGTCTACTCCGCCGGCAGCCCCACCGGCTGGGCACTCATCCCCGCGCCCACCGACAAGGAGCGGCGTTTCTGCGCAAGGCTCGGCATCGAGGTGGTGGAGAGTGACGTGGCGGATTTGCTGGAGTGCGCCGGCGCGGCGGGAGTGGCCGCCGCATGAGCCGCAGCTTCCGCCCCTGCCTGGGCAGGACCGCCTGCCAGGACGACGGTGTCTTCTGCCGCACCTGCGGCCGCAGCGCCGGGGAGATCGCCACCACCCGGCGCCTCACTGCCGAGCTGGCCGAGGCCGCCCTCGCCTACCAGTACGACAACGCCGGGGAGTTCTTCGAGTACATTGCCCGCAAGGCCGCCAGGAAGCACCGCCACGCCCTCGAGCAGGCGGAGAAGGTGCCGGCGTGAGTCTCATCGCCGAAGTGGATCGCCACTACCGCCTGGGGGTGGAGGACATGGACCAGGTGCACCGGGAGTTCGCGGACCTGGTGAACGCGCTGGAACAGGCCGACAAGCCCGCCTTCGCGGCGGGCTTCGGCCGCCTCCTGGCCCACACCGAGGCGCACTTCGCCGCCGAGGAGGCGCGCATGGCCGCCAGCGCCTTTCCCGCCACCGCCGAGCACCGGGCCGACCACCAGCGGGTGCTGGGCGACCTGCACCGCTTCGCCCGCCAGGTGGCCCGTGGCCGGACGGCCATGGCCCGCGCCTACCTGCGCGAACAGATCCCCGCCTGGTTCTCCCTCCACGCCACCACCATGGACAGCGCCCTGGCGGCCCACCTCAAGGCCACACGAAGCCGCGACGCCGAAGCCTGATCGATGTGGTTCGTGCCGCACCGCATCCTACGTGTTTGGCAACCGGCAGCTGAACACTCTCCACGAACCACCTCCGCATCATCATGCGCGGGTTCTCTCCCCCTCCACCGCACGACCGAGGGGTGAGGCCGCCAGCAGCCGCAGCGCCTGGGTTTCGCAGGCCTCCCGCACTTCCGGCAGAAGGGCCTGGCGCCAGCGCCGGGGGATGCCCTCCTCCCCGTAGAGCGCGCCGGCGATCATGCCGAGGATGGCGCCGCTGGTGTCGGCGTCGCCGCCGCGGTTGACCGCGGTGACCAGCGCGGCTTCGAAGGTGTCGTTGCCGAACAGCGCCTGGAACACCACCCGGAGGGTCTCCACGATGTAGCCGCTGGGGTTGAGGGTGGGTTTGCGGTCATAGCGGAACTCGGGATGGGCGGCGGTGAGCCGGGCCACCCGTTCGGCCATCCACGGCAGGCCGGCGCCCTGGATGGCGCCCTGCACCAGCTCCACCACGCACTCGGTGCCGGCGTCGGAGAGGGGGTTGTGATGGGTGGTGTGGGCCTGGGCACGGCTTGCCGACCACACCGCTTCGGGGGAGGCCCCCAGGAGCGCCAGGGCCACCGGCAGGCAGCGCATGGCCGCGCCGTTGCCGGCGTCCATCTCGTTCTCCGGGACCTGGCACAGGCCCTCGGTGCGGAAGCGGATGATGCCCCGGCGCACCGTGTGGCCGATGTCCACCGGCTTGCCGCGCATCCATTCGCTGAAGGCTTCCGCCACCGCACCCGGCGGGAAGGCGTTATGGCGCAGGTAGACCTCGCCGAGCGCCAGGCTCATCTCGGTGTCGTCGGTGACCTGGCCGCGCCTGAGGCGGAGCCAGCCGCCGCCGAGGATCTGGCGGTGGGTGCCGTACTGCTCCCGGATCTCGCCGGGAGTCATGAACTCCACCGTGGCGCCGAGAGCATCGCCCACCGCCAACCCCAGGTAGGCGCCCACCGCCCGTCGCCGCAGCTCCGGGATCGCAGCCGGGGGCCGCTGTGGATGCCGTGAGCCGGAGCGGTTCGTGGGGCCGGCCCCATCGCCCACCCTCACTCTTCCGGACCGAAGCAGTGGGTGTAGTCCGCACACACCTCGCAGGAAGGGGCACGGCAGGTGTAGATGCCTTCCGCCGCGCACAGTTGCTTGTAGAGGAACTTCTTCCATTTCATGTCCTCTACGTTGCGCCCCGCCAGGTCCGGGAAGTTATGCGCCATCAGCGCGCTCAACTCGCCGCGGTTCCACAGCCCCAGGTCCTGCCACAGGTGGTCGCTGGCCAGGCAACCGGCGGCCACGATACCGGCCATCCAGGTCTCCGAGGGGGTATGCCCGGCCCGGTCCCGCAGCAGCAGGGTGAACAGTTCCTCGTACTCCCCGGTGCGTTCCCGATCGATTTCAGGGTGTGGCGGGGGAGCGGGTGTCCCGAGACCCGGGAAGTGGTGGGCCAGCAGCTGGTGGAAGGCGCCCGGGTCGAGGCCCAGCCACGCCGGGAGCGCGCCGCCGCCGGTGAACCAGGTGGAAAGGATGGAGGCCATCGGGCCATCGTTGGGATCGCCGCCGGCGTGGGCCAGCAGGCGTTCGCGCAATTCCAGGGGTGTTTCTTGGGCCAGGTTCGGGCTCGGGGTAGTCATCGTCGTCACTCCAGCGGCTGCGGCGCCGCCCTCCGGGGCGCGCCGGACCTCAGGCGGGCGTCTCGTCGCAGGGCTCCCCGCCCGTGCTCGGGCAGATCTCCAGGTCGCGGCCGAGGGCCGCAGGGGTCAGGCCAATCCAGGCGTCCACCCCGGCCGGGTCGAAGCCCGCGCGCCGCTCCTCGCCCACCCGCATGAGCGGGCGGCGCACCAGCAGCGGATCGGCCAGCATCAGCCTGAGCGCCTCCGTCTCGCTGAGGCGCTCAGGCACCACCGTGCCCGACTTGACCCCGGGCGCGGTGCGATTGAACCAGTCGCTCACCGGCAGTGTTCCGAAATAGCGGCGCAACTCCTCCGCGCTCCACGGCTCGGCCAGGAGGCTGCGCACCTCGAGCTGGTGGCCGGCGGCGCGCAACAGCCGCTTCTGCTCCCCGTTGCCGATGCAACCGGGCTTTTCGAAGAACAGCACCCGGGCCATGTCAGCCCCGCCGCAGTTCGTGCATGGCCGCCAGCAGCGCCCCCTGGCGCCGCCACACCCGCAGCGGCACGTGGTGGGCGGCCGGATGGTGGCGGTAGCTCAGGGTGAGGCTGCGCTGACCGGCCAGCCGTGCCCGCAGCTCCCGGCGCAGCCGTCCTATGCCCTGGTGCAGGGTCTCAGCCAGCCGCCGGGCCCGGGAGGCGCTGTGATCGGGGTTACAGGGGATGGTGAGCGTGGCCATGACGGTGATCCTCCTCAGCGGGCCTGGATTTCCACCATCGCCTCCGCCAGCCGTGACGGCGGGATGCCGGTGAGCGATCCGGGCGGGTTCAGCGCCAGGCCCGCGGCGTCCAGGATGGCGCCCTCGATGGGGCAGATGCTGGCGCACTGGGGGTCGGAAAAGTCCCCCTCGCACTCGGTGCACTTGCGCGCATCGATGAGGAAGTGCGGGTGTGCCTCGAAGATGGCCTGGCTCGGGCAGAGCGGCTCGCAGGCCCAGCAGTTGACGCAGCTTTCGATGATCTTCAGTGCCATGACCTCGTCCCTCAGGCGCTGGCGCGGGTGGGCTGTTCCACCGGCCGTTCCAGAAGCCCGGCCTCGGCCATCTCGCGGTAGACGATGGCGACGGCCTCCTCGATGGGCTCCATGGCGTGCTCGCCGTTGGGGGCGATACCCGCCTCCTCCAGCTCACCCCAGGGCTCGTAGCCGATCTTGGAGCAGAGCACCACCTCGCAGCCGCCGAGGATGCGGATGGTCTTCTGCAGGGCGGTTTCGGCATCGCCGCAGGTGTCGCCGCCGCTGCAGTAGAGGTCCACCTTGCGGTGGCCGATGAAGCGCACGTCCTGGGCGCTCGCCTCGTAGACCAGGAACTCGCGGGCGTGGCCGAAGTGCTGGTTGATGACCCCGCCGCCGGTGGTGGCCACCGCCATCAGCACCGGCCGCAGCTCCTTCTTCTTCGGCATCAGCGAGGCGAGCGACACGAAGGACTCGCCGCTCTTCCTGCGCTGCGCCTCGCGGTTGGCCTCGATGGCGGCGTGTACCGCCTTGCGCTGCTCCATGGCGGCGGCGTAGTCGATCTCCATCTCCTCGATCCGGTCGAGGGTGAACTCGGCACCGCGGTCCTCGCCCAGCATGCCCACCGCGTCGGCGCGGCACTGGCGGCAGTGGCGCATCATGGCCATGTCGCCGGCGCACTCGTCCTGCAGCGCCTGCAGCTCGTCGTGGGTGGGGCCGCGCTGGCCCATGACACCGTAGAAGGTGCCGTGCTCGGCCTCGGCGATGAGCGGCATGACGTTGTGCAGGAAGGCGCCCCTGGCCTTCACCACCTTCGAGACCTCCTTCAGGTGCTCGTCGTTGACGCCCGGGATCAGCACCGAGTTGACCTTCACCAGGATGCCCCGCTCGGTGAGCATCTCCAGCCCCTTCTGCTGCTGCTCGATGAGGATCCTGGCGCCGCGCCTGCCCTTGATGCGGCGGTTGTTCCAGAAGATCCACGGATAGATCTTGGCGCCCACCTCCGGGTCCACGCAGTTGATGGTGATGGTCACGTGGTCGATGTTGTGCTTGCACAGCTCCTCCACCTGCTCCGGCAGCGCCAGGCCGTTGGTGGAGACGCACAGCTTGATGTCCGGCGCCTGCTCGGTGAGGGCGCGGAAGGTGGCGAAGGTGCGCTCGGGGTTGGCCAGCGGGTCGCCGGGGCCGGCGATGCCGAGCACCGTCATCTGCGGGATGTTGGCGGCCACCGCCAGCACCTTCTTCACCGCGTGCTCGGGGGTGAGTAGCTCGGAAACCACGCCCGGGCGCGACTCGTTGGCGCAGTCGTACTTGCGGTTGCAGTAGTGGCACTGGATGTTGCAGGCGGGCGCCACCGCCACGTGCATGCGCGCGTAATGGTGGTGCGCCTCCTCCGAGTAGCAGGGGTGGTTGTGCACCTTCGCGCGGATGTGCTCCGGCAGGTGCGCCAGCTGATCGGTACTGCCGCCGCAGCCACTGGAGGCACATCCCCCGGCGGCGTTCGGCAAGCTCTCCTGCCCCAAGACCTTCAACTCCATTGGCCACCTCCGGATACACTGTGGACATTTTCCTGCGGATCCCGAAGCAGATACCGTGCCGACTCTTCAAAAGAGTGGAATATCAGCAGGATAGAATTCACGCGCAGTGCGTCCGCGCGGATCGGCGTAGGGAATCCGACAGCGGCCGGAACCTTTCTTGTCGGGTAACTGACAGGTATCCGGGGCGGGCCCCGGGACGGCGGCGGCACACGTCGCCGGTGCGTCCCGAAGCCCGGAATCAGATCTGCCGGAGGCGGATGTTGAGGGTCTGGATGCGGTAGGCGATCTGGCGTGGGGTCATGCCCAGCAGGCGGGCGGCCTTGGCCTGCACCCAGCCGGCCTCCTCCAGGGCGGCGATGACCCGTTCCCGTTCGTCCAGGTCGGGGTCGTTGAAATCGACCTTGTGAGTGGTGTCGGCGGCAGGGGGTGCCTCGAGGCTGTGCTCGCTCAGGCCGGCCACGACGATGGCGTCGCGATCGATCTTGCTCCCCTCGCACATCACGGCGGCACGCTCGAGGCAGTTCTCCAGTTCCCGCACGTTGCCCGGCCAGCGGTGGCGCATCAGCAGGCGCACGGCGCTGTCGGTTATCTCCAGCGGGCGGCCCTGGATGCGCGCGATCTTCTCCACCAGGAAGGAGGAGAGCTCGGGGATGTCCTCGATGCGCTCCCTGAGCGCCGGCATGCGGATGGGCATGACATTCAGGCGGTAGTAGAGATCCTCGCGGAAGACGCCCTCCTCCACCTCCCGCTCGAGATCGCGGTTGGTGGCGGCGATGACCCGCACGTCCACCTTGTGGGTGCGGGTGCCGCCCACCCGCTCGAACTCGCCCTCCTGCAGCACACGCAGGAGCTTGGCCTGGAACGCGGCGGAGATTTCGCCGATCTCGTCGAGAAAGATGGTGCCGCCGTCGGCCTGCTCGAAGCGTCCCTTGCGCTGGGCCACCGCGCCGGTGAACGCCCCCTTCTCGTGGCCGAACAGCTCGCTCTCCAGCAGGTTGTCCGGCAGGGCGGCGCAGTTGAGCTTGACGAAGGGGCCGCTGGAGCGGGGGGAGTTGTAGTGGATGGCGTTGGCCACCAGCTCCTTGCCGGTTCCGGACTCGCCGCGGATGAGCACGGTGGTGTTCCACTTGGCCACCTGGCGCACCTGATCGAAGACCCGGCGGATGATGTCGGTATGGCCGACGATATTCTCGAAGCCGTGATTGCCGCGCACCGTCCGGCGCAGCTTGTCCCGCTCCTCCTCCAGCTGGCGGCGCTCGCTCTCCACTTCGCGGGAGAGCAGCACGATGCGCGCAATCAGGTTGGAGACCATCTCCAGGAACCGGACCTGCTCCGGGAGGAAATCGGTGGAGGGCGGCTGGGCGGTGAGGACGCCCACGGTGTCCTGGACCCCGGTGCGGATGGGAACGCCCACGAACGGCAGTCCCGCCTGGTAGATTCCCAGCCGATCGAGAAAACGCGGCTCGTCGGCCAGCCGCCGCACCACCACCGGCTGATCCTCCGCCAGGATGGTGCCCACCAGTCCTTCGCCGCGTCCGTAGCGCACGGGTCGATCCCAGCGTGCCTGGTCGCCGCGGGTGTGGCTGACCAGCAGCTCACCGGTCTCCTCCTCCTCCAGCGCGATCATCCCACCGGAGAGTCCGCCCTGTTCATCCAGGACCTTGAGCACCTCCAGCAGCGTTTCATGGACATTCAGCGACTGGCTGAGCACCCTGCTGACGGCGTAGAGAGCCTCCAGCTGATCCGCGATCAGTCGGAACAGCGAGGTGTCCTTGGGGGTGTTGAAATCGGTCATGTTTCCCTGTTGACCTCTGCTTCGTCTATACGTCTATCATTCCTGCCCGAGGGGCAGTGACACCCGGACCCGGCATCCGCTCTGGAAGCCGGGGTCGAACTCGATGCTGCCGCCATGCCGGGCCGCGGCGTCCTGGGCGAGCACCAGGCCCATTCCCACGTGGCCGCCCGATGCGTGCCAGGCACTGAAGAAGGGGTCAAAGACCCGCAGGCGCAGCTCCGGCGCCACCCCGGGGCCGGAGTCGTCGATCAGGACCTCCACGGCATCGCCCCGGCTGGTGGTGGTGATGGTCAGTTCGCTGCCGCGGGCGTCGGGTTCGGCCATGGCATCGATGGCGTTGTCGATGAGCTGCCTGAACAGGGTGCGCAGGGGCTGTTCGGCGCCGAGGACCCGGGGCAGGACCGGCGTCGGGTGCCAGTCCACCAGGATGCCGTTTGCCAGCAGCCGCTCGGTGCTGATGGAGAGCACATCACGGATGATCTGGTTGATGCTGACCGGGATGCGGGGCTCCGGCTGTTCCGCCGGCTGTGCCGCCCGCAGCGTCTCCAGGGCCTCCTCGCCGGTGCTGCGCAGTTCGTTGAGCAGCGCCCGTACCGATGCGAACTCCTCGCCCCGCCGCTCCAGCATCGCCGCGGCCGCAGTGGCCACGTTAATCGGACCCTGCAGCTTGAACAGGGCGCCGGAGAGCGTCTCGCGGATGCCCTGCGCCAGCTGCCGTTCCGCCATCAGGGCCCGTACGGCGTTCATCCGTGTCTGTTCCTGCTGGCGCTTGAGCTCGGTTATCTCCGTGGCGACGAAGAGCAGGAACTGCTCGGTGCGGGTCTCGAAGTAGCTGTCCACCTGCAGATCCAGCTCGCCGACCCAGGTGCCGGAGCAGGAGAACCAGCGCGGCGCGCCACCCTGGCCCGGGTCGTATTCCACCGCCACGTCCGTGAAGCCCGTCCGCTGTGCCGCCTGCCGGGCCAGTGTCTCCGGCGTGAAGTCCGGGACCGCCGCCAGCAGTTTCAGTGCCGGCTCGAGGCCGTGCATGTCTCCCAGTAGCCGCTTGTAGGCCTCGTTGACCCGCACCACCGAACCATCCGTCGCAAGCAGTGCGATGGCCATCGGGGCGGCATCCACCACCGACTCGATGAGCGCCTTCTGGTTGTGCACCCGGAGCTCCAGGCGATGGAGTTCGGTCACGTCGCGGTGGATGCCCACGAAGTAATCGATATGGCCGGACCGGTCCACGACCGGGGCGATGGTGAGCTCCGCCAGGTAGGGCGTTCCATCCTTGCGCCGGTTCACCAGCGTCCCGGACCAGGCCTGCAGGGACATGAGGCTGGTCCACAGGGCGTCGTAGACATCCCGCGGCGTGGCCCGGTTGGAGAGGATCGACTCGTTCATGCCGATCACCTCGTCGGCGCTGTAGCCGGTGACCCGCTCGAAAGCCGGGTTGGCGTAGATGATATTGGCGCGCGGGTCCGTGATGGAGATGGCCACCGGGGACTGCTCCACGGTCTGCAGGAAGACCTGCGGCGGCAAAGGCACCGGGCCGATATCGAGCGCCTCCCGGAGGGTGTCGATTACCTCTGCCGGCGTGCCCGCCGGCGGTGAGGACAGGAATCGGTCCAGCGCAACGCTCAGCCGTCTGTTGTCGGTAGGGGGTGACTCTCGTTTCATCACCTGACTTCCTCTTGGCAATTACCACACTTTCCCTGCAACTACTGTGCCCGGATCCGCGTGCATGGGGTTGCATGGGTGCCGGAGCCGGCGCTTCCGCGCCAACCCGCTGTCGCACAAGGGGCCTCTGTCGACTTTGCAACATTGCCCCGCCCTACTCCGGTGGGCTGTCGGCTTCCCAACACCCGGACGTGTGCGCCGGAAGCGGGCATATCCTTCGCGGCGCGCACAGTTATGGCGCCCGGGACCGGGGGATGGCCGCTGGCATGCAAGATGCATTTCCAGGCCAGGAGGGTTCATTCATGACCGACGGAATCACGCACTACCTGCTGCTCATCCTCGGCACGGCGCTGGTGAACAACGTGGTGCTGGTGAAGTTTCTCGGCCTGTGCCCGTTCATGGGCGTGTCGAACAAGATCGACACGGCCATCGGCATGGGCATGGCCACCACCTTCGTGATGACCATGGCGGCGGTGGCGAGCTGGCTGCTGGAACGGCTGGTGCTGGTGCCCTACGACCTGGGTTTCCTGCGCATCCTCACCTTCATTCTGCTGATAGCCGCGGTGGTGCAGTTCACGGAGATGGTGGTCAAGCGCGTCTCGCCGGTGCTGCACCAGATGCTGGGCATCTTTCTGCCGCTCATCACCACCAACTGCGCGGTGCTCGGCGTGGCCCTGCTCAACGTGCAGCAGGGCCACGGTTTCGCCGAGAGCGTGCTCTACGGTTTCAGTTCGGCCATGGGCTTCACCCTGGTGATGGTGATCTTCGCCGGACTGCGGGAGCGCCTCGCCCGGGCGGAGGTGCCCGAGGCCTTCGCCGGCGCGCCCATAGGATTCGTGGCGGCCGGCCTGCTGTCCCTCGCCTTCATGGGCTTCTCCGGCCTGGCGACGCAGTAGGAACGGGTGGGCGGCCGGGCGGGTCCGGCCTGCACAGAAGGAGTTGATACGGCATGTTGATCGCGATTTTCAGTCTCTCGGCCCTGGGGCTGGTGCTGGGCCTGCTGCTCGGCACCGCGGCGCGTTTCCTGAAGGTGGAGGGCAATGCCCTGGCCGGGGAGATCGAGGCGCTGCTTCCGGGCTCCCAGTGCGGTCAGTGCGGCTATCCCGGATGCGGGCCGGCCGCCGAGGCGCTGGCCTCCGGGGCCGCGCCGGTCACGGTCTGCCCCCCGGGCGGCCGGGCGCTGGCCGAAGCCCTGGCGGCGAAGCTCGGCGTGAGCGCCGACCTCTCCGGGGTGGAGGACCGGGCGCCCATGCTGGCCTTCATCAACGAGGCCCTGTGCGTGGGCTGCACCCGCTGCTTCAAGCGCTGCCCCACCGACGCCATCCTGGGGGCGTCGCGGCAGATCCACGCCGTTCTCACCGAGGCCTGCACCGGCTGCGGGAAGTGCGTCGATATCTGTCCCACGGAGTGCGTGGAGATGCACGAGGTCCGTCCCACGCTGCAGACATGGTACTGGCCCAGGCCGGTGCCGGTGGGCGCATGAACAGGCGGATGAGACGGGGGTGTCGGCCATGAAACTGTTCAGGATTCGCGGCGGTGTCCATCCCGAGGAGCGCAAGGAGGCCACCGCGCAGCGCCCCATCGAGGCGGTGCCGTTGCCCGCGCTCCTGCGCATACCGCTGCAGCAGCACATCGGGGCTCCCGCCGAGCCGGTGGTCCGGATGGGCGAGCGGGTGCTGAAAGGCCAGTTGCTGGCCAACAGCCAGGGGATGATTTCGGCCCCCGTCCACGCCCCCACTTCCGGGCGCATCGTCCGCATCGGCGGCTACACCGCGCCCCACCCCTCGGGTCTGCCGGTCCGTACCATCACCCTGGAGCCGGACGGAAAGGATCAATGGATCGGGCTGGAGGGCGTGGACGATCCCTTCGCCCTGGAGCCGGAGGCCATCTCCGCCCGGGTGGCGGCCGCGGGCATCGTCGGCATGGGCGGCGCCACCTTCCCCGCCGCGGTGAAGCTGAACCTGCGCCGACGCTACCGGCTGCGGCTGCTGGTCATCAACGGCGCCGAGTGCGAGCCCTATCTCACCTGCGATGACCGGCTGATGCAGGAACAGGCCGCCGAGGTGGTGGACGGTATCCGCATCATGGCCCATGCCCTCGGCGTCACGCGGGCACTGGTGGCCATCGAGGACAACAAGCCGCGGGCGCAGGAAGCCATGCGCATGGCCTGCCAGGGCGATCCGGTGGTCTCGGTGGCGGGCGTCCCCACCCGTTATCCCATGGGCTCGGAGAAGCACCTCGTACAGGCGCTGACCGGCCTGGAAACCCCGGCCCGCGGTCTCACCGCCGACATCGGCGTGGTGGTGCACAATGCCGCCACGGCCTTCGCGGTGCACGAGGCCATACGCTTCGGGAAACCGCTGCTGGAGCGCGTGGTCACGGTTTCCGGCGGGGCGGTGCGCACACCGCGCAACCTGCGCACCCTGCTGGGCACACCCGTGGAGCACCTGCTGAAGCTCTGCGGCGGCACCACGGCGGAGCCGGAGCGGCTGCTGAGCGGCGGCCCCATGATGGGCCAGGTTCTTCCCTCGGTCCGGGTGCCGGTGGTGAAGGGTTGCAACGGCATTCTCGCCCTCACCCCCGACGAGGTGCGCAGCGAGCGGGCGATGCCCTGCATCCGTTGCGCGAGCTGTGTCGGGGCCTGTCCCTGCGGACTGGTGCCCCTGGAGATGGCCGCCTACATCCGGGCCGGCGACCTCGAGGGCGCGGCCCGCTTCGGCCTGGCCGACTGCATCGCCTGCGGCTCCTGCTCCTATGTCTGTCCCTCCCGCATCCCCCTGGTGCAGTACTTCAACCACGCCAAGGGCGAGGTGGCCGCGCGTGAGCGCGCCCGGGTCAAGCAGGAGGAGACGAGGCGGCTCGCGGCCCAGAAGAGCGAGCGGCTGGAACGCATGGCCCAGGCCAAGCGCGAGGCACTGGCCCGGCGCAAGGCCGAAATGGCGGCCAGGAAACAGGCAGAGGCGGAGGCCCGCGCATGAAGAACCCGATACCCCATCCCGGACCCCACGCCCATGCCGGCAACACCGTTCGCCGCACCATGGTGCTGGTGATGCCGGCCCTGCTGCCGGCCACCGTCTACGGCGTGCTGCTGTTCGGCTGGCCGGCCCTCTACCTGCTGCTGGTCACCGTGGCGAGCGCCCTGGTGGCGGAAGCCGTCAGCCTGCGCATTGCCGGCCGCCCGGTGATGCCCTTCGTCACCGACGGCTCGGCGCTGCTCACCGGCTGGCTGCTGGCGCTCACCCTGCCGCCCTGGGCGCCCTGGTGGATCGGCGTGGCGGGCGCGATCATCGCCATCGTCCCCGCCAAACAGGTGTTCGGCGGTATCGGCCAGAATCCCTTCAACCCCGCCATGGTGGCCCGCGTCGCCCTGCTGATCTCCTTCCCGCTGGAGATGACCACCTTCGTGGCGCCCCAGCCGCTCTGGAGCGGACAGGGCCCCGGCCTGCTGGCCGCCCTGGATGTCACCTTCGGCTCCGGCGGGTCCCTCGACGCAGTGAGCAGCGCCACCGTGCTCGGCCACGTGAAGACCGAGCTGGGGCGGGGCGTGGCCCTGGATGCCGCCCAGGCCGGCACCTGGGGCGCCGGCGCCCTGGCCCTCGGCGGCGTGGCCGGCAGCCTGGGCGAGACCTCGGCGCTGCTGATCCTGGCCGGCGGCCTGTTTCTCCTGGTGCGGAGAGTCATCAGCTGGCACATCCCCGTCGCCATGCTCGCCACCCTGGCGCTGCTGGCCGCCGTGGCCCATGGCCTGGCTCCGGACCGCTTTGCCGGCGCCGGACACCACCTGCTGGCGGGGGCCACCCTCCTCGGGGCGTTCTTCATCGCCACCGACCTGGTCACCTCCCCCGTCACCCGCCGGGGGCAGATCATCTACGGTGCCGGCTGCGGCCTGCTGGTCTTCGTCATCCGCACCTGGGCCGGCTACCCGGAGGGCATGGCCTTCGCGGTGATGCTGATGAACAGCATGACGCCGCTCATCGATCACTACCTCCGCCCGCGCATCTACGGCCGCGACCGGCGCGGGGAGCCGCTGGTGGTGGCGGATGCCGCCGGGAGGGCGAGCCATGACTGAGACCGTGCTCAGCGGCTGGCGCAGCCGCATTCCCTACCAGTCCGGGCTGCTGGGGCTGGTCTCCACCCTGGCCGCGGCACTGCTGGTGGGCGCCAACCTGGTCACCCGCGAACCCATCGCCCAGCGCGAGGCGGAGGACCTGCGCGCCTCCCTCGCCCAGGTGGTGCCGGAGGCGATCCACGACAACAACCTGCTGGAGGACACGGTCGATATCCGCGACGGGGCGCAGGTGACCCGTTTCTACCGGGCCCGCCGGCAGGGCGCGGTCAGCGCGGTGGCCTACCGCATGGTCGCCCAGGGCTACTCCGGCGACATCGTGCTGCTGCTGGGGGTGGCGCCCGACGGGAGCATCCTCGGGGTGCGGGTGCTTTCCCACGCCGAGACACCGGGGCTCGGCGACCGGATCGAGGTGCAGAAATCCGACTGGATCCTGGGCTTCAGCGGTCTGTCCCTGGACAACCCGGCAACCGCCGAATGGGCCGTGAAGAAGGACGGCGGCGTGTTCGATTCCTTCAGCGGCGCCACCATCACGCCGCGGGCCGTGGTGGCGGGCATCCGGCGGGGGCTGGAGCTCTACCGGGCCCACCGCCGGGAACTGAACGACGCCACCGGCAGCGCCGCCCCGCCCCGCTAGCGCCCTGCCACAGGCCCAGACAACAGCAACGGAGACGCAGCCAATGGCCCTTTCCTACCAGCGCATCGCCCGCGACGGACTGTGGGACAACAACGTGGTGCTGGCCCAGCAGCTGGCCCTCTGCCCGGCCCTGGCGGTCACCGGGACTGCCACCAACGGCCTGGGCATGGGGCTCGCCACCACGGCGGTACTCACCCTGGCCAATGTCATCGTCGCCTCGTTCCGCAACGCGGTGAGCCCGGAGGTGCGGATCCCGGTCTTCGTGGTGGTCATCGCCACCCTGGTGACCCTGGTGGATCTCTTCCTCAACGCCTGGCTGCACGACCTGCACAAGGTTCTCGGCCTGTTCATCGCCCTCATCGTGGTGAACTGCGCCATCCTCGGCCGGGTCGAGTCCTTCGCCTCCAAGAACGCCATGGTGCCCGCCCTGGCGGACGGCCTGGCCATGGGGATCGGCTTCACCCTGGCCATGGTGGCGCTGGGCGGCGTGCGCGAAATCCTGGGCAGCGGCACCCTGTTCGCCGACGCCCACCTGCTGCTCGGCAGCAGTTTCGCCTTCCTGGAACTGGTCCTGATTCCCGACTACAAGGGCTTCCTGCTCATGATCCTGCCTCCGGGCGGGTTCCTGGCGCTCGGCTTTCTGCTCGCCGGCCGGCGCGTGCTGATGCGGCGGGCGGAACGGCGCGCACTCGCCGCCGATCCCGGGCTCAGCGGCGCCGGCGCCTGAGATCCCGGCGCGGCAATGAAAGGAGATCATCACCCATGAACATCGGGGTCGCCTACGCCGCCGCCGGACGCCAGGTCTGGCTCAAGGTCGAACTGCCCGAGGGCAGTACCGTGCGGGACGCCATCGAACGATCCGGCCTGCTGGAGCAGTTCCCGGACATCGATCTCGACCGGCAGAAGGTGGGCATCTTCGGCCGCGTCGCCCGCCTGGACGCCCCCCTGGAGGATGGCGTCCGGGTGGAGATCTACCGGCCCATCACCGCCGATCCCGAGCTGGCCGAGCGCTCCGGCGATGACGACTGAGCGGGTGCTGGCGGGTGCCGGAGCACCTGTCGCCCGCTTCCGATGATCCGGCTCCCGGACCCTCCCTGAAGCCCCGCACCGCCCCCCCGGCCCCCCTGTCCGGACGGGCCGCCATGCGCCTGCCGTACCGCATTTGTCTATAACTTCAACAGGGACGCGGACAACCGGGGTCGCGGTCGGGTAAGTTTGCCGCGGCGGCCAGGCAATGGAATCCGCGCCAAGGCGGGGACACTGTGGCAACGGAGCGGGAGCGTACGACGGGCCAGGGCGGCGCCGATGACGGCGCCGGGCGGCTGCTGGCGGAAGTGCGCCGGCTCCTGGCCGAGCTGCACCCCGGGGGCGCGCCGGCGGAGGTCGGCCTCGACGCCGACCTGGAGCGGGAGCTGGGACTCGACAGCCTGTCGCGGGCGGAGCTGCTGCTGCGCCTGGAGGACGCGTTCGGAGTCAGCCTGCCGGAATCGATCCTGGCCACGGCGGAAACTCCGCGGGCGCTGCTGCGGGCGGTCCGCGCCGCCACGGCTCCCCGGCCGCCGGATGGGTCCCGTGAAGTCCGGTCCGCCGCCGTCGGGGAGGCCGGCATCGCCCCGGAGGCGGCGCGGACCCTGCAGGAGGTGCTCGACTGGCATGTCCTGCACCACCCCGGGCGCATCCACGTCCATCTCCTCGGCGCGGGCGACACCCCGGAACCGATCACCTACGGGGCGCTGCGGGACGGCGCACTGGCCGTGGCGGCGGGGCTCGCGGACAGGGGCCTGCAGCCGGGGGAAACGGTGGCGATCATGCTGCCCACCGGCCGCGACTACCTGCTCTGCTTCCTCGGCATCCTCTACGCCGGCGGCATTCCCGTTCCCATCTACCCCCCGACGCGACCCTCCCAGCTGGAGGACCACCTGCAGCGGCACGCGCGCATCCTGGACAACGCCCGCACCGTCGCGCTGATAACCGTCCCCGAGGCGAAGCCGCTGGCGCGGCTGCTGCAATCCCGCGTCGGGGCGTTGCGCGGCATCCTCACCCCGGCGGATCTCCACGGCGCCGCCGGCGCCTTCGGCGGGCTCCCGGCCCGGGGCCGGGACACGGCGTTCCTGCAGTACACCTCCGGCAGCACCGGCCAGCCGAAGGGGGTGGTGCTCAGCCATGCCAACCTGCTGGCCAACATCCGCATCATGGGCCGGGCGGTACGCGCCGATTCCTCCGACGTGTTCGTCAGCTGGTTGCCCCTCTACCATGACATGGGCCTCATCGGCGCCTGGCTGGGCAGCCTCTACTACGCCATTCCGCTGGTGCTCATGTCGCCCCTGGCCTTCCTGGCCCGTCCCAGTCGCTGGCTGTGGGCCATCCATCACCATCGCGGCACCCTCTCCGCGGCACCCAACTTCGCCTTCGAGCTGTGCCTGATCCGGATTCGTGGCAGCGGGCTGGAGGGGCTGGACCTGGGTTCCCTGCGCCGGGTGTTCAACGGCGCCGAGCCGGTCAGCCCGCAGACGCTGAGGCGCTTCAGCGCGCGCTTCGAGCCCTATGGATTCCGGCCCGAGGCCATGGCCCCGGTCTATGGCCTGGCCGAGGCGGCAGTGGGGCTGGCGTTCCCGCCCCTCGGCCGGGCGCCGCTCATCGACCGGATCCGGCGGGATCCCTTCCTGCGCAGTGGCCATGCCCTGCCGCTGACGGAGGGTGACGGCCACGCCCTGGAGTTCGTCGGCAGCGGCCAGCCCCTGCCCGGCTACGGGATCCGCGTCGTGGACGAAGGCGGGCGGGAGCTGCCCGAGCGGCAGCAGGGACGGCTGGAGTTCCGCGGGCCTTCCGCCACCAGCGGCTATTTCCGCAACCCGGAAGCGACCCGGCGGCTGTTCGACGGCGAGTGGCTCGACAGCGGCGATCTCGCCTACCTCGCCGAGGGCGAGATCTATGTCACCGGCCGGGTGAAGGACGTGATCATCCGCGGCGGGCGCAACATCCATCCCCAGGAGCTGGAGGCGGCGGTGGGTGAGCTGCCCGGCGTACGCCAGGGCTGCGTGGCGGTGTTCGGCAGCCCGGATCCGGCCACCGGCACCGAGCGCCTGGTGGTCATGGCCGAGACCCGGGAAACCGGACCGGCGGCGCGGGAGGCGCTGCATGCCCGGATCAACGGGGTGGCAGTGGATCTGCTGGGCATTCCTCCCGACGAGACCGTGCTGGTCCCTCCGCGCACGGTGCTGAAGACCTCCAGCGGCAAGATCCGCCGGGCGGCCAGCCGGGAGCTCTACGAGCAGGGCCGCAGCGGACGCCCGCCGCGGGCGGCCTGGCTGCAGTTCGCGCGCCTGGCGCTGGCGAGCCTCCCGCCCCGGTGGCGCCGGACCCGGCAGGCGAGCGGCCGTTTCGCCTTCGCCGCCTGGGCCCACGTGATCTTCTGGAGCCTGGCGATTCCCGTGTGGCTGACGGTGCTGCTGCTGCCGCGGATGGGCTGGCGCTGGGCGGTGATGCGCGCCGGCGCCCGGCTGCTGCTGCGCCTGACGGGCACGCCCCTGCGGGTCGACGGTGCCGGGAGCCTGGACCAGGGTGACCAACGTGTCCTGGTGGCCAACCACCAGAGCTATCTCGACGGCGTGGTGCTGGTGGCCGCGCTGCCCCGGCCGGTCCGCTTCGTGGCCAAGGCGGAGCTGCGCCGCAAGCCCATACCCCGGCTGTTCCTGCAGCGTATCGGCGTGGAGTTCGTGGAGCGCTTCGACCGCCGGCAGGGGGTGGCGGACGCGGAGCGCACGATCCGCTCCGTGCGCGCAGGCAGCGCCCTGCTCTCCTTCCCGGAAGGGACCTTCCGGAGCATGGCGGGACTGCTGCCCTTCCGCATGGGGGCGTTCCTGGCCGCCGCGCAGGCGGGTGTGGCGGTGGTGCCCATCGCCATCCGCGGCACCCGATCGATACTCCGCGGCCGCTCCCACTTCCCCCACCGGGGTACGGTCAGCGTGCGGATCGGCAAACCCCTGGATCCGGCGGGAACGGACTGGGCGGCGGCGGTGCAACTGCGCAACGCCGCCCGCGCCTGGATACTCGACCACGCGGGCGAGCCGGACCTGGGCGCGGGTGGTGCGCCGAATCGGATGTGATTGGCCGGAGGCGATAGGGAAATGGCCTGCCCGGCCGCGCCAGGGAGGCGTCGGGCAGGTCTGTCAGGTGCCGGCGGCAGGCCGGGACGAGGCTGGCGGAGAGGGAGGGATTCGAACCCCCGGACCCTTGCGGGTCAACGGTTTTCAAGACCGCCGCTTTCAACCGCTCAGCCACCTCTCCGTGAGGGGGAGGAGGATAACCCAAAGGCCCGTGCGGGCAAAGCCCGCCCGCGGGCGGACCGGGGTTGAACGGCCGCCCGCCTCGCGTATCATGCAGTGAACTTCATTCCCGGCCGGCAGTCTCACGCATAGGGAAAACACTAACCCAGGAGGACGTACCCGACATGTACACGAATCGCGAAGTGGCAGCCGTCCGATCAACGGATTCGGTGCTCGCGACCAACAAGGTGATTCGCAACACCTACATGCTGCTGTCCATGACGCTGCTGTTCAGCGCCCTGACCGCGGGCATCTCCATGGTCTTCAACCTGCCCCATCCGGGCATGATCCTGACCCTGGTGGGCTATTTCGGCCTGCTGTTCCTGACCACCAAGTTCCGCAACAGCGGCCTGGGCGTGGTGTTCGTGTTCGCCCTCACCGGCTTCATGGGCCTGACCCTCGGCCCCATCATCAGCGCCTACATGAGCCTGCCCAACGGCGGCCAGCTGGTGATGACCGCGCTCGGCGGCACCGGCGTCATCTTCATCGGCCTGTCCGCCTATGCCCTGACCACCCGCAAGGACTTCAGCTTCATGGCGGGGTTCCTGATGAGCGGCATCCTGGTGGCGTTCCTGGCGGGGATCGGCGCGGCCATCTTCAACATCCCGGCCCTGGCGCTGGGGGTCTCGGCCATGTTCGTGCTGCTGATGTCGGCGCTCATCCTGTTCGAGACCAGCAACATCATCCACGGGGGCGAGACCAACTATGTCATGGCCACCGTCTCCCTCTACGTGGCCATCTACAACCTGTTCCTGAGCCTGCTGCACCTGCTCGGCGCCTTCAGCGGCGACGACTGAGCCCGGCGGCGACCGGAAACGAAAAACCCCGGCCATGCGGCCGGGGTTTTTTGTGCCCGCGGGGAGGCGGCGGGACTCAGCCGAGCTGGTCGTTGAAGGACTTGCGCATGAGCTTGAAGGCCTCGGGCGCCTCGATTTCAGCGACCTGCTCGCGGATCCACTTGTTGCTCTCCTCGCCCACCGCTTCGGCGACCCGGTCGGCCAGGTAGCGGTTGAAGCTGTAGCCGGGGCCATCTTCGCCGTAGGTGAGACCGGCGTAGTCGGCGGAGCGCTGGTTTATGAGATCGATGAACAGGCGCCTGTAGTCGCCGGGCCCGGCGAGATCGGTGATGTTCTCGTCGACGATCTCGGCGAAGCGCAGCGCCATGCGGGTGATGAGGCGCTGGCGATCCTCCTCCTCCATCAGGCCGTAGGCGGTCCGGTCGGCGGCCTGCAGCTGGTAGGCCAGGAACTCCATCACGATGCCGAAGCGCTGCCGGTTCTCGGTGATGGGGAAGTTTTCCGATTCCAGGTGTTCCAGCCGGTTCATGGCGATTTTCCAGCCGTTGAAGGCCAGCACGCTGGCGATCTCTTCCGGCGACTTGGGCTGGTCGCTCTTGTGCCACTTGCTCTTGATGCGCACGCTCGATTCCCTCTACCCAGGAACGCCGGCGGAACCGCTCCGCCCGCCGGCTAGTATTAGTGGAGGGCGTATGCTAACGTTTTTTAAAATCAGAGTAAAATACTCAGAAATAGACGGGCTATACGGAGTATGACCATGCAGAACTTCGACCGGCTGGTGGAGACCGTACAGCGGAACTGCCATGTCTCCGATGCGCGCTATGCAGGCAACTACTCCATGTGCACCTTCCTGTTGAAGATGCGCGAGTACTACCGCTGGGAACGGGGATTCGCCCCCGGGGTCAGCCTGCCCCACGAGGAAGTCGGCGAGTGGCTGCAGGAGCGGGAGCGCCTGTGGCAGGAGATCGAGAACGAGGGCTTCAGCCCGGTGGCCATCGACGATCGCCACCTGGATCCCTTCGACAGCCACAGCATCAACCAGCTGCTCGTGCCTGAAAGCCTGGTCTACAGCGGCGTCTACGGCCGTTTCTCCAAGCCGCTGTTCTTCCTCGGCTGCCTGCAGAGCGAGGAGACGATCCGCGGGTTCCGGGTGCTCGTCACCGACAACGAGTACGCCCGCGATCTCTCCGCGCCCCCCGCGATGACCCAGGGCCGGACCATCTACGTTCGCCGTGCCGCCATCCGGCAGATGATCTGGGAGTCCTACGAATCCTGGCGCTGGCGCCGCAAGGAGGGTGCGCTGGAGCGTGCCCTGGCGGATTACGGCTTCGAGGAGGATGCCGAGGCGGCCCTGGAGCGGATGACCGACGCGGTCCTGGCGCTGGTGAAGGAGCACGAGGTGGGCGAGGCCCTCGCGGGCGAACTGCTGGGGCCCGACTGGGAGGAACTGGTGATGGCGGTGGCGGCGACCCGCGGCGAGGTCCTGGCCCGCGCCCTGCGCGACCACCTGGCCGATTCGCTGGCCACCCTGCCGCGGCTGCTCGCCGAGGGCGAGAGCAGCCTCTGGCACTACTATGCGGCGAACCTGACCGGCATGCGCCAGGCCCTGCTGCCGGCATTCATGCCGGCCTACGAAAGCTGGCTCGCGAGCGGCGGTGACGAGGCGCTGGCGGCGCTCGCCCGGCGTGCCCGGGGGCACTGGGAGCAGCGGGCGCTGGCATTGCTGGAACGCTTCCGGGCCGAGCCCCGGGAGCTGATCGTCGAGTTGCAGAAGCTGCCGGAGGCGGACCTGGCGCTGGCCTGACGCCGGAGGGATCGGCGGCCGAAAAAAAGAAACGGGGCGCCAGGAGCGCCCCGCTTTTTTCCGGCCGGGTGGCTGCGGATCAGTAGCCGCCCTTGCGCCGGGTTTCCGGCAGGCCGCCGATCTTGCTGGACTGCTTGGCCGGCCCGCGGGGGAAGAGCTGGTAGAGGCTGTTCTGGCTGGTTTCCGGCCCCCACACATCCTTGAAGTGCTTGACCATGTTGCGCTCGTTCGGCTGGTTGCCGTTGTTGTTGTAGAACTCGTCGCGCATGTAGTTGATGATTTCCCAGGCCTTGTCGTTCAGCTCGACACCCTCGGCCGCGGCGATGGCGCCGGCCACCTCCTCGGTCCACTCCTCGCCGTTGACCAGGTAGCCGTTGGCGTCCGCCTCGATGGTGTTGCCGTTCACTTCGTAGTTCATCGTTTCTCCCTCGTTGTTGCCTCAGTCCCGAAACCCGCTACAGCCGCCGGCGGTGCAGAACTTTCCCCCGGGGACAGGCGGGCTGTCCGGGGCCGTGTCGGGCTTGTGACTGTCGTCGTTGCTGCGTTGAAAGAACCGTTACAGGAGCGTTTCGTCCGCTTTCTTCACACCCTTGTGGGGAATGAACACACCACAGCCCAGCTTCCGGGCGGGGCCGATTCCGGCCTGCTGCAGGCGGATGGAATCGGCCGGTTTCAGGTCGGCGAGCATCAGGCTGCGGGTATGCAGCTCACCCGCCGGGGTGCGGATGACGTGACCGCGGCCGCACATCACCTTCTTCACCTGCACGCCCAGCGCACGCAGTTCCGCCACGGTCCGGTGCAGGAACTCGTCCTCCGCCTCACCGGCCGGCCCCACCACGTAGCGGGCGAAGAGCGTGGTGCCGGCGCTCAGGGGCCGCACCGTGGCCTCCTCGATGCGCAGCGCATGGCCGCCGACCTCGAGCGTCTGCCCGGTGAGCGCCCGGGCGGCCTCGACCCGGTGAGCGGGCAGCCGCAGGGTGAACCGGGTCCGCCGGGAGAGGTAGATGACATCGTCGGCACCGCTTTCGGGCCGGTACCAGCCGTTGCCCGATTCCGCGCCGTGGATGGTGTGGAGCGCCGCACCGGCCTCGGACCCGAACCAGGGCAGCACCCGGCTGACCTCGGTGTAGAGGGCGTGGGCGTGGTCCACCGGGAGGGCGCGGCAGTCGATGCGGAAACTCAGATCCACGATATCGCCGGGCACCGGGCCCGCGGCCCGCTCATCGTCCTCTTCCCAGTACATCTCAGCCTCCCGCCGGTGTCACTGCACCGGCAGCCGCGCGCGCAGGGCGTCGCGGTCGTACCACCAGTTGCCCCGGACCAGCTTCTCCAGGGCCTGCCCCAGGTGGGGCAGAAAATGTTCGGGGTTGTTCAGCCCCAGCCGATCGACCCAGAACCCGAATTCCGCCTGGCTGTCCACCATGCTGTGGGCCTTGGCCACTTCCGCCATCTGCGCGGCGGTGAAATCGCGCAGCCCCTCTCCCGCCTTGCCCTGGCCGCGGGTGCACGCCAGGTAGTAGGCGGTTGCGGCCGCCACGGCGGCGGTATCACCGCCGGGCGGGGACTCCTCCACCAGGTGGCGGAGCATGATGGCGCTGATCTCGGGGTCGATGGGATAGGTGACCGCCAGCCAGATGCCCTGGCCCAGGGCTTCCAGGGACGCCTCCTGATCGGACTCGAACAGTACGTCACTGGCCTCGACGGCGCCTTCCCAGTTTTCCAGGCCGACGAACATGTCGAAGGCTTCGCGGGCGACGTCCCAGGCCTCCGCACCCCGCTCCAGGCGATTGAGCACCCGGCCCTTCTCCACCAGCCGGTGGGCGCGCAGGCTCGGGTCCCCCGCCTCCGGGAGCTCGAGCAGCTCGGCGTCCACCTCGGCCAGCTGGCGCTCCAGCGCCCCGCGGGTCTCCGTATCCACTTCGAGCGGGCCCGTCAGGCCGGGAAAATGCTTCTCTATTTCGTGATTCATCATCAACTCCGGGGCGTAACCAACTGATGCGGCATGCTTTAAAGCCTCTCGGTAACGGAGCGCCGTGATGCTCCGCCGGACCACCGGATCGGGACGGTCAACGCCCGGACCGGGATCCTCCCGTCAGGTGAACGCCGCCTCCAGGCGGTCCTCCCAGTTCTCGGGCGTGTCCTTGAAGGTGGGGCGCACGTCCATGCGGAAGAACCGTTCACCTTCGCGGGCCCGCTTCCTGACCAGCTCTTCGAGCTGGGCGAAGCTTTCCAGTTCATGGTGCTGAATCAGCAGTTCGCTTAGATAGAGCATGAAGCCACCTCGTCGCTTGCGACCCGTTCCGCATCAGCCCGGGGCACAATATTGTGCGCTGGAATGGACGTGTTGGGATCGGTTTTGGTCATTTGAATCTTTTATATATGTATATGAATTGCCGGTGTACGGCGCTGGATGAATCCGCCCCGGGTCAGGTACCGGCGATGCGCTCGTAGAAGCGCGCGCGGTAGAGGGTTCGCCGCTGCTCCGGCCCGTCGTTGAAGCCGGTGCGCATGTGCAGGACGTTGTTGCACAGGATGCCCTGCCCCGCCTCGAGACGGAAACGGATGGCGTGGGGGGCATCGGTTGCCAGCAGGGTCTCCAGGAACGCCAGCGCCTCGCGCAGCAGGGGATCATCGGCCCAGGCGATGTTGCGTCGGCGCGCGGTGTAGCGCATGTGCAGGGCGCCGCTGACCCCATCGACCGAGAATACCGGCCCGGTCTGCGCCGGGCGCAGCACACCGGACGCGTCGCTGTTGGCCGGGATGGTCATGCAGGCCGGCCGCATGAGTGCCCGGATGTAGTCCGGATTCTCGTCCCGCAGCCGGAGGTAGATGATCTCCGGGTCGATACAGGCGTTCTCCCCGCCCTCCGCGGCCGGCTCCTGGCAGTGCAGCATCATGCTGCGGATACGTTGCTCCGGGGGGTTGTAATAGCCGTCGGTGTGCCAGTTGATGGGGCGATCGGTATAGGGAATGTAGTCGCGCCGGCGGGCATCCCGCGCCACCTGGAGGGTGGCGATGCCGTCGGCGTCGGCGCAGAGGTGGCCGTCCCGGCGTACCAGGCCGAAGGCGCCGGCGACCGTGCGGAGCGTGTCCCGGCCGGCCGTGCCCGGCGGGGCCCGGTAGATGCAGAGATTGGCGCGGCGGCACGCTTCCAGCATCCGGGCATGCTCGGCGGGTTCGATCCGGTCCGGGCGCGCCAGATCGGTCACGAGCGCCGCCGGCGACGGCGGCCAGGCGGCGAGTTTCGCCGTGCGCCAGCGGGCGAATGCGGCCGCATTATCGGGATCGAAGGGACTGTCGGGCATGGGTTGTCTTGACATACAAGGTTGATCTTTCCCTGCCGCAGGCGTATCAAATGGCCCCGACCGGTTTTACCAGGGGATAGTATACCCGAGTAAATAAGTAAGTAATGAACAACTTAATTGCTTGCTCGGCCCCTGTAAAGACTTGCTGCAATGCACCAGAAAAAAACTGCCCGCATATATCCCATTCGGGATAGATGGGTGGGGGGTGGCACCCCCTCTGGACGGTGTTCGTTTATTAGGAGCTACTACTAAACTCCATCGGACCGGTCCTCAGATGGCTGTCGTGATTTCGATGCGAATGCAGCTGATGATGAGGGAATCCGAACCAGCTTCTGCATGCACCGGCACTCAGTTAACTCGAGCTGACAGTGAGTAAGTAAAGCCAGAGGCCCTGCGGCCAGGAATACCTGGTTGGCCTAAAGAGTCAACGATCGTTGATCTAGGGAGAACATTACCATGGCAGAAAAACACCCGACTCCTAATCTTGATCAGCTGGAGAGCGGTCCGTGGCCGAGCTTTGTGACCGGCCTGAAGAAGATGCGCGACGAGCACCCCGACGAGCGCGTGCGCCAGATGAACAATGACCTTCTGGGTCAGCTGGAAACCTCCTACCAGACCAAGAAGGGTTACTGGAAGGGCGGCACCGTCGGCGTCGTGGGCTACGGCGGCGGCATCATTCCCCGCTTCACCGAGCTCAAGAACGAAGCCGGCAAGCCGCTGTTCCCGAACGCCGCCGAGTATCACACCCTGCGCATCATGCCGCCGGCCGGCATGCACTACACCACCGACGTGCTGCGCAAGATGGCCGACGTCTGGGAGAAGTACGGTTCCGGCCTCATCGCCTTCCACGGCCAGTCCGGCGACATCATGTTCCAGGGTGCCACCACCGACAACGTCCAGCCCGCCTTCGACGAGCTCAACGAGATGGGCTTCGACCTCGGCGGCGCCGGTCCCGCCGTGCGTACCGGCATGTCCTGCGTGGGTGCCGCCCGCTGCGAGCACTCCTGCGCCAACGAGCAGCGCATTCACCGCATGCTGGTGAACCGCTTCCTGGACGACATGCACCGTCCGGCCCTGCCCTACAAGTTCAAGTTCAAGGTCTCGGGCTGCCCCAACGACTGCATGAACGCCATCCAGCGCGCCGACATGGCCACCATCGGCACCTGGCGCGACGACATGAAGGTCGACCAGGACGAGGTCAAGGCCTTCGTCGCCGCGAAGGGCCGCAAGTACGTCATCGACAACGTCATCACCCGCTGCCCCACCCAGGCCCTGTCGCTCAACGACGACGACACCCTGGCGGTGGACAACCGCAACTGCGTGCGCTGCATGCACTGCATCAACGTGATGACCAAGGCCCTCTCCCCGGGCGACGACAAGGGCGTGTCCATCCTGATGGGCGGCAAGCGCACCCTGAAGATCGGTGACCTGATGGGCACCGTGGTCATTCCCTTCATGAAGCTCGAGACCGACGAGGACTACGCGCGTCTGGAGGAGATCGCCGAGAACACCATCGATTTCTTCGCCGAGAACGCCCTGGAGCACGAGCGTACCGGCGAGATGATCGAGCGTATCGGCCTGGTGAACTTCCTCGAGGGCATCGGCCTGGAGGTGGATCCCAACATGGTCGCCAACCCCCGCACCAGCTCCTACGTCCGTACGGACAGCTGGGACGAGGAGGCCGAGAAGTGGTTCCAGCGTAAGGCCGAGGCGGCCGCGGGCTGACCCGGGTCTTAATCGACGAAGCCAGGGGGCGCCCCGAGTGGGCGCCCCTTCCAAAACTAGATAAGCGCTATTTTGGAGGTAAGCATGTCAGCACCGCGTATGCCCATTGAGAGCGGCGTGCCTGATCCCTTCCCGTACATGCACCCGCTGATGCGGAAGAATTTCGGCAACTGGTCCTGGCACGACCGTCCCCGTCCCGGGGTTCTGCACCACGTCGCCAAGAGCGGCGACGCCATCTGGACCGTCCGCGCCGGCACCCAGCGCCAGATGGATCTCTACACCGTCCGCAAGCTGTGCGATATCGCCGACGAATTCGCCGAAGGCTTCGTCCGCTTCACCATCCGCTCCAACATCGAGTTCATGGTGAGCGACGAGTCCAAGGTCCAGCCCCTGATCGACAAGCTGAACCAGGAAGGCTTCCCGGTCGGCGGCACCGGCAACTCGGTGTCCATGATCTCCCACACCCAGGGCTGGCTGCACTGCGACATCCCCGGCACCGACGCCTCCGGGGCGGTGAAGGCGCTGATGGACGAGCTGCACGATGAGTTCGTCAACGAGCAGATGCCCAACCGGGTGCGCATGACCACCTCCTGCTGCCAGATCAACTGCGGCGGCCAGGGTGACATCGCCATCAACATCCAGCACACCAAGCCGCCGAAGATCAACCACGACCTGGTGGCCAACGTCTGCGAACGCCCCTCCGTGGTGGCCCGTTGCCCGGTGGCGGCCATCCGCCCCGCCATGGTGAACGGCAAGCCGTCGCTGGAAGTGGACGAGAAGAAGTGCATCTGCTGCGGCGCCTGCTATCCGCCCTGCCCGCCCATGCAGATCAACGACCCCGAGCATTCCAAGCTCGCCATCTGGGTCGGCGGCAAGAACTCCAATGCCCGCAGCAAGCCCACCTTCCACAAGCTGGTGGCCGCCGGCATCCCGAACAATCCGCCCCGCTGGCCCGAGGTTGCGGACGTGGTCAAGAAGATCCTGCGCGCCTACAAGGAAGATGCCCGCGAGTGGGAGCGCATGAACGAGTGGATCGACCGTATCGGCTGGCCGCGGTTCTTCGAACTGACCGGTCTGCCCTTCACCAAGTTCCACATCGACAACTGGAAGGGTTCGCGCAGCTCGCTTAACGCGTCGGCGCATATCCGCTTCTGATCAAGGGATGGCAGGCACAGCTATGAAGTTTGCAATCCAGGTAAACGAAGGGCCTTACACCCACGAGGCATCCGACACCGCCTACCTCTTCACCCGGGCGGCGTTGGAAAAGGGTCATGAGATCTTCCGCGTGTTCTTCTACCACGACGGTGTGAACAACGGGACCAATCTCACGACCCCGCCCCAGGATGACCGGAACATCACCAATCGCTGGTCCGAGCTGGCCGCGAAGCACAATCTCGACTTCGTGGTCTGCGTCGCTGCGGCCCAGCGCCGCGGCATCGTGGACGAGGGCGAGATGAAGCGGAACGGCAAGAGCGCGCAGAACATCGCCGACGGCTTCCGCATCTCCGGTCTGGGACAGCTGATTGAGGCCGGTATCCAGGCGGATCGCCTGGTGGTCTTCGGCGACTGAGTGGGGGAGAGTCATGTCTGAAGAGATGATGGAAGAAGGCGGGACCATCAAGAAGTTCCTGTACGTCAACCGCAAGGCGCCGTACGGGACCGTCTACGCGCTGGAGTCCCTCGAGGTGGTGCTGATCGGCGCCGCGTTCGAGCAGGACGTGAGCCTGGTGTTCATGGATGATGGTGTGTTCCAGATCACCAAGGGTCAGGATACGGCCGGCGTGGAGATGAAGAACTTCTCCCCCACCTACCGTGCACTTGAAATGTACGACGTGGAGAAGCTGTTCGTGGAGAAGGAGTCCCTGGACGCCCGCGGGCTCACCGAGGACGACCTGCTGGTCCCCGTCGAGGTTATGACCTCCGAGCAGATCCGCGACCTGATGGAAGATCAGGACGTCATCCTGAGCTTTTAAGGAGAGGCACGGACCATGTTGCATATCATCAATAAGTCGCCCTTCGAGCGTAACAGCCTGGAGAGTTGCCTGCGTACCGCCACCAAGGGAAGCACGCTGCTCTTCATCGAGGATGGCGTTTACGCGGCGCTGGAAGGCTCTGCAAAGGCCGAGACCCTGCGTCAGGCCATGCAGGATTACACCGTCTGCGTCCTGGAGCCGGATCTTGCGGCCCGGGGTATCGCCGCCAAGGCGATGGATGGGATCAAGCGGGTCGATTATGCTGGGTTCGTGGACCTGGTCGCCGAGAGCGAGCGGGTGCAGTCCTGGCTGTAGAACTCCAACGGCAATTTAATTTCCGGCCGGCTCCGGCCGCCGGATGAACTGAAAGGAGAAAGTACCATGGCACTTGAAGTTGGTGGCAAGAGCGTTGAGACCGACGAGGAAGGCTACCTGGTCAACCTGGCCGACTGGGACGAGGAAATCGCCGGCGAGCTCGCCAAGAGCGAGGGCGTGGAGATGACCGAGAACCACTGGGAGGTCGTGAACTTCCTGCGTGAGTACTACAACGAGTACCAGATCGCCCCGGCGGTCCGCGTGCTGACCAAGGCCATCGGCAAGAAGCTCGGGCCCGAGAAGGGCAACAGCAAGTACCTGTACGAGCTGTTCCCCTACGGCCCGGCCAAGCAGGCGTGCAAGATCGCCGGCCTGCCCAAGCCGACCGGCTGTATCTGATCAGCAGCAGTCCTGGAAAGGGGGGCGTAACACCGCCCCCCTCCCCTTACCCGGTGGCACTCGAGGTGCAAGCAGAATGTCGTTCCTGACCGTGACGTATGCAGTGCTGTTTTATGCCGCGACCGCGATCCTGATCGGCGGTCTGGCCTACAAGATCAGTGTATACGCCCGCACCCCGGCACCGTTGAAGATCCCGACCACGCCCGCCCCCACGACCACCAGTGGCGTGGTGATGCGCATGGGCCGCGAGGTGATCTTCTTCGAAAGCCTGTTCAAGTCCAGCAAGTGGACCTGGTTGTTCGGCTGGATGTTCCACATTTCCCTGGCGCTGGTCCTGATCCGTCACCTGCGCTATTTCACCGAGCCGGTCTGGTTCTGGGTCAGCTGGCTGCAGCCGTTCGGCAAGTACGCGGGCTTCTTCATGGTGCTCGGGCTGCTCGGCCTGTGGTCCCGCCGCGTGCTCGTGGACCGTGTGCGCTACATCAGCGCGCCCTCCGACCACCTGATTCTCGCCCTGCTGGTGGGTATCGGCATCACCGGCCTGAGCATGAAGTTCGTTGCCCATACGGACATCGTCAGTCTCAAGGCCTTCGTATTGGGCCTGATGTACTTCGACTGGCAGCCTCTGCCGGCCGACTTCAATCTGCTGCTGCACCTGTTGCTGGTGGCGGTACTGATGATCATCTTCCCGGTGAGCAAGCTGCTGCATGCCCCCGGCGTGTTCTTCAGCCCGACCCGCAACCAGGTGGACAACCCCCGCGAGACCCGTCATCTCGCACCTTGGGCGGCTCCGCTCGACTCCAGCAGCGCCGAATAATTCAGGAAGAAGGCACCCATGGCAGATTACGAGACTCCCAAGCTGCTCGCAGACGTGCCCGTGGTCGTGGTTCCCAACATCAAGCCGGGGGCCATGTCCCACAGCAGCCCGTACGTGGCCAAGCCCGATCACAATATCCCGCTCGGCTTTCCCGGTGAGCTGGTGGAGAACTGGCAGGAGGCGGCCATCGCCAAGATGGGCGATATCCTGCAGAAGTACCGCTCCATCCAGGTTTACCTGGATTCGTGCGTGAAGTGCGGCGCCTGCACCGACAAGTGCCACTACTTCCTCGGCACGGCCGATCCGAAGAACATGCCGGTGGCGCGCCAGGACCTGCTGCGCAAGGTCTACCGCCGCTACTACACCTTCGCCGGCAAGTACTTCCCCAAGCTGGTGGGCGCCACCGACCTGACCAAGGAGGTGCTCGACGACTGGTACAGCTACTACCACCAGTGCTCCGAGTGCCGCCGCTGTTCGGTCTATTGCCCCTACGGCATCGACACGGCCGAGATTTCCATGGCCGCCCGCGAGATTCTCGACTCCATCGGCTACGGCCAGAAGTACTGCAACGAGATCATCGCCAAGGTTCACAAGATCGGCAACAACCTCGGCCTGCCCGGCCCGGCGCTGGAAGCCACCCTCGAGGACCTCGAGGATGACATCAAGACCGATACCGGCGTGGACGTGAAGCTGCCGGTGGACCAGGAAGGCGCCGACATCCTGCTCATCACGCCCTCCGCGGACTTCTTCGCCGAGCCGCACATCGACGGCCTCATCGGCTACGCGAAGGTGTTCCATGCCGCGGGGCTCAGCTGGACCCTGTCCAGCTATGCCTCGGAAGCGGCCAACTTCTCCATGTTCATCGGCAGCTACGACAACATGAAGAGGCAGGCGGAGCGCATCCGCAAGGCGGCGCTGGAGCTGGGCGTCAAGCGCATCATGGTGGGCGAGTGCGGCCATGCCTGGCGTGCCGCCTACAGCTTCTGGAACACCCTGGCGGGCGTGGGCCACGGCGCGGCCGATGACGACAAGTACGCGCGCATGCTGCAGAAGCAGCTCGACCCGCGCTTCCCGGTGCCGCAGCACATCTGCGAGTCCACCTACGATCTCATCCAGCAGGGTGCGATCAAGCTGGACAAGTCCGCCAACGACCACCGTCGCGTGACCTTCCACGACTCCTGCAACGTGGCCCGCGCCTCGCGCATGGGCGACATGCCGGGCGGGCAGTTCATCATCCCCCGTGAAGTGATCAAGGCGGCCTGCAACAACTTCTTCGACATGGCCCCCGAGACCATCCACGAGGGAACGTTCTGTTGCGGCGGCGGTGGCGGCCTGCTCACCGACGATTTGATGGAGGTGCGCGTCAAGGGTGCCCTTCCGCGCATGCAGGCCCTGAAGTACGTGGTCGACGAACACAAGGTGGATACCCTGGCGGCCATCTGCGCCATCTGCAAGACGCAGTTCGCCAAGGTACTGCCCTACTACGACTTCCCGATGCACATGATTCTGAGTGTTCACCAGCTGGTCGGGGACGCGGTCATCCTGGGCAGCAACGACTAACTACTACAAGATTCGTCTTGGCAGAGGAGATACCCATGGCCACTTCGAGCGACGACATCAAGAAGATAACCAACCGGAAGTTCAAGGACGGCGACAACGAGCATTACGCCTGGAACCGCTGGGTGTTCAAGGGCGACGAGAGCTACCGTTGCCCGACCTATGTCCACCGCACGCCCCCCTGCCAGGGCAGCTGCCCGTCGGGCCACGACATCCGCGGCTGGCTCGATATCGTGCGCGGCATCGAGAAGCCTGCCGAAGGGATGGACTGGAAGGAGTACGCCTTCCGTCGCAACACCGAGGCCAACCCGTTCCCCTCCATCATGGGTCGCGTCTGCCCCGCGCCCTGCGAGGACGGCTGCAACCGCAACAAGGTCGAGGAACACGTCGGCATCAACTCGGTGGAGCAGTTCATCGGCGACAACGCCCTTGCCGCCGGCTACCAGTTCGAGGCCGGTCCCGACACGGGCAAGAAGGTGGCCATCATCGGTGGCGGCCCCGCCGGCCTGGCCGCGGCCTACCAGCTGCGCCGCCGCGGCCACGGCGCCACCATCTTCGAGTCCAAGCCCGGCCTCGGCGGCATGATGCGCTACGGCATCCCCGGCTACCGGACCCCGCGCAACGTGCTCGACGGCGAGATTCAGCGCATCCTCGACCTCGGCGTGGAGGTCCACACCAACACCAAGGTGGGCGTGGACATCTCCATGGAGGACATCGAGAAGGAGTTCGACGCCGTCCTGTTCGCCATCGGCGCCTGGTCCGGCCGCGCCCTGCCCATACCGGGCGGCGACAAGGCCACCAACTGCATCACCGGCGTGGCCTTCCTCGAGGCCTTCAACCAGGGTCGCCTGAAGCACGTCACCGGCAAGGTGGTGGTGGTGGGCGGTGGTGACACCTCCATCGACGTGGCCTCCGTGGCCCGCCGCCTCGGCCACATCGACGTGGTCAGCGAGAAGGATCGCCCCGAGCACGTCATCATCAACCAGACCGCCCACGACGTGGTGGAGTCTGCCGCCCGCCAGGGCGCCGACGTGCTGCTGATGTCCCGCGCGCCCATCGAGAAGATGAACGCGGCGAAGCACGAGATCGACGACGCGCTGCGCGAGGGCGTGGAGATCCGCGGCCGGCTCAACCCGGTCGAGGTCATCCTTGGCGAGGACGGTCGTGCCAAGGCCCTGCGCGTGCAGGAGCTGCAGGAAGACGGCAAGACCCCGGTCGAGGGCAGCGAGTTCGACATCGAGTGCGATCTCATCGTCGCGGCCATCGGCCAGGGCGGCGACCTGACCGGCATGGAGACCTTCGGCAACCAGCGCGGCCTCATCGATGCCGACAAGCACTACCAGGTGCCCGGCAAGGAAGGCTATTTCGTCTGCGGTGACATCGTGCGCCCGCACCTGCTGACCACTGCCATCGGCCAGGCCTCCATCGCCGTGGACAGCATCGACGGCTACCTGCAGCAGAAGGATCTCGGCAAGCGTCCGAAGGTGGACGTGCACCATTTCAACCTGCTGGAGAAGCTGCGCGAGACCCACCTGGAGCCGGCGCCGTTCCAACTCGAGGCCAAGGACTCCGTCTACAAGAAGGAGACCGACCTGGGCGCCCGCGGCACCTCCGAGGCGAAGTTCGCCGTGCACAACTACGAGGATCGTTCGCAGAGCGAGATCATTCCCGCCGACGAGCTGTTCCTGGGGCACTTCCCCTTCACCCCGCGCAACCGCCGACAGCACGTGGAGGTCAGCGCCGAGAACGTGCTGGGCAACTTCGAAGAGCGCCTGGTGGCCCTCGACGAGGAGAAGACCGTCGCCGAGGCGAAGCGCTGCATGAGCTGCGGCATGTGCTTCGAGTGCGACAACTGCGTGGTCTTCTGCCCCCAGGAGGCGGTCAAGAAGACGCCCAAGGCCGAGGCCACCATGGGCCGCTACGTCTACACCGATTACAGCCGCTGCATCGGCTGCCACATCTGTGCCGACGTCTGCCCCACCGGCTACATCGAAATGGGGCTCGGCGCCTGGGCCAACTAGGAGGGAAGGTCCTGATGACCTGCTTCGCAAACCTCAAGCGGTCCCTGACCGTGCTGGCGACGGTTGCGCTGCTGGGGGCTTCGGCCCCCGGCGGCGCCGCCGACAGCGGTATCCCCATGCCCAGCTTCATGGAGCCGCAGGGCACGCAGTGCGTGGAGGATACCGACTTCATGCGCCGCAACCACATGGAGGTGATCCTCGATCACCGTGACAAGACCATGCACGAGGGGATCCGTACCAAGAAGCACAGCCTCAAGGAGTGCATCAACTGTCACGCCGCTGACTACCAGGGCGACGAGAAAGCCCGGGAACAGCACTTCTGTGTGAGCTGCCACCAGTACACGGCGGCCCAGCCCGATTGTTTCCAGTGCCACAGCCTGAAGCCGGAACAGCCCGGCGCTGCACGCTGAGAACGGCCGCAACCACAGGGAAACAGGCAAGAGCCCGAGAATGAACGAGACCAGCGAACACACTGATCTGAACCGGCGCGAGTTCCTGACCCGGAGCGCGGCCACGGCGGGAGTCGCCCTCGCCCCCGGAGTCATGCTCTACAGCGTCGCCCAGGCCCGTCCCGCCGACGAACCCGTCTCCAGCGCGGTGCGCTGGGGCCTGCTCATCGACACCAACAAATGCGCTTCCGGCTGCAGCGACTGCGTGAGCGCCTGCGAACGGGAGAACGGCTGGGGTACCGGTTCCACCGACGAGTCCCACTCCGACGCGACGCAGAAGGCGCAGTGGATCCGCAAGGTGGAGGTGAAGAACACCGAAACCGGACACGCCTTCACCCTGCCCATGATGTGCCAGCACTGCGAAAATCCGCCCTGTGCCGACGTCTGCCCCACCGGGGCCTCGTTCCGGCGCGACGACGGTATCGTCCTGGTGGACAAGCACATCTGCATCGGCTGCCGCTACTGCATGATGGCCTGCCCCTACAAGGCGCGCTCCTTCGTCCACGAGACGCTCTCGGACCAGAAGCCCTATGCCCCCCGCGGCAAGGGGACCGTGGAGTCCTGCACCCTGTGCGTGCACCGGGTCGACGCGGGCGATTCCCCCGCGTGCGTGGAGGCCTGCACGGCCGAGAATCACAATGCCATGCTGTTCGGTGACCTGAACGACCCCGCAAGCCCCATCGCCAAGACGGTGGCCACCTACGCCACCACCCAGATCCGGGCCGACCTGAACCTCAACCCCGGGGTCCGTTACCAAGGCATCTAGTCACGGGAGCTCAGCCGCAAGATGAAGCATATCACCTATCGCGAACTGCCCGGACGCAGCGGCTACTACGGCCTGCTCGGGGCCCTGGCACTGGTTGTCCTGATGGGCTTCGGCGCCTTTCTGTACATGGAACACCACGGCCACTACGTCACCGGAATGAACAACCAGGTGGTCTGGGGCACACCCCACGTGTTCGCCGTGTTCCTGATCGTGGCCGCCTCCGGGGTCCTCAACATGGCCTCCATCGGGTCGGTGTTCGGCAAGTCGATGTACAAGCCCCTGGGGCGCATGGCGGGCCTGCTGGCCATCACGCTGCTGATGGGCGGCCTGACGGTCCTGGTACTGGACCTGGGGCATCCGGACCGCCTCATCGTGGCCATGACCCATTACAACTTCAAATCCATCTTCGCCTGGAACATCTTCCTCTACACGGGCTTCATGGCCATCGTGGCGGTCTATCTGTGGTCCATGATGGAGCGGCGGATGAATCCCTACTCCAAGCCGATGGGTTTCCTCGCCTTCGTCTGGCGCCTCATGCTCACCACCGGTACCGGTTCCATCTTCGGTTTCCTGGTGGCGCGGCAGGGCTATGACGCGGCGGTCATGGCGCCCATGTTCATCGCCATGTCCTTCTCCTTCGGCCTGGCCATCTTCCTGCTGGTGCTACGCGCCATGGAGGGAGGCTTCGGCTGGGAGCTGGGCGGGATGGCGCTGAAGCGCTACAAGAACCTGCTGGGCGTGTTCATCGCCGCCACCCTCTACTTCGTGGCGCTGATGCACCTGACCAATCTCTACGCCACCGAGCACCACGGCGTCGAGGCCTTCATCCTGATGAACGGCGGGATCTACACCTTCCTGTTCTGGGTCGTGTTCGTGCTGGTGGGCAGCCTCCTGCCCCTGGGGCTGCTCTACCACCCGGCCACCGGCGGCTCGCGCACCTGGATCACCGCCGCCTCCGTGCTGGTGCTGGTGGGCGCCATCGCCCTGGTGTACGTCATCATCATCGGCGGCCAGGCCTACCCGCTGGTGCTGTTCCCGGGCATGGAGGTGAGCAGCAGCTTCAATGACGGGGTGGTGAACAGCTATGCGCCCAGTCTGCCCGAGGTGGTGCTGGGTGTCGGCGGCATCGCCCTGGCCCTGGCGCTGGCGATGGTCGCCATGCGGGTGCTGCGCTTCATCCCCGAGACCATGTCCGACGAGGCCATGCAGCAGTACCTCGAGGCCAGCAAGCACTGACACCGGGCGCGATGGGCGGATCGCCCGCCCATCGCGCCTGTACAGCAGGAGTGACCGGATGGCACAGCAGGAACACCCCTTCGCGCATTACGTGCGCATCCTCGGCAAGGGTCGCAACGGATCCCGCTCCCTCTCCCAGGAGGAGGCCGAGACGGCGCTGCGGCTCATCCTGCGCAACGAGGTGGAGCCGGTTCAGCTGGGCGCCTTCCTGATGCTCATGCGCGTCAAGGAGGAGAGTCCCGAGGAGCTGGCGGGTTTCGTGCGCGCGGCCCGTGCCGACATGGCCCCGCCCGCCGGCCTGGGCGCGGATCTCGACTGGTCCTCCTACGCGGGCAAGCGCCGCCACCTGCCCTGGTTCCTGCTCTCCACCCTGCTGCTGGCCGAGAACGGTATCCGGGTCTTCATGCACGGGGCCAGCGGGCACACCGCCGGTCGCATCTATACCCAGGATGTGCTGTCCACCCTGGGCCTGCGCCATGCCACCAGCTGGGACGAGGTGGCCGAGGATCTGGAGGCGCGCAACTTCGCCTACTTCCCCCTCGAGCACATGTGCCCCAAGCTGCACGAGATCATCCAGCTGCGCCCGCTGCTCGGGCTGCGCTCCCCGGTCCATACCCTGGCCCGGCTGCTCAATCCCCTCGATGCGCCCTACGTGATGCAGGGCATCTTCCATCCCGGCTACCGCCCGGTGCACCAGGAGGCCGCGCTGCTGCTGGAGCAGCCACACCTGGCGGTCATCAAGGGCGAGGGTGGCGAGATCGAGGTCAACCCGGACATGGCCTGCCTGGTGCAGAGTGTCCATGACGGGGTTCTCGCCGACGAGGAGTGGCCGCCGCTGTTCCCGCAGCGCCACGTGAAGCAGCCGGAACTCGAGGTGGGGCATCTGGCCGCACTCTGGAACGGCGAACTCGAGGACGAGTACGCCGAGGGCGCCGTGATCTCCACCGTGGCCGTCACCCTGCAGATGATGGGGCGGGCCGAAACCCGCGATGCGGCCCTCGCGCAGGCGCGGCAGATGTGGCGGCAGCGCCCGCGGGAGAAGTACTCCCGGGCGGCCTGAGGCAACGGCGGCCTTCACCGGCCGCCGGCGCCCCCTTCCGCCTTGCTGCCCCTGCAGAGTCCCACAACCGCGGAACGGGCCCCCCATGTCCCACCTTCTCATCTCCGCCGCCCACAAGTCCTCGGGCAAGACCACCATCACCCTCGGGTTGTGCGCCGCACTGCACGCGCGCGGTTTGCGCGTACGCCCCTACAAGAAGGGTCCCGACTACATCGACCCCATGTGGCTGGGGATGGCCGCGGGACGCTCCTGCCTGAACCTCGACTTCCAGACCCAGGACAACGACGAAATCCTGCGCACCTTCGCCTGCGGGTTGCGGGAGACGGACATCGGCATCGTGGAGGGGAACATGAGCCTCTACGACGGCATGGATCTCGAGGGCGGCAACAGCAACGCGGCGCTGGCGAAGCTCATCGGGGCGCCCGTGATCCTGGTGCTGGACGCCACCGGCGTGACCCGGGGCATCGCCCCACTCCTGCTCGGCTACCAGGCCTTCGACCGCGAGGTGGACATCGCCGGGGTGATCCTCAACCAGGTGGCCGGCCAGCGCCACGAGGAGAAGCTCCGCGCGGTCATCAGCCACTACACCGACATCCCCGTATTGGGAGCGGTACGCCGCAATCCGGAGCTGCGCATCAGCGAACGGCATCTCGGCCTGGTGCCCAGCAACGAGCTCGGCACCGCGCGGGAGAAGATCGACTACACCGCCGGGGTGATCGCGGCGCAGGTCGACCTCGACGCCCTCATCGAACTGGCCGCGGCACGCAGCGCCGGGCCTGACCCGGCGCTGTTCCAGCCGGAACCGGTCTCTCCCGTGCGCGATCTCCGCATCGCCATCGCCCGCGATCCCGCCTTCGGCTTCTACTATCCCGGCGACCTGGAGGCGCTGGAGCGGGGCGGAGCCGAGCTGGTGCCCGTCGATACCCTGCGGGACAGCGAACTGCCCGCGGTGGATGGCCTGTTCATCGGCGGCGGGTTCCCGGAGACCCACACGGAACAGCTGGAGGCGAACCGGTCGCTGCGCCGTTCCATTCGCACCGCCATCGAGGCGGGCCTGCCCGCCTACGCCGAGTGCGGCGGACTCATGTACCTGGCCCGCAGCATCACCTGGCAGGGGCGGCGCCACGAGATGGTGGGCGTGGTGCCGGGTGACATCCGGATGCACGAGCGCCCCGTGGGCCGTGGTTACATCCACGTGCAGGAGACCGGCGAGGGTCCCTGGCCGCTGCGGGATGCCGCTGGGCGGCTGGCCGGGTTCCATGCCCACGAATTCCACCATTCCAGCATCGAGAACCTCGATCCGGACTGTCGTTTCGCCTTTCGGGTGCTCCGCGGCACCGGGCTCGGCAACGGTTATGACGGGGTGGTCTACAGGAATCTCCTGGCATGCTATGCCCACCAGCGTGATGTGGGCGCCAACCACTGGACCCACCGCTTCCTCGAATTCGTACGCCACTGCCGCAGCCGCACGGCGGTACGGGCCGCCGGCGGCTGAGCGCCCCGGCGAACCGGAACCGGTGCCGGGCCGCTGCCGGCCCGCGCCGAAGCAATCCATCGTCAACCAGACAACCAACAGGAGAGCCGATGTTCAAGATCACCGAACGCGCCGCTGAACAGGTACGCCGGTCCATGGAACAGGGAGAGATCGACGGCCTTGCCCTGCGGGTGGCGGTGCGGACACTGCCCGACGGCGGCTTCGACTACGGTCTCGGTTTCGACGCGCCGGCCGCTGATGACCTCCGCATCTCCTCCCAGGGGGTCGAGATCCTCATCAACCCCGCCCTGCGCGAAATGCTCGAGGGAACGGTCATGGATTTCGTGGAGCTGGAATCGGGTGAGATGAGCTTCATTTTCCTCAATCCGAACGATCCCAACTACATACCGCCCAAGGAGGCGGATGTCGAGGTTCCGCAGGAGTGAACCGGTAACGCCCATGGAACTGGATGTGGTGGTCATCGGCAGCGGTCCGGGCGGCTACAAGGCCGCCCTGACCGCCGCCCAGCAGGGAGCGCGGGTGGCCCTCGTGGAGAAGGGCCTGGCGGGCGGCGTGTGTCTGAACGAGGGCTGTGTTCCGAAAGCGGCGCTCATCCGTCTCGCCGGCCTGATTGAGTCGGCCAATTCACTCAACGGCCGGGGGCTGGTGGGCGAGGTGCGCGGCGACTTCCCCGCCGCCATGGCGCACAAGGCCCGGGTGGTCGATGGCATCAGCGCGAATTTCCCGGTCTGGCTGCGCCGGCTCGGAATCCGCTACCTCCAGGGCAGCGCCCGGCTTCTCGATCCGCGCACGGTCGCCGTCGAGGGGCCCGATGGGAACGTCACCCTGCAGGCCCGGCGGATCATCGTGGCCACCGGCGCCATCCCCCGCGAGCATCCGGCCTGCCCCGCCGACGGGGTGCGGATTCTCAATTCCCACCACTTCATGTACCAGCTCGACGCCCTGCCCGCCTCCGTGCTGGTGGTGGGCGGGGGTGCGGTAGGCTGCGAGCTCGGCTACTTCCTGCAGCAGTTCGGCAGCCGGGTCACCCTCGTCGAGCGCCAGGATCACCTTCTCGGCGGCATGGCCCTGCCGGCGCGGGCGACCCAGCTGCTGGAGCGCAAGTTCCTGCGCCTGGGAACCGAGCTGCGGCTGGGCGTCGAGGTGGTCGGCACCCGGGTCGGGAACGACGGCGTCAGCGTCAGCTTCAGCGACGGCGGCGAGGGCCACTACGAACGGGTGCTGGTGGTCATCGGCCGGCGGCCCGCACCGAGCGGACTGGGGCTCGAGAAGCTCGGCGTCGAGTTCGACGCCGAGGGCTTCATCCGCACCAGCAAGTACCTGGAGACGACGCAGCCGGGTATCTACGCGGTGGGAGACTGCAAGCCCGGACCGATGTCCGCCAACGCCGCCTTCCACGACGCCAGGGTGGCGGCATTCAATGCTGTCCGCGGCAACACGCTCCGCGCCAACTATCACCGGGTGCCGCTGGTCATCGATTCGGCCCTGCAGATCGCCACCGTGGGACTGCTGGAGGAACGTGCCGAGGCGGCCGGCTTCGAGCCCGAGTTCGCCCGCGCGAACTTCATGGCCTCCATCAAGGCCCGCGCCCACAACGACGCCGAGGGCTTCATCGAGGTGGTCCACGACGACGAGACCGGGCAGCTGCTGGGCGGCTGCATTGTCGGTCCCGACGCCGGGGAGCAGATCCACATGCTCGCCGCCGCCTGCCAGTCGGACCGCGGGCTGTGGTTCTTCAGCGACATCAACTACACCCACCCCTCCTGGTACGAGGACCTGGGCAATGCCATCAATCCCCACGCCCAGGCCATCGCCCGCTCCGGACGCGACCTCTTCCGCCCCGGCATCTTCGCCACCGACGTCGGCGGTGAGGACTGAAATAGCTTGTTTAACAGCAGATTATGCGAATTACGCAGAATTACGGTTACTGTCCGGTCGAATCCGCGCGCGCTTCCAGCCGTGTCGCCTGGAATTGAGCGGGCCAGAGACTGGCAGAGTACGGTGTCCGGGTGGAAGCGTGCTAAGATGGCGCTACTAGTGCCTGTCTTATAAGCCAATTTCTGCCCCCTGCGGGGTGACTGCCACATGCAGCTGTTGGAGCCGAAGAAGGCCGCGGGCCGTATCCGCGACCTGGCCATCTGGATGATCCCACCCGCCCGCGGCTGGCGGCGCAAGTCCGCCGGCATCTGGCGCAATCCCCTGTTCCAGCCCATGGCGGCGCTGGTGGCGGTGCTGTTCGTGCTGGCATTCAGCGGCCTGCTGCTGTTTCCCCGGGGGGGCGAGGACCGGGCGGCCCTGCTCCCGGGCCACCTGCTGCTGTTCCTCCTCGGGCTGGTGTGCCTGGCGATCCTGGCCCGGCGCATCCACCAGCAGCTCCTCCAGCCGCTTGCGCATCTGCGCAACTGGGCCCTGCGTATGCGGGGCGGCAATCTCTCCGCCCGGATCCCGGTGCCTGAACGGGGCGAGTTCGCCGAGCTGGCCCGGGATATCAACTCCCTGGCCGAGTCGCTGCAGAACCTGACCCAGGACATGGATCGCCAGGTCCAGCTGCAGACCGAGCGGCTGGAACAGAAAACCCGCTCCCTCGAGGTTCTCTACGACGTGGCCGCCGGGGTGAACTCCTCCCGCGACCTGGACGATCTCCTCACCCGTTTCCTCAGCACGGTCATGAAGATCGTCGATGCCCACGCCGCGGCGGTGCGCCTGATCCAGGACGACAACCAGATGCGGCTGGTGGCGAGCATCGGCCTGGAGGAAGGGGTTGCCGAGCGGGAGCGGATCATGTCCACCGACAGTTGCCTGTGCGGGACCGCCGTTTCCGCCGGCGAGGTCATGTGCCAGCAGGACATGCGCCGTTGCGACGCCCAGATCGGACGCCCCCTGCTCCCCCACCAGGAGCTGGAGATGATCGCCGTGCCGCTCCAGTACCGGGGCCGGACCCTGGGTGTCTACAACCTGTTCGTCGACCCGGGCACCCACGACCGGCAGTGGCAGGAGTGGAAAAACCTGCTCAATACCATCGGCCAGCATCTGGGCATGGCCATCGAGAAGTCACGCCTGGATGCCGAGTCCCAGCGCCTGTCGCTCATGCAGGAGCGGGCCATGCTCGCCCACGAGCTGCACGACTCCCTGGCGCAGTCCCTCGCGAGTCTGCGCATGCAGATCAAGATGCACCAGGAAACCCTTGCCGACACGGGCAATTTCCAGGCGCAGATGGAGCTGGCACAGATCAAGAGTGGCCTCGACCAGGCCTACACGGAGCTGCGCGAGCTGCTGGATCACTTCCGGGTCCGGATGGACGAACGCGGCCTCATCCCCGCCATCGAGGACTTTCTGCGCCGGTTCCGGACCGACACGGGCATCAAGGTCTTCTTCCAGCGCCAGTGCCAATCGCTGGACCTGCCCCCCTCCTACGAGGTCCAGGTGCTGCGCATCGTGCAGGAGGCCTTCGCCAACATCCGCAAGCACAGCCAGGCGAAGACCGCCCGGCTTCTGCTCAGCTGCAACGACGCGGGCGACTATCGGGTGCTGGTGGAGGATGACGGTATCGGACACCACGCCCAGCGCCAGGGCGAGGACGGGGAGAGCGGCCTGCGCGGCGAGCACATAGGCCTCTCGGTCATGCGCGAGCGTGCCCGGCAGCTCTCGGGCGAGCTGAATATCGAGAGTGATGCCGGCGAAGGGACACGGGTCGAGCTGACCTTCCACTACCCCACCATCAGCAGTGTCCTCTGATAGCATGCGAGCGGTGTGATCGCGCGGTCGCGGGCCGGCGCCAGGGCGGGTGTACCGCCCTCGGCGCATGGTGGCCGGATACCAAATTCAAAATATTACCGGAATGTGATATTTTCCGGCGAACCACTCTGACAGGGGCGACTCAGTAGCCAGATGCGGGTCCTGATGATAGATGATCATGCCCTCTTCCGGGCCGGCCTGGCGGCACTGCTGGAACGCCGGGGCATCGAGGTGGTGGCCTCGGTCGGTGACGGCAAGGAGGGGCTGGAGCTCGCCGAGCAGCTGAAACCCGACGTCATCCTGCTGGACATGCGCATGCCCGGCATGGACGGCATCGAGGTGTTGAGGGCGCTGCGGGAGGGCGGCAACGAGACGCCGGTGGCGGTGGTGACCACCAGCCGCGACGGCATGGATCTGATCAAGTCCCTGCGGGGCGGGGCCCAGGCCTACCTCATCAAGGATATGGAACCCGACGAGCTGGTCAGCGCCCTGCAGGAGGTGACCTCGGGCGAGACGGTGGTGGCCAAGGAACTGGCCGGTGTGCTGGCCCGGGTGGTCCAGGGCGATGGCGGCAGCCCGACACGCGCGCCCACCGAACTGGCGGAACTCACCCCCCGGGAGCAGGAGATCCTCAAGCACCTGGCCGAGGGGCAGAGCAACAAGGTGATTGCCCGCAACCTGGGCATCTCCGACGGCACCGTGAAGCTGCATGTGAAGGCCATCCTGCGCAAGCTGGGCGTCCACTCCCGGGTGGAAGCGGCGGTGATGGCCGTGCAGCTGGGACTTGCGAGGAAGAGTGAATGAACGAGCAGGCGGCGACTGCCGGCGAAGCACGGCCCCTCACCTACATGGGCCTGGTGGATCTCTGCCGGGCCCGGGTGACCGAGATTTTCCCCTGGGACCTGGTGGAGGAGATCGAGGCGGGACGCGAACCGCTCATTCTCGACGTGCGCGAACCCTACGAGTACCAGGCCCTGCATATCGCCGATTCACTCAATGTCCCCCGCGGCGTGCTGGAGCCGGCCTGCGACTGGGGCTACGAGGAGACCGTGCCCGCGATCGCCCGGGCGCGCGAACGGGACATCGTGGTGGTGTGCCGCTCCGGCTACCGCAGCATCTTCGCCGCCGACACCCTGCAGCGCATGGGCTACCGCAGCGTCCGTTCCCTGAAGACCGGCCTGCGCGGCTGGAACGACTACGAGCAGCCCCTGGTGGACGGCGCCGGCAATCCCCTCACCCTGGACGACGCCGACGCCTACTTCGCCGCCGGCCCCAGCGACGAACAGCTCGGTCCCAGGAAGTAAATGGACAGGATTGACAGGATTTACAGGACACAAGATCAAGAGCGTTTTTATCCGCAGATTACGCAGATTACGCAGATTGGTTAGACAGCGAAGATAAGCAGCCGCGGGATGGATTCCCGCGGCTGTTTTGTTTCTGCCAGGACTTGGTCACCGAAACCAACGCCTGTTTCAACCCGAGACAGAAAACAACCCACAACAGGAATCCTGTCAATCCTGTCTATTTTTAAAAAATTCTTTTCGTTTCAATCCCCGGCGCGGCTCGCCTCGCGGGCTTCGGCGGTCTGCTCGGCGGAGGGGTTGCGGGGCTGGCCGACGCCGGCCTCCGGGTCGAACCAGGCGAGCTTGTCGTGCAGGCGGACCACTTCGCCGACGATGATCAGCGTCGGTGGCTTGATGGTGGCGCCTTCCACGAGCGCCGGCATGGTGCCCAGGGTGCCGATGAACACCTTCTGCTGCGGGGTGGTGCCCTTCTGCACCAGCGCGATGGGGGTCTGCTCCGGCAGGCCGTGGCGGATCAGCTCCGCGCAGATGATGGGCAGCCCCTTCAGGCCCATGTAGAAGACGGTGGTCTGGTTGGGCTGGGCCAGTGCCGGCCAGTTGAGGTTGGTGGTGCCGTCCTTGAGGTGGCCGGTGACCAGGTTCAGGGTCTGGGAGAAGTCCCGGTGGGTGAGCGGGATGCCCGAGTAGGCGGCGCAGCCGGCCGCCGCGGTGATGCCCGGCACCACCTGGAACGGCACGCCTTCCGCCGAAAGGGTCTCGATCTCCTCCCCTCCGCGGCCGAAGACGAAGGGATCGCCGCCCTTGAGGCGCACCACCCGCTTGCCCTGCTTCGCCAGCTTCACCAGCAGATCGTTGATCTGCTCCTGGGGCAGCGTGTGCTTGTCGCGCTCCTTGCCCACGTAGACGAGCTCGGCGTCCCGCCGCACCAGCGACATCACCTGGGGCGAGACCAGGCGGTCGTAGACCACCACGTCGGCCTGCTGCATGAGCCGCAGGGCACGGAAGGTGAGGAGATCGGGATCGCCCGGCCCGGCGCCCACCAGGTAGACCGCACCGGTCCGGGCAATGGCCGCCTCGTCGCCGGACAGGGCCTTCTCCAGCGCCTTTTCCGCCAGCTCCTCCTGCCCCGAGAAGACCATTTCCGCCACCGCGCCGCCCAGGACCTGTTCCCAGAAGGCCTTGCGCTCGGCGCTGTTGGAGAAGCGCGCCTGTACGCGCTCGCGCCAGCGGGCGGCGAGATCGGCCAGCCGACCGTAGGCGGCGGGGATGAGGGTCTCCAGCCGGGCGCGGACAAGCCGCGCGAGCACCGGGGAGCGGCCGCCGGTTGAGACCGCCGCCACCACCGGTGAACGATCGATGATGGAGGGCACGATGAAGCTGCCCAGCTCCGGGTCGTCGACGACGTTCACGGGAATCCGGCGGCTGCGGGCGAGCTCCGCCACCTGGCGGTTGACCGCGGCGTCATCGGTGGCGGCGATGACCAGCTCGCAGCCCTCCAGGTCGGATTCGGAGAAGGTGCCGGCATGGTACTCGACGCTCCCCTGCTCCACCTGCTGGGAGACGCCGCTGCAGAGCGCGGGTGAGACCACCCGGACCCGGGCGCCGGCGCCGCACAGCATTTCGATCTTGCGCGCGGCGACTTCTCCGCCACCCACCACCAGGCAGGGTCGTCCACTGATGTTCAGGAAGATTGGTAGAAATTCCATGATCTGTCGGCACTTATCCGATACGCAACTATTCAGTGAATACTAATATACCCGTCGTCCGAGGGCACCCCCCCCTTTGGGAGAGGCGCCTGTTCAGGCGATCAGCTCCAGCCCGCCCAGGTAGCCGCGCAGGGCGTCGGGTACCCGGATGCCGCCGTCCGCCTGCTGATAGTTCTCCAGCACCGCCACCAGGGTGCGGCCAACAGCCAGGCCGGAGCCGTTGAGGGTGTGCACGAGCTCCGGCTTGCCGGTGTCCGGATTGCGCCAGCGGGCCTGCATGCGCCGGGCCTGGAACGCCTCGAAATTGCTGCAGGAGGAGATTTCCCGGTACTTGCCCTGGCCGGGCAGCCATACCTCGATGTCGTAGGTCTTGGCGGCGGAGAAGCCCAGATCCCCGGCGCACAGGGCCACCACCCGGTAAGGGAGCCCGAGCCGCTGCAGGACCGCCTCGGCATGGCCGGTGAGCCGCTCCAGCTCGGCGTAGGACTCCTCCGGGCGCACCACGCGCACCATCTCCACCTTCTCGAACTGGTGCTGGCGGATCATGCCGCGGGTGTCCTTGCCATAGGCGCCGGCTTCGCTGCGGAAGCACGGGGTATGGCAGGCCATGGCCAGCGGCAGGGCGTCGGCCTCCAGGATCTCGTCGCGCACGATGTTGGTCACCGGCACTTCGGCGGTGGGGATCAGGTAGTAGCCCGGCTCGCCGCGCAGGGCGAACAGATCCTCCTCGAACTTCGGCAGCTGGCCGGTGCCGAACAGGCTCTCCGCATTCACCAGGTAGGGGGCGTAGACCTCGGTATAGCCATGCTCGCGGGTGTGCAGGTCGAGCATGAACTGGATCAGGGCCCGGTGCAGGCGCGCGACGGGTCCGCGCATCACGGCGAAGCGGCTGCCGGTGATCTTGGCGGCGGTCTCGAAGTCGAGCCAGCCGTTGCGCGCTCCCAGGTCCACGTGGTCGAGGGGCTCGAAGTCGAATACGGGAGGCTCGCCCCAGCGCCGCACTTCGAGATTCTCATCCTCGCCGCTGCCGTCCGGGACGCTCTCGTGGGGCAGGTTGGGGATGCCGAGCTGCAGCGCCCGCAGATCCTCCTGCAGGCGCTGCAGCTGGACCTCGGCCGCCTTCAGGCGCTCGCCCAGGTCGGCCACTTCCGCCAGCAGCGGGGCGATATCCTCGCCGGACGCCTTGGCCCGGCCGATGGACCTGGACCGGGTGTTGCGCTCGTTCTGCAGCTCCTGCACCCGCACCTGCAAAGCCTTGCGCTCGTTCTCCAGCGCCTCGATGCGCCCGGTGTCGAGCCGTAAGCCGCGTCGCGCCACCCGCGCCGCCACCTCGTGGAGTTCGTTTCTCAGCAGTCTGGGATCTAGCATAGGTCCTGTTCAGTCGATGGTTGCCTGCGCGGGCCAGACCACGATGTGGCCTGGTTCCACGTACTCTTCCAGGGTCGCGAGCACCTGCTCGACCCGCTCGGGGGTATCGAAAAACTCCAGCACCAGGGGGAGATCCAGCGACAGGTCTACCAGGCTGGTGGTGTGCAGGGCTCCCGAGCTGCCGAACCCGGCGATGCCGCGGAACACGGTGACGCCCCGCACCCGTTCACGGTCGTGCAGCAGTTCCACCAGCTCGCGCATCAGGTGCTGGCCTTCGGTCAGATAGACGCGCACCATGCGCACATCCTGTCTTCTCATAGCTGCCTCCCCATCAGAACGCCGGCCCAGGTGGCCGCCAGGCAGGCCAGCACGCTGAGCGCGGCGTTGGCCAGCGCCCTGCCCCAGGCCCCTTCCTGGAGCAGCGCGAATGTCTCGAGGGAAAAGGTCGAGAAGGTGGTGAACGCGCCCAGCAGGCCCACCATCAGCGCCGCGCGCCACTCCGGCGCCAGGGTGACGCGCTCAACCAGCAGCACGAACAACACGCCCATGGCCAGCGAGCCGAGCACGTTGACCGCCAGGGTCCCGTAGGGGAATGCGCGTCCGAACAGGTTGTAGACGCCGGTGGAGACCCAGAAGCGCAGCACGGCGCCGACGGCCCCCCCCGCCGCGATGGCCATCAGCTGCATCGCATCGATCCCCGCACCTCTCGCTCCCCCCGGCTGCGCCATCCGCCCGGATCATTTTACACCCTATCCGGGCCCTTTCTTGCGCTCCCTGGCGCGGTCCAGCGCGCGCAGGTGTTCCAGCTTCTCGCCGATCCTGATCTCCAGGCCGCGGGGAACCGGCCGGTAATAGCGCCGCTCCCCCAGCTCCTCAGGAAAGTAGCGCTCCCCGGCGGCATAGGCCTCCGGCTCGTCGTGGGCGTAGCGGTAGGCGTGGCCGTAGCCCAGCTCCTTCATCAGCCGGGTGGGCGCATTGCGCAGGTGCACGGGCACCTCCAGCGTGCCGCTGCGCCGCACATCCTCCTGGGCGGCGCCGTAGGCGGTGTAGACCGCGTTGCTCTTCGGCGCGCAGGCCAGGTAGGCCACCGCCTGGGCCAGGGCCAGCTCCCCTTCCGGGCTGCCCAGCCGATCGTAGGCATCCCAGGCGTCCAGTGCCAGGTGCAGGCCCCGGGGATCGGCGTTGCCGATATCCTCGCTGGCCATGCGCACCACCCGGCGGGCGATGTAGACCGGGTCGCAGCCGCCGTCCAGCATCCGCGCGAGCCAGTAGAGGGCGGCATCGGGGGCGGAGCCGCGCACCGATTTGTGGAGGGCGGATATCTGGTCGTAGAAGAGGTCGCCGCCCTTGTCGAAGCGGCGTACATCGCCGCTGAGCACCTCCTCCAGCACCGTGGCGTTGATGACCCTCCGCCCCTCCTCCTCGCCGGCCAGATCGGAGGCGATCTCGAGCAGGTTGAGCGCGCGCCGGGCGTCACCGTCGGCGGCCGCGGCGATCTGCCGCCGGGTTGCGGCATCCACCTCCAGGCCCTGGCCGCCGAGCCCCCGTTCGGCGTCGGCCAGCGCCTGGCCCAGCAGCGCGTCGATATCCTCCGTCTCCAGCCGCTTGAGCACATAGACCCGGGCCCGGGATAGCAGCGCGTTGTTGAGCTCGAAGGAGGGATTCTCGGTGGTGGCGCCGATGAAGGTGACCGTGCCCTCCTCCACGAAGGGCAGAAAGGCGTCCTGCTGGGCCTTGTTGAAGCGGTGCACCTCGTCCACGAACAGGATGGTGCCGCGGCCTTCGGTCACGATGGCCTGCCGGGCCTCCTCCACCGCCGCGCGGATGTCCTTCACCCCGGCCAGGACCGCCGACAGGGTCACGAAGCGGGCGCGGGCGTAGCCGGCCATCAGCCGTGCCAGGGTGGTCTTGCCGGTGCCGGGCGGGCCCCACAGCACCATGGAGTGCAGGTTGCCCGACTCCACCGCCTGGCGCAGCGGCTTGCCGGGACCGAGCAGGTGGGGCTGGCCCACGTATTCGTCGAGGTTGCGCGGACGCATGCGCGCCGCAAGCGGCTGCAGTCGGGTCCCGGCATCGGTGGTCGGCATCGCTGGAGGCTCGTCAGGTGTGTTGTGACCGGATATCCGCGCCGGCGCGGCCTCAGCCGCCCTCGCCGATGACATCCACACCGGGCGGCGGCGTGAACCCGAACAGCGCCGGGTCCAGCCCCGGGTTGGCCTCCACGTCGCTGAAGGTGAGGCGGGTGGACTGGCCCAGGTGATCGGTCAGCTCCATCTGCGCCAGGGTCTCGCCGCGGAAACCGATGAGCATCTGCTGGAAGACGGCTTCGGGATCGCGGGGTACGAGTTCGTACCAGTGGATGCCCTCCTGGTCGTCCAGGGGGGTGACGATGAAGTTCTCCTCCAGCCGGCCGAGGTCGCCGCCCAGCAGCAGCGCCGGGGTGTTGGCCAGCGCCTGCCCGAGGGGGCGGACCGAGACCTGCAGCAGCTCCGGATCGTAGAGCCACAGCGTCCGGCCGTCGCTGATGACGTGCTGTTCGGCCGGTTCCAGGTAGTCCCAGCGGAAGCGGTCCGGCCGCTCCAGCACCATGGTCCCGGTGGATCGCTCCATGACCGCGCCGTCCATGTCGCGCACCTCCTGGGTGAAGGTCGCGCGCAGCGCCCGGGTGTCGGAGAGGAAGCGGGTCAGCCGGTCGGTATCGGCCGCCGCCGCCAAGGCGGTCCACAGCGCCGCGATGAGGAGCAGCCCGGGGGAGAGGCGGCGGGCAGGATGTTTCGGCATGGGGAGACTCACGGGGATCAGTCGGTTCCGGGAGGCGGCGGCGCGATCACTTCGCGGCTGCCGTTGGTCTGCATTTCGCTCACGATGCCGGCCTGCTCCATCGCCTCGATCATGCGCGCGGCGCGGTTGTAGCCGATCTTGAGGCGGCGCTGGACGCTGGAGATGGAGGCGCGGCGGGTCTCGGTCACCACCCGCACCGCCTCGTCATAGAGGGGATCGGACTCGGCATCCTCCCCGCCGTCGCCGCCGGGACCGCCCTCGCCGTCGGATCCGCCCTCGAGGACGGCCTCCACGTAGTCGGGCTCGCCGCGGGCGCGCAGATCCTCCACCACCCGATGCACCTCCGCGTCGGCGACATAGGCGCCGTGGACACGCATCGGCAAGCCGGTGCCCGGGGGGAGGTAGAGCATGTCGCCATGGCCGAGCAGCTGTTCGGCGCCGGGCTGGTCGAGGATGGTGCGCGAATCCACCTTCGAGGAGACCTGGAAGGCGATGCGGGTCGGGATGTTGGCCTTGATGAGGCCGGTGATGACATCCACCGAGGGGCGCTGGGTGGCCAGGATCAGGTGGACACCCGAGGCGCGGGCCTTCTGCGCCAGGCGGGCTATGAGCTCCTCCACCTTCTTGCCCACCACCATCATCAGGTCGGCGTATTCGTCCACCAGCACCACGATGTAGGGCAGCGGGTCGAGAACCGGCGGCTCGCCCTCCAGATCCGGGCTGGCCAGGGGATCGGGGATCGGCGTGCCGGCCTTGTGGGCCTCGCGCACCTTGCGGTTGAAGCCGGCGATGTTGCGCACCCCCAGCGAGGCCATGAGGCGGTAGCGGCGCTCCATCTCCGCCACGCACCAGCGCAGGGCGTTGGCCGCCTCCTTCATGTCGGTCACCACCGGGGCGAGCAGGTGCGGTATGCCCTGGTACACCGAGAGTTCGAGCATCTTGGGATCGATGAGAATGAGGCGGACCTCGTCGGGCAGGGCCTTGTAGACCAGGCTCAACAGCATGGCGTTCAGGGCCACCGACTTGCCCGATCCGGTGGTGCCGGCCACCAGCAGGTGGGGCATGCGCGCGAGATCCACCACCACCGGGTTGCCCGAGATGTCCTTGCCCAAAGCCAGGGTGAGCGGCGAGGCCGCCTCGTCATAGGCCCGGGAGGTGAGCACTTCGCTCAGGTGCACGATGGCGCGGTTCTCGTTGGGGATCTCCAGGCCGATGACCGACTTGCCCGGGATGACCTCCACCACGCGCACGCTGACCGCGGACAGGGAACGGGCCAGATCCTTGGCCAGGTTGCTGATCTGGTGGCCCTTCACGCCGGGGGCCGGCTGCAGTTCGAAGCGGGTGATGACCGGACCGGGGTTCACGGCCACCACCTGCGCTTCCACCCCGAAGTCCATGAGCTTGAGCTCCACCTGGCGTGAAATGGCCGCCAGCGCCTCCTTCGAGTAGGAGGTCTGGGCCTTGTCGCCCTTGTCCAGCAGACCCAGGGTGGGCAGGGTGCCGCTCTCCGGGTTCTTGAACAGGGGAACCTGGCGCTCCTTCTCCACCCGCTTGCTGGGTTCCGGCTGGGCGATGACCGGCTCGATGCGCGGCGGTTTGCGCTTCTCGACCTTTTTCACCTCGGCCTTGGCGATCTCGCGCCGCTCCTGCACCGCCCGCCGCGCCGCGAGCCGTTCGCGCAGCGACCGTACCCGGGTGCGGAAGGTATCCAGCGCCCCGAGTGTGAAGCGGCCCACCGCATCCATGAGCCCGAACCAGGAAAGCCCGGTGAACAGGGTGACGCCGGTCAGGAACAGCGCCAGCAGCAGCAGCGTCGAGCCCATGAAGTTGAACACGGCGTGGAGACCGCCGCCGACCACCTCGCCGAGGATGCCCCCGCTCGATTGGGGCAGCACCATGGACGGGGTGTCGAAGTGCAGCCAGGCGAGCCCGCAGCCGGTGGCCACGGTCACCACGAAGCCGACCGCGCGCAGGGAGAAGCGGGTCCACTGGGTGGCCATCTCGCCCTGTCGCCCCTGGAAGACCAGCCAGCCGCTGTAGCCCACCATCAGCGGGACCAGGTAGGCCATGTAGCCGAACAGGGCGAGGAAGATGTCCGCGAACCAGGCGCCGGCCACACCGCCGGCATTGGTGGCCGCGCCGCCGCTGCCGCTGTGGGTCCAGCCGGGATCGGTGGGCTGGTAGGTGACCAGCGCGAGCAGCAGGTAGAGCGCCACGGCGGAGAAGAGGATCAGCGCACCCTCGCGCACTCCCCTGCCCACGTGTATCGCGAGCGGCAGGCCGTTTCCAGATTTCCGTGATGCCTGTCCCAAGTCCTTTACCTTTTCCTTAAGTAGTCAAGCTAATTTATAAAATATTAATGAAATTATACCTGAGAGGCCAGGATGTTCCGGAGGGCGGGATAGCGGATTTCACCGGCTTCGACATTGATGCCCGCAGCCAGGGCCGGACGATCCCGCCAGTCGGCCTCCAGCAGCCGCGCGGCATAGGGAATGAGCGCCGCGGAGAGTGCCTGGGAGGCGGTGCGCGGCACCGCTCCCGGCATGTTGGTGACGGCGAAGTGCACCACGCCCTCGTCAACGTAGGTGGGTTCGGCATAGGTGGTGGGCCGGGTGGTCTCGATGCAGCCGCCCTGATCCACGGAGATGTCCACGATGACGCTGCCGGGCTGCATGGCGGCGACCATGGCCCGGTCCACCACCCGGGGCGCGCGGGCGCCGGGAATCAGTACCGCGCCCACCAGCAGGTCCGCCTGCGCCACGGCCTGCGCCAGCGCGCCGCCGTAGGGATAGAGCGCGGTGACGTTGGGGCCGAGGTCATGCATGGCCACCAGCTTGTCCGGCTTGCGATCGAACACCGTCACCCGGGTGCCCGCGGCAGCGGCCGCCGCGGCCGCGTTGCCGCCGGCGACGCCGGCGCCGATGATGACCACGTGGCCGCGCTCGCCCGCGGGCAGGCCGCCGAGCAGCAGGCCCTTGCCGCCCTGGGGCCGGTGCAGCAGGTGGGCGCCCACCTGGACTCCCAGCCGCCCGGCGATGGCGCTCATGGGCGCCAGCAGCGGCAGGTGCGTGCCTTCGGAGACCGTTTCGAAGGCCACCGCCGTCAGGCCGATATCGAGCAGCGCGCGGAACAGCTGCGGCTCGGCCGCCAGGTGCAGATAGCAGAACAGGCGGTGGTCGGAACGCAGCAGGGGGTACTCCTGCGGCTGCGGCTCCTTGACCTTGATGATGACCTCCGCCGCGCCGTATACCGCGGCGGCGTCCGGCGCTAGGCGCACCCCGTGGGCCTCGTAGTCCGCGTCCTCGTAACCGCTCAGGCGTCCGGCGCCCCGTTCCACGAGCACCTCGTGACCGAGCCGCACGAGCTCCCCCGCCGCCTCCGGCACGAGTGCCACCCGGCCTTCGAGGGTCTTGATTTCACGTGGAATTCCAACGCGCATGGCGGCTCCTTTACCCACTGGAATGCATTGCGTACTATACCACCCCTCATGCTGGCCGGACACGGTGACGGGCGCCCGCCGGACCCCTGGCGAGGGGCGCCGTCCCTCCACCGCGGTCCGGCTGTCAGCCCGGAATCCCCACAGGACGCTTTGCGGAGAAAAACATGAGCGAAACCAAGCACTGCCGCCTCCTCATCCTCGGTTCGGGGCCGGCCGGCTATACCGCGGCCGTCTACGCCGCGCGCGCCAACCTCGACCCGGTGCTGATCACGGGCCTCGAGCAGGGCGGCCAGCTGATGACCACCACCGAGGTGGACAACTGGCCCGGCGACGTGGAGGGGCTGCAGGGTCCCGGACTCATGGAGCGCATGCGCAAGCACGCCGAGCGCTTCAACACCGAGATCGTGTTCGATCATATCCATACCGCCGACCTGTCCCGGCGCCCCTACACCCTCACGGGCGATGCCGGCGCCTACACCTGTGATGCGCTCATCATCGCCACCGGGGCCTCGGCCATGTACCTGGGACTGCCCTCCGAGGAGGCCTTCCGCGGCAAGGGCGTCTCCGCCTGCGCCACCTGCGACGGCTTCTTCTACCGCAAGCAGCGGGTGGCGGTCATCGGCGGCGGCAACACCGCCGTGGAGGAGGCGCTCTATCTCTCCAACATCGCCGACCATGTCACCGTCGTGCATCGCCGGGACAAGTTCCGTTCCGAGAAGATCCTCGCCGACCAGCTGCTGGAGAAGGCCGCCGGCGGCAATGTCACCATCGAGTGGAACCACGTCCTGGACGAGGTGCTGGGCGACCAGAGCGGCGTGACCGGGATGCGCATCAAGAATGTCGACAGCGGCGAGACCAGGGAGGTCGAGCTGCAGGGCATCTTCGTGGCCATCGGCCACAAGCCCAACACGGCGCTGTTCGAGGGGCAGCTCGAACTGGATCACGGCTACATCAAGGTGAAGAGCGGCACCGGCGGCAACGCCACCGCCACCAGCGTGCCCGGCGTATTCGCCGCCGGCGACTGCATGGACCACGTCTACCGCCAGGCCATCACCTCCGCCGGCACCGGCTGCATGGCCGCGCTGGACGCCGAGCGTTATCTGGACGGCCTGGAAGACTGAGCAGGTGTGCGCGCCGCGCGGTACCGGCCGCGCGGCGCCCTCCTCCACCCGTCATGGAGCGACTGTTCTGGATCGAGCCCGGCGCTCCGGCTGAATTCCCCGACCCGGAGCTGGCGCTGCGGGAACCCGACGGGCTCCTCGCCGCGGGCGGCGATCTCGGTCCGGAGCGCCTGCTGGCCGCCTACCGGGAAGGCATCTTTCCCTGGTACAGCGAGGGCCAGCCCATCCTGTGGTGGTCGCCCGACCCGCGGGCCGTGCTCTTTCCCGATCGCATCCGCATCACCCGCAGCCTCCGCAAGACCCTCAGGTCGCATCGTTACCGGGTTTCCATGGACACGGATTTCGCCGCCGTGATCGCCGCCTGCGCCGAGCCCCGGCCCGGCCAGGATGGCACCTGGATTACCGCCGCGATGCGCAACGCCTACCTGCGGCTGCACCTGCAGGGTGCGGCCCATTCGGTGGAGGTGTGGGAGGACGGGATGCTCGCGGGTGGTCTCTACGGGGTGGCCATCGGCCGGGTCTTTTTCGGCGAGTCCATGTTCACCCGGGCCCGCGATGCCTCCAAGGTCGCACTGGTCCACCTGGCCGGCCAGCTCCAGGCCTGGGGATTCCCGCTGATCGACTGCCAGCAGACCACCAGCCATCTCCTGACCATGGGCGCGGTGGAAATTCCCCGCCGGGAGTTTCTACACTGGGTCAGGGAGGCCCGGCAGTTGCCGGGCCGCGCCGGACCGTGGCGGCTGGACTGGACATACGGCCCGTGAATCCGGCCCGCTGCCGGTCCGCGGCAACGGCCGGCGGCCGCGGCGCCGCCCGATACGGATTGGATGTGCGGGCGTCCTGAGGTAACGTGGAGCGAGAGAGCAACCCCCCCAGAAGGCATCCCAGGAGCTGCACGGCAGATCAGGCCATGTCCGAACAGCATCCCTCGACAACCGGCACCATCAAGCTCTATGCCACGGCGCCGCACCCGTGCAGCTACCTTGCCGGCCGTCAGGCGACGACGCTGTTCGTCGATCCCTTCTATCCCCTCGATACCGGGATCTACAGCTATCTCTCCCGCCTCGGTTTCCGCCGCAGCGGGGCCCACGTCTACCGCCCGGAGTGCGCCGGCTGCCGGGCCTGCATCCCGGCACGCATCCCGGTCCGGCACTTCCGTCCCGATCGCGGGCAGCGCCGGGTCTGGAACCGCAACCGGGATCTGAGCGTACGCTGCCTGCGCGGCGTTCATCCGGCCCGGCACTACCCCCTCTACGAACGCTACATATGCTCCCGTCACCGGGACGGCGACATGTACCCTCCGGACCGGGAGCAGTACGAAAGCTTCCTGGGCTGCGAGTGGAGCGACACCTGGTCCTACGAATTCAGCCTGGAAGGTCGCCTGGTGGCGGTGGCGGTGGTCGACCGCCTGGATGACGCCCTGTCGGCCATCTACACCTTCTTCGAGCCCGGCATGGATGCGCGCAGCCTCGGGACCTACGCCATCCTGTGGCAGGCCCAGGAGGCCGCCCGCCTCGAGCTCACCTGGCTCTATCTCGGCTACTGGATCGAGGACTGCCGGAAGATGAGCTACAAGGGTCGCTTCCGTCCCCTCGAGATTCTCCGCGACGGCCACTGGATTCCCCGCTAGTGTCCGGGTGCCGCTTGCCGGGCCCCGCCGGTCCGAGCTTCCCGGCTTGTCACCCTGCCCGCCGGCACCCTATACTTCCACCCCCTTCAGGCCGGGATGGCGGAATCGGTAGACGCGCCTGACTCAAAATCAGGTGGGGCGACCCGTGCGAGTTCGAGTCTCGCTCCCGGCACCAGACACTTTCCAGTCCGAGCCCTGACAGCTGCCCGTTCAGCGTCGCGCGAGGAATTCGGGCCGGCACGCCTGCCCTGCACCGAAATGGGTCAGCGGCTGCCGGGCTGCGCACCACCAGCCACTCCAGGACCCCGCCGGACTCCGCCCCTGTCACCCGCCGTGGTCTCGTCTCCCCGTTCTCCCCTCGCCGTCGCCGGGGTGTGTCCGGGCGCACGTCACACCCGGGCAGGCCCTCGTCCGCCGGCACGGATGCCCCGCCGATCCCTGCCGGGAGCGGCGCTGCGGGGGCCGACCGGCCGCCGGTGCGGACCCATTGCGAGACGCTGGGTGAGGCCCGCCCGGGGTTGGGTTAGTATGTGTGACGATTGTCACATGCGATCACTATAATCCTGCCCATCGGAGGGCGATGCCGCGGCTTCGTCGCGGCACCTCTTTTGCATGCAGCCAAGAACAACAAACTTGAGGAACCCGGGGGTTCTCAATGAACGGCACCCGCTTCACACTCGAAGTCCAGCCCATCCTGCCCGAGCGCCTGCAGCGGCTGCAGGAACTGGCGAACGACCTGTTCTACAGCTGGGATCGGGAGGTCCGCGGGCTCTTCTTCCGGCTGGATCGGCAGCTGTGGGATGAATGCGGTCACAATCCGAAGCTGTTTCTGCGCCGGGTTTCCCAGAAGAAGCTGGATCGCGCCGCACAGGACAACGTCTTCGTGGAGGACTTCAACCGGGTTCTCTCCAGCTACGACACCTACCGCCAGGAGCGCTACCGTTCCGGACTGGAGGAGTACCTGGATCCGGAAAGCGACCTGATCGCCTACTTCTGCGCCGAATTCGGGTTCCACGAGAGCTTCCCGGTCTACTCCGGGGGCCTGGGCATCCTGGCCGGGGACCACTGCAAGGCGACGAGCGACCTGGGTGTCCCCCTCGTGGCCGTGGGACTGCTCTATCACCAGGGCTATTTCCGCCAGCGCATCGATGGATTCGGGAACCAGGTCGCCCACTACGTGGACAGCGAATTCGCCGATCTGCCCATCAGCCCCGCCCTCGACGCGAAAGGGCAGGAGGTGCACGTGCAGATCCACCTGCCCGGCCGCGGCGTCATGCTGAAAGTCTGGAAGGCGGTGGCGGGACACGTCACCCTCTATCTTCTCGACAGCGACCTGGAAGCCAACGCCCCCTCGGATCGGGCCATCACCCACCAGCTCTATGGCGGTGATGTCAACACCCGGATACAGCAGGAGATCGTGCTCGGCGTGGGCGGAGTCCGCGCCCTGACCTCTCTCGGTCTGCAGCCGACCGTGTGGCATATCAACGAGGGCCACGCCGCGTTCCAGATCCTGGAGCGGACCCGGCGCTGGGTGGCCAAGGGGATGGAGTTCGAAGCGGCGCTGGAACTGGTGGCGGCGGGGACGGTGTTCACCACCCATACCCCGGTGCCCGCCGGCCACGACATGTTCGAGCACCACCTGATCTCCAGCTATTTCGCCGATTACATCGACGATCTCGGCATCGGCATGGAGCGCTTTCTGGCGCTGGGAACGATGCCGGAGAATCCCCACGTGTTCAACCAGACGGCGCTGGCCCTGCGGGGGTCGCGCTTCCATAACGGGGTGAGCCGCATCCACGGCGGCGTCGCCTCGGAGATGGAGTCCTATGTCTGGCCCCAGGTGCCCCCGGCGGAGAATCCCATCCGCTACGTCACCAACGGCGTGCACGTGCATACGTTCCTCGCCCGCGAATGGGCCAACCTGTTCGACATGCGTTTCGGCGGCGGCTGGCGCAACGAGCTCCTGAGTCAGGAGTTCTGGAAGCGGGTGGACGAGATTCCGGACCATGGCTACTGGAGCCTGCACCAGTCGCTGAAGGCGGAGCTGATGGTGGACGTGCGCCGGCGGGTCCGGGCCCAGTTCGCACGCAACGGCTGCAGCGACGCCGAATGCGAACGGCTCATGCGTTTCCTGGATCCCGATGAGAGCGGCATCCTGACCATCGGCTTCGCGCGCCGCTTCGCCACCTACAAGCGGGCCGCGCTGATCTTCAATGACCCCGAGCGGCTCGCGCGCCTGGTCAACGATCCGGAGCGTCCGGTGATGCTCATCTTCGCCGGCAAGGCCCATCCCCACGACGAACCCGGCCGCCACCTGATCCAGGTGATCAACGGGTTTTCCCGCCGTCCCGAGTTCGAGGGGCGGGTGCTCATGCTGGAGGATTACGATCTCTCCTTGGCGCGCAAGCTCGTCAGCGGCGTGGATGTCTGGCTCAACAACCCCGAGTACCCGCTCGAGGCCAGCGGCACCTCGGGGCAGAAGGCCGGCATCAACGGTGTGCTCAACCTCAGCGTGCTCGACGGCTGGTGGGGCGAGGGGTACGAGGGGGACAACGGCTGGGCCATCGCTCCCCACGGCCCCGAGTTCGATCCCGCCTACCGCCAGCGCGAGGATGCCCGCGAGCTGCTGGACCTGCTCGAGCACGAAATCATCCCGCTCTACTACGACCGCAACGGGCACGGCTTCTCCGACGGCTGGGTGAAGAAATCCAAGCAGTCCATGAAGACCCTCATGCCCCGCTACAACGCCGAGCGGATGGTGATGGACTACGTGATGGGGTTCTACGCCCCCGCCGCGCGGCAGCGCCGCCGCCTGCTGGCTGAAGACGCCGCCGGGGCCCGGGAACTGGCAACCTGGAAATCGAGGGTGCGCAAGCTGTGGCCGGGGGTGCGCGTGTCGCGCCGGGATCCCCCGCCCGCGAAGATTCGCGCCGGTGAGACGCTGCCCGTCCATGTCAGCGTCGAGCTCGGCGGACTGACCAGTGATGACATCGTGGTGGAGTGCCTGGTGGGGACCGAGGGCGAGCGCGGCGAGCTCCTGATCCACGACCAGTACCAGCTCACCGCGCGGGAGACCGATGCCCAGGGCCAGGCCCTGTTCACCCTGGACCTCTCCCCCACCCTGCCGGGCCTGCAGTACTACCAGCTGCGCGCCTATCCCTATCACCGCCTGCTGAGCCACCGCTTCGAGCTCGGCTGCATGCTGTGGGTGTGAGTCTGCAGCTGAACCGCGGCAGGAAGCTTTAACCGCAGATTGCGCGGATTAGACGGTTGTCGACAGCAGACAGCGCCTGACGAGGGCGCTGCGAGCATCCATCGCTGGCGGCAGGTCGAGCTGCCGCCAGCGCGAATTACTCCAGCTAATCGGCGTAATCCGCGGTTGGTTGATGAATCAACCCTGCAGGCGGCCGTACAGGGCGGTGAGGTGGCGCAGGCGGCCGGCGGCTTCCGGGGGCACCTGGGACCATTCGAAGCGCCACTGCCAGTTGCCGTCGGAGACACCGGGGACGTTCATGCGGTGGGAGCTGTCGAGCCCCATGACATCCTGCATCGGTATCATCGACAGGCATGAGACCGAGGCGAGCGCCGCGCGGATGAGGGCCCAGGGCATCGGGTCCCGGGGCTGGCCCAGGTAGTCCAGGATGCGGTTCCGGAGCGCCGGATCGAGACTCCTGAACCAGCCGCTGGTGGTGTCGTTGTCGTGGGTCCCGGTATAGACCACGGTGTCGCGGGCGTGGTTGTGGGGCAGGTAGGGATTGCCCGGGTTGCCGTCGAAGGCGAACTGCAGCACCCGCATGCCCGGCAGGCCATGGTCACTGCGCAGCGCGTGGACCTCGGGGGTGATGGTGCCGAGATCCTCGGCCACCACCGGCAAGGGTCCCAGGGTTTCGTCCAGCGCCCTGAACAGGGCATCTCCCGGCGCCTCGCGCCAGTGGCCGTTCACCGCGGTCTCCTCCCCGGCCGGTATCTCCCAGAAGGCCTGGAAACCGCGGAAGTGATCGATGCGGACCAGATCGAACAGGACCAGCTGGGTACGCATGCGCTGAATCCACCACGCGAAGCCATCTGCCTCCAGGCGTTCCCAGTCATAGAGCGGGTTGCCCCAGCGCTGGCCCTCGGTGGAGAAGTAGTCGGGGGGCACCCCGGCCACCACCGTGGGTCGGCCGCTCTCGTCGAGGCGGAAGAATTCCCGTTGCGCCCAGACGTCGGCGCTGTCGTGGGCCACGAAGATGGGCAGATCGCCGAACAGGTGGACGCCACGGCTGTTGGCGTGGCGCTTGAGGGCCAGCCACTGCACCCGGAACAGGTATTGCCCGAGCCGCAACCGTTCCAGGGTCTCCGCCAGCACGCCCCGGGCCTCGTCCAGGTCGGCCGGCACCCGGTCGCGCAACGGCGCGGGCCACTGGAACCAGGGACGGTTGCCCAGCGCCCGGCGCAGCGCCCGGTAGAGGACATAATCCTCCAGCCACCAGGCCTCTTCTTGGCAGAAGGCCTCGTATGCGGCCCTTTCCGCCGCGTCCGCATGGGCGCGGAAGCCCTCCAGGGCCCAGGTGAGAAGGCGCTCGCCGCGCTGCGGCTCCGCGGTACCCGCCTGGTCGAGGGCGTCCTCGAGCAACCAGCCCGCCTCCACGACCCGTTCCCAGCTGATGATGCAGGGGTTGCCGGCGTGGGCGGAGAGGGTCTGGTAGGGCGAGAGGTCGTCGTGGGTGGGACCCAGGGGCAGAACCTGCCAGACACGCTGGCCCGCGCTGACCAGGAAATCGATGAAATGGTAGGCCTCTACGCCGAGATTGCCCGCGGGGCCCGGCCCTGGAAGGGAGGTGGGATGCAGCAGGATCCCGGAGAGGCGGCGGTCGAGTATGGCTGCATGTCCGCCCCTCATGCCTGGGCCTGCCCCGGGCGCATCACGCCGCCCATCTGTGGCCTTCCCTTGCCGGTGGTGAAGGTGTGGGAGAGATATTCCGGCGGTACCACGCCGATCAGCTGGTAGAGATTGCTGAGGTGGCGGCGGAAGAGCTGCTCGAAGTCGGAGACCGTGTCCGCGGGGTTGTAGTCGCCGAACCACCAGAACCAGTCCGAACCCTCGCACACGGCCAGCTGGCGTTCCGCGAGCTGCAGTCGTCGTCCCATCAGCCGGCCATCGGCCACGGCCTCGTCGAAGGCCCGCTTGGCCTCGCCGAGCATGTCCCACCCCCGGTTCTTGTCCTTGTCCCCGATCCAGGTGGAGAAGGTCCCGTAGACCCAGCTCCCCGCCACCAGTTCGCCCAGCGTGCGGATCTGCACCTCGCTGTCCACGCAGGCGGAAAAGGTGGTGAGATCCAGTCCGGGGTGCTCCGCCAGCCGCTTGTAGAGCGCGGAGAGGAAGAACTGCCCGTTCTCCGGGTAGTACTCCCAGGCGTTCTCGCCGTCGAGGATGATGGAGACCACGTTCTGTTCCGGATGCGCGCAGTGGGAGGCGATAGTCTCGAGGTGGCGAATCAGGTCGGCCACGGCATCGTCGGCATGCCAGTTCGCGTAGGTGAAGCCAATCAGGTCGGAGAGTCCGTCATCCCGGAAGAAGCAGGCGGGGCCCGGGTTTTCGGCCCGGTAGGGATGGTAGAGCGCCGGTCCCTCGGGGGTCTCCCAGGCGGTTCCCGTACGCTGCAGGCTGTTGTGCAGGACGCTCTGGCCACTGGCCACCCAGTCGAAGCCGAGTTCGCCCAGCAGCGCCAGGGCCGCGCTACTCACCCCGCCCTCGGCCGGCCAGCAGCCGCTGGGGCGGAAGCCGAAGTGGGTCTCGAAGGTCTCGATGCCCTCCTCCACGTGCCGCCGGGCGCGTTCCAGTCCGCCGGGGTAGGCCTTCAGCTCCGGCAACGGCGCCTCGGGCATGGCCTCGCGGGCGCTGCGGAGATCGAGCAGCAGCGGCAGGATGGGGTGTGCATAGGGGGTCACCGAGAGCTCGACCCGGCCCGCTTCGGCCAGTTTCCGGTAGCGCGGAAGCACCGCCCCCAGGACATCGGCGATGACGCCCAGCAGTTCGCTCCGGTCCTGCAGGCTGAAGCCGCTGCCCTTCTCCTGCAGGCGCAGGACCCGCCCATCCTCCCGGCGCACCGACTCGCCCAGCCAGGCCAGGTGATACCAGACCAGGATGTCGGCGAGGAACTGATCGTCCAGGTAGGTGAGCACGTCGGGGTTGTCCACCACCAGGCGGGCGATCTGGGACAGCTTGGCGAAGGGGGTGAAGCGCTGGATCAGCCGCTGCTCGTTGGCGCGCAGGCAGGCCCGGATCAGCGCCGCGCGCTGGTCGTTGACCACCGGCAATACCGGGCTCACCAGGGCCGCCAGCAGGGGATCGGAGATGGGCTGCGCGTTGTTCAGGTAGCCGCGGGTCTGGTCCGCGTAGTCGGAGATCTGCTCCAGCAGGATGGGGGCGAAATTGACCACCGCCCGGGCATCCGGACACGCCTCCAGGTGGGCGGCCATGTCGATGTAGTCCTTCACCGCATGCAGATAGGTCCACGGCAGGCGGTAGACACCGGTGATCAGGTCCCGGTACTGGGGCTGGTGCATGTGCCAGGCCAGCACCACCCGCAGCCGGCCGCGGCCGGCCTTGTCCGCCTTAGAGGACATGGTGACGCTCCTGGCCGAGCATCTCGGGGGTGACGAGAACCACGCCCCCGGGGCTCACGTGGAAGCGCGCGGCATCCTGCTCCCGGTCCTGCCCGATGTGGGTGTCGGGCGGAATCTGGCAGCCCACGTCGATGATCGCCCGGGTGATGCGGCAGTTGCGCCCGATGACCACGTCCGGCAGCACCACCGAGTCCTGCACCTGGGAGAAGGATCCCACCTGCACGTTGGAGAACAGCAGCGAGTGGCGTACCAGCGATCCGGAGACGATGCAGCCGCCGGAGACCATGGAGTCCACCGCCATGCCGCGGCGGTCGTCGTCGTCGAAGACGAATTTCGCCGGCGGCAGCTGGACCTGGTGGGTCCAGATGGGCCAGGTCTCGTCGTAGAGATTGAGCTCCGGGGTGACCCCGATGAGCTCCAGGTTGGCTTCCCAGTAGGCGTCCACGGTTCCCACGTCGCGCCAGTAGGCCATCTTGCCGGTCTGGGGATCGCGGAACGGGAAGGCGACGACCCGATGATTCTCGATCACCTTCGGAATGATGTCCTTGCCGAAGTCGTGGGACGAGTAGGTATCGTTGGCATCGGCAACCAGCTGCTCCTCCAGGAAGCGGGCGTTGAAGATGTAGATGCCCATGGAGGCGAGCGCCAGCTCCGGCTTGCCGGGGATCGACTGTGGTGAATCCGGCTTCTCGGCGAAATTCACCACCCGTCCGGCCTCGTCCACGGCCATCACCCCGAAGGCGCGGGCCCGCTCCAGCGGCACCTCCATGCAGCCGACGGTCATGTCGGCGCCCTGCTCCACGTGGTAGGCGAGCATCTCGCCGTAATCCATCTTGTAGATGTGATCGCCGGCCAGGATGAGGACGTATTCCGGATCGTGGCTGTGGATGATGTCGAGGTTCTGGTACACCGCATCGGCGGTCCCGGCGTACCAGGAGGTTTCGATGCGCTGCTGGGCCGGGAGCAGCTCCACGAACTCGTTCAGCTCGCCGCGCAGGAAGCCCCAGCCCTGCTGGATGTGGCGGATGAGGGAGTGGGCCTTGTACTGGGTCAGCACCCCGATGCGCCGGATCCCGGAATTTACGCAGTTGGAGAGGGGGAAATCGATGATGCGGAATTTCCCCCCGAAGGGGACAGAAGGCTTGGCCCGCCAGAGGGTGAGCTGCTTGAGTCGGGAACCCCGACCCCCGGCCAGTATCAGCGCCAGGGTATCCCGGGTCAGGCGACTGATGAAACGGCCTGAATGGTCGATCTGCATAGGCATGGCTCCTTGTCTGGGTCCTCCAACGGCGCATGGGTATGGTACAGCCCCGGAAGCCGACAAAGCCAGATTCAGGGTCCTGAACAAGTGTGTCCGCAAGGCGTTTTCGCGGGTCTGCGCCGGGAGTTGCGGGCAAGGGCGCGCGCTGGTGTGCATGGCCGCCCGCGCCCTCTCACTGTGTGCATCGGAACCGGGGCCGGGGCGGCTCCGTCGCCCCTCCCCAGCCGAGTCCCCGGACCCTGGCCGGAACGGCCGGGCACTGCCTGTGGACGCTGTTCCCGACCCGGTCGCCGGGGTATTGAACGGCCCCGGGAAACATGCCGAGTCTGGCCTAGTCGGCTTCAAGGGCTGTATGATTGTCCCGCTCAAGTGAGACCGGATTATGAACCTCACAGCCCCTCCGGCACGATATCTGCGGAGGTGGTACAGCTGTCCCATGGAGCAGGCCCATTACCCCCGAAATCAAGAAACTAGTCGAAGCCCGGCACCACGATCCATTCGCCGTTCTGGGGCATCATCCCGGCACCGCCGGCGAGTCGGTGGTGCGCGCCTTCGCGCCCGATACCGCCCGGCTCGCCATCCTGTCCGGCGGGCAGCGCCTGCCGATGGAACGCCACCCTGGAACCGATCTGTTCGAGTGGCGCGGAAAGACGGCGCTCCTCCCCGGGGGGCATCTCGAGTTCGAGCGCGACAACGGCCGCGGCGAGCAGCAGCGCTATTTCGATCCCTACGGGTTCCCCCCCCAGCTCTCCGACTATGACCTGCACCTGTTCGGTGAGGGGCACCACTGGCATGTCTACCGCCACCTGGGCGCCACGCCGCGGGTGGTGGACGGCGTGCCCGGCGTGCTGTTCGCCACCTGGGCCCCGAATGCCGAGCGGGCCAGCGTGGTGGGCGATTTCAACGCCTGGGACGGCCGTTGTCACCCCATGCGGGTACGGGGCGGCAGCGGTGTCTGGGAGCTGTTCATCCCCGGCCTCACCCCCGGTGCCTGCTACAAGTACGAGCTCCGCAACCGGGCCACCGGCGAGGTGGTCCTGAAAACCGATCCCTACGGCCAGCGCTTCGAAATGCGTCCGGCCACGGCGGCCATCGTGGAGGCGCGCAGCGGCCATGCCTGGCAGGACGGGGCATGGATGGCGCGGCGGGCCGGAAGCGACTGGCTGCACCAGCCCCTCTCCATCTACGAGCTGCACCTGGGATCCTGGCAGCGCGATTCCGGGGGCGGGTTCCTCAATTACCGGGAGCTGGCGCAGCGCCTCGTGGAGCACGTGGGGGGGCTGGGTTTCACCCACATCGAGCTGCTGCCGGTCACCGAGCATCCGCTGGACGCCTCGTGGGGCTACCAGTCCACCGGCTTCTTCGCGCCCACCAGCCGTTTCGGCACGCCCGATGATTTCCGCTACTTCGTTGATCTCTGCCACCAGGCCGGCATCGGCGTCCTGCTGGACTGGGTGCCGGGGCACTTTCCGAAGGATCGCCACGCCCTGGCGCGCTTCGACGGCAGCGCCCTCTACGAGCACGAGGACCCCCGCCTGGGCGAGCATCGCGAGTGGGGGACCTACATCTTCAACTACGGGCGCAACGAAGTGCGCAACTTCCTGCTGGCCAGCGCCATGTACTGGCTGGAGGAGTTCCACATCGACGGCCTGCGGGTCGACGCGGTGGCCTCCATGCTCTACCGGGACTACTCCCGTCCGGCCGGGGAGTGGCTGCCGAACATCCACGGCGGCCGGGAGAACCTGGAGGCCATTGCCTTCCTGCGCGAGCTCAACGAGGTGGTCCATGCCCGCCACCCCGGCGCCATGGTGATTGCCGAGGAGTCCACCGCCTGGCCCATGGTCTCGCGTCCGGTCTGGCTGGGGGGGCTGGGCTTCTCCATGAAGTGGAACATGGGCTGGATGCACGACACGCTCGAGTACATGAGCCGTGACCCCCTCTATCGCAGCCATCACCACAGCCTGCTGACCTTCAGCCTCCTCTACGCCTTCAACGAGAATTTCGTGCTGCCCTTCTCCCACGACGAGGTGGTGCACCTGAAACGCTCGCTGCTGGACAAGATGCCCGGCGATGCCTGGCAGCGCTTCGCCAACCTGCGCCTGCTCTATGCCTACCTGTTCACCCACCCGGGCAAGAAGCTCCTGTTCATGGGCGGCGAGTTCGCCCAGGGGCGGGAGTGGAACCACGACACGGCGCTGGACTGGCAACTGCTCGAGTTGCCCGCGCACCAGGGCATCCAGCGGCTGATCTCCGATCTCAACCGGCTCTACCGCGGGCAACCCGCCCTGCACCAGCACGATTTCGACGCGCGCGGCTTCTCCTGGGTGGATTGCGAGGATGCCGCCCGCTCGGTGCTCAGCTTCCGGCGCCACTCCGACGCCGGCGACGTGCTGGTGATCTGCAACTTCACTCCCGTGCCCCGGCCGGGCTACCGGGTGGGCGTGGACCGTTCGGGTTTCTACCGGGAACTGCTCAACACCGACTCGCGCCACTACGGCGGCAGCGACATGGGCAACGGCGGCGGAGTCTCCAGTCGGCCGGAGGCCTGGAATGATCGTCCACACAGTATCGAGCTCACCCTCCCGCCCCTGGCGATGGTGGTGCTCCGGCACGAGGAACACCCCTGATGTCCGGAAGTGAAGCGACCCCTCCCGCCGGCTTCGTTCGCCGCCTGCTGGCGATTGTCTACGACCTCATCCTGCTGCTGGCGGTGCTCTACGTCGCCATGGGCGCCCTGCTCCTGATCACCGCCGGCGCGGCCAACCAGCCCGGGAGCCCCTGGCTCAGCGCCTACCTGCTCCTGGTGAGCTTCATCTTCTACGGCTGGTTCTGGATCAACGGGGGCCAGACCCTCGGCCTGCGCTCCTGGCGGCTGCGGGTGGAGGAAGGCGACGGCCGACCCCTCACCTGGGGCGTGGCCATGCTGCGCTTCTCGCTCGGTTTCCTCACCTGCCTGCCGCTGGGTGTCGGCTTCCTGTGGATGCTCATCGACCGCGAGCGCCGCACCCTCTACGACCGCCTCTCCGGCACCCGCGTCGTCCTCCTGCCGCCGAAGCCCAGGCACGAGACTGAATAAACCGCAGATTGACGTTGATTTACGTTGATTCCTTCGGTTCCTGAAACACCTCTTCGGCCTGAACTCCGTTGGCTCGTGGACAACCCGGGTTCGACCCGGGGGCAATGACGGGTTCCCACACGCAATAGCCCAACCGGTAGCGGTCGTGTCCGTTTCAACGTCGCGCCTCCACCGACGGGCCAGTCTGCCGAGTGATGCTTCAGCGGATGGACCTAGGCAGGACAATCAACGTCAATAAACGCCAATCTGCGGTGGAAGCGGCAGTTTCAGGCGTTGCGGCGGGCCAGCACCAGGGCGGCGGCGAGGAACACCAGGGAGGGGACGAAGGCGCCGAACAGCGGCGATGCGCCGTAGACCAGGCTGAGCTGCCCGGCGGTCAGGTTGAACAGGTGGAAGGCGAAACCCGCCACGGCGCCGACCACCAGGCGGGCTCCGGTGTGGGCCGAGCGCAGCGGACCGAAGGTGAAGGGCACCGCCAGCAGGACCATGACCGCGATGGCCAGGGGCTTGGCCAGTCGTTGCCAGAAGGCTAGCCGGTAGCGGCCGGCATCGAGATCGTTGTCCTCGAGATAGGCGATGTAGCGGTGCAGGCCATAGGCGGAGAGGTTCTCTGGCTTGACGATGGCCACGCTCAGCAGGTCCGGGTTGAGCATGGTGTCCCAGCCGGCCTGGTCCAGGCTGTAGGTCCGCACCCGCTCCTCCTCCAGCACGCTCTGCTCCAGGCCCTCGAGGACCCAGTGGCCGTCGCGGAAAAGCGCCCGTCGCGCCAGGGTGGCGACCCGCAGCTGCTGGGAGTCGTCGAATTCGTAGATGGTGATGCCGGCCAGCACCGCGCCGGGCAGAATGTCCTGGATATGGATGAAGGTGCCGCCGTCCTTGGCCCAGAAGCCCTCGGCGGTCTGCAGCGTCGCCCGGTTGGTCTTGGCCATCGAGCGCTGCGCCTGGGCGTACTGCTCCGCCCCCGGGGCCACGAACTCTCCCATGAGCATGCCGCCGAGCGCGATGAGCAGCCCCGTCTTCAGTACGCCCAGCCCGATGTTGAGAATGGAGCGCCCGGCCGCCCGGAGCACCACCAGCTCGCCGTGGCTGGCGAGCAGTCCCAGCGCCGCCACGGCGCCCAGCAGGGCCGAGACCGGCAGCAGCTCATAGGCGCGTCGTGGCAGTGTGAGGAGGACGTAGGCCAGGGCATCGAAAACGCCGTAGGTGCCTTTTCCCACATCCCCCAGCTCCTCGACCAGGGTGAAGAACAGCTCCACGCCAAGCAGTACCGCGAGCACCAGCAGCGTGGCCAGGAGGACGTTCAGGCCCAGGTAGCGGTCGATGATCCTCATGCGGTGCGCCACTGTTCACGCAGCCGGTCCCAGCCGAAACGGCCCGGCAGCAGCACCAGGACGGCGGCCAGCAGCAGCAGATGCACCCACCACAATCCGACGAAGCCCGGTATGCGGCCGTCCTCCACCCATACCCTGGCCACGCCCAGCAGGTTCACGTAGACGATGTAGGCGAACAGGCCGGGGAGAATGCGGGCGAAGCGTCCCTGGCGCTGCCGCGTGCGCCCGAGGGGAACGGCCAGCAGCGCCAGCAGCGGGGTGGAAATGATGATGGAAAGGCGCCATTGCAGCTCGGCGATATCCTTCGGTCCGCCGCGCTGCCAGAGCTCCCCGCTGCCGAGGCTCTCGCGCTTGACCTTGGGTGTCGCCGCCTGCTCCTGGACCCGCACGGCATAGCGATCGAAGTTCACGATGCGGAAATCGCCCTGCCCGGGAACGCCCTCGTAGCGATGGCCCTGGTCCATGACCACGAAGTAGTCGCCGGTATCGGCGTCCCTGCTGAGCAGGGCTTCGCGGGTCGAGATGACGCCGATGCGGGGGGTGCTGCCCTCGCGCTGACGGAGCACCCGGGCCACGAAGACATTCTCCAGCCGCTGCTCGCCCTCGCTCAGGCGCTCGACATAGAAGATTCCGCGGCCACCGGCCAGTTCCGTGAACCGTCCGGAGGAGATCATGCGCAGGGCCGCGGTGGCCCGCTCGGCCGCCTTGATGCTGTATTCGCGCTCGCTGGACCAGGGCCCCACCACCAGGATCAGCAGCGCCACCAGGAGGGTCACGGGCACGCTGATGCCGAGCACGATGCCGGCCAGGCGGCCGGGTCCGATGCCGCTGGAGAAGAAGACGAACATCTCCTGGTCGCGGTAGAGCCGGCCGAATACCATGAGAATGGCCAGCATCAGGGCCAGGGGCAGCATCTGCCCGAGATAGGCCGGCAGCTTGAGCAGCAGCAGCACCAGGATGCCTTCGCCGGAGAACTGGCCGCTGACCGCCTCGGCGAGATAGTTGACAAAGCGGTTGCTGACCAGCACGGCCAGAAGGAGCGTCGAGATGCCGGCCACGCTGGTGAGTACGGACCGGGCGATGTAGCGGGGGATGATCAAGGCCGGCTTCTTGTTTGGGTTATGGCGGACGCGCCGCGCCCTTTCACGTTGGTTATTTCTTGGTAAACTAGCCGATAAGCTCAAAAAGGCGGCAAAAATCATACTTTTCCGCCTGTTTCACAGCCGCGGGACTCCGTTTCAGGCAGCTGACCGGGTACCGTCGTGCTGATTATCCACGAACCGTCTTCGCTTGTCTGCATCGGGAGAGGCTATGGAATTCAGTGTCAAGAGCGGCAACCCGGAAAAACAGCGCAGTGCCTGTGTGGTGGCGGGCGTGTTCGAGCCCCGCCGGCTCTCCCCCGCGGCCCAGCAGATCGACAAGATCAGCGACGGGTTCCTGAGCAACCTGCTGCGCCGCGGCGACCTCGAAGGCAAGCCGGGACAGACCCTCCTGCTGCACAACGTGCCCGGGATGCTCAGCGACCGGGTGCTGCTGGTGGGGTGCGGCCGGGAGCGGGACTTCAGCGAGGCCGTCTACAAGAAGGCCGTCGCCACGGCGGTCAATACCCTCAATGAAACCGGTGCCATGGAGGCGGTCTGCTTCCTGACCGAGCTCGGCCTGAAGGGCCGCAATATCGCCTGGAAGGTGCGCAAGGCGGTGGAGGCGGCCAACGAGACCGTCTACCGGTTCGATCGTTTCAAGACCGAGAAGAAGCCGCCGCGGCGGCCGTTGCGCAAGTTCGTGCTCAATGTGCCCACCCGGCGCGATCTCGCCCCCGGCGAGGCGGCCGTGCGCCAGGGACAGGCCATCGCCACCGGCGTGCGACTGGCCAAGGAGCTGGCCAACCTGCCCGGCAATCACTGCACGCCCACCTATCTCGCCGAGCAGGCGCGTTCGATGCCGAAGGTCTACAAGAACGTCAAGACCACGGTGCTGGAGCAGGCGGACATGGAAAAGCTCGGCATGGGCGCCCTGCTCTCGGTGACCCGGGGCAGCCGCCAGCCGCCCAAGTTCATCATCGTGGAGTACAGGGGCGGACCCAAGGGGCAGGCGCCGGTGGTCCTGGTGGGCAAGGGCATCACCTTCGACTCCGGCGGCATCTCCATCAAGCCGGGCGCGGCCATGGACGAGATGAAGTTCGACATGGCCGGTGCGGCGGCGGTGATCGGCACCCTGACCGCGGCGCTGGAGCTGCAGATGCCCATCAACCTGGTGGGCCTCGTGCCCAGCTGCGAGAACCTGCCCGACGGCAATGCCAGCAAGCCGGGGGACGTGGTGACCAGCCTCTCGGGGCAGACCATCGAGATCCTGAACACCGATGCCGAGGGCCGGCTGATCCTCTGTGATGCCCTGACCTACGCCGAGCGCTACGAGCCGGCGGTGGTCATCGACGTGGCCACGCTGACCGGCGCCTGCGTGATCGCCCTGGGCAACGCGGCCACGGGCCTGTTCTCCAATCACAACCCGCTGGCGCACGACCTCCTCGCCGCCGGCACGGAGAGCGCCGATCGCTGCTGGCAGCTGCCCCTGTGGGAGGAGTACCAGGAGCAGCTCGACACCAACTTCGCCGACATGGCCAACGTCGGCGGGCGCGAGGCCGGCGCCGTCACCGCGGCCTGCTTCCTCTCCCGCTTCACCGGCAATTACCACTGGGCCCATCTCGACATCGCCGGCACCGCGTGGAAGAGCGGCAAGGAGAAAGGGGCCACCGGCCGGCCCGTCCCCATGCTCACCCAGTACCTGCTGAACTGCTGCGGCCAGGGCGAGTGAACGGGACGGGCGGGGACAGGCGGCGATGACCCGGGTCGATTTCTACATCCTCTCCGAACCGCGCCGCGAGGTGCGCGCCCGGTTCGCCTGCCGGGTGGTGGAGAAGGCCTATGGGCGCGGCTACCGGATTCACCTGCATGCCGGATCCGGGGACGAGGCGCAGGCTCTCGACGACCTGCTGTGGACCTGGCGCCAGGACAGCTTTCTGCCCCACCGGCTGCTCGCCGGCGGCAACGGCCCGGAACTGATCCGGATCGGTCATGGGGAGGAGACCTGGCCCGCTGCCGACGTGCTGGTCAATCTCGCTCCGGAGGTGCCGGCCTTCTTCAGCGGCTATCCCCGGGTTGTCGAAATCGTCACCCAGGATCCCGAAACCACCCGGCTTGGCCGTGAGCACTACCGGTTCTATCGTGAGCGCGGCTATCCCCTCAATACGCACGATCTGCGGGAGAAGCAGCCATGAGCCGCGAGCAGCCTCCGGATCCGGAGGCGATCCCCGTCCTCGACGAGGTGGTTCAGCCCGGGCGCCCGGCCCCCGACTCAGTCCCGCCGGCCGGGGGCACGGAGAGCGAAGCCCCCCTTCCCCCCCCGCCCGCGACCGGCGCGGATGAGCGTCTGCTGGCGGAGCAGCTCACCGCCGCCCTGCTGGGCGCGGTCCGCCAGGAGCTCGCCGACACCCTGCGCCGGGAGGCGGACCACCTGGCGGCGCGGCTGGTATCGGAACTGGCGCCGCGGCTGCGCGAGCGGCTCGATACCGCGCTCGGGCAGGCCGCCCGGAGTCACGGGGACAGCGCTGGAGATGGCCCGCGCGACGACTGACGTTACGTTATAATGCTGCATTTTCCACTCACCGGTTACTGAACCGTCGACACGGCATGGCGCGCCCTGCCTGCCGTCCGCCCTTTGTTGTTGATTCGGACCATCATGGACAAGACCTACGATCCCCATTCCATCGAGCAGCGCTGGTACGAGACCTGGGAGAACAACGGCTACTTCGCCCCCAGCGGCGAGGGCGCCCCCTACTGCATCATGATCCCGCCGCCCAACGTGACCGGGAGCCTGCACATGGGGCACGCGTTCCAGGACACCATCATGGACGCGCTCACCCGCTACCACCGCATGCGGGGCGACCGCACCCTCTGGCAGGCCGGTTCCGACCACGCCGGCATCGCCACCCAGATGGTGGTGGAACGTCAGCTCAACGTGGAGAGCAAGACCCGCCACGATCTCGGGCGGGAGGCGTTCGTCGAGCGGATCTGGGAGTGGAAGGAGCAGTCCGGCGGCACCATCACCCGCCAGCTGCGCCGCATGGGCGCCTCGCTGGACTGGAGCCGCGAACGCTTCACCATGGACGAAGGGCTCTCCGAGGCCGTGATCGAGGTGTTCGTCCGGCTCTTTGATGAGGGCCTCATCTACCGCGGCAAGCGCCTGGTGAACTGGGACCCGGTGCTGCACACGGCGGTCTCCGACCTGGAAGTGGTGTCCCAGGAGGAGGACGGCTCCCTCTGGCACATGCGCTATCCCCTGGCCGACGGCTCGGGCCACCTGGTGGTGGCCACCACGCGGCCCGAGACCATGCTCGGCGACACCGCCGTGGCGGTCCACCCGGATGACGAGCGCTACCGCCACCTGGTGGGCAGGATGGTGCGCCTGCCGCTGGCGGAGCGCGACATCCCCATCATCGCCGACGACTACGTGGATCCGGCGTTCGGCACCGGCTGCGTGAAGATCACCCCGGCGCACGATTTCAACGACTACGCCGTGGGCCAGCGCCACGACCTGCCGCTCATCAACGTCTTCACCGTGGACGCGCGGATCAATGCCGAGATGCCGGAGCGCTACCGCGGCCTGGACCGGTTCGACGCCCGCGAACGGATCGTCCAGGACCTCGAGGCGGCGGGCCTGCTGGAGAAGATCGATCCCCACAAGCTGATGGTGCCCCGCGGCGATCGCTCCCACGCGGTCATCGAACCCTACCTCACCGACCAGTGGTTCGTGGACCTCACCCGCGAGACCCAGCCCGACGGCCGTCCCGGCGGGCTGGCCGCCATCACCCGGCCCGCCATCGAGGCGGTCCGCGGCGGGAACATCCGCTTCATCCCCGAGAACTGGGAGAAGACCTACTTCCAGTGGCTGGAGAACATCCAGGACTGGTGCATCAGCCGCCAGATCTGGTGGGGACACCGCATCCCGGCCTGGTATGACGCCGACGGCCGGTTCTACGTGGGCCGCAGCGAGGCGGAGGTGCGCGAGAGGCACGGCCTGGGCGAAGCGGTGCCCCTGACCCAGGATGCGGACGTGCTGGACACCTGGTTCTCCTCGGCCCTGTGGCCCTTCTCCACCCTCGGCTGGCCCCGCGAGACGCCGGAGTACGCCACCTTCTACCCCACCTCGGTGCTGGTGACCGGCTTCGACATCATCTTCTTCTGGGTCGCCCGGATGATCATGATGGGACTGAAGTTCACCGGTGACGTCCCCTTCCGCGAGGTCTACATCCATGGCCTGGTGCGCGACGCCCACGGCCAGAAGATGTCCAAGTCCAAGGGCAACGTGCTGGACCCCATCGATCTCATCGACGGCATCGAACTGGACAGCCTGGTGGCCAAGCGCACCAGCGGGCTGATGCAGCCGCAGATGGCGAAGGCCATCGAGAAGATGACCCGCAAGGATTTCCCCGACGGCATTCCCGCCTTCGGGACCGATGCCATGCGTTTCACCTTCTGCGCCCTGGCCTCCACCGGCCGCGACATCAAGTTCGATCTCGGGCGCATCGAGGGCTATCGCAACTTCTGCAACAAGCTCTGGAATGCCGCCCGCTACGTGCTGATGAACACCGAAGGCCAGGACACGGGCCGCGGGAATGAGCCGGTGGAGCTGTCCCTGGCCGATCGCTGGATCATCAGCCGGCTGCAGCAGACCGAGCGCACGGTGGCGGAGTCCATCGGGGCCTACCGCTTCGATCTCGCCGCCCAGGCCATCTACGAGTTCACCTGGAACGAGTACTGCGACTGGTACCTGGAGCTCTCCAAGCCGGTGCTCACCACCGAGTCCGGCAGCGAGGAGGCCCGCCGCGGCACGCGGCGCACCCTGGTCCGGGTGCTGGAGGCCCTGCTGCGCCTGGCCCATCCGCTGATGCCCTTCATCACCGAGGAGATCTGGCAGCGCGTGGCGCCGCTGGCCGGCAAGTCCGGCTCCACCATCATGCTGCAGCCCTATCCGCAGGCCGAGGCCGGAAAGGAGGACGCGCAGGCCGTCGCGGACATGGAATGGGTGCAGGCCTTCATCATCGGGGTACGCAGCATCCGCGGGGAGATGAACATCGCCCCCGGCAAGCCGCTGGCGGTGCTCCTGGACCATGGCGGGGAAGAGGACCGGCGACGCCTGGAGGAGAACCGGGCCTTTCTCTCCACCCTCGCCCGGCTGGAATCGGTGGCCTGGCTCGAAGCGGGTGCCCGGCCGCCGGTTTCCGCCACCGCCCTGGTCGGCGGGATGCGCATCCTGATCCCCATGGCCGGACTCATCGACAAGGATGCCGAGCTCACCCGGCTGGGCAAGGAGATCGCCCGCCTGGGCAAGGACCTGGAACGCGCCGAGGGCAAGCTGGCCAATCCCAACTATGTCAACAAGGCGCCCGCCGAGGTGGTGGAGAAGGAACGGCAGCGGGCGCTGGAGGTGCGCTCGGCCCTGGAGAAACTGGAGGCGCAGAAGGCCCAGATCGAGACCCTGTGACGACTCGCCCGGGCCGCTGCGTTCGGGATGTCGCGGCGTTTGCCGGGGACCGAACGCCCAGCCGCGGCAATGCCGGGGAACGGTTGCCTGCCGGGGCGGCGGATTCGATTTCCCTCCGCCTCGACGCGCCCGCTGGAAGCGGGGGGATTGGCGCCGAAAAACCTGGCAGGTTGCCGGCGTTCCACCGCACCGCCAGTGCCTCCGCCCGCCGCGGTTACTGTGATACCCTTCACGGGGCTTGACACCGGCGTTGGTCTCCGTCCCGGGATGGGGCTACATTAATCAAGACCGCAGCCGTATTCTTCGCCAATGCAGCGCTGCATTCCAGCCATGCCACGGGGCCGCGCACGGATCATGTCAACCGTTCTAATCGTCGACGACCAGTTCACCAGCCGCAAGATCCTTGCCGAGCTTGTGCAGAAGATTGAAAACGGTCTCGACATCGTCACCTTCGCCAATCCCCTTGAGGCGCTGGAATGGTCCCGTGAAGCCCAGGCGGATCTGGTCATCACGGACTACAAGATGCCCGAGCTCGACGGCGTCGAGTTCACCCGCCGGTTCCGGGCCACTCCCCACGGAGCCGACATTCCCCTGGTGGTGATTACGGTGGTGGAGGATCGCAACATCCGCTACCAGGCGCTGGAGGCCGGCGCCACCGATTTTCTCACCAAGCCCATCGACCACTACGAGGTCCAGGCGCGCTGCCGCAACCTGCTGACCCTGCGCCGCCAGCAGCGCATCATCAAGGACCGCGCCAAGTGGCTGGAGCAGCAGGTGGCCCTGGCCACCGCCGAGATACGTACCCGCGAGTACGAAACGCTGCTGCGCCTGGCCAAGGCCGGTGAATACCGCGATGTGGACACCGGCAACCACGTGTTGCGCATGGCCAAGTACTCCCGCCTCATCGCCGATCAGCTGGGGCTCCTGCCGCAGGAGAGCGAGGTGATCGAACAGGCGGCGCCGATGCACGATATCGGCAAGATCGGTATTCCCGACAGCATTCTCCTCAAGCGGGGCCGGTTGACCGATCGGGAACGCGAGGTCATGAAGGCCCATACCCGGATGGGTTACGAGATACTGAAGGGCAGTCCCTCGAAATACCTGCAGATGGGGGCGATCATCGCCCTCAACCACCACGAGCGCTACGACGGCAGCGGCTATCCCCAGGGGCTCGCCGGTGACCGCATTCCCCTTGCGGCCCGCGTGGTGGCGGTTGCCGACGTCTACGATGCCCTGACCACCGTCCGTCCCTACAAGCCCGCCTGGTCCAGCGAAGACGCCATGGACTACCTCACCACCCAGGTCGGTCGCCATTTCGATCCCCGCTGCGTGGAAGCCTTTCTCTCCGATCACAGCCGGGTGTTCGAAGTGCAGCGTCAGCTGCCCGACATGGGGCGGCTCGAAGAAGCCGAGTGACCGGTCACACCCCGGCACGCGCGGACTTGTGCTATCTCTTTGTTTAGGCTTTACTTTGCCAAAGTGAGTGGCGAATTCCGCGCGGCCTGACTTCATGGGCCGGGCCGGGCTGTCCGGTGTACCCGCACCGCACCAGCGGGTGGATGGCGCGCGCCGGGTGAAACGCCACGCAGGCTGGGGTATCTTCAGCGTGGCCGCCTCCCGCGGGGCCAGCCACGCTGGCTGCGCCCTTCCGAATCATGCGGTTCAGGTTCCAACCGAGAGACCGAAGAGAGCTCGATGCCCCTGTCCACAACCCTGAAAGCGGTAATGCGGGTGCGCCGGCGCCGGCAGGCCGATCCCGAGCGCGAGCAGGCGTTCCTGCGTACCCTGCTCGGGTCGATCGCCGTGGGTTACCTGGTCTACTCGGCCTTCGCCGACGGCGTCATCGAATCCCACGAGGCCAGTGTGCTGGTCGCCTCGGCGCTGTTCCTGGCCGCCACTTTCGGCCTGCTGGGCTGGATCCTGACCCATCCCGGCATCGCGCCCCGACGCCGGGTGCTGGGCATGGTGCTGGACCTGGGCGCCACCTCCTACGCCATGTACATGCTCGGGGAGACGGGTGCGCCGCTGTTCGGCATCTACCTGTGGGTGACACTCGGCAACGGTTTCCGTTTCGGCGCCCGCTATCTCTACGTGGCCACGCTCATCAGCCTGACCGGGTTCATCGCGGTGATCATGCTCAACGACTACTGGGCGACCCACCGCATCCTGGCCATGGCCATGCTGTTCACCCTGTTCCTCATTCCTCCCTACGTGGCGACCCTGCTGCACCGCCTGGAGGATGCCGTGGAACGGGCGAACCAGGCCAACAAGGCCAAGAGCCGGTTCCTGGCCAACATGAGCCACGAGATCCGCACGCCGCTCAACGGCGTCATCGCCATGAGCGATCTGCTCATGGACACGCGCCTCAATACCGAGCAGAAGGACCTGGCGCAGACCATCCACGCCTCGGCCAGAACCCTGCTCTCCCTCATCGAGAACATTCTCGACATCTCCAAGATCGAGGCGGAGAAGCTGGTCCTGGAGCGGACCGAGTTCGATCTGCACGCACTGGTCAACGGCACCGCCGCCATGCTCATCCCCCAGGCGCGTGCGAAGGGGCTGATGTTCACCGTGCACATCTCGCCCGAGACACCCTTCCTGCTCCTGGGCGACGCCCTGCACATGCGCCAGATCCTGATCAACCTGGCCGGCAACGCGGTGAAATTCACCGAGGAGGGCGGGGTCGAGATCCGGGTGCATCGGCTGTCGGAGAACGAGACCGCCGTCAGGCTGCGGTTCGAGGTGATCGATTCGGGCATCGGGATTCCCGCCGACGCCAGGGCACGCATCTTCGACAGCTTCACCCAGGCCGACGACTCCCATACCCGCCGTTACGGGGGGACCGGCCTGGGCACCACCATCGCCAAGCAGCTGGTCGGGCTGATGGGCGGCGAGATCGGCGTGGAGAGCGAGGAGAACCGGGGCACCACCTTCTGGTTCGAGCTGCCGCTGGAGAAGCAGGCGGTGATGCGGCAGGCGGGCGGTCCGCCCATGAGCCTCAGCGACACCCGGGTGCTGCAGGTGGCCGTTCCCTCGGCGGACCGGCGGATAGTCGCCGACTTCCTCGCCGGCTGGGGCGTCAGCTCCGACTCCTGTCCCTCCTGCGCCCAGGCCTTCGCCCGACTCGTTGACGCCGCCAACAAGGGCACACCTCACCACATCGTGCTGGCCGATGCCCGCTACCTGGACATGACGCCCCAGCAGTTCGCCTCCGCGGTGGCGGGAGAAACGGCGCTGCGCCAGGTCTCGCTGGTGCTGATCCATGGCGGACTCGACCATCTGCAGCAGGAACAACTGCTCCAGGGCGGCTATTCCGCCCTGCTCCACCATCCCGTGGCCAAGCCGCTGCTGTTCAATGCGCTGCACGCGGCGCGGTCCGAACAGGCGCCCACGGACGACGTGGTGCGGCTCTCCGAGCACCTGGCGGCGGCCTGCGACGGCGCCCGGCTGAACATTCTCGTGGGCGAGGACAACCGGACCAACCAGAAGGTCATCCAGCGCATACTCGAACGGGCCGGGCACACCTCCCGCATCGTCGGCAACGGCGAGGAGGTTCTCGACGCGCTGGAGAGCGACAGCTACGATCTGGTCATCATCGACATGCAGATGCCGGTGATGGACGGCCTGCAGGCGATGAAGATCTACCGCATGATGCCGACCCAGTCCGGGCACCTGCCCTTCATTGTCCTCACCGCCAATGCGACCACCGAGGCAATGCGCGAGTGCGAGGAGGCCGGCGCCGACTCCTATCTCACCAAGCCGATCGAACCGCGCCTGTTGCTGGAGGCGATTCGCCGCCTGACACCGGAAAAGGAAGAGAGCAGACCCACCATGGAGAAGCTCCCCACGTCGCCTGTTCAATCGACGGACAAACCGTCGGCCCCCGTTGCGGGCGGCAGCCTCAGCCCGCAGACGCTCGAGCACCTGGAACGGCTGGCCCAGGGCAGCGATTTCCTCGAGGAGCTCATCGACGGATTCATCAGCGACACCGAGGATTTGCTGGGACGGCTGCGCCCGGCCGTTGACCGCTGTGCCTTCGAAGAGGCGCGCGACATCCTCCACGCCATCGCCGGGAGTGCCGGCAGCCTCGGCGCCGATACCCTCTACGAAGCCTGCTCCCAGCTCTCACGGGCCACCCGGCTCGGTGACCCGGGGCTGATGCGCCAACGCCTCGAGGGGCTGTTCCGCGAGTTCGAGCAGACCCGTGAAGCCCTGCGCGAGTATCTGCGCCGGCGCAACGCCGCGCACGCCTGATCGCTCCCGCCCGGACCTGCCCGCGCCACGCAGGTGTCATGCTCTCACCACGAAGGCACGGAGGTCACGAAGCCCCGCCCAACCGACCGGGCCTCCGTCGGGATCCCAGGGCGCGATGAATGATTCGGCGGCCAGACCCCGCCGGCCGCCGAACCCGCACCGGCCGGTCCCTTCGTGATCGGCCGCTTCGTGTACTTCGTGACTTCGTGGTGAATTCGGGTTCCAGTCCGCCCGCGTGTTCTTCAGGCCACCTCGTGGGCGTTTTCGCCCTTCTTCTCGTCGCTGAAGGCCTTGTCCTGGGCGCGGACGAGCCGCTCCATCACCTTCAGGTCCTTGGCTTCCAGCTGCATGGCCGCGTCGACCCAGATGCGGGTGATGTCCATCAGCTCGGCATGGGTGACGGGGTTGTAGCGCTGGCGCACCCGCTGCATGGCCAGCTGGCCGATGCGGGAACGGCTGTGCTTGCGCACGTAGCGGTAGACCGCCTCCTCGCCCTCCCCCTCCTCGGCGAGGATGTCCACGACGCCCATCTCGAACAGCTCCTCGGCGGTATGAATCCGGCCGCCCAGGATCAGCTGCTCGGCACGGATGGGATCGATGCGGCGCGCCAGCAGGCTGTAGGCGCCCATGCCGGGGAACAGGTTGAACAGAATCTCCGGCAGTCCCATCTGGGAACCGCGTTCGGCGATTACCACGTTGCTGGACAGGGCCGCCTCGAAGCCGCCGCCGAGGGCCTGCCCCTTGACCAGGGAGATGGTGGTCAGGGGCAGGTTGTAGTTGATGGCGTTGGGGAAGAGAACGTCGATGCAGGCGGTGGCGTACTTCAGCAGGCCGGTGCGATCCCGTTCCCGGATCAACGACATGAACAGGCTGAGATCCCCGCCGAGATTGTAGACGCCCGGAACGTCGGAGGTGAGCACCTGGTAGTTGACGGGGAGGAGCTCACCGTTGGCCGGGAAGCGGCCGCCGTGGTTTTCCAGGATGCGCTGGTACTTGCGCAGGTCCTCGAGCAGGCGCGGGGTGAAACAGGGTCGCGGAGCGGCGTGCATGTAGAGCCAGATGATGCCGTGCTCCATGTCGAAACGGGTGGTCAGCTGCTCGTAGTAGGCCTGGACACTGCCCTGGAACTTCTTGCTTTCAAAAGACATGGCGAACCCCCTTGGTACGCTGGTGACCCATTGAGTGAACTGGCAAAGATCAAAAAAAATACATCTGAAACAGGCACATAGAAGAGCCTTTTTGCCTTGACCCAAGTATGGGCAATAGGGGGTTAAAAGCAAATGTCCACGCTCTCCGATGTGACGCGGTTCACAAAACGGATGTCCGGAAGCCATCCCTCGCCGGAGAGCGCCGCAACGGAGTCCGCCGCAGCGACCGCGGGTGGGCAGATCAGCGCATGGATACGGGGCGCGGGGCATCGGCCCCGATGTGCGGTGCGAAGCCGCCGGGAGAGGAGGAATCCGGCGCTTGCCCGCCCGGCGCCGGAGTCAGACCAGGTCGAGTGACTGGGGTGGTTCGAGTCCGGCCACGGCGTTGACCGCCTGCTTCCAGGCCTGGGACTGCATCAGTTCGGGACGCAACGGCGCGGGCCGGCCGTGCAGCCGGACCAGGCGCAGATGCGCGGTGGGGTCGTCATGGTTGCGGAGTCGATCCAGCACCCGGTGGGTGGCGGCCCGGTCGTTGCAGACCAGCACCATGTCGCAGCCCGCCTCCAGGGCGAGTTCGGCGGCGGATTCCGTATCGCCGGCCACCCGGGCACCCTCCATGGTCAGGTCATCGCTGAAGATGACCCCCTGGAAGCCGAGTCGCCGGCGCAGGATCTCCTGCAGCCAGTGCCGCGAGAAGCCCGGCGGCATGGGGTCCACGTGGGGATAGACCACGTGGGCGGGCATGATGGCCGCGAGTTCGCTCCGGCACAGCCGCTCGAAGGGCACCACGTCCTCCAGCAGCAGCTCCTCGAGCCGGCGCTCGTCGCGGGGAATATCCACATGGGAGTCGGCGGCCACCGAACCGTGGCCGGGAAAGTGCTTGCCGGTGGCGGCCATGCCGGCCCGGTGCATACCCTCGATCCATGCCTGGGCCAGCCGGGTGACCGTGTCCGGCAGGCGATGAAAGGCACGGTCGCCGATGACTTCGCTGAGACCCCGGCCCAGGTCGAGAACGGGTGCCAGGCTGAGATCCACCCCCACCGCCCGCAGCTCCGCGGCCATGAGCCAGCCGCCGGTTTCCGCCAGGCGCAACGCACGCTTGGGTTCCTGCTCGAACAGCGCCCCGAGGCGGGCGGCGGGAGGAATCCGGGTGAACCCTTCGCGGAAACGCTGGACCCGTCCCCCCTCCTGGTCCACCGCCACCAGGAGCCGCGGCTCGCGCAGGGTGTGGATTTCCGTCACCAGCGCCTGGATCTGCTCCGGATCGCTGAAGTTGCGGCTGAACAGTATCACGCCGCCGACTGCCGGGTGACGCAGCAGTTCGCGCTCCTCGGCGTCCAGCTGCAGTCCCTGCAGGTCCAGCATCACGGGCCCCAGTGACATGGCGTCTCCCACCCCCTGTTCCATTATTGTTGTGCTGTGCACGGGATGATTACGGATTCATGACGGGGGAGCAAGCGGAACGGCGCCGGTCGCGGACCCCATCAGCGTTTTCCGGGTCCCTTGTCCGGGGGCGGCACGGGAAACGGGAACGGGGTGACCACGGCCGAATCGCCGAGCTCGATGACCTTGGCGGGACCTTCACGATCCACCTCGTCGATGCGTACCACCGAATGCAGCGGGATGAAGGTGCGCGACACGCCGAGGAACTCGGTTTTGAGGCGTTCCTCCACCGGGTCCACCAGCAGCGCGCTCTTCTCGCCGAACACGAGGTCCTCCACTTCGACAAATCCGAACAGCGAACCCTGGGTAACCTTGCGCGCATAGATTTCGTACAGGGAGCCCTGGTTGTGGAAAAGGACCTTGAAAAGACGTTGCTGGGTGGCCATCGGACACGGTTCCCGGCTGCCGGAGCGGACCGCAAGAATAGCACAGCCCGCGCATCCCGGATGGCCTCCGCCGCTGTCCCGCCGGGCGTGGCGCCGCCCCGGGACTACTCGACGATGAGAACCCGCGTGCCCACCGGCGTGCGATCGAACAGCTCCACCAGGTCGCGGTTGCGCATGCGTATGCAGCCATGGGACAACGGCACCCCCATGGGCAGCTCGTCCGGACAGCCATGGATGTAGATGTAGCGGCGCATGGTATCCACGGACCCGAGGCGGTTGAGTCCCGGTTCCAGGCCGCTCAGCCACAGGATCCGGGTCAGTATCCAGTCACGGTCGGGATATCGCGCGCCCAGCTCCGGAGTGTAGATCTCCCCGGTGGGCCGACGGCCGACGAAGACGGCGCCGGGCGGGCAATGGCTGCCGATCCGGGCGCGGACCTGGTGCAGCCCCCGCGGTGTGCAGCCGCTGCCGGATCGCTCGCCGGCGCCGTTGCGGGCGGTGGACACGGGATACTCGAACCGGGCCCCATCCTGCTCCAGGATCAGCCGCTGACGGCCAAGGTCGACAACAATCCGTGGCATGTGTGGTAGCTCGCTGTCTCTGTGCAGGGCGTTCCCGGGTCCAGTCCCCGCCCCGCCGGCGATCGGCAGTCGGGGGCTTGCGTCGCGTCAGTCTGGCATACCCGACCGGCCCCGGACAAAACCGAGCCCGGGATCTCACCCAGCGGCCCCTGGGCAAGGTGCGGTGGACGGTGGGGCGAACTGCCCCTTCGAACAACGCAACACCGGCGCGGCCGGCGCTTAGACCCGCTCCTCGCCACCCCGCCTGGCGCGGTGCGGCCTGGATGGGGGGTGGCCGCGCCGGCGGGGTCACCGATCGCTTGCAATCCGCCGCAAAGACTCCTATTGGTAAGGTACGTGGACCGGGAGCGCGCCTCGCGGGCCCGGAATCAGCGGGTGATCTGCCGCCGGCCGCGGCCGCCCGTTGCTGCTCATCGCACCATGCGTCGGCGCCGACAGGGATGATCGGATGTGCTTCCAGGGGCGACGCAGTACACTGGGTTACAGGGGGCCACAGGATGATGGAGGATGCAGCCATGGCCGAAAGCTACCGTCCCGTTGTGGGTGAATGGTACTGCAACCTCGAGACGGGTGACCTGTTCGAGGTGGTCGCCCTGGACGAGGACAGCGGCACCATCGGTATCCAGTATTTCGAGGGCGAGGTGGAGGAGATCGATGCCGATACCTGGACCGAACTGATGCTGGAGCCCAGTGCGGAGCCCGAGGACTGGTCCGCACCGTTCGATGACCTGGAGCCGGAGGAGGTCAACTACGGGGAAGCCCAGCGTCCGGAAAACTGGTCAGGTCCCTTCAACGACATCGATCGGGAAGACTGACACCCCCGCCCTGTCCTGCAACGTCCCCGCCCGGCTGGCGCGGCTGGTGAGGTCACGGGTCGGGCGTCATGTTCCCCGTTGCCCGGCGCTCCACCAGCGCCTGGTGTCAGCGTATCAACAGGAGCGAACAGCTCAGCCCGCCCAGCAGGTGCTCGGTGAGGTCGAGATCGGAACTCATGCCGCGGGTGGGGGCATGGGTTACGAGAATCCGGCCCTGCTCGGTTTCCACCGCGCGCTGCAGCATCTCGGGTGAAGCACCTTGGATGAACAGGAAGCGCGCCTGCGCCCCCTGCTGTTCCAGCCATCGTCCGGCCAGTTCGCGCAGGGACTCGGCTTCCGCTCCACCGACCCTCGGTATCAGCACCACCAGCCCGTCCCGCTCCCGCCGCGCCAGCTGAAGTGCCGCGGCGAGTGCGCGGTACGCGGGTTCACCGCCGTCGAACAGCACCAGCACCGGGCGTCCGGGCGGAGCCTTCCGCCCGACCAGCAACGGCGTTTCCAGTGTGGACTCCAGGACCTGTCGCAGGTTGCTGCCGATGATGCGGCGGTGGGGATTCCCTCCCCGACCCAGCACGACCAGGTCGGCATCCCGGGCCGCAACCAGCAGTTCCGTGACGATCCGCCCGCGCACCACCCGGAGCGAACCCGCGATCTGCCCATGCCGGAGACTCTGGCGCAGCAGCTTCTCTATCAGCCGGACCTGGGCCCGCAGGCTCTGTTCCAGCTGCAGGGCGTCCAGGCGCCGGGGCATGCCCGAGGAGAGACCCACCTCGCGGGTGAAGGGCAGCTCCGCCAGGCGCAGGAGATTGGCATCCTCCACGAACAGCCCGAGCAGCTCGGCCCGGTAGCGTACTGCCAGCTCGACGGCCGCCTCCAGTGCTTCCCGGCTGTGGGGCGAGGCGTCCAGGGCCACGAGTATGCGGCGGATCACATGGGTATTACCCGGCTCCGGTTCAGGAGGTTTCGCCGCCGGAGTCATGCTTGTGCTCCATCAGCTCGAGACGCAGGTGGTAGAGTTCATCGAGGCGATCATCCACCCGGCGGTTGAGGCTGCCCTCGGGGTATCTGCCCTCGCTGTCGGCCTCTCCCGCAGGCAGCCCGGTCAGCAGGGCGGCGGCCTGGTCCACCGTATCCAGCGGGTAGACGTGGAATCGACCCTCACGACAGGCTGCGACCACATCCTCGCGCAACATGAGGTGGGGAACGTTGGTGCGGGGAATCAGGACCCCCTGCTCCCCGGTCAGGCCGCGGGCATTGCAGATGTCGAAGTAACCCTCGATCTTCTCGTTGACACCGCCGATGGCCTGCACCTGGCCGTGCTGGTTGACCGAGCCGGTGACGGCGAGGGACTGCTTCACCCCCGCGCCGGCCAGGGCCGACAGCAGGGCGCAGAGCTCCGCCACCGACGCGCTGTCGCCTTCCACCATTCCGTAGGACTGCTCGAAGACCAGGCTGGCGGAGAGGGACAGGGGCCGGTCACGGGCATAGCGGGCGGCCAGGTAGTGGGACAGGATGAGCACGCCCTTGGAATGGATGGAACCACCCATTTCCACCTCGCGCTCGATGTCCACGACCTCTCCCTCGCCGAAGCGGGCGGTGGCGGAGATGCGCGAGGGCTGGCCGAAGGCGAAGTTGCCGAGATCGATGACCGACAGTCCGTTCACCAGTCCCACCTCCACACCCTCCGTCCGGATGTTGATGGTGCCGCGCTGGATCTCGGCATAGATGCGTTCGCGCAGCCGGTCCGAGCGGTGGATGCGGGCGTCGATGGCGGTCTGAATGTCCGGTCGCGTGATGACCTCGCGCCCGGCCTCCGAGGCATAGTGATGGGCCTCACGGAGCAGATCCACGATGTTGCCCACGTGGGTGGAGAGCCGCTCGCTGTCACCGGCCGTCCGGGCACCGTGCTCTATCGCCCGGGCGACGGCTGCACGGTCCAGGGGCAGCAGCGAGTGCTCCCGGGCCAGGGTTCCGATGAGGCGCGCGTAGCTCCGGGTGCCCTCCGGGGTGCGGTCGATATGCTCCTCGAAATCGGCCGCCACCTTGAACAGCTTGTCGAAGTCCGGGTCGTACTGGCTGAGCAGGTAGTAGAGCAGCCGGTCCCCCACCAGGACCACCTTCACGTCGAGGGGGATGGGTTCCGGCTCCAGGGAGACGGTGCTGACCAGGCTGAAGAACTGGGCCACCGATTCGATCCGGATCTGCCGGGAGAACAGCGCCCGTTTCAGGCCCTCCCAGGAGAACGGCTGGGTCAGTACCCGGCGCGCATCGATGATCAGGTAGCCACCGTTGGCCCGGTGCAATGCGCCGGGCTTGAGGAGGGTGAAATCGGTAACCAGGGTGCCCATCTGGGCCACATGCTCCACCCTTCCCACCAGGTTCTGGAAGCTGGGATTATCCTCGTAGACCACCGGTGCCTCGCCGTGATCGGCATTCTCCACGATGAGGTTCACTTCATAGCGGTGCTGGAGCGAGCCGCGCAGCCCCTTCCCCTCCTCCTCCTCGCCCGGACTTTCCGCCATCTTGCGGAAATTCTCCGCGTTTTCTATGACGTCCTGCTCCAGCTCCTTCAGGTGCTCCAGCACCTCGGGCAGCGCCACGTAGGTTTCATGCAGGTGCTCCATCAGGTGGCCGACCGCGGAGAAGGTGATTTCGCGATTGAGCTCACGCACCTTGTCGCGCACCTGCTTGCGCCACTGGGGAATCTTCAGCAGGATGCGCTGCAGGTGCTCCTGCAGGGTGGAGACCACCGCCTCGACCCGCTGCTGCTCCTCCTCGTTCAACTCATGGAACTGATCCGGGGTGAGCACCTCACCCTCGCGCATGGGTGCGAAGGCAAAGCCTGCCGGGGTCCGCAGGAGCGAGATGTCGTGCGCCTCCGCCTCCTTCTGCAGCTCGGCGAGCGCCGCCTCCTGCCGGGTTTCGAACTCCTCCTGGATCTCCTGCCTGCGGGTCCGGTACTCATCGCTCTCGAAAGCGGCGGGAATGGCCCCGCCGAGCTCGTCCACCAGTTGCTTCACATCGTCGCGCAGCCGCCGGCCCTGGCCCGGGGGCAGGCTGAGGGCCCGGGGCTTGTGGGGACTGGTGAAGTTGTTCAGGTAGCACCAGTCGCGTGCACGGAGCTCCTGCCCCGCGCGCTGTTCCAGGAGTCGGCGCACCAGGGTCAGCTTCCCCAGACCGGATGGGCCGAGGACGAACAGGTTGAACCCTTCGGCCCGGATACCGACGCCGAAATGGATCGCCTTCCGGGCCCGGTCCTGGCCCAGCATCTCCTTCATCTCCTCGAGCTCGGCGGTAGTCTCGAAGTCCAGCCGGCTGGTATCGCAGGACTGGTAGAGAGCTTCCGGAGCAAGGGGCTTCAGCTCAGACATGACACTCCTTGGTCGGTTCTTCGACGGCCGTTCCCACGTCTGCATCATAGTCCAAGCGGCGGATGGTTGCCGTTGCCTGTCGGCGTCCGGAAGGCATCAATCCCCATTTGACCGCCCCTCTACCCGCGGCTATAATGCGCGCCATTCCGAAATTGGGGCGATTAGCTCAGCGGGAGAGCACTGTCTTCACACGGCAGGGGTCGCTGGTTCGAACCCAGCATCGCCCACCAGTACAAAAAAAGCCCGGCCACAAGTGCCGGGCTTTTTTTCGTTATGCCCCTCCGGGCTACTCGTCCGCTGCCCGCACCGGCTCGTCTTCGGCTCCCACCGCCTCCCACGACCAGCCGGCGTGGGTGGTCCCGCTTCCGACCTGGATGACGCGGGACTGGGTATTTCCCTTGTAGGTGGCGCTGACCTTGTAGCTGCCCGCGGGCAGATCCACCAGCAGGAACGGCCCGTCGGTCCGGACGCTCAGCACCGGCGCACCGCGTGCTCCGGAGATGTCCACAGCCACGTCGGCGATGTAGCGCTCCCGCTTCCCGGCCCGTTCGGCGAATTCCAGCACCAGCGAATAGTTGCCGGCCTGCTCCTTGATCGCCGCCACCTCGTCGCTGCCGATGCCGCCGCTGACATAGCGAATGTCTCCGGCGGTCTGCACCGGCATCGCCGCCGCCAACGCGCTCCCGAACGCGAGGAGACTGCCGGCCATCAGCATCAGTAACAGTGTTTTTACCTTCATAGCGTTGTCCTCCCTCCTTGACGTCTGCCGCCTCCAACCCATGCCATTGATATAGACCGCCGCCGGGGTCCGGGGCAAGTTCACCCCCGGATCCCGGCTGTGCTCCTGCCGGCGCGGAGACTGGTGAAATGGGCCGTTCCACCACCGTCGCCGGGTCAAAACCACCGGCATCGGTATCTGATCATGGCGTTTCCCCCCTGAAATCCCGCTGTCCATGCTGGCACGGCAGATGCAACGGATGCGATACCGGGCAGCCGCGACTGCCCTGTCGCAACCGCAAGGAGGATACGACCATGTACAACCTGAAACCCAAGCTGCTTGCCGTCGCCTTGCTTGGCGCCGGCCTGGGAACGCTGGTCTTGCCGGCGCAGGCGGCCGCCATCCAGGAACAGGTCAAGGTGACCTCGGCAACCCACCTCGGCGCCGACGAGGCCGCGGCCATCTCCTCGGCCGCGGCCCAGGTGCTGCGGCACGTGGCCGAGGCCCGTGCCGCCCTCCACCGCAAGGACGGCGAGTCCGCCAGGACCCAGTTGGGCAAGGTGGACCGGCTGCTCGAGATCATCGGCGCGGCCCTGCCCACGGCCACGGTCAAGGATCGGATCTGGGTCGCCAAGCGACACCTGGAATACGAGGACAGCGAACAGGTGCTGCCCGATCTGATCCCCATCTACAGCTCCCTGGACGAGATCCAGGATCTGGTGCCGGTACAGCAGGCCAGGGAACATATCGACAAGGCGAAGCAGCGGCTGCAGAAGGGCGACAAGCAGGCCGCCGACGAGGAGTTGCGCGCCGGCGACGCGGCGCTGGTCTACACCGAGGTGGACTTGCCGCTGCAGCGCACCCGAAACCGGATCGAAGCGGCGCGGACCGCCCTGGACAAGGGGGACTCGCAGGCGGCCGATACGGCGTTGCAGCAGGCCGAGGACAGCGTGGTCTACCTGTCGGTCAGCGTTGATGCCCCCATGGCCCGGGCCCGGGAATCACTGTGGCAGGCCACCCGCGATTTCACGGCCGGTGCGGTGGACTCGGTGCGGCGCGACCTGGCCGAGGCCGATCGCTATCTGCATCACGCCGCCCAGTCCATGGACGAGACGACCCGGAATACTGCCAACCACCTGGTTGAGGAGCTGCAGGCGGTGAAGGAGCGGCTGGAAACGGGGGGGAGCACGGTGGCCGACAGCCTGTCGCGCCTGTGGGAGGAGTCCGCGGCCCTGGCCGAGCGGGCCGAGTCCTACGTGGATACGGGCTGGCAGCGCCTCACCTACCAGCCCCTGGGCAAGGACGACCTGGTGGAGGCGCGCCTGCACGTGCATTTCGCCCGCATCGACCAGTTCACCTCCCATGACTCGCGCCAGGCCGGCAGTGAGCTGGAGAGCGCCCTCGGATACCTGGACGAGGCGGAGCGCCACGTGGCCAAGACCCACCGCGACGAGGTGAAAAGACTGCGTGGCGAAGTGCAGCAACTGATGGCCCGGGTGGGCGATGTGGGCAAGTCGGGCATTCCTGTCGCCCAGGACTACGACCGGACGATCGAACAGATGAGCGGTCTCATCAGGACCCTGTGAGCCCGCCGTGATGGGTCCGGAGGAAGGGCAAGCGGCATGGTTCATATCCACCGACTGGTGGATATGAACCGGTTTTCAACCACGCGGCATCCCTTCCCGGCGGGCCGGGGCCGGCGTCTGCGCTGAGATTCACGGTTGGCAGGGACCCTGCATGGGATTCACGCCGGGGGCTCCGGCTGAATCCGGGCAACCCTGTTTGTCCGGGAGGATCCGACGAGGCGCCGTGAATGTTTGCAAGCACCTGGCTGCAGCGATTTAATGCATGGAAACCCCGCCATGGCCAGCCATTGATGCTTCGATCCCTGCTATTGCGTTCCGCCTGGCTGCCCGCGGCCATCACCGCCATACTGCTGGTCTGCAGCCTGGCGCTGCTGGTGGGCGCCTCCTGGCGCAGCCTGGAGCGGCTCGATCCCATCCATGCCCATCAGCTGCACCTCTACCGGCTCCAGGACCTCGGGCTGCGGCTCCAGGAAGCCCTGGTGGAGAGCCTCGACACCTCGGCGGATTCGGGAGACGTGGATTTCGGCGCCTTGCGCAGGGATCTGGATCGGCTGCTGGGCGGCGACGATAGCCTGGTGCAGGACACCCCGTCGCGCCTGCGCCGGGCCCGTATCCTGCTGGACGACCTGAAGCGCAATCCCAGGACCGCCCTCATCGCCGCCCTGGGCGAGCTGCGCACGGCGCTGGTGTCGGAATACCGTGCCCACGACACGCTGCTGCGCGATGTGCAGAACAACGCGCTGCTGGAGCTGCGGGTCTCCTCGGCCCTGACCGTCGTCATCCCGCTGCTCGGTCTGATGCTTCTGTTCCTGCTCCGGCGCCGCATCCTTCTGCCCCTGAACAACCTCCGCGATCTCATGGCCCACCTGGCGCGCCAGGAGTACCGGAGCGCCGCGACAGAAAACGTCACGCCCGTCCTGCTCCCCGTATTCGAGAATTACAATCACATGGTCGAACGGTTGCAGGAGCTGGAGCGGCACCACCGGGAACGGCAGGAGTCACTCGAGGCCGCCGTCCATCGCGCCACCGCCACCCTGCTCCAGCAGCAGCGGGAACTGGCCCGTTCCGAGCGTCTCGCGGCGGTGGGTGAGGTGGCCGCCGGGGTGGCCCACGAACTGCGCAACCCCCTCGCGGGGGTGCAGATGGCGTTGAGCGGCCTGCACCGGGATCTCACCGATGCCGGCCACCGGGATCGGATCGAACTGATTCTGGGCGAGATCAAGCGCCTCTCCCGACTGCTCAACGATCTGCTGGGCCAGGCCCGCACGCCACCGGAGCCCCCGGTGGCGGTGGATCTCGGGCGGACACTGGAGGAACTGCTGGAACTGGTGCGTCTGCAGGTGCCGGCACGGGTGCGGCTCGACGCGGAGGTCACGCCGGGACTGTGTTGCCGGTTGCCGGAGGCCGGTCTGCGCCAGGCGATACTGAACCTGCTGCTCAACGCCGCCCAGGCGATCGGCGATCGGGAGGGGCATATTCACGTGACGGCCGCCTGCGAGGCCGGCCAACTGCGCCTGTCCGTCGCCGACGACGGCCCGGGGCTGCCCGCCGAGCTGCTGCAGGACGGGGTACGGGCGTTCGCGAGCTGGCGCGAGGGCGGCACCGGCCTCGGACTGGCCATGGTGCAGCGCTTTGCCCGGGAGCAGGATGGCCGCCTGGAACTGGGCGCCCGCGAGCCAGGGGGCGCCTGTGTGAGTCTGCTATTGCGCTGCGGGACGAATGCCGATGAGTGAGACATTGCTGGTCATCGAGGACGAGACGCTGGTGGGCAGCGAGCTCCAGCGCCACTACCGGCGTGGCGGCTGGGAGGTGGTGCTGGCACGCAGCCTGGCCGAGGCGCGCCGGAGCCTGGTGGACCAGCAGCTGGAGCCCCTGGTGGTCATCAGCGACATGAGCCTGCCCGACGGCAATGCGCTCGATCTGCTGGAAAGCCTCGCTCCGGCGCGAGGCGGCGGGGAGTGGATCTTCCTTACCGGCTACGGCAGCGTGCCGGATTCGGTGCGCGCCCTGCGTCTCGGCGCCTACGACTTCCTGGAGAAGCCCTGCGACCTGGAGCGGCTGGACGTGGTGGTGGCGGGCGCCGGCCGCAGCGCCCGGGCCCAGCGGCGGCTGCGCGACGAGGCCGCCGCCCGCAGCCGCCGCTATGCGCCCGCCTCCTTCGCCGGCCGCAGTCCGGCGGCGCAGTCGGTGCGCAAGATGCTCGAACGACTCACCCGGGTACCCTTCAGCGCCCTGGTGATCACCGGAGAGACCGGCACCGGCAAGGGACTGGCCGCCCGCATCCTCCATCATGCCGGCACCCGTGCCGACGGCCCGCTGGTGGAGGTCAACTGCGCCGCCCTGCCCCATGAACTGCTGGAATCGGAGCTGTTCGGCCACGAGCCGGGCGCCTTCACCGGGGCCAAGGGCCGGCGGCGCGGGCTGATGGAGCAAGCCAGCGGCGGCACCCTGTTTCTCGACGAGATCGCGGAGCTCGATCCCGAGCTCCAGGCCAAGCTGCTGCGAGCCGTGGAGGATCAGCGTATCCGCCGGCTGGGCGGCGACCGGGAGATCAGCGTGGATCTCCAGATCCTGGCCGCCACCAACCGGGACCTCGAAACGATGGTCGCGGAAGGCGACTTCCGCAACGACCTGTACCATCGCCTCAGCGTGTTCCGCCTGGAACTGCCCCCGCTGCGTTCCCGCAAGGCCGACCTGGAGGATCTCGTGCCCCTGTTCGTGGCGGAGTTCAATGCCAAGTCCGGGCGCCGGGTAAGGAACTTTCCGGATCCCCTGTGGGAGCGGCTGCGGGCCCACGACTGGCCCGGCAACGTGCGCGAGCTGCGCAACGTGGTGGAGCGCTGCGTGCTGTTCTCGGACGGCGAGGAGTTCCCCCTCGAATGGCTGCAGCTGGGCAGTCCGGCCGGGGCGGTCGCCGCCCTTCCCGCCGGAGCCGGCTCCGAAGGGGTGTTTCTGCCGCTGGACGGGAGCATGGCCATCGAGGACATGGACCGCCACATCATCCGCACCGCCCTGGAGAAGCACGACTTCAACGTCTCCGCCACGGCCCGGGCGCTCGGAACCACCCGCGAAACACTCCGCTACCGGGTCCAGAAGTACCACCTGCTGCCGGATTCCGACTGACACCCGGCGTGGCCGTCCGCCCTGCCGGCGCCTGCCCCGGCCGGGGGGAGGTCACTTCCCGCCGCCCCCGGGCCGGCGGTGCATATCCCCACCGCCACCACCTGACCCTGGTTGAAGTCCACCAGCCGTGACCATCCCCGCAGCCGGGCACCGGTTGCCCACTTCGTGAAAACAGCAGGTTGCATCATTGGCATGGAAACTGCCCTGTTTCAGCAGAGCACAGCTCCCGCTGTGCGGCAGGAATGATCCGAATCACGCGGTATGGGAACGAGGACCATGAACAGACACTACAAACCGCTGCTGGCCGCCGTGACCGCACTGGCTCTCCTGCTGGGCGCGTCCCAGCAGACCATGGCCCAGGCCACGGCGCTGCCCGATTTCAAGAACCTGGTGAAGAACAACGCCGCCACGGTCGTGAACGTCAGTACGGAACAGAATGGCGAGATGGTGGCGGAACTGCCTCCCGGCATGCCGGATCTCCCCGAGGGCAGTCCCTTGAACGACTTCTTCCGGCGCTTTTTCGAGAACCGTCCGGATCAGCCGCAGCGGGTCCGTTCCCTCGGCTCGGGGACGGTGATTTCCAGCGACGGCTACATCCTCACCAATGCCCACGTGGTCAAGGATGCCGATCGCATCACCGTGCGCTTCAACGACCACCGGGAGAAGCCGGCGACGCTGGTGGGCATGGACGAGCGCAGCGATGTGGCGCTGTTGAAAGTGGATGCAAAGGACCTGCCCATCGCGCACCTGGGCGATTCCGACACCCTCGAAGTCGGCGAGTGGGTACTCGCCATCGGCTCGCCCTTCGGTCTGGAACACACCGCGACCGCGGGTATCGTCAGCGCCCTGGGCCGCAACCTGCCCAGCGACACCTATGTCCCCTTCATCCAGACCGACGTGGCGGTGAACCCGGGCAACTCCGGCGGACCGCTGTTCAACACCGACGGGGAGGTGGTGGGCATCAACTCCCAGATCTACAGCAAGACCGGCGGTTACATGGGGCTCTCATTCGCCATTCCCATCAATGTGGCCATGAAAGTGGTCGAGCAGCTGAAGACCACCGGGCACGTGGAACGGGGCTGGCTCGGAGTGATGATCCAGGGCGTCAACCAGGACCTGGCCGAAAGCTTCGGGCTGGAGCGCCCCCGCGGCGCCCTGGTGGCCCAGGTGACGCCGGACAGCCCGGCCGCAAAGGCGGGCCTCGAGCCCGGTGACGTCATCCTCGGCTTCGCCGGCGAGGCCATCGAGCAATCCTCCCAGCTCCCGCCGCTGGTGGGCGACACGCGGCCCGGCACCGAGGTCGGCCTGCGGGTGCTCCGTGGCGGCAAGGAGCGGGAAATCAAGGTCACCATCGAGGCCCTGACCGAGGAGACCTCGGCGATGGCCGCCCCGGACGGCGGCAAGGCGGTGCTGAAGATGGCCGTCAGGAATCTTACCCGGGAACAGCGCGACGCGATCAAGGAAGGCGGGCGCGGCGTCCTGGTGACCGGTGTCGAACCGGGCCCCGCCGCCGAGGCCGGCATCCGTCCGGGCGATGTCATCCTGAACCTGGACGGCAAGGATGTCACCGACGTCGGCCAGCTGAGCGGGCTCATCAAGGAGTTGCCCCACGGCAAGGGCCTGCCGCTGCTGATCCGGCGTGGCGACAGCAATATCTTCATCGCCCTGCGGCTGCCGGACGCCGACTGAACACCCCCGACCCCCCAGCTCCTCCTGGAGCATTCGGGCGGCCTCTCGGCCGCCCTTTTTTTGCTTCCGGCAGCGGTTCATATCCACCACCAACACCACCGGCTGAATATGACGCAGAGATCGCAACCGACTGTATTGAAAGCGATAGCCATTCTGGCGCACTCGTTGCATTGACCTGGTTGCAACCCACACGACAACCCCCAACCGGTGGAGGCCCAACGCACGACGATGATCAATCACTACCGCGACCACGCAGCCAATGAGCGCACCTTCCTGGCCTGGGTCCGCACCGGCATCACGGTGATGATGCTCGGTTTCCTGGTGGAGAAATTCGATATTTTCCTGGCGGCCGTCGCGGTGGAGACCCACGGCCTGCAGGGTGTCCAGCAGCACGGCAACGGGAGCTGGCTGGTAAGCCTCTCCCTGGTCTGCCTGGGAATCGTCATGAACGTCTGTGCGGCATTGCGCTTCTTCCGCACCGGGCGGGAACTGGAGGGCGAGGCGCCGGCCCGCTTCCGCAGCCGTCTGCTCGGTATCGGTCTGCCCTCGTCCATGGTCCTGTTCGGGCTCTACCTGCTGGCCTACCTGACCCGCATTCTGTAAATCCACAAGGAGTTCGCCCATGTCCAGCCTGCCCCGCTTCATCGCCATCCTGCTGTTGCTGGGAGGACTCGGCGCCACCAGCCTCGGCGTCGCCGCGGCGGCGCAGGATTCGCCCCCGACCCCCGTCCTGCCGGGCACCCGCGCGCTGGTGGCATCCGCGCTGGAGAAGGTTGCCGAGGCCGAGCATGGTGTCCAGGCGGCGAAGGATGATCAGAAGGCGCTCTCCCGGGTGGTGGAGTCGCTGTCATGGGCCCGGGATCTGATCGCCCTTGCCCGCATGGATCAGCCCACCGGTGAGGCGCGCGCCCTGCTCCGTTATCTGCAGCTGAAACTGAAAATCGAGGACAACCGCGAGGCGCTGGTCGACCTGCTGCCCCTGGAGCGGGCACTGGAACGGCTCGGGAATGATCCCGGCCTGCCACATGCCCGTGAACTGCTGCAGAACGCCAAGCGCGCCCTGGAGACCCCCGACCATGCCCTGGCGCTGAAAACGCTGGAGGAGCTGGACCGGACGCTGGTGCGGGACTGGATCGATCTGCCCCTCGATGCCGCCGCGGACAGTATCAGGCAGGCCCTGGATCAGATCATGACCCGGCAGCAGCCGCCCGCAGCCGATCTGCTCCCCGCCGCCGAGAAGAGCCTCCTCCAGTTGCTTGCCGGCACGGCATCCTGATCGGCTCCGGTGGCGAGGGACGCGGCCATGGACACGACTTCACGGCACCCGAAGACGGCGGCCCCGGAGCGGATCCCGGAACCGACCCGGCGCCACGGCATGTGGCTGGATGGCGTCAGCCCCGCGCTGATCACCTCCGGAGAGCTTGAACGGCTGCCGTTCGGGGAGGAACTGGCGGGCACCATGCTGCGGCTGGAGGACGCCATCCCCGGGCTGGCGGGTGAATCGGCACGGGTGGGAGGGATCCGGGCCAGTACCACACTGGGCTCGCTCCACCGGCATCTCTACCTGGAATTGGCGGCAATGACCGCGGAGCGTTTTCTACCCGTCTATCGCTCCAGCGGCGGTGAACAGGGCCTGGTGAGCGTCGAAGTCCATCCGCGCCACGCCCTGCACGCGGAGGAACTGTCCGCCGAGGTCCGCCATCTCCGCCGGCTGCTGGTTCAACCCAACGTGGTGGTGCATGTCCCGGGGACGCCGGCCGGCCTGGCCGTCGTGCCCCAGCTGGTCCATGCCGGCGTCAGCGTGCATGTGGGGCTGGTCTTCACGGCCGCGACCCTGGCCCGTGTCGATGCCGCCCTGCTCGCGGCGCTGGAGGCGCGATTCGATGCCGGGCGTCCCCTGGGCACCATCAGCCTGTTTGCGGGCTTCCGCCCGATCGGGCCTGCGGCGGCCGGGCAAATCCCGGGGCCGGAGTGCCATTGCCCCGCAACCGCCCGCCAGGCCCTCCTCACCTGGCGCCGCCTGCAACGCTCGCACCGCTGGAGCGAACTCTACCGCTATGGCGCGCGGGCGCCCCGGCTGATCTGGACCGGATGGACCGGTGCGGCTGACCGGTCACCGGTCTGTGCCTGTCTGCGGGCACCGGACACCCACCATGCACTGCCCCTCCACACCCTGGTGTCGCGCTGCCCGCGGGACAGCGGACTGACGGCCTGTCCACTGGCCGGAGAGGGCGCGCCGGAACCGGCCGAACGGACGCAGCGGTTCAGCGTGGACAACGCGGATAGCCGGTCATTCGGCAGGTTGCAGCACGAGGTCCTGCTGCAGCGTCAGCGCCGGCTCGAACAGCGCCTGCGGGATGCGGTAGCCGCAGACAGGAAGGGTGCGGATGAGCACGGTTGAGGAGCAGGCCATGGAGGCGCCGGGAAAGCCGGGGCTGACGCCCACCTGGACCGACAGCCGCAAACAGCTGGTGGGTTGCAGCCTGGGCGCGTCGAGGCTCTGGTTCACCGTCGCCGGCGGCATCGTCACCGAGGTCTACCACCCGCGCATCGATATCCCCCAGGTGCGCGATCTCGGTTTCATCGTGGCCGACGGGCGGGGATTCTGGGTGGAGGTGAAGCGGCTACCGGCGCCCGACCTGAGCCTGGCCCGGCCCGGGGTGCCCGCACTGCAGGTGATGCACCGCCATCCCCGCTTCGCACTCACCCTCCGGGTGGTCCCGGACGCGGATCGGGATGTGCTCCTGCTGGAGGTGACGCTCGAGGGTGACGGGGACTTGCGCCCCTACGTCCTGCTGGCGCCCCACCTGGGTGGCACGGGGCTCGGCAACCGCGCCGCGGCGGGGCGTCACCGCGGCCGCAATGTGCTGTGGGCGGAGCAGGGACCGTTCGGGCTGGCCCTGGCGGCGGTGGCTGCGGGACAGTCGGATGGGTGCGGACCGGGCAGTGCCGGGTACGTGGGCGTCAGCGACGGTTGGCAGGATTTCAGGCGCAATGGCCGGATGGCCTGGCACTACCGGTGTGCGGGACCCGGCAATGTCGCTCTGCTGGCGCCCCTCGAGCGCCGCTCGACCGTGGCCCTCGGCATCGCCACCAGCCGGGAGGCGGCCGCCACCCTGGCCTTCAGTGCCCTGGCCCGGCCATTCGCCACGGCTTGGCAGCGGCAGGTGCGCGACTGGTCGCAGCGCCTTGCCGCCCATGGCGGCGTTCCGGCCGCCGGTGATCCCGCCCTGCCGGAAGCACTGGAGAACTGCCTGGCGGCCTCCGCACTGGTTCTGCGCTGCCACCAGGACCGCATCTATCCGGGCGCCATGGTGGCGAGTCTGAGCATTCCCTGGGGCGAGTCCCGCGATGACCGCGGCGGCTATCACCTGGTCTGGCCACGGGACCTGGTGGAGTGCGCCGGCGCCCTGCTCGCCCTTGGCGCCGCCGGCGAGGCGCGGGATGTGCTGTGCTACCTCATCGCCTCCCAGTATGCCGATGGCCACTGGTCGCAGAACCAGTGGCTGGGCGGCAAGCCCTACTGGGACGGCGTGCAACTGGACGAGGCGGCGTTTCCGGTCCTGCTGGCCGCCGCCCTGGAGGAGCAGGACGCCAGGGACGGCATCGAAGTCGCCACGATGGTGCGCCGGGCGCTCGGCTTCATCATTCGCCACGGCCCCGCATCGGAGCAAGATCGCTGGGAGGAGGACAGCGGGGTCAGCCCCTTCACCCTGGCGGTCTGTATCGCGGCGCTGGTGGCGGGGGCCGGGTTCCTGGACCAGGAAGAGCGCGACACCGCCCTGGCGGTGGCCGATTTCTGGAATACCCGCCTGGAAAGCTGGACCGCCGTACAGGGAACGGGGTTGGCGCGGCGCTACGATGTGGCTGGTTACTACGTGCGGGTTGCCCCGGCGGAGGTCGTGCAGGAACGCGGCGCGCTCGACCGCCGCCTGCCCATCCGCAACCGCGCCCACGACCCGGGCCTGCCGGCCAGCGAACAGGTGGGCCTCGAGTTCCTGCAGCTGGTGCGCTTCGGCCTGCGCCTGCCCGGTGAACCCCTGGTGCGCGACAGCGTCAGGATCGCCGACGCCCTGCTGCGGGCCGACACCCCCCGCGGACCGGCGTGGCACCGCTACAACGGCGACGGCTACGGCGAGCATCCCGACGGGCGCCCCTTCGACGGCGCCGGACGCGGCCGGGCCTGGCCACTCCTCACCGGTGAACGGGGCCACTACGCCCTGGCAGCGGGCGAGGATCCCCTCCCCTACCTCCTGGCGATGGCGGCCATGGCCGGTCCGTTCGGCCTGTTGCCGGAGCAGGTCTGGGACGCGGCGCCGCCCGCCGACGCTGAACACCCGGCGGGCCGTCCGACCGGGGCGGCGATGCCGCTGGCCTGGGCCCACGCGGAGCTGGTGAAGCTGCAGGCATCCAGGCGGCTCGGCCGGCCGTTCGATCGGCCGGCCCCGGTCTGGCGGCGCTATGGCGGCCGGCCGCCGGCGCCGACCCTGGCCGTGTGGACCCCCTGGGCGCCCATACGGACCCTGTGGCGGGGGGAGCGACTGTGCGTCTGCCTGCCCGAGGCGGGAGTGGTGCACTGGGGGCGGAACGGCTGGCGGGAGGTGCGGGACGTGGCGACCGTGCCGGCCGGTTTCGGCCTGCACCGGGCGCTGCTGACGGATGCCGGCCTCGGCAGCGGGGAGACCGTCGAGCTGACCTGGCGCGGGGAGTTGACGGGCTGGTCCGGCCAGGAGGTGGTGATCGGGGTGCGCGAACCGGGGCAGTAAAAAAAACGCCGGGCGTCCGATCCTTGCGCGCCCGGCGGGGTACAAACGGTGAGGCTGTCAGCCCCCTGTCGCGGGCAGGGGAAGCGCCTGGCACTCGGAGAAGATGCGCCGGGTGCAGTTGCGGCACACGTCGGCATCGAGCTGTTCGAAGATCCTGCCGATGGCCTCGGACTTGGAGGCGAAGACATGATCCCGGCCGATCTCGTCCAGATAGCCACCGTTCTGCAGCGGCTTGCACACCCCGTCCTTGGCGCCCACCAGGTAGAGGCCGCCACCGTTGAGGCGGCGGGAGCCGGCCTCCTGCACGAGGAGTTCGGCACCGGCCACGTCGATGAAGTTGATGCCCGAGGTGATGATGGCGAGATGCTTCTGCTCGGGCTGGCGGGCCAGGAACAGGCTGAAGGACTCGCGGATGTGGCTGACCGCGCCGAAGAACAGCGAGCCGTCGATGCGCACGATCTTGAGCTGGGGGCACTCGGGCAGAGCCGGGTCGGTGGTGAAATGCCGCCCCGGCACCTTCGGATCGGGCACCCGGGAGATGACCCGCGGCCGCGAGGTGCGGTTCAGGTAGAGCACCAGCGACAGGATGACGCCGAGGAAGATGGCGAACTCCAGCTCCAGGAACAGGGTGCCGAAGAAGGTGCTCGCCAGCACGGCCGTCTCCGAGCGGCTGGTGGCGATGATGTTGCGGATATGGTGGAAGTCGATGAGTCCCCAGGCCACCAGGAACAGGATGCCGGCCATCGCCGCATTGGGCAGGTAGGCGGCATAGGGCGCCACGAACAGCACGATGACCATCAGCAGGCTGCCGCCGAAGATGGCCGCTATCGGGGTCTTGGCCCCGGCCTCGTAGTTGAGGCCGCTGCGATTGAAGGAGCCGGAGGCGACATAGCCGGAGAAGAAGCTGCCGGCGATGTTGGACAGGCCCTGGCCGATGAACTCCTGGTTGCCGTCGATGTGCTGTCCGGCGCGGATGGCGAGCGAGCGGGCGATGGAGACCGCCTCGGTCAGGGCGAAGAGGGTCACGGCCAGTGCCGCCGGGGCCAGTTCGCGCAGGGTGTGCAGGGAGAAGTCGGGCATCGACAGGGGGGGCAGCGCCGCGGGCAGCGCGCCCACGGTGCGGATGGCCGTCACCGACTCTCCGAAGGCGGCGTTCAGCCCCAGCGCCGCCAGGCTGCCGGCCACCATGGCGATGATCATGTACGGCAGCCGGGGCAGGAAGCGGCGGGCGGCGATACCGGTGAGCAGCGTCACCAGCCCCACCGCGGTCACGTAGATGTTGATATCCCCCAACTGGCTGAACAGGGACAGGATGGTGTCGTGGAAATGGCCGCCACGGGGAATCTCGATGCCGAAGAAGTGCTTGAACTGGTTGCTGGCGATGAGCAGCGCCGCGCCGGCGGTGAAGCCGATCACCACCGAGTGGGAGATGAAGTTGACCAGCGTGCCCAGCCGGGCCAGCCCCATCACCAGCTGGATGACGCCCACCATGACCGTGAGGGTCAGCGCCAGGCCGACGTACTCCGCGGTGCCCGGCTCGGCGAATACGCTCAGCGACGAGAACAGCACGATGGAGGCCGCGGTGGTCGGACCGGAGACAAGATGCCAGGAGGAACCGAACAGGGCCGCGACGATGGCCGGAATCATGCCGGCGTAGAGACCGTACTCCGGGGGCATGCCGGCAATCGTGGCGAAGGCGACGCCCTGGGGCAGCACCACGATGGCGCCGGTGAGACCGGCGACGAAATCATTGCGCAGGGTGTCCCGGGTAACCCGGTGGCGCCAACGCATGAAGGGCAGCATGCGCACAAGCCAGGCCGGGAGATTCCCCTTTCCGGCACGCCCCTTGCGCGCCGACCAGTGTTCTGTTGTGACTGACAAGTTCGATAGACTCCTTGCGCCGCGGCACCGGGTGCTGCGGCCCGAATAAGCTAGGGTCGGAAGTACGGACTGAACTACGGATTACGGGGTTTACAGCCCGCCGGGCCACTCCGCCACACCGACCATCAGCACCAGGGCGGTGAGACCGCCGGCAATGCCGGCCAGGCCGGGGTGGTTCAGCGTCACCTCGCGCCGCAGGCGCACCCGCCCGAGCATGCCGGCCAGCAGGGCACCGACGAGGCCCCAGATGGGCGTGACGTGGTGCACCCAGCCGGGCGCACCGTTGAGCTCGGGCGCCAGCACCAGCGCCAGGCTGAGCAGGGCGATGGCCAGCGAGGGGGTGAGGAACACCCGGCGCCGCGGCTGCCAGGTGCCGGCGTCGGTCACGGGCCGGCGCGGCAGGGTTTCGTACTGGGACTGGGACATGTCGTCCTCCTCCACTGATTCCGGGGACGCACGGAGGCCGGCTGGCATCCTGCGTGGCTCCCGGAATGCTAACGCCAGGCGGGTGAAGGCGAGGTCAAGCGGATGTCAAGGAAAGGTCAAGACGGGGTGTGTTGCGAACCGAAGCGGAGTCGGGCGCGGGTGCCCTCCCCCGACTGGCTGGCCAGCTCCAACCGCCAGCCGTAGCGGTTGCAGATCCGGCGCACGAGCGAAAGCCCGATGCCGGCGCCGGCGCTGCCGGGGCCGGAGACGTGGGGCTCCAGGATCCGTTCCCCCAGCTCCTGGGGAAGGCCGGGGCCGGTGTCCTCCACCACCACCCCGTCCCGGTCCAGGTGGATCCTGATCCGCCCCGCGCGGGTGTAGGTGAAGGCGTTGCGGACCAGGTTGCCCAGCACCACCGCCAGCAGGGTGCGCTCCGCCGCCACGCAGGGGGAGTCATCGGCACCGAGCTCCACCGTCACCGGCTTGTCCCGCAGCAGGTGGCGATGTTTTTCCACGATCTCGTGGATCAGGCTGTCCACGTCGCACTGGGCCGTGGTGACGGCCTCCCCGGCCTCCTCGCGGGCCAGCACCAGCAGCGCGCTGGTGAGCTCTCCCATTTCGTCCACGGCGCGGGCGATGCGTTCCACCCGGGCCCGGGCCCGGGATTCGAGCGCCGGGTCGGTGAGCAGGACCTCGGCGGCGCCCGAGATGACCGCCAGCGGAGTGCGGAGCTCGTGGCTGATGTCGGCGGTGAAGGCGCGTTCCCGCCGGATGAATGCCTGCAGGCGGCGCTGGAAGCGTTCGAAGGCCCGCGCCAGCTCGCCAACCTCGTCCCGGGGGTAGTCCTGGCCCAGCGCGGCGGGCAGGTCGCCCGGTCCGAGTGTCTGTACCCGGCGGGACAGCTGGCTGACCGGGGCGATCACCCGTCCCGCCAGCCACAGCCCTCCGGCGGCGGAGAGCAGGGTCATGAGCAGGGCCGCGCCCGCCAGGATGAGGATGATCTGCCGCTCCCGGCGCAATACCTGGCTTTCGTCGTAGAGCAGCCAGAAACGGCTGCCATGACGCTCGGCCACGGCCACCAGGTAGGGGCGGTCCGCCAGCACCAGGGCGTGTCGGCCCTCCGGGAGCGAGCGGACCGCCGCCGGGATATCGCGGCTGAAACGCTCGCTCGGCTCCACGAAGCCGCGCACCGTGGTGGTGTCGGGGGGCGGCGAGTGTGGGTTGCGGTTGCGCCGGCTGATGTAGTCCTCCAGCTCCGCGGTCAGCGCCTCGTCGACCAGGCGCCGCTCCAGGTCGTGTACCGCCACGAAGAGACCCGCCATCAGCAGCAGGCTGAGGCCCGCGCCGAACAGGGCGAAGGCCAGCACCACCCGGGCCCGGAGGCTACGACGAAATCTCATCCGGGTCTGCCAGCTGGTAACCCACCCCGCGCACGGTGCGCAGCAGGGGCCGCGTGAATGGATGGTCGATGGCGGCGCGCAGCAGGTGCATGTGCGCGCGCAGGGAGTCGCTGTCGGGCGGCGAGTCGCCCCACACCACGCGTTCGATCTGGGCCCGGCTCACCACCCGCGGGGATTCCCGCAGCAGCAGCTCGAGGATGCGCAGGGAGATGGGCGGCAGTTCCAGGGTGCGGCCCCCGCGGCGCACCCGCCGGCTTGCCGGGTCCAGCTCCAGGTCCGCCACCCGGAGCACCGGGGTGGAGACCCCGCCCCGGGATCGTCGCACCAGCGCGGCGAGGCGGACTTCCAGCTCCTGCAGCGCGAAAGGCTTGACCAGGTAGTCGTCGGCACCGCCGGCGAAACCCTCCAGCTTGTCCTGCAGCGTGTCCCGAGCGGTGAGCATCAGCACCGGGAGGCTGCGGCCGGCCCCGCGCAACCGCCGGCAGACCTCCACCCCGTCGAGGCCCGGCAGCATCAGGTCCAGCACCAGGGCATCGAAGGACTCGTCCATCGCGCGCTGCAGGCCGGCCCAGCCATCGAAGGCCACGTCCACCGTGTGGCCGCGGCCTTCCAGGTAATCCACCAGGTTGGCGACCAGGTCCGGGTTGTCCTCGATGACGAGCAGATGCATGGGCGTGGGATGCCGGGTTCCGGGAAGGTGCGGTCCGCTATTCGGGCTGAGCCACGTTGACGAGGACCGCTGCCAGCACACGCGCGGCTTCCCGGGGCTCCATGGAGACAAGATAGCCGCGACTGCCGCCGTTGATCCAGATGCGGGGAAGCTCGAGGATGGTGGCTTCCATGTACACGGGCATGGGGTGGCGCGTGCCGAAGGGGGAGGTGCCGCCCACCTGGTAGCCGCTGTGGCGGCCGGCCACCGCCGGGGCGCAGGGCTGAACCGTCTTCGCCCCGATGGCCCGGGCCAGGGCCTTGGTGGAGACCTCGCGATCGCCGTGCATCAGCACCACCAGCGGCTGCTGCCGGTCGTCCTCCATGATCAGGGTCTTCACCACCGCGTGCTCGTCCACCTCGAGCTCGCGCGCGCACTGGGCGGTGCCGCCGTGATCCACATAACGGTAGGGGTGGTTCCCGAATGCCACCCCGGCGGCGCGCAGCGCGTGCACCGCGGGCGTGACGGGGGTCTTGTGCTTGCCCATCGGGTGAATCTCCTTGAACGTCGCCGGTCGAGGTCGCCGGCATCCGCGCTGCATCGGTGTTGTGCCCGCATGCAAGGGTGCCCGCCATTCCCGCGCGAGTGCGCCTGGCGGCTGGCCCCGCACCAAATCGCCGAATGCGCCTCCCGGGAGGAGGCAGTACACTGGCACCATGATATCCGTGACCCCCACGCTGGTTATCGACGAGAGCGAGATCGAGGAGAGCTTCATCCGCGCCTCGGGCCCCGGTGGCCAGAATGTTAACAAGGTCGCCACGGCGGTGCAGCTGCGCTTCGACGCCGCCCGTTGCGCCACCCTGCCCGAACCGGTCCGGGCGCGCCTGCGCCGGCTCGCCGGCCGGCGCATGACCTCTGAGGGGGTGGTGGTCATCACCGCCCAGCGCTACCGCAGCCAGGAGCGCAATCGCACCGACGCCCTGGAGCGGCTGCTGACGCTGCTGCGCGAGGCGGCCGCGCCCCCGCCGCCCAAGCGCCGGCCCACCCGCCCGGGACGGGCCGCGAAGGAGCGCCGCCTGCAGGAGAAGCGCCAGCGCGGCGACACCAAGCGCACCCGGCGGCCCGTCTCGGCACGGGATGAGTGACCCCATGAAGATCGCCATCGTCGGCGGCGGCATCAGCGGCCTGGCCACCGCCTTCCACCTGACCCGGCTGCTTCCCGGCGCGGAAATCGTGCTGTTCGAGCGCGCGCCCCACCCCGGCGGGACCATGCGCACGGTGGAGCGGGAGGGTTTCCGGTTCGAGGCCGGCGGCAACGGCTTCCTGACCAACAAGCCCCATACCCTGGCGCTGGTGCAGGCGGCCGGCGCCGAGGACCTGCTGCTGCGCAGCAGCGACGCGGCGCGGCGGCGCTTCATTTTCAACGGCGCCCTGCATCGGCTGCCCGAGAGCCCGCCGGCCTTTCTCGGCAGCCGCCTGCTCTCCCTCCCGGCCAAGCTGCGGGTGCTCGCGGAGGTCTTCGTCCCGCCCCGGCGCGACGGCGGCGAGGAGACCCTGCAGTCCTTCGGCTACCGGCGCCTCGGGCGGGCGTTCACCGATACGTTCCTCGATGCCATGACCGCCGGCATCTACGCCTCGACGCCGGCGGACCTGTCGGTGCAGGCGGCTTTTCCCGCCGTGGCGGCCCTGGAGCGGGAACATGGCGGCCTGTTCCGCGGCATGCTGGCCAGGCGCCGCCGGGAAGCGGGACCGGGCGGGGTGCTGATGAGCTTCCGGGGCGGGGTGGGCAGCTTCATCGACCACCTCGCCGGGCTGCTGCGGGAACGCGTCCGCACGGGCAGCCCCGTGACCGCGCTGGCCCGCACGGCGGCGGGCTGGCGGCTGGAGGCCGGGGACGTGACCTACTCGGCCGACCGGCTGGTGCTGGCCTGCCCGGCCCATGCCGCCGCGGCCCTGCTGGAACCGGTGGACGCCGGACTGGCGGCGGAGCTGGCCGCCATCCACTACGCGCCCATCGCGGTGGTCGGGCTCGGCTACCGGGGACTGGATCACCCCCTGGACGGCTTCGGGCTGCTCACCACCAGCGCCGCCCGGCTGCCGATCCTGGGTGTCCTGTGGGACTCCAGCATCTTCCCCGACCGGGCGCCGGAGGGTGGGCAGACCCTGCGGGTGATGATCGGCGGGCTGCGCAACCCGGAGCTGGCGCTGCAGTCCGAGGCCGAGCTGGTCCGCACCGCGCTGCGGGGTGTGGGCGCCACCATGGGCTGCCGGGCCGAACCGGTGGTGACCTTCGTGCAGCGCTGGGAACGAGGCATTCCCAGCTACCGCATCGGGCACCTCGGGCGCCTGGAGCGCATCTTCACGGCCGCCGCCGCCCTGCCCGGCCTCTACCTCGTCTCCAACGCCTACCGCGGCATCGCCTTGAACGACTGTGCCGCCAGTGCCCTGGCCTGCGCCGGGGAGCTCGCGGCCGGGCGCCCTCAGTCGGTGCGGTAGGCGCTGAACAGCCCGCCGATGGCGGCGGCAAGCGCCGGCGACCGGTCCGGATCCCGCAGCGACGCACGCAGTGAATCCCGCACCCCGGGGACGAACAGCAGGTCGGCCAGGCACTCGTTGAAGAAGGGCTGGCCGGAGCGGTTGGCCGCCAGGACCTCGAGAAATGCACGCCGGATGTCCCCCTCCTCGAGCGCCTCCCAGCAGCGTCCGGCGATGGCGGCCAGCACTTCGGGCTGCCGGGCGGCGGGGCTGGCCAGGGTACGCAGCAGCAGGGCGTTGCGCAGTCCCCGGCCGCGGGCGCCGGCCATGGCGCGCACCGCGGCGACCGCGGCGCCGGTATCCGGTTCGCCCAGTTCCAGGTTGCGGGTGGCCCGCGCCAGCAGGGCCTCGGCCACGGCGGTGCCCACCGTCCCGTTCTCCAGCGCCGCGCCCAGGGCGGCGAAGGGTTCGGCCGGAAGATGCGGCACGGCCCCGGCCAGCAGGCGCTCGTTAGCCTCCTCGTCGAGTCGCACGGCCAGATCCGCCAGGCCCTGCAGCCCCAGGCCCCGCCAGGCGTCCCAGCCCGCCTCCCCGGTGAGGTACTTCAGCAGCGTCCGGTAATGGACCGAGGCCGGCCGGCGCAGATCCCGGGCCACCCGGGCGTGGAACGCCGCCATGCGCTCCTCGCGGGGCTGGAACAGGCGCGGATTGTCCCGCCCCAGCGCCTCCGGACGCGGGGGCCGGCCATCGAGGCCGAGCGCCTCCGCCAGCCGCTGGAGAAACTCGTCCCGTGCCGCCTGCACCAGGCCGCCGAGCTCGTCCAGCGGCAGGCGCAGGAACCAGACATGGGGTTCGACACCGCCCCCGCGGGGATGCAGCAGCACTCCGAACCAGGCCTGCCGCAGCAGCGGCCAGGGCCAGGGCCGCTCGGCCCGCTCGAAGGCGAGGAAGCTGTCGCGCGGGACCCGCTGCACGCGCCGGCCCATCTCGATGATGCGCAGCTCCGCGCCCGCCGTTTCCAGGAATTCCGTCAATGTCTGCATGATTCGGGGATGCGCTTCTCGGGTTACGGTTCACCGGACGGAACCGGTGCGGATGATTGCAACGTTCACTGCTCCTGCCAGCGGAGGTTCCAGACCACCTCCCAGGCGTGGCCGTCGGGATCGCTGAAGAACCCGGCGCGGCCGCCCCACTCCATCGCCCCGGCGGGCCGCAGTATCCGGGCGCCGGCGCGCCGCGCCCGCTCCAGCAGTGCGTCCACCGCCGCGGCCGAGGCGACATTGTGGGACAGCAGGACGCCGCCGCTGCCGGCCTCCACCCCGCCGTAGGCCGCCAGGTCCGCCGCGGGAAAGAGGGCCAGGCGGGTGCCGCCCGTGTCCAGCCAGGCCACGCCGCGGGAGCGCCCCGCCAGCGGCCAGCCGAGGCCGTCGTGGTAGAAAGCCAGGGCCCGGTCGAGGTCCGCGACCCCCAGGGTGATGGCGCTGATGACAGGCCGGCTCATTCCTCCTCTCCGCCGTCGGGCCGCGATGGATGCGCCCGCCACAGGAACCAGGCCATGCCGAGCAGCTGCAGCAGCAGCAGGAGGCCGAAGGCGGCGCGGTAGCCGGCCGGATCGTAGCCGGGACCGGGCGAGAACAGATCGATGATTTCGCCGATGCCCCACTGGGCGCCGAACGCCGCCACGAACACCAGCAGGTTGAGGCCGGTGTTGGCCCGCCCCGCCAGTTGTGCCGGGAAGCCCTGGGAGAGTGCGGCATAGTTGATCACGCCGGTGGTGCCGAAGAAGCCGAACAGGATCCACAGCCCGGTGCGCAGGGGCGCCCAGTCCAGCAGCAGGAGCGCCTGCACGGTCATGAACAGGGTCATGCCCCCGCTCGCGACGGTCATGGGCCGGATGCCGAACCGCCCGAGCCGCTCGGCCAGCGTGCCCATCAGCACGAACCCGACGACCATCGCCCCGGCCATGAAGGCGAGTACCGTGGCCGCGGGTCCGGCCTCCAGCCCCGCCACGTCCCGCAGCCACGGTCCCGCCCAGAGGCTCTGCACGGAGAGGAAGGTGGCCTGGGAGGCGACGGTCCACGGCACCACCCGCCAGAACAGCGGGCTGGAAAAGACGCGCGCCACACCGCGGAACTGCCCGGCCAGGCTGCCGCCGTCGCCGGGCGCCTGCCCGCGCTCCGGAACCACGGCGAAAATCAGCACCGCCACGGTCGCCGTGAGCAGCGCCAGCACCAGGAACACCCCGCGCCAGTCGGTGACCGCCAGGGCCAGCTCCACCGGCGCGGTGGCCGCCAGCGCCCCGAGACCGCCGGCACCCAGCTGCAGGCCGTTGACCAGTGGCAGACGCTCACGGGGGAACCAGTGCACGAAGGCATGAAACGCGGCCATCAGGCACGCGGAGACGCCGAAGCCGATGAGCGCCCGCCCCGCCACCAGCCCGGCCACGCTCTCCGCCCGGGCGAAGACGAACGCCCCCGCCGCGGCGCACAGCAGCAGCATCGACTCGGTGCGCCGGGAGCCGTAGCGGTCGAGCAGGATGCCCAGGGGCAGCTGGAAGGCGGCGAAGGCGAGGAAATAGGCGCTGGTCAGCAGCCCCAGGATTCCGGCGTCCAGGGCCAGCTCGGCGCCGAGGGCGGGACCGATGACCGCATTCACGGCGCGGAACAGGTAGGAGAGAAAGTACCCCAGGGCGAAAGGCACGAAGATGCGTGCCACCAGCGCGGGGGAGAGCATTGGCGGGGAAGCCGGGGTCATGGCGGCGTATTATGGCGCGCCGGCAAGCCTTGAGCGAGTCCGGGCTACATGGTCAACTACGGCATGAATTCCGGATCCTCCATGGAGCGCCCCGCCGTGGCCCTGGTGCTGACCGCGCTGGTGGCCTACGGTCCGCTGTCCACCGATCTCTACCTGCCCTCGCTGCCGGCCATGACCGAGGCGTTCGGCACCAGCGTGTCCAGCGTCCAGCTGACCCTGAGCGTGTTCATGTGGGGCTTCGCGGTGGCCCAGCTGATCTACGGCCCGCTCTCCGATCGGCTCGGCCGCCGCCCGGTACTGCTCGGCGGCCTGGTGCTCTACGTGCTGGCGAGCATGGCCTGCGTCCTCGCCGATTCCATCGCCACCCTGATCGCCGCCCGTTTCCTGCAGGCCCTGGGCGCCTGCGCGGGCCCGGTGCTGGGACGCGCCATCGTACGCGACATCTACGGCCGCGAGCGGGCCGCCCGGGCGCTTTCGTTCATGGCCTCCGGCATGGCGCTGGTGCCGGCGGTGGCGCCGATCCTCGGCGGCTGGCTGCATACCGTCTTCGGCTGGCGTGCCAACTTCGCGGCCATGGCCGGCTTCGGGGCGCTGGTGCTGCTGTCGGTCTGGCTGATCCTGGCCGAGACCAACCGCTGGCGCGATGCGGGCGCCACCGGACCGCGCCGGATCCTGCGCAACTTCATCCGCCTCCTGGGGCACCGCGAGTTCGTGGGCCACAGCCTCTCGGTCGCGTTCTCCTTCGCCGCCCTGTTCAGCGTCATCTCCGGCCTTTCCTTCGTCGTCATCGACGTCCTCGGGGTGGCGGAACGCAACTTCGGCTACGTGTTCCTGTTCGTCGTGGCCGGCTACATCACCGGCACCTTCACCTCCGGGCGCCTGAGCCGGCGACTGCCCATCGAACGGCTGATCCGGGCCGGCGGCCTGATCGGGGTGGCCGCGGGCCTGGCCATGGCCGCGCTGGCATGGGCCGGGGTGGAGCGCATCTGGGCGGTGATGATCCCGGCCAGCTTCGTGTTCATGGCCGCGGGGCTGGTGATGCCCAACGGCATGGCCGGCGCCATCGGCCCCTTTCCCGCCATGGCCGGCGCCGCCTCCTCGCTGCTGGGTTTCCTGCAGATGGGTCTCGCCGCCGTGGGCGGTTACCTGGTGGGACTGTTCCATGACGGGACCACGCTGCCCATGGCGGTGGTGGTCCTGATCTGCACCGCGCTGACCTTCGCCGCCCACGGCCTGCTGGCGCACCGGGCCGGCGCCGATCCGGCCTCCGGGGAGGAGACATGAACGCATCCGGAACGAGACCCCTGGTCGCGGGCATTCACCATGTCAGCCTGCTGGTGGCAGACACCGGGCGGGCGCTGGAATTCTACCGTGACCTGCTGGGCCTGGAGCAGGACCCGCGGCGCCCCGAACTCGGCTATCCGGGCGCCTGGCTGGGGATCGGCGATCGGCAGCTGCATCTCATCGAGCTGCCGAATCCCGATGCGGCGGCGGAACGGCCGGAGCACGCCGGGCATGACCGCCACCTGGCCCTGCGGGTGACCGACATCGACCTCCTGCAGCAACGCCTGGAACGGGCTGCAATACCCTTCACCCGCAGTCGTTCGGGACGCGCGGCACTGTTCTGCCGCGATCCGGATGGCAACGGGCTGGAATTCATCGGCGCCTGAGCGGCGGAGCCGTTGGCGCCTCAGTCGGCGGGTTCCCGGCGGGCGTTGTAGATGAGGCCGCCCTCGTCACGGTAACGGCGCAGCACCGCCACGGCCTCCTCCCGGCAGATGTCCCGGGTCACGCGGATGCCCCGGCCGGCCAGCGCCTCGGCCCAGTCCGCGGCCTTGGGACCCTCGTCGAAACCGATGGCCCGGGCGTCGCTGTCGCGGGCCCCGCAGGTCAGCGACCGTACCCCGGACCACAGGGTTGCACCCTGGCACAGGGTGCAGGGCTCGGTGCTGGTGACCAGGCCGTGGGCGGCGAGCCCGGGCGCACTGAGATCGTAGTGGCCGACGCGCCGCTGGGCCAGCATGACGGCCACCACCTCCGCGTGCAGGACCGCGCACTGCTCCCGGTGCACCAGGTTGATGCCAGGCGCCACCAGGCGGCCGCCGTCCAGCTCGAACACCCCCGCGGCGAAGGGTCCGCCGGTCCCCTCCTCCACGTTGCGCTCGGACAGGGCCACCACCAGCGCCATCTGCTGCGCGGGCGTGGGGAAGTGCGTCCCCTGTTCGGCAAGGAACTGTTCCACCCAGGCAGGCAGGTGGAAGCTGAAAGCGGAAGGCTCCATGGTCAACGGCTGGCGGGCCGCGGCAGAACCCGGCGCAGCAGCAGGTAGCCGGCCACGGCGGCCACGAGGGAACCGCCCAGCACTCCGAGCCGCACGGCAACCGCGTAGTCCAGCCCGTCCTGCTCGAAGGCCAGCGAGCCGATGAACAGGCTCATGGTGAAGCCGATCCCGCACAGAATCGCCACGCCCAGGAGACCGGCCCAGGTCGACTGCTCCGGCAGCCGGGACCAGCCGAGAAGTATGGGAACGGCGCTGAAACTGAAAACCCCCACCGTCTTGCCCAGCAGCAGTCCCAGGGCGATGCCGAGGGGTATCGGCTCGAGCAGGCTGGCGGGGGTCAGGCCGGTGAAGGAGACCCCGGCGTTGGCGAATGCGAACAGGGGCAGGATGCCATAGGCCACCCAGGGATGGAGGCGGTGTTCCAGTTCGCGCAGCGGCGAGCGCTCCGGGTCGCGTGGATCACGCAGGGGAATGGCCAGCCCCAGGGCCACGCCGGCCAGGGTGGCGTGCACGCCGGACTTGAGCACGCAGACCCAGAGAAAGATGCCCACCAGGATATAGGGTGCCGTGCTGCTGACGCGGGCCCGGTTCAGGATCACCAGGGTGCCGGTACCCACCAGCGCCAGGAGCAGCATGGTGGGGGACAGGTTGCTGGTGTAGAAGGCGGCGATGATGAGGATGGCCCCCATGTCGTCGAGTATGGCCAGCGCCGTCAGGAAGACCTTCAGCGACAGGGGCACACGGTCGCCCAGCAGCGCCAGCACCCCCAGGGCGAAGGCGATGTCGGTGGCCGTGGGTATGGCCCAGCCCTCCAGGGCCACGGGATCGCCGAGGTTGAAGGCGGTGTAGATGAGGGCGGGAACGGCCATGCCGCCCACGGCCGCGATGGCCGGCAGGATCACCTGGCGCGGATCGGAGAGCTGCCCCGCGAGCATTTCGCGCTTGATCTCCAGGCCGACGAGGAAGAAGAACACGGCCATCAGGCCGTCGTTGATCCACAGCAGGAGGGGTTTGGCCAGGTGCAGCCCGCCGATGCGGATCTCCACCGGGATGTCCAGAAAGCCGGCGTAGAGCCTGTCCAGCGGAGAGTTGGCCAGCACCAGCGCCAGCGCGGCGGCGAATATGAGCAGGATGCCGCCCGCGGACTCGAGCTTGTAGAACTCGCGCAGCAGTGGAAGCGTGCCTTCCGGACGGCTCATGGTTTCTCCAGGTCGGGGGGCAATCGGTTCAGGTACCGCCGGTGTATCAGTTGAGGTTCCTGAACACGGTGTCCAGCAGCCGCCGCAGCTCGTTCTGCCGGGTCTTGTCCAGGCCCTGGTAGGCCTGTTCCCGCAGTTCGTAGACCACCGGCATCACCACATTTTGCAACTCCCGCCCGGCGGGCGTGAGGTGGACCTGGTAGCTGCGGCGGTCGTCCGGGTCCCGATCCCGCTGGACCAGCCCCTTGCGCTCCACCTTCGCGATGATGCGGGTGATGTTGGGCTTGTCCTTGAGCAGCAGTTCGGCCAACGTGCTCTGGGAGACCCCCTCGCCTTCCCACAGCTGCACCAGGACCGCGTACTGCTCGGTGGTCAGGTCGAAGGGTCGCAGCCGCTGGGCCAGCTCGAGGCGCAGTCGGGCCGCGGTCTTCAGCAGTGCGAATCCAAGGCTGGAGTCGGTTCTTTCCGGCATTCAGGCAGGCCCTCGGTGAGCGCGGTTACGTATCCATGGGAGCTGTCATCCGAATTCCATTCCGCACGTGGATGCGCTGGTCGCCCTCCGGCACTCCGCCAGCGGCCCCGCATCAGCGAACCCGGGCCGATTATTTCACATCACTGGACAACGTTCACAATTCCATTGTCGCTTTGACCGGTCGAACGGGTTCCGGCTATTTGCCAGTGCCCGGCCGGCCGGGTAAAGTTGCTAGCCGCGCGGCCCTGCACGAGCGCCAGCGGCATGGCCGGAAATCCGCTTCCGTGACGGCTTTCCGCGCCACCCGGCCAATCCATGATCGTCGTATCCTGTCACCGAGACTCATGACCCCGCTCGAGCGTTATCAGCATGATCTCCTGCGCGATGACTTCCTGCCCGACGCGGCCCAGGAAACCGCGGTGCGGCACCTGCAGACGCTCCACGATGCACTGCTGGCGGCGGAGACGGCGGAGCGTTCCTGGAGCGCCCGTCTGCGCCGGCGCTTCTCCCGCGGGCCCACGGAACCCGTCCGCGGGCTCTATTTCTGGGGCGGCGTGGGGCGCGGCAAGACCTATCTCGTGGACACCTTCTATGAATGCCTGCCGTTCGAACAGAAGATGCGCATGCACTTCCACCGCTTCATGCAGTGGGTGCACCACGAACTGGATCACCTCAAGGGCCGGCCCGACCCCCTGCTGAGTGTCGGCGAGCGCCTCGCCGCCCAGGCCCGGGTGCTGTGCTTCGACGAGTTCCATGTCGCGGACATCGCCGATGCCATGGTGCTCGGCGGACTGATGCAGGCGCTGTTCGCCAACGGCGTGACCCTGGTCGCCACCTCCAACATCATCCCCGACGAGCTCTACCGCAACGGGTTGCAGCGCCAGCGTTTCCTGCCGGCCATCGAGCTCATCAAGCGCCACACCCGGGTGATCAACGTGGACGGTGGCGTGGACTACCGGCTGCGTACCCTGGAGAAGGCGGAGATCTACCACTGGCCGCTGGATGCGGCCGCCGAATCGAGCCTGCGCGAGAGCTTCCTGAAGCTGGCGCCGGAACCGGGCATGGAAGGCGAGATCCTGGAAATCGAGGGCCGCACCCTGTCCACCCGCAGCTGTGCCGACGACGTGGCCTGGTTCGACTTCACGACCCTCTGCGACGGTCCCCGCAGCCAGAACGACTACATCGAGCTGGCACGGCAGTTCCATGCCGTGCTGGTGAGCGGTGTGCCGATGATGGACGACGAGCAGGCAGACCAGGCGCGCCGGTTCATCAGCCTGGTGGACGAGTTCTACGACCGCAACGTGAAGCTGATTCTCTCCGCCGCCGCGCCGGTGGAGACGCTATACCGCGGCGAGCGTCTGCGCTTCGAGTTCGAGCGCACCCGCAGCCGGCTGCTGGAGATGCAGTCCCACGACTACCTGGCCCGCCCGCACCGGGCGTGAATGTGCGCATCAGCGCCGGGAAATGCGGCGCGACCCGGTGCATCCATCATCCATCCTTCCCCGGCTGATGGTAGAAATAGCGCCACGGACCGGCGCCCAGGGTCTCCAGGCGGGCCATGAGCCCGTCGCCGGGGACCGCTTCACCGGGAAACACGCCCCAGATCTCCACGAACAGGCGCCCCGCTCCCCCGTGCCGGCGCCAGTCGAGCCGTGCCGGAGTCGAGGCACACCCGCAGGCCGGGCAGCGCCACGCTGCTTCCGGGTCCATCCGCCAGCCCGCCAGGGCTGTCCGCCACTCCCGCAGCGGCGACGCGCAACCGGGGCAGCGGGGCGTCACGGCATTGCCGCCGACAAGCAGCTCCACCTGGCCCGGCGTCTGCCGGATGCGCAGGTGACAGGGCGGTCCATCGCCCTCCCCGTGCAGCGCCAGGGCCGGTGAGCAACCCAGAAAGGTCACATGCCAGAGCAGCTTCCCGCCCGGAGCGAGGCGCCCGGCCCCGGCATCGACGCTGTCCGGATGCACGAGGCCGAGATCCCGCAGGGCAGCGAGCAGCGCATCGGGGGACGGTGTCCCGGCGTCGGGGTCGGCGGGCGTCAGTATCAGGCAGCTGTGGCTCATGGCATTCCGGTCGCTGGGCAACTGGTAACTGGCAACTTGCAACTGGCAACTGTACCACCACGACCCTCCCGGCCGGGTGCCGGAACCCCGCCCGGGATTCAAGGTCGAAACGAAGCATCGGGGAGGCTTCCTTCCGAACTGGTAAACTTCACCCTTCTGCGACCCGCCGGGGAGATTCATGCTGCAACGACTTCAACGCTTCTTCGAGACCCGCGTGCTGGAGCACCGGGACGAGCAGGGCCGTCACGGCGGTCACACGCTGCGGCTCGCCGCCGCGGTGCTGCTGGTGGAAATGACCCGGGCCGACTTCGAGGTGAGCCCGGAGGAGCGGACGGCGGTTCTGGAGGCGCTGCGCCGCGCCTTCGCCCTGCCCGAGGCGGAGCTGAAGGAGCTGCGGCGGCTGGCCGAGGCCGAGGCGCGCACGGCCATCTCCCTGTACCCGTTCACCGACCGCATCAACAGCAGTTACGATGCCGGGGAGAAGCGCGAGCTCATCCGCCTGCTGTGGCGGGTCGCCTATGCCGACGGCCGGGTGGACAAGTACGAGGACTACCTGGTGCGCAAGGTGGCGGAGCTGCTCTATGTTCCCCACCGGGATTTCATCCGCTGCAAGCACGAGGCCAAGGCCGAGATCGAGGCCGGACCGGGCCTCAGACCGGCTCCGCCACCGTGATGTGTTCCGGCTCCTGCAGCATCGGCTCCACGCAGGCCATTACCCGGCGCCGGGCATCGGAGGCGTACCACGCATCCCAGTGCTCCAGGGAACGCCAGTTGGATATCACCACGAAGTGGTTGTTATCCTCCACATCGCGCAGGATCTCGCCGGACAGGTAGCCGGGAGCGCGCACCGCCTCCTGGATGACCTCCCTGACGACCCGTTCCAGTTCCTCTCGCATGCCCTCCACGAACTGCCGCTCGATGAGTACGCGGATCATGGCTGTCTCCCGTGAATATGACTTTGTGCATCTTTTCCCAAGGGTAACCCAACGACGCCGGCCCGGACACGCCGAACCGGGTGATTTCCTGGGATGAAAGGCGGCTGCGGGGGGCTCCCTGCGGGCGCGCCGCCGGCCGGCCATCTGCGGCGTTGCGCTTGCTTGAAAGGGGACCTGCCCTTCCTGCGCAAGCGCGCCTTGCATCTGAGCGGCCGGCGACTCGCTGAATGCACCTCCAGGAGTGACGCAGTACACTAGAATCGAATCAGCAGCGGTGCCGATACCAACAGGATACATCGCCTCCAGTGCGGTGCTCTGACCAGCGGGTGTCCAATGCGCAGAACCACGGTTTCCGATCCACCCCGCGTGCCCTGGCACACGATCGATCCCGAAGCGGTATTCGAGCAACTGGGCACCGGCCCGGAGGGACTGCCCCTGGACGAGGTGGAGTCGCGCCTCGAGCGCTACGGCCTCAACCAGCTACCGCAGCCGCGCCGGCGCGGCCCCCTGGCCCGGCTTGCCGACCAGTTCAACAACCTGCTTATCTACGTGCTGCTCGGCGCGGCGCTGGTCACCGCCCTCCTCGCCCACTGGGTGGACACCGGCGTCATCCTCGGGGTGGTGGTCATCAACGCGCTGATTGGCTTCCTCCAGGAAGGCAAGGCCGAGAAGGCGCTGGATGCCATCCGCGGCCTGCTCTCGCCCCAGGCGACGGTCATCCGTGCCGGCCGACGCCAGGTCCTGGCCGCCGAGCACCTGGTGCCCGGGGACGTGGTCGTACTCCAGTCCGGGGACAAGGTTCCGGCCGATCTGCGCCTGTTCCGGGTCCGTGACCTGCGCATCGAGGAAGCCTCTCTCACCGGGGAATCGGTACCGGTGGAAAAGGCCGCCACCGCGGTGGAGCCGGATGCCGTGCTCGGCGATCGCAGCAGCATGGCCTATGCCAGTACCCTGGTCACCTACGGCCAGGGCGCCGGCGTGGTGGTGGCCACCGGTGCCGGCACCGAAATCGGGCACATCAGTGCCATGCTCGGGCAGGTCCAGACCCTCACCACGCCGCTGCTGAAGCAGATCGCGCAGTTCGGCCGCTGGCTCACCGCGGCCATCCTCCTGCTGGGAGGGTTCACATTCCTGTTCGGCGTTCTGCTGCGTGACTACAGCGCCACCGATATGTTCCTGGCGGCCGTGGGGCTGGTGGTGGCCGCGATCCCGGAGGGTCTGCCGGCCATCATCACCATCACCCTGGCCATCGGCGTCCAGCGTATGGCGCGGCGCAACGGCATCATCCGCCTGCTGCCCGCGGTGGAGACCCTCGGCGCCGTTTCCGTCATCTGCTCGGACAAGACCGGGACGCTGACCCGCAACGAAATGACCGTGCAGGCGGTGGTCACGGCGGGGGCGTCCTACGGGGTGACGGGGGTGGGCTACGATCCCCACGGGGCGGTGATTCTCGACGGCCGTGACCAGGACCCGGCCGGGCAGCCGGAGCTGAATGAAATCGCCCGCGCCGCACTGCTCTGCAACGACGCCCAGGTGCGTGAGCGGGATGGCGCCTGGCAGCTGGACGGCGATCCCACCGAGGGAGCGCTCGTCACCCTGGCACTGAAGTGCGGGCTGGATGCCGACTATCAGCAGCAGCTGCTGCCGCGGGCGGACACGATACCCTTCGAATCCGAGCACCGGTTCATGGCCACCCTGCATCACGACCATGCCGGCCACGGCTTCGTCTACCTGAAGGGTGCGCCCGAGAAAGTGCTGGAGATGTGCACCCGCCAGCGCCGTGACGGCGAGGATCTGCCCATCGACCCCGACTACTGGCACGGCCGGGTCCTCGAGCTCGGCCGCAACGGCCTGCGCACCCTGGCGCTGGCGTTCCGGCCGACCGGGGATGATCACCGGGAACTCGCTTTCGCCGACGTGGATGGCGGGCTGACGCTGCTCGGACTGGTGGGGATCATCGATCCGCCCCGGCAGGAGGCCATCGAGGCGGTGGCCCGCTGCCGGTCGGCCGGGATCCGGGTCAAGATGATCACCGGGGATCATGCCGTCACCGCCATGGCCATCGCCGGCCAGATGGGGATCGGCGACGGCTCCGCCGCCCTGACGGGAGCCGAGCTCGAGCACCTGGACGACGCGGCCCTGTGCCAGCGGGTCGGTGGTGTGGACGTCTTCGCCCGCACCAGCCCCGAGCACAAGCTGCGCCTGGTCACCGCGCTCCAGGCCGAGGGCCAGGTGGTGGCCATGACCGGCGACGGGGTGAACGATGCCCCGGCCCTGAAGCGCAGCAACGTCGGTGTGGCAATGGGCCGGAAGGGAACCGAGGTGGCCAAGGAGGCCGCCGAGATGGTGCTGGCCGACGACAATTTCGCCTCCATCGCCCACGCGGTGGAGGAAGGCAGGACGGTCTACGACAACATCAAGAAATCGATTCTCTTCATCCTGCCCACCAACGGCGCCGAGGCCCTGATTCTCGTGGCCGCGGTGGTGCTGGGGCGGTCGCTGCCCATCACGCCGGTGCAGATCCTGTGGGTGAACATGATCACCGCGGTGACCCTGGCGCTCTCGCTCGCCTTCGAGCCGCCGGAACAGGATGTCATGGGTCGTCCACCGCGCCGTGCCGAGGAACCGATCCTCTCCAGGTTCCTGGTCTGGCGCATCATCTTCGTCTCCATCATCGCCGTGATTGGCAGCTTCGGCCTGTTCATCTACGAGCGCCAGGCGGGCATGGACGTGGAATACGCGCGCACCGTCGCCGTCAACACCCTGGTGATGTTCGAGGCCTTCTACCTCCTCAACACCCGCTACATCGATCGTTCGGTGCTGTCCCGGGAGGGACTCCTGGGCAACCGCTACGTGCTCTACGCCATCGTGGTGGTGGTCCTGTTCCAGCTCCTCTACACCTACCTGCCCTGGATGCAGCTGCTGTTCCAGTCCCGACCGCTGGAGGGCATGACCTGGCTGCGCATCGTCCCCGTGGCCGCCTCGGTGTTTGTCCTGGTGGAGATGGAGAAGGCTCTGTACCCGTACCTGCGCCGCCGCGGGTCGTCCTGAACAAGGGGGATTTGAACATGGACATCCAGTTCCTGGGCGCCGCGGGCGAGGTCACCGGCTCCTGCCACCTGCTGCGCGTGAACGGTCGCCGCATCCTGCTCGAATGCGGCCTGATCCAGGGCACCCGCCAGGCGGAAGCCCGCAACGCCAAGCCGTTTCCCTTCAAGGCCGCGGAGATCGACGCGGTGATTCTCAGCCATGCCCACATCGATCACTCCGGTCGCCTCCCCCTCCTCTACAAGTCCGGCTTCCGCGGACCGGTCTACACCCACGGAGCGACCCGTGATCTGTGCTCCATCATGCTGCGCGACTCGGCCTACCTCATGGAGAAGGATGCCGAGTGGGACAACCGCAAGCGGCAGCGCAAGGGGCTGGAGATGGTCCAGCCGCTCTACACCCGCAGGGATGCCGAGCGGGTCGTGGAGCTGTTCTCGCCGCTGGACTACGACAGCGAGATCGAGGTGGTGCCGGGGGTGCGCCTGCGCCTGCGCGATGCCGGGCACATCCTGGGCTCGGCCATCGTGGAGCTGTGGCTGGAGGAGAAGGGCGTACGGCGCAAGGTGGTGTTCAGCGGCGATCTCGGTCACCGGGGCGCCCCCATACTCCGCGATCCCGTCCAGGTAAAGGATGCCGACCTGGTGCTGATGGAGAGTACCTACGGCAATCGCCTGCACCGGAGCTGGGAAGCGACCTGGCAGGAGCTCGGTGAGATCCTGGAGAAGACCCGGCGCGACGCGGGGAACATCCTCATACCCGCCTTCGCCGTGGGCCGGACGCAGGAACTGCTCTACCTGTTCGGTCTCAACTACGAACGCTGGGGGCTCGATCGCTGGGATGTCTTCCTCGACAGCCCCCTGGCCATCGAGGCCACCGAGATCCACGCCCGCCACACCGAGCTCTACGATCGGGAAGCCGCGCGGGAGAACCACATCAACGGCAGCCTGTTCGCCCTCCCCAACCTGCACATCAGCCGTACCGCGGCCCAGTCCATGCGCCTGAACCGGATAAGCGCCGGCGCCATCATCATCGCCGGCAGCGGGATGTGCAACGGCGGTCGCATCAAGCACCACCTGAAGCACAACCTGTGGCGCCACAACTGCCACGTGATCATGATTGGATTCCAGGCGGCCGGCACCCTGGGCCGGCAGCTCGTGGATGGCGCGACCCATATCCGGTTGTGGGGGGAGACGATCCGGGTCGGCGCCGAGGTGCATACGGTGGGCGGCCTCTCCGCCCATGCGGACCAGCAGGGGCTGCTGGACTGGTACTGCGGATTCCGCGACCATCCGCCCGTCGTCCTGCTGCACGGCGAGCCAGAGGCGCAGGAACAGCTCGGGGCGCGACTGGAAGCCGAGTGTGGCGGTGCACGGGTGATCCGCCCTGAACCGGGCGAACGACTGGATCTGACCCATTTGCCCAACCGATGATATTTCCGATCAATCGATAGACCGCAGCAATCGAAGCCACGGGGCCGGGTGAACGCACCCCCCGGCCAAAACCCATACAAAAAGTCCAGTTTTCAGCGCTCATGGAAATGCTCTAGTGTAGGGAGCCGGCCCGACCGGACCTTGTACGGGACCATTTCCAGGATGGGGTGTATGTTTCGATATGCAGGACTCCTGCTGATTGCAGTGTGGTGTTCCCCGGGGGCGGCCATCACCGTGCCTGACTATTCGTCCGCCCGGCAGGCTTTTCTCGAGGCCCGCGCCGCGCTGGACGCCGGCGACCGGCCGCGCTTCGAGAGCCGGCTGAAGACCCTGCGCGACTACCCCCTCTACCCCTACCTCCTCTACTGGGATCTGCGTGCGCGCCTGGGGACGGTCGAACCGGTTGAGGTCACGGAATTTCTCGACCGCCATGGCGAGCTGCCTCCGGCCCGGTGGCTGCTGGAGGCCTGGCTGGACAAGCTGGCCGATCAGGGCGACTGGAGCACCTACCTGGCATTCCACCGGCCCGGTCTCGGCACCAGCCAGTCCTGCCAGCGTCTCCAGGCACTGCTGTCGACAGGCCAGGCGGAAACGGCTCTCGCGGAGGTGGAGGCCTTGTGGCTGTCGGGTCGTTCCCAGCCGAAAGCGTGCGACCCGGTGTTCGACGCCTGGCGTGATGCCGGCCAGCTGTCGCCGGAGCGGGTCTGGGGACGCGTCGAGCTGGCCATGGAAGAGGGCCAGACCGGCCTCGCCCGCTACCTGAAGCGCTATCTGCCCGCAGGAGAGGCGGAGTGGGTGGAACGCTGGATCGAAATCCACGGACACCCGCAGAAGGTGCGGGAGCAGATCCCCGCTGTTCGCGCCCATCCACGGGCCGCGCAGATGGTGGTGCATGCCCTGCGCCGCCTGGCGTGGCGCGACCAGGACCTGACCGCGCGTCTGTGGGAGCAGTACCGGGCCGAAGGCGGGTTCACCGACGGGCAGGCGGAGCGCGTTACGGCGCGTCTGGCGCTGGCCATGGCCATGCGGAAACATCCCGATGCCGCGGTCTGGCTGCAGCGGGCCGCGGCAAGCGATCCCGATCTCGCCGGCTGGTGGGTGCGGGAGGCGGTTCGCGCTGGCGACTGGGCACAGATCCTGGCCCGCATCGATGCCCTGAAACCCGAGGTCGCCGCCGAGGAGAGCTGGCGCTACTGGAAAGCGCGCGCCCTCGAGGAGACGGGCAGACGGGCTGAAGCGGAGGCCATCTACGCAAACCTGGCCCGGGAACGCAGCTACTACGGATTTCTCGCCGCCGATCGCCTGGGGAGCGAATACCAGTTCAACGATCGCCCCCTGCGCTACGATGACGCGCAGCTGTCCGCGCTGCTCGAGCGCTGGCCGGGGCTGGTGCGCTCGCGTGAGCTCCACCTGGCCGGACTGGAGCTGGACTCGCGCCGGGAGTGGTACACGGAGATAGGGCGGATGGGGGACGAGGAGCTCAAGCAGGCAGCCAAGCTCGCCCATCTGTGGGGGTGGCATGATCGGGCCATTCTGACCGTGGCCAGGGCGGACGCCTTTGACGACCTGTCGCTGCGCTTTCCGCTGGCCTTCGGTGACGCGGTGGAGCGCGAAGCCCGGGAGCGCGAGCTCGATCCGTCCTGGGTGTACGCGATGCTGCGCCAGGAGAGCGCGTTCCGTCCCGAGGCCCGCTCGCCGGTGGGCGCCCGGGGACTGATGCAGCTGATGCCGAAGACCGCCGATCTGGTCGCCCGCAGTCTCAACACCCGCATCTCCAGCTACGAGAGGCTCTATGAGCCCGAGTTCAACATCCGCCTGGGGACCACCTATCTGCGGCGGGTGCTGGACCGGCACGACTCCAACCCGGTCCTGGCCACAGCGGCCTACAACGCCGGGCCGCACCGGGTCGACCAGTGGCTGCCCGAGGATGGTCCCTGGACGCCGGATCGCTGGGTGGAATCGGTCCCCTTCTCCGAGACCCGGACCTACCTGCAGCGGGTGTTCGCCTATACCGCCATCTACGATCACCGGCAGCAGCGCAGGGTCGAACCACTGAGCCGGCGCATGCCGAAGGTACAGCCGGCCGCGGCCTCCCCGACGGACGACGACTGAACCCCTCGCCGGCGGCGCTCAGGCCTCTCCCTGCACGGGGCGCGAACGGCCCTCGGCGTCCACGGCCACGTAGGTCAGGGTGGCCTCGGTCACCTTCGCGCATTCGCGGCGGGTCGGGTAGCGCTGGGCGAACACCTGGACCTCAACGGTGATGGAGGTGCGCCCCACCCGCTTGACCTCGGCGAAAAAGCTCACCACGTCGCCGACGAACACGGGACGGTGGAATTCGAAGTGGTTCACGGCCACCGTCACCACCCGCCCCCCGGCGGCCTCCACCGCCGGGATGCTGCCGGCCACGTCCACCTGCGACATGATCCAGCCTCCGAATACATCCCCGTTGGGATTGGTGTCGCTGGGCATGGCCACGAGCCGGATTGACGGCTGCCGCTCGACCGGAAAGGCTGTATCCTGACTGCTCACAAGGCCTCCGTTCCCCATTGGAACACTCCGGGATTCTACTGCCCCTGGAGCGGGCAATGCCAGCGCCGGGGGTGCGGGGGAATGCGTCGGCAAGGCCATTCCACCCCTCCCTCACCTGCCCCGTGGCGACAGGCACGATACGGTTAGCAAACGACCTGGGATTGCACATGAGCCAGCAGACGGAACAACCCGCGGCCACCTTCCATTGGCAGGATCCCCTCGATCTCGAAAGCCAGCTCTCTCCCGCGGAACGGAGCATCCGCGACGTCGCCGCCCGGTTCGCCCGGGAACGGCTTGCACCGGGCGTTCGCCGGGCCCATCGTGAGGAAGGCTTCGATCCCGGGCTGCTGCGGGAGCTCGGCGCCCTGGGCTTCCTCGGGCCAACGCTCAGCGGCTACGGCTGCGCCGGCACCGGCCACGTGGGTTACGGATTGATGGCCCGGGAGCTGGAGCGGGTGGACAGCGCCTACCGGACCGTACTCAGCGTCCAGTCGAGCCTGGTGATGTATCCCATTCACCGCTTCGGTTCGGAGGAGCAGCGCGCCCGTTACCTGCCGCGGCTCGCCCGGGGCGAGCTCATCGGCTGCTTCGCGCTTACCGAACCGGAGCACGGTTCCGATCCGGGCGGCATGGACACCCGGGCAACCCCGGTTGCCGGAGGCTATCGGCTGTACGGGAACAAGACCTGGATCACCAACGCCGCCATCGCCGACCTGTGCCTGGTCTGGGCCCGGGTGGACGGCGACGGCATCCGCGGATTCCTGGTCGAGCGGGGGGGCCAGGGGCTCGCCACCCGGACCATCGAGGGCAAGTTCTCGCTGCGCGCCTCCAACACGGGCGAAATCCACCTCGACGGGGCATTCGTGCCGGAGGAGCGGGTGCTGCCCGGCGCCCGGGGACTCGGCGGGCCCTTCGCCTGCCTGAACCAGGCCCGCTACGGCATCGCCTGGGGTGTCATGGGCGCGGCGGAGGCGTGCTGGCACACCGCCCGGGACTACACCCTGGAACGGCGGCAGTTCGGCCGCCCCCTCGCCGCCAACCAGCTGGTACAGCGCAAGCTTGCCGACATGCAGGGCGAAATCACCCTGGGCTTACAGGGCGTGCTGCGCCTGGGGCGGCTGTTCGAGGCCGGGGCGGGGACGCCGGAGGCGGTCTCCCTGCTCAAGCGCAACAACTGCGGCAAGGCGCTGGATATCGCCCGCCAGGCGCGCGACCTGCTGGGCGCCAACGGCATCAGCGACGCCTACCCGGTGATCCGGCACCTGCTCAACCTCGAAACGGTCAACACCTACGAGGGCACCCATGACATCCACGCCCTGATACTCGGACGCGCCATGACGGGTATCCAGGCTTTCACCGGGTGATCGGCGGCTCGATGCCGCGGACGGGGACGAACGGGCGGGATGCGCCTTCGACAGCCATGCACAGGAGACATGAGACGTGAACGACAAGCATGCCGGTGGAATCAAGGTCGGTGACAGCGCCAGTTTCCGCAAGACCGTCACCGAGGCGGACGTCACCCTCTATGCCGGGATTACCGGCGATCTCAACCCCGCCCACATTGACGAGATATTCGCCCGCGAATCGATGTTCAAGGAACGTATCGCCCATGGAATGCTGACCGCCGGTCTCATCTCGGCCGTGCTCGGCACCCGCCTGCCCGGACCCGGAACCATCTACCTGGGACAGACACTGAATTTCCTGGCGCCGGTGCATATCGGCGACACGATCACGGCGACCGTCGAGGTACTGGAACTTGTCGCCGGAGGCAAACGGGCACGGCTGAAGACCGCCTGCACCAATCAGGACGGCGCCACGGTCCTGGAGGGCGAAGCGACGGTGATGCCGCCCCGCCGGATCAGGGTGTGATAATGACGGGGGTGCCCACCTTGACCAGCGCGAACAATTCGCGGATGTCACCATCCCAGAGCGCGATGCAGCCCTCGGTCCAGTCGCGGTGGGCGCCGAATCCATGGATGAAGATGGCGCCGCCGAGGACCGTATCCCAGGGCGGCGAGGTGCCGTTGTCTATGGCACGGCTTATCCGGCGGAACTCTTCCCGGGTGATGCGTCCATCGAGAAAGGCCTTCTCCGCGTCGAGCCGGTTGGGATAGCTGAGGCCCAGTGACAGGTAGAAACGGCTGTCCGGGTTTTTCACCGAGACGTAGTATTCGCCTTCGGGTGTCCGCCCGTCCCCCTCATTCCGCTTGGGACCGGAAGGATTCTTGCCCAGCGCGACCGGGTAGCTCTTCAACAGCCGATCACCGGTATAGAGCGCCAGGGTCCTGGAGCTCTTGTGGACCAGGATACGCAGGGGGCCTTCGGCCACAGGAGCGGGCGCGGGCGACTGCTGCCGCCCCGCTTCCCGTTGCGGGTCCATCGTTTCCGTGGAAGCCGGTGCCGGCGCCGGTTTCTCGGCTACGGCGCAGCCGCCAAGCAGGGAGATCAGGAGCAGACAGGGAAGAAGACGGAGCATGGCAGCTGGCGCAACCGGATAATCACGGGCGGGATGGCTGTAAACGGACATGGCCTGTTTTGCACCGGAAGGCAGGACCCCTCCCGCCGGAACCTGCGGGTCGGCTGCCCCGGACCGCGGCCATGCGGGTCCGGGGCCAATCATGCTACTTGATGAGCAGGTCGTCCAGAGTCTTCCCGGAGGAGATGGCGGCGCCGACCCAGCGGGGCTGCTTGCCGCGGCCGGTCCAGGTTTCCTTTGCATTGTCCGGGTTCCGGTACTTCGGCTTGACCTTCATCTTGGGCTTGGCCTTGGCCTTGGTCTTGGCGACGGCCTTCTTGCGCGGGACGCGGGTCTTCGGCTTCGCGCCGCCGGGAGTCGAGAACAGCCCGGCGATTTCCTCGGCGCCGAGACCAAGCCGGCTGATCTGGCGGGCGACTGCCTTGAACTCGGAGGAAGCGGTCAGGGCGGAAACCTTGTCCTGGAACTCCTTCTGCTCGATCTGCTGCTGGAGCGCTTCCAGTTCGGCTTTCATTTCGTTGATGGTTTTCTGCTTCCTGGGTCTGGGCATCGTTACTCTCCGGATTATCGTTTCGAATCGGTTTCAGATACCAATTCCTGGGTTTTATATCGGCTGTCCTGGTTCGCCCCTATTCGCGTCGGGTTAAATATTAATAATCATCCGGCATAATGACAAGGAATACAGGAAGTATTTTCCACATTACGGATATTGTCGCTTCCGAACGCCCGGATTCCGACGATCCACTATAATCAGGCGCCGTGACGTCGGTTCCAGAGAGCGAGACATCCCTTGTATCACACTCTATCCATCAGCACGCTGCCGGTACCGGCGCCGGATGAAACCTGGGTACTGCTGGAGAGCGCGCGGCCCGACCGTGAAAACCGTTACTCCTATGTTTTCCGCGCTCCCGTGCGTGAGATTCTCCTCGAGCGCCCGGAAGAGGCCGAGTCGTTCCTCGGGACCCTTGAAGACCTGCGTGGCCGGTACTGGCTGGCCGGGTACCTGACATTCGAACTCGCCTACGCCCTGGAACCGAAGCTGCATGCCTGCATCCCTTCCCGCGACGGGCCACTGGCCTGGTTCGGCGTGTTCGAAAAGCCACACATCTTCGACCACAGGACCGGCACCTGGTCACCCGAACCGCCAGACACGCAATCCACGCTGCGCACCGACGCGGTTGCCGGCGACATGTCCGCTACGGCGGTTGAATATTCACCAGGGATTTCCCCCGGGGAATACGCCGCGGCTGTTTCGGAAATCCAGAATTGGCTGCGGGAAGGGGAAACCTACCAGGTGAATTTCACCTTCCCCGGCACCTGCCGCTCGCCCCTCCCCCCGTTCGAACTCTACTCCCGCCTGCGCGAGGCGCAGCGTGTTCCCTATTCCGCGTTTCTCCAGCACGGCGATCGCACGCTGCTGTCCCTCTCGCCCGAGCTGTTTTTCCGCGTCGAGGGCAACGCCATAACCACGCGCCCGATGAAGGGAACCGCTCCCCGCGGACGCAGCACCCGGGAGGATGGCCGCCGCCGCCGCGGCCTGCGCCGCGACCCGAAGAATCGTGCCGAAAACCTGATGATCGTCGACCTGCTGCGCAATGACCTCGGCCGGGTCTGCACGGCCGGGAGTGTGCGGGTGCCCCACCTGTTCCGGGTCGAGGCGCATCGAACCCTGCTGCAGATGACTTCGACCATCACGGGCACCCTCGACGATCACTGGACCCTGCCCTCTCTGCTGCATGGGCTCTATCCGTGCGGCTCGGTCACCGGCGCCCCCAAGCTGCACACCCTGGAACTCATCGCCGGAATAGAAACCGGGCCAAGGGGCGTCTACTGCGGCGCCATCGGCTTTACCGCGCCCGATGGACGCTGCACATTCAACGTGCCGATCCGCACCCTGGAACGACATGCGGGCGAGAGGGACTGGCGCTTCCACACCGGCAGCGGCGTGGTTTACGGCGCCGATGCCGGAATGGAATGGCGGGAATGCCTGGGCAAGACGGCATTCCTCACCACGCCGACGCCGACCTTCGAACTGCTGGAGACCCTGCGCCTGGACGGCACGGGCATCACCCATGCCGATGCGCATCGCCGCCGGCTCGCCGCCTCGGCCCGCTACTGGGATTTCGAATTCGACCGGAAAGGCTGGGAACGACTGATCGGTACCCTCCGGGAGCACGCGGAGAACCGCCCGCAGATGGTGCGCATCCTCCTGGACCGCGGGGGCAGGCTGCGCTGGGAGCGCATGCCGCTGGAGGACGCCGCGACGACGACGCCCACGGTCCGCCTCAACCCTGAAGCGGTGGATCCAGAAAATCCCTACCTCTACCACAAGACTACCTGGCGACCCTGGTATGAGCAGACCATGGCGCGGATCCGCGCCGGAGATATTTTCGACGAGATCTATATCAATAGCCGGGGAGAGCTCACCGAGGGGGCCCGCACCAACCTCTTCGTGCGGTTGGAGGGGGCGCTTGTGACCCCGCCGGTGGAGTGCGGCCTGCTGCCTGGAATCCTGCGCGAGGCGCTGCTGCGCGGGGGCGAGTGCCGGGAAAGGGTTCTGCGGCCCGGCGACCTTGAGCGGGCGGAGGCCATCTACTGCGGCAACTCCGTTCGTGGCCTGGTCCGGGTCAACTGCGTCGGTCCGCAGCTGTCCTCAGAAGCCGGGCCGGCACATGGGCACAATAAAAAACTTTGATGGCTCAGGCGGTTGACAAGACCGGACCCCGTGGTTAATTTGTTCACCAAGCGCCGATTTGATCCACAGCTTGCGGGCGCTCAATAAATGCAGCTAAAGCGGGTGCCCTTAAAAGCCTGCTTTAGCCGATGCTGAAGCGGGCTTTTTTCGTTGCACGGAAATCGCCGATTTAATCGACAACTTGCAGGGCGATCAATAAATGCTGCTAAAGCGTTCGCGGTCCCAGATTCCCCCGGGCCCGGAGCAACGCACTCAACAACCGGGGGAGTCAGAGGAACACGGCAATGAGCAATCTTCGCACCCACATCGACACTGACACCGAGACCGAAACCGATACCGCCTCCCGCGCCGAGGTCACCGGCACCACGGCAGAGCACCTGCAGCTGCCCCGCGGCGAGGCGCTCATCTCCGCCCTGGTGCTGGCCCAGATCAAGGCCGAACCGGAACTGGCACGCCAGCCCCTGGACACCCTCCTGTGCCGCTCCATAGAGCGCGCCGCACGGGTCTACGGCCTGATCCAGGAGACCGCCGACACGCCGCCGGTACTGCGTCGGCTGCTGCCCCATGCCCATCGCCTCATCGAGGAGCTGAACGCTCTGGCCGAGGCGCAGCCGGCGGCCTGTCGCAGCCATCGGGAACAGGCCGAGCAGCGCCACCATTGGCGCGCCCAGGAGCGCGCCGCCGACGTCATCGCCTGGTGCATCGTCAACGAGGAACTCGAGGCGGAATGAGCACACGGGCGGGGCCGTCATCGCGGCCCCGCCCGCCGCCGCTCGCCTGATCCGTCACCCTGGGTCAGGACTCCAGCACGCTGAGCAGTTCCGGCAGCGCCTTCTCCATGCTCCTGCGTCCCTGTTCGATGGCCTCGGCGGCGCGATCGTAGTCGAGCACGCCCAGATGGGCGAGGCGCGGCGCAAGATAGATATCGGGGGGATCGCCCGCCATCCGGCTGCGGGTGATGCGGTCCTGCATGATGTTGATGGAATCGAGCAGGACCGTGAACAGCCCCGGCGATCCGGACCCGTCGGTTCCACGTCCGCTGCTGAGCAGCGCCGCGGGCAGGTTGCGGCGCAGGCTCTCGTTCAGACGGTTCATGAGGGGATCCAGGCGCCCCTCAGCCGCCGCTCTCTCCTGGGGCCGCTTGCGGCGCTTGCCCACGATGTCGCCATTGAGGTTGACCGCGATCACCACCTCCGCCCCGAGCGCACGGCACAGCGAAACCGGAACCGGGTTGACCAGGCCGCCATCCACCAGCCAGCGTTCCTGGTAGCGGGCCGGGGAGAACAGGCCGGGCAGCGCCATCGAGGCGCGTACCGCGTCCAGCAGCGATCCCTCCTCCAGCCACTGCTCGCGGCCGGTCTCCAGGTCGGTCGCGACGGCCGCGAAGCGGCATGACAGCTTGCCGATCTCCTGGTCCTCCACGTATTCGCGGAAGATCTCCATCAGCCGCTCGCCTTCAATGAACCCGCCGTTGAGACGCACGTCCATGAGCCGCACCACGTCCCACCAGCTCAGGGTCTCCACCCACTCGTGCAGCCAGGGCAGATTGCCGCTGGCGTAGGCCGCGCCCACCAGTGCGCCGATGGAGGCGCCGCAGACCACTTCCGGGCGGATACCGGCCTCTTCCAGGGCCTCGATGATGCCGATATGGGCCCAGCCGCGGGCCGAACCGCTGCCGAGGGCGAGCCCCACCCGCGGCGTCCCGCCCTGCTGCCGTTTCCCGGCGTCCATGGCTCAGTCTCCCCGCCCGTCGAGCAGGGGACGGGCGCGGAGCAGACCGATGATCGTCTTCGCGTCGCGCAGGCGACCGTCGAGCGCCTGCCGCAGGGCCTCGGCGTAGGAAAGCCAGTGCACTTCCATGAGCTCGTCCTCCTGGTGCTCCGTGGCCACCGTCGTCAGTCCACGGGCGAGGTAGAGGTGGATCACCTCGTCACAGAAACCGGGCGTGCTCAGGACGCTGCCGAGGGCACGCCAGTAACGGGCCCGCAGCCCCGCCTCCTCGCCCAGCTCCCGGCGCGCCGTGGCCAATGGCGGTTCGTCCGGCTCGAGCTTCCCGGCCGGAAGCTCCCACAGCCAGCCGCCGGTGGCGTGGCGGTACTGGCGCACGAGACAGACGTTGCGCCCGGCGTCCAGCGCCACCACGGCCGCGCCGCCGGGATGGCGCACCACCTCCAGCTCCAGCGTGCGGCCGTCCGGCCGCCGCACGGTCTCGATGCCGAGATCCACCACGCGGCCCCGATGGATGGACCGGCGGCCGGTCATCCCAGCCGGTCCTTGGCCGCGGCCCAGAGCCGTTCCAGCCGTTCCGGGCCGGCCTGTTCTGGTGCCGTGCCCTCCGCGGCGAGCCGCGCCTCCATGTACCGGAAGCGGCTGGAGAAACGGTGGTTGGCGGCGCGCAGGGCGCGCTCCGGGTCCACCCCGGCATGGCGCGCCAGGTTGACGCAGGTGAAGAGCAGGTCGCCCAGTTCCGCCTCCACCCGCTCCGGCCCGTCCGCCCCGGCCCGGGCCTCCCGCAGCTCCCGGATCTCCTCGTCGAGCTTGCGGAACACCCCGTCGATGTCGGGCCAGTCGAAACCGGCCCGCGCGGCACGGGACTGGAGCTTGCGGGCGCGGGTCAGGGCCGGCAGGGCGAGACTCACCCCGTCGAGCAGGCTGTGGAGATGCTCCGTGCCGCGATCCGCCGCCTTGCGTTGCCGTTCCGCCGCCTTGTGGGCCTCCCAGGCCTCGGTCTGCTCGGCGGCATCGGCCACCACGGCTTCGCCGAAGACATGGGGGTGACGGCGCACGAGCTTCTCCACGATGGCGGCGGCCACATCGGCGAAGGTGAACTCGTCCGCCTCCTCCGCGATGCGCGCGTAGAAGACCACCTGGAACAGCAGATCGCCGAGCTCCTCGCGCAACTCGCCGAGATCGCCGGCCTCGGCGGCCTCGGCCACCTCGTAGGCCTCCTCCAGGGTGTGCGGCGCCAGGCTGGCATAGGTCTGCTCGAGATCCCAGGGACAGCCGCGCTCGGGATTGCGCAGGGCCGCCATCACCTCCAGCAGTTGTTCCACGGGATTCATCGGCGGCTCCTCCACGGTATCGCCTGCGCTCATCGGAGCGCGAGAAAGCGCTGGCCGGACACATCCTCCGGCCTGGACCGGGCCCCCGGTTCAGTGGCGCCGGTGGACCTCGATGACATTGGGCAGCTGGTTGATCTGATCCAGCACCCGGCCAAGCTGATCCAGACCGTTGATCTCCAGCGTCAGGGTCATGTCGGCGGTGTTCCCCTCCTTGTCCGAGAGGGTGTTCACCGCGGTCACGTTGATGCGATCGTTGGCGAGCAGGCTGGTGATGTCCCGCAGCAGCCCGTGGCGGTCATAGGCCTTGATGTAGACGTCCACCGGATAGGTGCTGCGGGTCTGCCCGCCCCACTCCACCTCGATCAGCCGTTCATCCTCGCGGCGCTGGTACTCCAGCACGTTCGGGCAGTCGCGGCGGTGGATGGTGACCCCCCGCCCGCGGGTGATATAGCCCATGATGGCATCGCCGGGCACCGGCTTGCAGCAGCGCGCCATGTGGGTCAGCAGGTTGCCGACACCCTGGATATGGACATCGCTGTCGGAGGTGGGCGTGCTCGGCCGGGAGATGGGCAGGGGCAGCTCGGACTGGGGCGGCTCCTGGCGCTGCAGGACCTGGTGCGCGGTGACCACCTGCCCGGGGCGGATGTCCCCGGCGCCCACGGCCGCCAGGAGGTCCTCGCCGCGCTTGAAGTTGTATTTCCCGGCGATGGTCTCGTAGTCGATGGGACCCAGGCCGAGACGCTGCTGCTCGCGCTCCATGGCGGCGCGTCCGGCGGCGCAGTTCTTGTCATGGTCCTGCAGCCGGAACCAGTGCTGGACCTTGCCCCGGGCCCGCCCGGTGTTGAGATAGCCGAGGTTGGGATTGAGCCAGTCGCGGCTCGGGGCGCCCTCCTTGGCGGTCAGGATCTCCACCTGCTCACCGGTCTGCAGGCGGTAGGTGAGCGGCACGATGCGGCCGTTTATCTTGGCCCCCCGGCAGCGGTGACCGAGCTCGGTGTGGATGTGATAGGCGAAATCCAGCGGCGTGGCGCCCACGGGCATGTCCACCACCTTGCCCTGGGGGGTGAAGACGTAGACCCGCTCCTCCACCACCGCGCTCTTCAGATCGTCGAGCAGGGCCTCGGTATCGCTCAGCTCCTCCTGCCAGTTGAGGATCTGGCGCAGCCAGGCGATCTTGGCCTCGAAGCTGGAGTCGTAGGCCATGCCCTCCTTGTAGCGCCAGTGGGCGGCCACGCCCAGCTCCGACTCGCTGTCCATCTCGTGGGTCCGGATCTGGACCTCCAGGTTCCGGCCCTCGGGGCCGATGACCGCGGTGTGCAGGGAACGGTAGCCGTTCTCCTTGGGGGTGGCGATGTAGTCGTCGAACTCCCGGGGGATGTGGGCCCAGAGGGTGTGGACGATGCCCAGCGTCGCATAGCAGTCGGGGATGGAGTCGACCAGCACCCGCAGTGCGCGCACGTCGTGGATCTGGTGGAAATCCTGGCTCTTGCGCTGCATCTTGCGCCAGATGCTGTAGATATGCTTCGCCCGGCCGTGGACCTCCGCCTGGATCCCGGCGCTCGCGAGCGACTCCCGCAGCTGATCCATCACGCGGCGGATGTAGCGCTCGCGGTCCACCCGGCGCTCTTCCAGCAGGCGCGCGATCTGCTTGTAGGTGGCCGGCTCCAGGAAGCGGAAGGCGAGGTCCTCCAGCTCCCACTTGATCTGGCCGATGCCGAGCCGGTTGGCCAGGGGCGCGTAGACCTCCTGGGTCTCGCGGGCCAGGTCGCGGCGGACCGGTTCGTCGGCGTCCCGGGCCAGGCGCATGGCGACCACCCGCTCGGCCAGCTTGACCAGCACCACGCGGACGTCCTCGACCATGGCCAGGAGCATCTTGCGCAGGTTTTCGGCGTGGCCGCCGTCGCGGCGCCGATCGCCGGCGTTCTGGTAGATGTCGTGGATGGCGTTCATCTGCCGAATCCCGCCCAGCAGTCGGCTCACGCCCTCGCCGACCCGTTCGGTGACCGTCTCCAGCTCGAGCACGTCGTCACGCACGCAGGGGTACAGGAGCGCGGCGGCGAGGGTCTCCGGATCGAGGCGCATGTCGGCGAGCACATCGGCCATGGCCAGTCCCTCGCCCAGGACGCCGCCCTCCCCCCCCGCGGGGCCGCTGTCCGGAAACGTGTCCTGGAGCAGCGCACAGGCGGCACGCAGGCGATCGGGCGCGAGGTCCGGACGCTCCTGGCGCAGCAGCACCAACCAGTCCTCCAGGGTGATCTCCCGGTCGGCGTCGATGCGGATGCTCTCCTTGACCTTTACCATGGCTTCTCGAACAGGGCGATGGACTCCACGTGGGTGGTATGGGGAAACATGTCCATGATACCCGCGCTCACCAGCCGGTATCCCCCTTCGCGCACCAGCACGCCGGCGTCGCGGGCCAGGGTGGCGGGATTGCAGGAGACGTAGACGACCCGGCCGGCACCGAAGGCAGGCAGGTGGCGGACCATCTCCAGGGCGCCGGTGCGGGGCGGATCGAGCAGCACCTTGTGGAACCCGGCCCGGGCCCAGGGTTCGGCGCTGAAGTCCCCCGCCAGGTCGGCGGCATGGAACTCGGCGTTGGCGATGCCGTTGCGCTGCGCGTTCCCGCCGGCCCGGGCGACCATCCCGGCGTCCCCCTCCACGCCCACCACCGCGCCGCAGCGGCGGGCCAGCGGCAGGGTGAAATTGCCCAGCCCGCAGAACAGATCGAGAATGCGGTCCTCGGCCGAGGGCTCCAGCAGCGCCAGGGCGTGGTCCACCATGGCGAGGTTGATCTCGGCGTTCACCTGGGCGAAGTCGGTGGGCCGGAACAGCACCTCCACGTCGTAGGCCGGCAGCCGGTAGGTGAGCGCCACGGCATCACCGGGCCCGAGGGGGTGGACGCTCTCAGGCCCGGCCGGCTGGAGCTGGATGTGCAGGCCGGTCGCGGCGCCGAAACCGGCCAGCCGGGCGCGGTCGGCCTCGCCCAGCGGCACCATGTTGCGGAACACCAGTACCGTGTGCTCGTCGCCGGCCGCCACCTCGATCTGCGGGATGGCGTCGCGGGCATCGAGCGAACCGATGAGCGCACGCAGCTCCCCGATGCGCTCCCCCACCTGGGGCACCAGCACCGGACAGGCGCCGATCTCGGTGATGAAGCTGCTGCCCTTCTCCCGGAATCCCACCAGCACCCCGCCCTTCTTGGCGACATGGCGCACCCCCAGGCGGGCCTTGCGCCGGTAGCCCCAGAGCGGTCCGGTCAACGGCGGCAGGACCGTCTCCGGCGCCACGTCCCCGAAGTGGCGCAGGTTGCTCAGCAGCGTCTGCTCCTTGCGTGCCCGCTGGGCCTCCGGGGCCAGGTGCTGGAGGCTGCAGCCGCCGCAGGAGCCGAAATGGAGGCAGCGGGGCTCCACCCGCTCGGCGGCGGCCTCGATGAGGGTATGCACGACGCCCTCGTCGAAACGGCCGCGCCGGCGCCGATAGGTGAACGACACCCGTTCGCCCGGCAGGGCGCCCTGGATGAACACCGTCTTGCCCTCCACGTGGGCCACCCCGCGGCCATCGTGGGAGAGATCCTCGACCACGGTTTCGACCGGATCGAGGGGAAGGTTCTGCTTGCGTTTTCGTGCCATGGTGCTGTCGGTAGGTGGTCCGCCGCCGCGGAGCGGGGCAGGTCGGGAGGCTCAGGCGCTTGCTGCCCCGGCCCGCCGGAGAAACGGGTCCGCGGCCCGCCAGGCATCGAGAAACGCCGTCAGGTGCGGCTTGTTCTCCTCGGCCAGGGAATCGGCCAGCAGGCGCAGTTCGGCGGCATGGGCGCTCTCCAGTAGCTGGCCGCGGAACAGCTGGTAGCGCAGGTAGACCAGGTAGGTGTTGAGGACGTCGGTTTCGCAGTAGTCGCGGATGCGGCCGATCTCACCCGCCTGGAAGCTCTCCCACACCTTGGCCCCGCTCATCCCCATCTTGCCCGGGAAACCGAGCAGGCCGGCCATCTCGTCCAGGGGCACGTAGGCGCGCGCCTGGTAGCCGGCCAGCAGGTCCATGAGATCGGTATGGCGGGTGTGGTAACGGCTGAGGTAGTTGTTCCAGCGGAAGCTGGTGTCCTCCTCGCCGGTCTCCCAGTAGCGCGGGGCGCTGATCCCGTGCAGCATGGCGCGGTAGTGGAGCACCGGCAGGTCGAACCCGCCGCCGTTCCACGACACCAGGGTCGGGGTGAAGCGGTCGATGCCGTCGTAGAAGCGCTGAATCAGCTCGGCCTCGCCGGAGTCGGGATCGCCCAGGGACCAGACCTTGACCCGGTCTGAGCTGCGCAGCACGGCGGAGATGGCCACCACCCGGTGCAGATGCAGGCGCAGGAACTCGGTCCCGTTCTCCTGCCGGCGCTTGTTGAACATGACATTCGCCACGTCCTTGTCGCTGAGCCCCTCCAGCCCGTGGAGCCGCCGCCCGCCGTCCAGGTCGGGCACCGTTTCGATATCGAATACGAACAGATTCATCACTGCTGCCGTGTCAGGCGGATGGGGCCCGCGTCACCGGCGCCAGGCGCCACTGCCGTCCTGGTACCACCAGCCGCGCTGGCGGGCATTGTCCGCCCAGCGCTGGGCGAAGGTGTCGCGGATCTGATCCGTCCACTCCGGATGACCGTTGGCGCGGGCGATCTCGGCATACAGGGCCTGGCGGTCGCGGTTCTCATCGGCCAGCAGCTGCTTGAGCTCGTTGCGGGCCTGGAGGGGAACGGCCTTGGGGTCGTGAATCGCCACCAGGGCGTCCTTGGTGACGCCGATGGCGCCGGACGCGTAGTAGGATTCGAGCCGCTCATGGCGCTGCTTCATGGCATCCTGGATGCGGCGGATGGCGGGGGTGGAGATGTCGATGTCGGCCTCGGCCGCGTGTGCTCCGGGTATCGCCCGGGTGAGCAGCAGCGCCAGTGCCGCCTGGCGCCAGCCCGGGGTCAGGGCCGAGGACTTGTCCGGCGCCGGGGATTCCGGGGTCTTCCCCTCCTCGGGCGCAGTCTGCCCGGGGGGCTGCTCGCCCCAGACATCCTGGATGATCCGGTCCGCGGCCTTCTCCGCCGCGGCGGCCGGGAAGTAGATGTTGATGGTCACGCAGGCGCTCAACAGGAGCAGCATGGGCAGCAGCAGAAACCGACGCGTGGTGTTCATGATTTCATCCTCCAGTTCCGGGTATTCCCGGTCCATTCTGTCACTGCGGCGCCGGACAGACGGCGCATTGGCATCCCCTACTCCACAACGGCCGGGCCCTGCTCGGTGATCCGCTGCAGACGCTGCACCAGCACGTCCCAATCCACTTCGCGGCTGTAGCCGACCACGTCGATACGCGGCAGTCCACCGCCGCGGACGATGGTGTATCCGCCGTTGCTCTCCTCGAGGCCGTCCATCCGGCACACGCCCCGTGCCAGCCGGCAGCTCAGGCCGATGGCATCGTAGGAGAACGATTCGAACATGCGCAGGAAGCTTCGCGACAGGGCGCCACCCACACCGCCACCCAGACTGGTCAGGTTGTCGACGGCCCGCTGGCTGATGCGGTGGCGCGAGCGGTCGCCGGGCGGGGTCCGGAAATCGGCATCGAAGGCCACCGGTTCCCAGTTCTCCAGGCGCAGCCCGTGAATGCGGCCTCCAAGCCTGCCCTGAATGTTACCAAAGGCGAAGGTCCGGGTCAGCGTATCCAGGTCCAGGTTGTCCAGGTCCACATCGGCGCTCAGGCGCGGAATGACGCCGAAGGGGGACTCCAGGCGCAGGTCGCGGACCACCACGCTGCCGTCGAAGACCCGCACCAGCAGCGCGCCGTCCACGCCCAGCACCCCGTCGCGGTAGGAAACGGCGGGGATCATGCCGGAGAGCTTCCCGGACATCTCCGGCCAGCCCAGCGCCGTGGTCAGGGCCTGGAGGGAGACGGGGGTCAGCATGCCCTCGAAGCCCACTTCCGGGTCCGGCGCACCGAGACCCGACACCCGGAGGGAGTCCACCTGCAGCCGGCCGTCGAGAACGGGCAGCGCGAAGGGCTCCGGCAGCTCCAGCCGGTCGCCCGCGGCCGCGAAATGGAGCGTGGCGGCACCCAGCTCCACGGCGTACACCTGCCCGCGCTCCCAGCTGAGCCGTGAACTCCGGGGTTCGCCCGTGTCCGCCCAGGCCAACTGCCCCGCCAGGCCCGTCACGGCGAAGCGGCCGTGTTCGTCGGCGATGTCCACCGACTGCAGTGTCGCGTCGACCGCCGCCAGGCGGCCGTCGAGCAGCTCCAGGCTGACGCTCCCGCCGCCCCCGAGCTCCAGGGCGTCGAGTGCCGTGCCGAGGAGAAACGGCTGCAGATAGCCTGGATAGGCGCGGCTCAGGTCCGGGCTCTCGGCCGTCAGCTCGAGCCGCTGCACCGGAACGGTCGCGGTGGTGTCCAGCCGGGCCGATCCGCTCACCCGGAGCAGTCCATCCTGCTCGAGTTCCAGGTCGGCGAGGGTCAGGGTCCCTTCCCGCGGCCGCCATCCGCCGCGGGTCCGGAGCCGCAGCGGCGCCTGGGCGAAATCGGCGAATACCGGGTCGGAGTAGATCTGACCCTGATCGATCCGCCCCGTCACGCTGCCGGCCCACCCCGCGCCGGCCGGCTCGGCCTGCAGCTGCAGATCCACCCGCAGCTGCTGGCCGACCTGGAGTCCCTGCTCATCCTCGTAGCTCAGTCCCCGCAGCTGTCCGGAGAGCGTCAACGGCTGCGGGGCACTTCCGCCCCCGGTCCTGAAACTGCCGCTGAAGCGGCCGGAGGGATTGAATTCCCGGACCGATGCCAGCGTCGTGCCGGACAGCGCGAGGAGCCGCTCAATCGCCACCTCCTCGGCATCCAGCTCCAGGCTCCAGTGTCCGCCCCGGCTCCGGAACAGGCCCCGGATCCGGCCGTCCGCGAACCGGGTGTCCCGCAACTGCAGGCGCAATTCCCCCTCCTCCGGGCTGTAGGTCACGCCCAGGGGGAGCACCGGGTCGCCCAGGTCCGGGCTGCGCAGCTGCAAGGTGGCCGCCGCACAGGTGACCCGGGCGGCGGTCCACTGGAGTTCGGGGCAGCGGAGCTCGAGCGCATCGACCGCGGGCAGCCCGGGAGGAAGCGTGAGCGCCTCAACGTCCGCCGCGAGGGTCAGTCGGCCTTCGGCGTCCCAGGCGAGCTGCGCATGGATGCCGCGCCCCTCCCACCCTGGCCCTGACAGTGCCCCGAGATCGAGACCCAGCCGCTCCACGGCCCATACAGCCGCCATCCCCGGCACCAGCAACAGCACCAGCACCAGCAGGAGGCCGGCGGCGGGATGGCGTGGGCGGAGGCACGGGGGCATCGGTCCGGGCTGGGCGCCGCCCCACACGGGTCAGGTGGCCGGGAAGACCTCGGTGGAGAGGTAGCGGTCGCCCCGATCGCAGATGATGGCGACGATGACCGCGTTTTCCACCGTTCGGGACAGGCTCAGGGCGGCGGCGATGGCTCCGCCCGAGGAGATGCCGCAGAAGATGCCCTCGCGGCTCGCCAGCTCCCGGGTGGTCCGCTCCGCCTCCTCCTGGCCGACGTCGATGATCCGGTCGACCCGCAGCGGTTCGTAGATGCTCGGCAGGTAGGCCTCCGGCCAGCGGCGGATGCCGGGTATGCTGGCTCCCTCGGCGGGCTGGACGCCCACAACCTGCACGGCGGGATCCTGCTCCTTGAGGTAGCGGGAGGTGCCCATGATGGTGCCGGTGGTGCCCATGGCGCTGACGAAGTGGGTGATGCGTCCGCCGGTGTCGCGCCAGATTTCCGGCCCCGTACCCTCGTAGTGGGCGCGCGGATTGTCGGGGTTGGAGAACTGGTCGAGCACCCGGCCGCGGCCCTCCGCCTCCATGGACTTGGCCAGATCGCGGGCACCCTCCATCCCCTCCGCCCGGGACACCAGGATGATCTCGGCGCCGAAGGCCTTCATGACCGCCCGCCGTTCCACGCTCATGTTGTCGGGCATGATGAGGACCATCCGGTAGCCCTTGATGGCCGCCGCCATGGCCAGCGCGATGCCGGTATTGCCGCTGGTGGCCTCGATCAGGGTGTCCCCCGGCCGGATCTCGTCGCGGGCCTCGGCGTGGCGAATCATGCTCAGTGCGGGCCGATCCTTGACCGAGCCGGCGGGATTGTTGCCCTCCAGCTTGGCCAGGACGAGGTTGGACGTTTCCCCGGGGAGGCGCTGCAGGCGCACCAGGGGAGTATTGCCGACATATTGCTCGATGGTGGGAATGTCCATGGGGCGCAGTTTAGCCCCCATAAACCCGACAAAGCCATATCCCGGAACCCCCGGCCAGCGGAAGTGTGCAGTCATTCGTTGACCTGCGGCAGTCCGGTTCGCACAATGCAATCATACTGTTACGCAACCCTCACGCAGGGATCGAAACCATGGACCCCGACCGACATGAATCCAGCATCCACCCCGGCCGCGTGGGGATGCTGCTGGCCGCCGCCTGCTGCATGGCCGGTCCGTGGCCCGCCGCCGCGGAGCATGACCTGCCCCTGACCGAGGATCTCTTCCTCGCGGAGATGCCCGTGGTGCTGTCGGTCACCCGGCTGGCCCAGCCCACGGCCGACGCGCCGGCCTCCACCACGGTGATCGACCGGGCGATGATCGAGGCCAGCGGGGCCCGGGAACTGGTGGATCTCCTGCGCCTGGTGCCGGGGTTCCAGACGGGACGGGTCAGCGGGAACCAGTTCGTGACCACCTATCACGGTCTCGGGGACGCCTATGCACGGCGCATGCAGGTGCTGGTGGACGGTCGTTCGGTCTATATCCCCAGCTTCGGCGGCGTGCCGTGGGCCGACCTCCCGTTGGCCATGGAGGACATCCAGCGCATCGAGGTCATCCGCGGTCCCAATGCCGCCACGTACGGCTCCAACGCCTTTTCCGGCGTCATCAGCATAACCACCCGCCACAGCGCCGAGACCCACGGCGAGTTCCTGCAGGCCACCGTGGGCAGCAACGACATCGGTGACCTCTTCTACCGCCACGGCGGCAGCCGCGGCGACCTGGACTACCGGATCAGCCTGGGTTACCGCCAGGACGCCGGCATCGGGGAGCGCCAGGACGACTGGCGATCGCGGCAACTGAACCTGCGCGGCGACTACCGCCTCTCCGATCACGACGTTCTCCAGGCCCAGTTCGGCTTCCTGCAGGGACCGCGGGGCCGGGGCACGCCCGGCGAGCGCGGCAACCTGCCACGGGATGCGAAGGTCCACAGCCATTTCCAGCAGTTGCGCTGGGAGCGCGCCCTCGAGCCCGGCGCGGATCTCTCCGTGCAGCTGTTCCACACCTACGTGGATACCAACGAGGGGTTCCTGGGCGGCCCCTACTTCGGCTACTACCTGCCCCTGGATTTCGATGTCCGCACCGAGCGCTGGGAGCTTGAGCTCCAGCACACCCTGAGCCCCGCGGACGATCTGCGCCTGGTGTGGGGCGGGAGCGCGCGGCTGGACAGCGCCGACTCCGACAGTTATCTGGGTACGGGCTCAGGCCGGGAGAACGACATCTATCGCCTGTTCGGCAATGCCGAGTGGCGCATGAGCGATGCCCTGCTGATGAACCTCGGCGGCATGGTGGAGAACAACGGCATTACCGGCACCGACTTCGCCCCGCGCCTGGCGTTCAACTACCGCGTGGCGGCCGGCCATACCCTGCGCACGTCGGTGTCCACCGCCACCCGCACCCCGTCGATGTTCGAGGCCTTCGCCAATCAGCATTTCTGCATCGAATCGCTGGGGCTTTGCGAGCAGACCATCCTCACCAACGGTCAGCTCGATGCCGAGCGCATCACGGCCTATGAACTGGGCTATAATCTGGAGCTTGCCGACCTCGGGACGATGGTCGATATCCGTTTGTTCAGGGAAGAACTCAGTGATGTCATCGGAATGTATTTCGCCGCGACCGGCCTGCCCCCCTGGTTGGATGTGGTGGAGCCCGGGGCATGGGATTTCGTCAACGATGACGATATTCTCCTCACCGGCATCGAGACCCAGCTGGACTACCGTCCGGACCGCCACAGCGGCCTGCGCCTGGCCTACTCCTACACCCGGGTCGAAGCGGACGATCACCGCGAGCAGTACAGCCGCAGCGTACCCCGCCACACCGCCAGCCTGTTCCTGTTCCACCGCTTCCCCAACGACCTGCGGGCCAGCCTCCTGTACAGTTTCACCAGCGGCATGACCTGGCTCGGCGACGGCAGTACGGTCGAGCCGGCACGACGCCTCGATCTCAGGCTGGCGAAACCCTGGCATTCCGGCGGCGTGCGCGGGCAGTTGGAACTGGTGTTGCAGAATGTCCTCGGTGAGTACCACGATTTCGTCTATCAGAATTCATTTGCACCCCAGGCCTACCTGCAGCTGAGCCTGCAAGTGGACTGAGACCGGAGGCGACCGCACGGGCCGAGGCAATGGACGCACAGACTACCCGGCAGCGCTGCCACAGCAAGGATGCGAAGCAGGCGTCAACCCACGGCTGCGGGTGTGTATTCCTGTTGCTTGTCGGTCTACTGTTCCACGTCCAGGCCCTCGCCGCGGATGGGCCCCGCATCCTGGTCATGACGGAAGTGGCCGGTGGCGTGTACGGCCAGACGCTGGAGGGGCTGGAACAGGTCCTCGCTGCGCTGCCGGAGGAGTCGCGGCCACGGCTTGTGGTACGCGAGCTGTCCAAGCTCCAGCCACTCCCCGATACGACCGGCTACGACCTGGTGGTGACCCTGGGCAGTGACATGGCGGCGCGCCTGATGACCAAGCCCCCGGATGCGTCGCTGCTGTGTCTGCTCATTCCCCGGCTGACGTTCAGGCACCTCGTCTCACAGCTGCCGGAACCATCCCGCCAGCGGGTATCCGCCATCTACCTGGATCAGCCCTTCGCCCGGACCCTCCATCTCCTGCAGAGCGCGTTTCCGGAAGCCCGCGACATAGCCGTTCCGCTCGGACCCTCGTCGGCCCTGGAAAAGACGGAGCTCGAAGCGGTGGCGGCAACCCATGGGCTGCGGCTGCACCCGGTGCATATCCGGGAGGACGAGAATCCCCTGCCTGCCATCCTCGGCCTGCTCGACGATTCGGATGTGGTGCTCGCACTGCCCGATCCCGTCGTCTACAACCAGTACAGCGTGCAGGGCATCCTGCTGGCGACCTACCGGCGCGAAATACCCGTGATCGGATTTTCCCGCGCCTACGTAAGGGCCGGTGCGATCGCCGCGGTGTACACTACGCCGGTACAGGTTGGACGTCAGGCCGGGCGCCTGCTGCTCGACGCATTCGCCATGACTCCCCCGCGACTGCCGCCGCCCCGGCCGCCAGAGGAGTACGAGATTGCCGTGAACCGCCAAGTCACCCGCTCGCTCGGCATCGTCCTTCCGGATGACGCCGATCTGCTCGGGCAGGTCCGGCGGATGGACGCCGTGCAGGAGAGACGGCCATGAAGAACTGGGGCATCCGCCACAAGGTGCTGCTGCTGGCGCTGGTCCCGACGCTGGTGCTCTCGTTGCTCCTGAGCGCCTATTTCATCTCCATCCGCATCTATGATCTCGAGGAGGGTATGCTCGAGACCGGGCGGATGCTGGTCCAGCAGCTCGCCCCCGCCGCGGAGTACGGTGTCTTCTCGGGCAACGGGGAGATTCTCCAGGGCCTGGTGAACGCGATTCTGGAAGAGCAGGATGTCCGTGCCGCGGCCATCTACGACTCCGACCTCCAGCTGCTGGTCCGTGCCGGACCGGAATTCGCACCCCATGATCGCCCGCTCGTGGACACCCGCAGCGGCGTGGTCATGTCCGAGGCGCGCAACGGCCGTTCGATCATATTCCATGCCCCCATCGTGATCGGCAACGTCATGGTTGCCGATTTTCCCGATCAAATGGCCGACCCCGGCACGCGGTCCACGACGGGAACGCGGCTGCTGGGGACCGTGGCCGTCGAGGTGTCGCGCACGGGCACGCTGCTCAAGAAATACCAGGCCATCATCAATGGCGCGATCCTGCTTGCTGGCGTACTGGCCATCAGCGCCGTCGTCGCCCTGCGCATCGGCCGCAGCGTCAGCGACCCCATCCTCGCCCTGACCCGGGCGGTCGACCGGATCCGTTCCGGCGACCTGGATACGCGTGTCCCGCCGGAGGGGGGTGGCGAGCTGAACACCCTCGCCTCCGGGGTGAACGCCATGGCCGAGTCCCTGGGCTCGGCACGCAGTGAAATGCAGGAGAACATCGACCAGGCCACCGCCGACCTGCGCGAGACGCTGGAAACCATCGAGATCCAGAACATCGAGCTGGATATCGCGCGCAAGCGCGCCGAGGACGCCAACCGGGTCAAATCCGAGTTCCTGGCCAACATGAGCCACGAAATCCGCACTCCCATGAACGGCATCATCGGCTACACGGAACTGCTGCAGAAGACCCGGCTGAACGGGGTGCAGTCCGAGTATGTGGCAACCATCGAGAAATCGGCCTCGGACCTGCTCAACATCGTCAACGACATTCTCGACTTCTCCAAGATCGAGGCGGGAAAACTCTCCCTCCAGGTGAGCGACTTCCCGCTGCGCGATGCGGTGGAGGACGTGGTGTACATGCTGGCGCCGGGTGCCCGGCAGAAGGGCCTGGAGCTGATCTCGCTGTTCTACTCGGATGTCCCCGACCGCGTTCGGACCGATTCCACGCGGCTGAAGCAGATCCTGATCAACCTGGTGGGCAATGCCATCAAGTTCACCAACCGCGGCAGCGTCGCCGTGCGCGTCATGCTGGAGGAGGAGAACGAGGAGAACTCAACCCTGCGCATCAGCATTGCCGACACGGGCATCGGCATGGATCGGGAACAGCTGGCGCAGCTGTTCAAGCCGTTCCAGCAGGCGGACGGCTCGCCCAGGCGCCTGTTCGGCGGCACCGGTCTGGGACTCATCATCTCCAAGAAGCTGGTGGAACAGCTCGGGGGTTCCATCAGCGTGGAGAGTGAACTCGGCCGTGGTTCGACCTTCACCTTCACTTTCACCTGTGCCACGGGACCCGCGGTGCGCAACCTGCATGCCGACGGCCTCGCCGACCGCCGCGCCCTGATCTGCGAGCCCCATCCCCTCGTACGCACGGCGCTGCGGCACCTGCTCACCGGCTGGCGCATGCAGGTGACTGAAATCGATGACCGCGATCGCCTCGCAGAGCACCTGGACACCGCCCGCGCCCAGGGACGCCCCATCGAGCTGGTGCTGATCGGCACGGCCGCGGGCGACACCTGCAACAGCGATGTGGAGGCACTGCTCGGCACCCTGTGCCGGGACGGTGGCGCGCCGGTCGTACTGCTGCCCAACGCCAGCCCGCACCAGCTGGTGTGCAGGGAACGCCTCAAGGCGCTGGGGACCGCCGCAATACTGCCAAAGCCGGTTTCGCAGCAGCGGTTGCGCAGGGAGCTGGTCGCCATCCTGCTGGGCCGGGCTGACAGCCCGGTTGCCGCCAGCCCGGGCGCCCTGGACAACGACTCCTCCGCTCCCGGAAGCACGCCCTCCGTGCTGGTGGTCGACGACAATGCCGCGAACCTCAAGCTCGCCACCATCATGCTCGAGGAACTCGGGTTGCGGGTAAGCCAGGCCTGCGATGGCGTCGAGGCGCTCGAAGTGCTGCGCGGGCAGGATTTCGACGCCGTGCTGATGGACATCCAGATGCCGCACCTGGATGGGGTGAGCGCCACCCGCGAATTGCGCGCCATGGAAAAGGAGGGTCTACGCACCCCGGTCATCGCGCTCACCGCCCACGCCATGGCCGGTGAGGCGGAGAAACTTCTGGCCGCGGGCCTGGACGACTACCTTTCCAAGCCCTTCAACTCCCGTCAACTCGCGGAGAAACTGAAGTGCTGGCTGACATTGCCGGGCGCCAGGGACACCGGTCCCGAAACGGGTCCGGTTCCCGGTCCGGCTCCGGAGTCCGGTATGTCGGTCATCGACCATGAGCTCGGGGTTCGTCTGGCCAACGGCAACCGGGAACTGGCCGACGAGATATTGCAGCAGCTCGTCGGGGAACTGGGGGAGAAGGTCGAGGCCATCGCCCAGGCCCACGCGAGTGGGGAACTGTCACGGATGCGGGAACTGGTCCACCGAGTCCATGGCGGTACCTGCTTCACCGGCGTTCCCCAGCTGAAGGCATCCGCCGAGCGCCTCGAGCGGGCGCTGCTGGCAAAGGACGACGACGCGGCAATCGCTTTCGCCCATACCGCTTTCCGCGCTGCCGCCCACGCGGTTCTCGCGGCAGCCGGCGAGAGTGTGGCGACGCTCAGGGAGCAGCGGTCAAAATGACGAACGCGAGCGCGTAGGCACCGTCATCGGAAATGCTGAGGTGGCAGTCCCGGGCCCGCATCGCCCGCAGCCGCTCCAGGGCCGCTCCGCTGCACTGGATGCCCGGCCGCCCCATCTCGTCGTGGACCACCGCCAGCTGGCGCAGGCTGATGCCGTCGCGGAAGCCGGTACCCAGCGCCTTGGCAAACGCCTCCTTGGCGGCAAAGCGCTTGGCCAGGAACCGTCCGGGATCCGCTGCACGACGGAACTCCTCGTGTTCCGCGCCGGCCAGGATACGGCTGCTGTAGCGCTCGCCGAAGCGCTGCAGGCCCCGCGCCAGTCGCGCCACTTCCACCAGGTCGGTCCCGATACCCGCAATGCTCATCACCGCGCCGCGTCCATGAGCCGGCGCATCTCCGCGACCGCTTCGCGCAGCCCCGTGATGACCGCCCGGGCGATGATGGCGTGACCTATGTTGAGCTCGTTGAGCTGGGGCATGGCCGCAATGGGGTGGACATTCAGGTAGTTGAGGCCATGGCCCGCATTCACGACCAGCCCCGCCGCAGCGGCGTGGCGCACCGCCGCGGCCACGCGCTCCCGTTCCGTTGCGCGGCCGGGCGCATCGGCGGCATCGGCGTAACGCCCGGTATGAATCTCGACAGTGGGTGCGCCGGCGGCCACCGCGGCATCGATCTGGACGGGATCGGGATCGATGAACAGGGAGACCTCGATCCCCGCCGCCGCCAGGCGCGCGCAGGCATCGCGCACCCGGGGAAGCTGTCCCGCCACGTCCAGTCCGCCCTCGGTGGTCAGTTCCTGGCGTTTCTCCGGCACCAGGCAACAGTGTTCCGGGCGGTAGCGCTCGGCAATCGCCAGCATCCCGTCGGTGACCGCCATTTCCAGGTTCATCCGGGTCTGCAGGGTCTGCCGCAGCAGCTCCACGTCCCGTTCCTGGATATGCCGGCGATCTTCGCGCAGGTGCACGGTGATGCCGTCCGCACCCGCCAGCTCGGCCTCGGCGGCCGCCTGGACGGGATCGGGAAAGCGGGTTCCCCGGGCCTGGCGCAGGGTGGCGACATGATCGATGTTCACGCCAAGCAGAAGACGGCTCTGCCCAGTCACTCGGTGGTCCTCCTTCTGCGGGTCCGGATCAGCAGGTCCCGGCTTTTCAGGGGCCGCGGACCCAGGTGGGGGGCAAGGATCGAGGCCAGGAGGCGCTGGGCCTGCTTCTGGCAGGTCTCGTCAAGCGGCGTGTCCGCGGCCAGGGCCTGCAGACAGCGGCCCAGGATGGTTATTCCGCCCGTCGGAGTGTCGCGATCCGCACCGGCCGGGATCGCTCCCCGTTCCGGTTCATAGTGGTAGTGCCCGTCGGCCGACAGGGCCTCGCCCCGGGCATCCTCGTGCAGCTGCAGGCCGTAACCCAGGACATCGAGGAGCCGTTTCTCGAACCGACGCAGTATTGTCGGGTCGCAGCCATGGGTTTGCAACCTGCCGAGGGCGTCATGGTAGGCGGAGAACAGCTCGGGAGCCGGATCGTGCCGCGTCAGCAGGCGCAGCAGCAGCTCGTTGAGGTAGAACCCGCAGACCAGGGCATCCCCCTGCAGGTGCAGCGCCCTTCCCGCCGATTCGGCGCCGGTGAGAGTCGCCAGCTCTCCGGGCGCCGACCAGGACAGGAGCAGCGGTACGAATGGCTGCAGCAAGGGGCGTACCCGCGAGCCGGGGCGACGGGCGCCACGGGCCACGATGCCGATGCGTCCGTAATCGCGGGTCAGCACCTCGAGCAGCCGGCTGGTTTCGCGATAGGCACGTTGATGCAGCACGTAGGCGGGCTGCAGGCTTACCCGCTCGGACATGGGTACCGGTCCGGTTCAGTGGGGGACGTCAGTCGTTCTGGTATCCGAGGCTGGCCAGGCTCCGTTCGTCATCGGACCAGCCTTCACGGACTTTCACCCACAGGCGCAGGAAGACATGGGCGTCGAACAGCTTCTCCATGTCGTGACGGGCCTGGCGGCCCACTTCCTTGAGCTGTTCCCCGCCCTTGCCGATGACGATGGCCTTCTGCCCGGAGCGTTCGACCCAGATGACGGCACTGATGCTGCGCCGGCCCTCCTCCTCGCGGAACTCCTCGAGCTCCACCGCCAGCGCGTAGGGCACTTCATCCCCCAGGCTGCGCATGAGCTTTTCCCGGACGATTTCGGCCGCGAGGAACCGTTCGCTGCGGTCGGTGAGCTGGTCGGCATCGAACAGCCAGTCCCCCTCGGGCAACTGGCTCGCGATGATTTTCTCCAGGACATCGAGATTGTCGCCGGAGTAGGCCGACAGGGGGACGATATCGAGGAACCCGGCCTTGGCGGCCAACGCCTGCAGGTGGGGCAGCAGCCGGGTCTTGTCCGCGATGCGGTCCACCTTGTTCACCGCCAGGATCACCGGCCGCCCCGCCTCCATGACGCGCTTCAGGAGCTGGGCGTCCTCGTCGGTCCAGCGCAGGCCGTCCACCAGCATCACGATCACGTCCACCTCCGCCAGGGTGCTCAGCGCGGCGCGGTTCATGTAGCGGTTGATGGCGCGTTTTCCGCCCTGGTGGACACCCGGCGTATCCACGTACACCGTCTGCACCGCACCTTCCGTCTTGATCCCGAGAATCCGGTGGCGGGTGGTCTGGGGCTTCGGCGAAGTGATGCTGATCTTCTGCCCGAGGAGCCGGTTGAGCAGGGTCGATTTGCCCACATTGGGACGCCCGACAAGGGCGACGAAACCGCTGCGGCGGGCTTCCGGTTCACTCATTGGTGATATTCCTGAGAGCGATGCGGGCAGCTTCCTGCTCGGCGCGTCGCCGGCTGCTGCCCGTACCGCGCGTGGTCATGTCCAGGCCCTCGATCCGGCACTCCACCCGAAAGACCTGGGCGTGCGCCTCTCCCTCGACGGAATCGACGAGGTAGGTCGGCAGGGCGAGACGGTGAGCCTGCAGATACTCCTGCAGGCGGGTCTTGGGATCCTTCAGAGTCCCCTGCGGCGACAGGGCATCCAGGCGTTCGGCGTACCATTCCAGCACGCATCCGCGACAGCACTCCATGCCGGCGTCGAGATAGATTGCGCCGATGACGGCTTCCAGCGCGTCGGCCAGGATCGATTCGCGGCGGTAACCACCGCTTTTCAGCTCTCCGGAGCCGAGCAGCAGGTAGTCCCCCAGCCCGAACTCCCGGGCCAGGACAGCCAGGGTCTCACCCTTGACCAGGCTGGCGCGCAACCGGCTCAGCTCACCCTCTTTCGCCTGCGGAAACCGGCGATAGAGTTCCTCGGCCATGACGAAGCTGAGAATGGCGTCGCCGAGAAACTCCAGCCGCTCGTTGTTGTCCTTGCGGAAACTCCGATGCGTCAGCGCGCACTCGAGGAGTTCGGTTTGGTGAAATCTGTGGCCCAGGTGGCGGAACAGTGGATCGATCGGTGGTCTTGTCACTGAGCCACGAATTCCTCGCTGTCGTCGAAGCTGACCACCGCATCAATATTGGCGACCATGGGAATGCGAACCTCGTAGGTCACCCGGATGGTGAGTTTGCCCTGCCGGTTTTCAATCTTGACGTTCCCTTCCCGCACCCGATCAACATCATCGATACTGATCCGGCGAATGAACAGGTTCATGACCTCGTGATTGGTCTTGCGGGTGATGAAGGGCTCCTCGTGCAGCGACTGCAGTGCGCTCGTGACCTTGTAGTGCTCCAGGTAGACCGGTGTCAGACGCAGTACCAGCAACGCGAAGAAAGCGACTAGCCCCAGGATGATCAGCCACCCGATGGCGGTCATTCCTCTCTGGCTGAAGCGTGTTCCCATGGTCATTCTCCTGCGGTGGTCGGGGTTGGGATCGAGTATAACGCCTGCGCTTGATCCTGCAGGCCCGCACGGCGCCGCTGGTCGGGGGGAACCCGAACCACCGGTCACGAAAATGACGCCGGGGGCCGTTGGTCCCTCTACGGCAACGCTGCATACACGGGAAAAGCTATACGCTGCGACGCCCCGAGGCAAGCCGCAGGCCGGCGGCCCCGGCCACATCCGCCCGGGGCCGCCGGGCGAACATGCCTTCGGTCACTCCCGGTGTTCGCGGCCGGACATCAATCGATGCCGGACCCGATGCGGGACCAGGAAACGCCCCCGGCCTCGCCGTCGTAGTTCATCCAGATCAGGAATGCCTTGCCCACCAGGTTCTCTTCGGGAACCGTTCCCCAGTAACGGCTGTCATTGCTGTTGTCGCGGTTGTCCCCCATCACGAAGTACTGGCCGGCCGGGACCACGAACTCGCCCTCGACGGAAGGCTGACCGTTGCGCACGAGGATATGGTGGGATACCCCGTCGAGCAGTTCCATGCGCTCCTCGGCGCCGGTCATCACGGCTCCCGCCCCCTCCCCCTGGTAGATCCCGAGGGAATCCTGCCCGGCGGGCTGGCCGTTGATATAGACAGTCTTGTTGTAGTAGGCGACCCGATCCCCGGGCACACCGACCACCCGCTTGATGTAGTCGACGCCCGGATCCTGGGGATAGCGGAAGACCACCACGTCACCCCGTTCTGGCTCGCCCACCTCCAGCACCTTGCTGTTGAGGACCGGCAGCCGGATGCCGTAGGCGAACTTGTTCACCAGGATGAAGTCGCCCACGAGCAGGGTGGGCATCATCGAGCCGGAAGGAATCCGGAACGGCTCCACCACGAAGGACCGCAGCACCAGAACGGCGAGCACGACCGGGAAGAAGGAGCGCGCGTATTCGACCACCACCGGCTCACGGGCTGGCTCTGCGGCGGCCGTACCGCCCTCCTCCGTGGCCAGGGAGCGGCGTTTCGGCGCCCACAACAGGGCGTCCAGGGCCCATATTCCACCGGTCAGGAAGGTGGCGAGCACGAGCAGCGTTGGGAAATCAAGGCTCATATTATTTTTTCTCTACCTGCAGGATGGCGAGGAAGGCTTCCTGGGGGATCTCGACTTTGCCGAGTTGCTTCATGCGCCGCTTGCCCGCTTTCTGCTTTTCGAGCAGCTTGCGCTTGCGCGAAACGTCGCCGCCATAGCACTTGGCCAGGACGTTCTTGCGCAGGGCCTTGACCGTGCTGCGGGCGATGACGTGATTGCCGATGGCCGCCTGGATGGCCACTTCGAACATCTGCTGGGGAATGATCTCCTTCATCTTCTCCACCAGGTCACGCCCGCGGTTATAGGCCTTGTCCCGATGGACGATGAGCGAGAGCGCGTCCACCCGCTCGGCGTTGATGAGGATATCGAGTTTCACCAGGTCGGCGGCCTGGAACCGCTTGAAGCTGTATTCCAGCGAGGCGTAGCCGCGGCTCACCGACTTGAGCCGGTCGAAGAAATCCAGCACCACTTCGTTCATCGGCAACTCGTAGGTGAGGGTCACCTGGTTGCCGAGATACTGCATGCGCTTCTGTGCGCCGCGCTTCTCCACGCACAGGCCGATGACGTTGCCCACGTGCTCCTGGGGCACCAGGATGTGGGCTTCCACGATGGGTTCCCGGATCTCGCGGATGCGGCCCGGCTCCGGCAGGGTCGCCGGGTTGTCCACCGAGATGACCTCATCGGCCGTGGTGAGCACCTCGAAAACCACCGTCGGGGCGGTGGTGATGAGGTCGATTTCGTACTCCCGCTCCAGGCGTTCCTGGATGATCTCCATGTGGAGCATGCCCAGGAAACCGCAGCGGAAGCCGAAGCCGAGCGCCGTGGAGGTCTCCGGCTCGTAGAACAGCGCCGCGTCGTTCAGGCTCAGCTTGGCCAGGGCGTCGCGGAAATCCTCGTAATCGTCGGAATCCACCGGAAACAGCCCCGCAAAGACCTGGGGGCGCACCTTCTGGAAGCCCGGCAGCTGCTTGTCCGCGGGGCGGTTGGCATGGGTCAGGGTGTCCCCCACGGGCGCCCCGTTGATGTCCTTGATGCCGGCCACGACGAAGCCCACCTCACCGGCGCGCAGGGCCTCGGTACGGGTCCGCTTGGGAGTGAAGATGCCCACCTGGTCGAGCAGGTGATCCCGCCCGGTGGACATGACGCGGATCTTCTCGCCGGGCCGCAGGGTGCCGTCCATGACCCGGACCAGCGACACCACGCCGAGATAGTTGTCGAACCAGGAATCGATGATGAGGGCGCGCAGGGTACCCTCCGGATCCCCCTGAGGCGGCGGGATGTCGGCGACGATGCGTTCGAGCAGCTCATCGACCCCGAGACCGGTCTTGGCGCTGACCCGGGAGGCGTTGTCCGCCTCGATACCCACGATCTCCTCGATCTCCTGGATGACCCGCTCGGGCTCCGCCTGGGGCAGGTCGATCTTGTTCAGCACCGGCAGGACCTCGAGCCCCTGCTCGAAAGCGGTGTAGCAGTTGGCGACCGTCTGGGCCTCCACTCCCTGGGCGGCGTCCACCACCAGCAGCGCCCCCTCGCAGGCGGCCAGTGAACGGGAGACCTCGTAGGAGAAGTCCACATGGCCGGGGGTGTCGATGAAGTTGAGCAGGTAGTTCCGCCCGTCCCGCGCCTGGTAGCGCAGGGAGACGCTCTGGGCCTTGATGGTGATGCCGCGCTCCCGCTCCAGGTCCATGGAGTCGAGCACCTGCGCGGACATCTCGCGATCGGCCAGGCCGCCGCAGTTCTGGATCAGACGGTCGGCCAGGGTGGATTTGCCGTGATCGATATGCGCGATGATCGAGAAGTTGCGAATGTGGCTCAGTGCACTCACGGCGTGTCGGCGATCCTGGAATCCGGTTCTTGGTCGGGACTGATGGAGAGGGGCTTCAGACACTTCCGTGCAGGACTGCGGAGCGGCATGAAGGCCGGCTCACGGTCTGCCGGGCGGTGGGAGTCGCTGCCGCAACCGCGCAAAACAGGTTCTGGATCCCCGAAAGGAGCGGATTCTAACGTATTTCGCCTTGGCGAGGAACAAGCCGGGGCGATGCCGGCGGGTGGCCGGCGGTTCCGGTGCAGCCAATGGGAAAACGTGTGAGTTCAGCAATTAACTGCTTTTATTTCAATTGGTTTTCGAGCTTATTTAAGGCGCACAATCAACAGACCCGACCCGGGCTGAGCCCGGGCCGGACACCGTCATTCACCCCGCCGGAACACGCAGGGCCAGGAACAGGGGACTCCCATCCCGCTGCACCAGGAGCGCGGCCGATTTTCCCCCGGGCAGAGATTTGATCAGCTCACGGAACTGCTCGGCACTCTCCACGTCCTGGTTGTTCAGGCGCAGGATCAGGTCACCCTGGCGGATGCCGGCCGCGCGGGCCGCGCCGGGCTTGACCGATTCCACCATGACACCGCCCTGCTCGACCCCCAGGGCCTCCCGCTGCTCGTCACTGAGATCGGCGACCGTCAAGCCGAACCGGCTGTCCTCGATGGGCGAGGGTTCGGGTTTTCCGCCACCCGCGGCAATGGACTCCTCCTCGGGAAGCTCGCCAATCTCGATCTTGAGATTCCGCTGCTTGCCGGCCCGTATCAGCTTGACCGGCACCGAGTTGCCCACCTTCGTGGCGCCCACCAGCGGCGGCAGTTCGGAGGACTTGTCCACGACATGGCCGTCGAACTCGACAATCACATCACCCACCTGGATTCCGGCCTTGGCCGCCGGGCTGTCCGGCATCACCTGGGCCACCAGGGCGCCGCGGGGTTGATCCATGCCGAAAGACTCGGCCAGGTCCCGGGTCACATTCTGGATCAGGACGCCGAGCCAGCCGCGCGAGACGTAGCCCTGGGTCTTCAGCTGGTCCACCACCTGCATGGCCATGTCGATGGGAATGGCGAAGGACAGCCCCATGAAACCGCCCGTGCGGCTGTAGATCTGGGAGTTGATCCCGACCACCTCGCCGTCCAGGTTGAACAGGGGGCCACCGGAGTTGCCCGGATTGATGGCCACGTCCGTCTGGATGAAGGGCACGTAGTTCTCGTTCGGCAGGCTGCGTCCCTTGGCGCTCACGATGCCGGCGGTGACCGAATGATCGAAGCCGAACGGCGAACCGATGGCGAGCACCCATTCGCCGACCTTCAGATCCTCGGAACTGCCCACGTCGACCACAGGCAGATCATCGGCATCCACCTTGAGCAGGGCGAGGTCGCTGCGCTCGTCGCTGCCGATCAGCTCGGCGATCAGTTCCCGGCGATCGCTGAGACGCACGATGATCTCGTCGGCGTCCCGGATGACGTGATAGTTGGTCAGCAGATAGCCGTCCCGGGAGATGACGAACCCGGAGCCCAGGGACTTGGAGTTGAAGGTCCCTTCATCACCCCCTTCCCCGTCCTCGCCGAAGAAGCGGCGCAGGAAATCCCGCAGGGGGGAGTCCTCGGGCAGATCGGGCAGGTTGAGCTCCGGAGGCAGGTGCGGCGATCCGCTCACCTTCTGTGTCGTGCTGATGTTCACCACCGCCGGGCCGTAACGCTCGACCATCCAGGTGAAATCGGGCAGCTCCCGGGCCTGGGCAATCCCGGCACCGGCCAGCAACCAGATCAGCAGGGCCGTGCACAGGGCCGTACCACGGGATAGGGGAATTCGCTTCACGCATTCTCTCCTGTTCTGTTCAGCTTGGGTTGTGCAGGCTGACCTTGAAACCGACGGGCTGCAGCGCGCTGCGCAGGACCACCGGCTGGTAGTTCCGGTCGGTCTGGATGCGGCGGCTGAAACGGCGCACGGCGAGAAATCCCGCTGCCAGCCCCAGTACTCCGCCCAGTATCGCCAGTCCTTCGCCTTCCGCGCCGGACATCGCTGTCGCCAGACCGGCGCCGACGAACAGCCCCACCAGCGGGATGGCATAGACGGCGAAGGAACCTCGGACCAGGGCCGACTCGCTCAGGCCGATGATCACCTCATCCCCGACCCGGGCCTCGGCCTGGTTCAGGGCCCGGATACGGTTCATGCGCTGCCCGAACATCTTGTCCAGCACCGAAGTGCCGCAGCCCGCTTGGGCGGAGCAGCTGCCGCAGGCAGTCCTGCGCCGGGTCTCTACCCAGGCGAATGCGCCTTCCACCGCCACGACGCGGCCCGCTTCTTCAATCATCCCGGCTCTCCGTGGCGGTCCGGCGTACCGAGTTGGCAACCCGCTCCACCGTCTCCGCCGGAACCTCGCCCACGACGGTCACCTGGTGGCCTTCCACCGCGACCGAGAAGGCGTGGGCGGCACCCAGGCTGGCGACGCTGCCGCCGCCTTCCGTCACCATGCTCTGCTCCTGGATGTAGACCGACACGGACGCCAGTCCATCGCTGAAGCCGAGATAGCGTACCGGCCCGGGGACACGCTGCAGACGCCGAACACTGCGGGTGGTGGGTTCGAATCCCGGCGGCAGCCAGTGGGCCGACCAGCCCTCATCCAGCCCTTGCTCCGGGGAGCTCCGGCCGGACTCGTCGAACCAGGACCAGCCCTTGACGCCGATGGTCGGTTCGAGCGCCGAGTCGGGAATCTCGTCGCGCACCTCCAGGGTGACGAAGAGTATCTGTTCGAGCAGTTCGCCCCCCCGGTCAACGAGGTCGGATCGCAGGAGAAGTCCGCTGTCGCGGTCGACCCAGAGGCGGTAGCCGTAGCGATATCCATCCCGGGGGTCGATGGCGACCTCCTGCGCGTCACGGCCGGCGATCCGGGCCCTGGCGCCCAGGCTGAGCCGGTAGTGCCGGGCCAGGCGCTCCACGTCCATGTCCTGGGCCGGCTGCAGGATCTCTCCGGGCGGATTCCGCTCCACCACCACCGATCGGGCATCGGGATAGATGCAGGTAACCCCGCTCTCGTCCCGCAGCACCTCCCGGGGTGTGCCGTTGAGATGAATGAGCCGTTCACGTACCCGTCCGGACTGGAAAGCGTGTATCACCCGGACCGTTTCCAACCGGTTTTCGTGGCTGTAGACGAAGGTGCCTTCATAGTTGAGGGTGCGCGTGGCCTCGGCCATGTGCGCTATGATCGACTGCGGTCCGGGATCCGAATCGGCGGCCACCGCCTGGGCACAGGCCGCCAGCAGGGCTGCCAGGAGAATCCTTCCCAGGCTCGAACCGGTTCGGAACATCAACGCTGGTCGCTGCTTCCGACGATACGCACGTAGGGCAGGACTCCCTGTACGCGCGTTATGGCGGAGTGCTCATAGTGGTTGACCAGGTAATCCTGCAGCCGTTCGTCCACCAGGGTGCGGGAGCGCTCCGCCGGGCTCAGCTCGGTACGCATGATCCCGGCCGGGCCCGCCATCTGGGAGGAGGCCACCTGTTGCGGGGGAGCAACGGCCGGCTCCTCGCGCACCAGCACCGGCACCACCAGCACCGCCGCCACCGCCACACCGGCGGCGATGGCCATGCCGGCCGCCTGCTTGAGATAGGGGCTCAGCCGGTGCAGGCGCAGGTTGGCCGGCGCCAGGATGGCGGGTTCGTCCTCCAGCGCGGCGGCCACCCGGGCGGCAAGGCCCGGGTCCATCCGCTCCGGCAGAGCGCCTCGCAACGCTTCGCCGATCAGGTGATAACGTTCCCAGCAACCCCGGGTCTCCGGGTCCGACTCCAGCTCGTTGAGCAGTACCCGGGTCTCATCGGCCCCCAGTTCGCCGTCCACCAGCGCAGACAGCTGCTCATGCTTCTGTTCGGTCATGTGCTTGTCCACCCAACTTGTTGTTTGTCTGCCGTGTCCATCAATCCAGCAGGGGTCTGAGCTTGCGGTCGATCGCCTCGCGGGCGCGGAAAATCCGCGACCTGACGGTACCGACCGGACAATCCATCGTCTGGGCAATCTCCTCGTAGCTGAGACCTTCCAGTTCCCGCAGCGTGATGGCGGTGCGCAGATCCTCGGGCAGCTGCTCGATGGCATCGAAGACAGTCTGCTGGATTTCGTCCCGCAACAGCATGCGCTCGGGGGATGCATTCTCCTTCAGGCCGGGGGCGCCCTCGTACTGCTCGGCTTCCTCGGCATCGATATCCGTATCAGGTGGTCGGCGGGCCTGTGACACCACGTAGTTCTTGGCCGTGTTGATGGCGATACGGTAGATCCACGTGTAGAAGGCGCTCTCGCCCCGGAACTTGGGCAGCGCACGGTAAGCCTTGAGGAAGGCCTCCTGGGTCACATCCTGAACCTCGCTGGGATCGTGGACATAACGTGTGATGAGCTTTGCCAGCCGATGCTGGTACTTAAGGACCAGGACATCGAAGGCTCGCTTGTCTCCTCTCTGTACCCGTGCGACAAGCTCCTGGTCTGTCCTCTGTTCTCCCATCCACTCGATCCTGACATCCGGGGCGCATCCGTGCGCCTGTTACGGTAGACAATATCCATGCACCAGAGTTCGGCACCGTGGCGAAAAAGGCGGTACAGCCGCATTCTTGCGCTCATCATGCCATGGGTCACGGGCTCCACTGGATCACGGGTGCGGCACTCGGCGTGGCCCCTGCCCCTGATTGGCTGTATATTGTGGCCGGTTTCTCCGCACTCCACCACTGTTGCGCTGCGCCCGTCCGCCCGGTCCCGTCTGGTGCAGCGGACCGGGCCCCACGGCGGGAGATTCGGTTCGATCCACCGCGCCAGGACAGGATGACCAGCGAGCGATGACCGTTCAGCACGATTTCGATGTTCTCATCATCGGCAGTGGCGCCGCGGGGCTCAGTGTTGCCCTGCGCCTTCCCGAGACCACGCGCATCGCCGTGCTGTCCAAGTCCGAAATCGAGGAGGGCTCCACCCTCTATGCCCAGGGCGGCATCGCCGCGGTGCTCGACAGCAAGGACTCCTTCCAGTCCCACGTGGAGGACACCCTGGTCGCCGGCGCGGGATTGTGCGAGCCGAAGGTCGTGGAGTTCACCGTCAACCATGCCCCCGCCTGCATCGACTGGCTCATCAACGAGCACGTGCCCTTCACCCAGGCGCGGGACGCTGACGGGGTGCTGCGCTACCACCTGACCCGCGAGGGCGGCCACAGCCACCGCCGCATCATCCATGCCGCGGACGCCACCGGGCGGGCCATCGAGACCACCCTCGCGTCGGATGCGCGCGAACGCCCCAACATCACCCTCCACGAGAGCCACATCGCGGTGGATCTCATCACCGCCGGCAAGCTCGGCCTGCCGGGCGGCCGCTGCCTCGGGGCCTATGTCCTGGATCGCAGCACCCAGCGCATCGAGACCTTCCAGGCCCGGTTCACGGTGCTGGCCACCGGCGGCGCCAGCAAGGTCTACCTCTATACCAGCAATCCGGACGTCTCCACGGGGGACGGCATCGCCATGGCCTGGCGGGCCGGCTGCCGGGTCGCCAACATGGAATTCAACCAGTTCCACCCCACCTGCCTCTACCATCCCCATGCCAAGTCGTTCCTGATCACCGAGGCGGTCCGTGGCGAGGGGGGACGGCTGCTGCTCCCGGACGGCACCCGCTTCATGCCCGGACTGGATCCCCGCGCCGAGCTGGCGCCCCGGGATATCGTCGCCCGTGCCATCGACCACGAGATGAAACGCCTGGGGGTGGAGCATGTGCTGCTGGACATCAGCCACAAGCCGGCCGATTTCATCCGCGGCCACTTTCCCACCATCTACGAGAAGTGCCTGGAATTCGGCTACGACATGACCCGCGAGCCCATTCCGGTGGTGCCGGCCGCCCACTACACCTGTGGCGGCATCATGACCAACCTGCAGGCACGCACCGATGTGGCCGGACTCTACGCGGTGGGGGAAGTGGCCTACACCGGGCTGCACGGGGCCAATCGCATGGCCAGCAACTCGCTCCTGGAGTGCCTGGTCTTCGCCGACAGCGCCGCCCAGGACATCGTCGCCCAGCTCGAGGAGGTTCCGCTCCCGCCCCAGCTGCCGCCCTGGGACGAGAGCCGGGTCACCGACTCCGACGAGGAGGTGGTGGTCTCCCACAACTGGGACGAGCTGCGGCGGTTCATGTGGGACTACGTGGGCATCGTGCGCACCAACAAGCGGCTGGAGCGGGCCAAGCGCCGCGTCGAGCTGCTGCGCCGGGAGATCCGGGAGTACTACAGCCACTTCCGGGTGACTGACGACCTGCTGGAGCTGCGCAACCTGGTGGAGGTGGCCGATCTCATCATCCGCTCGGCCATGTCCCGCAAGGAGAGCCGCGGCCTGCACTATACCCTCGACTACCCCCGGCCCGACGACACCCGGCCGCCGTCCCCTACGGTTCTTCTGCCGCCGCAGCCGACGTTCCGGCGCCGAGCCGACGCCGCAGGCGCCTGAGCATCTCCTCTTCGGCGCCGCCGGCCGTCACCAGCAGGGTGTAGTGTGCTCCGTCCCGCCTGCGCAGCCGGGCATGGACCAGCCAGCGGCCGGTGAGCCCGGGGCCGGTCGGCACCACCTCGTGCCGCTGTCCGGTCCCGTCCTCCACCCACCAGCGCCCCCCGGCATCCACCGACACCGCGGCAAGAGCCGCCCTGCCCCGCCGCGCGACCCGGCGCCGCCAGACACGGAGCAGGCTCCAGCCCACCGCCGGCGCCACCGGCACCAGGCTCCAGGCGGGCGCGCCGGAGAGCATGACCGCCCCCAGCGCCAGGCCATGGGTGAGCAGGTGGTACAGCCGCTCGGGCGCCGTGGCCCGGGGCTCAATGCGCAGACAGGGCTCGGATCCGCTCGACAAGGCCGGCAAGCTCCGGGTCGGGTACCGGCTCCCCTTTCAGGAGCCAGTCCATCAGGTCGGGATCGGACTGCTCCAGCAGGCGCTCGAACACCGCCAGGGCCGCCCCGTCGAGACGGTCCAGGTCCTGATCGGCGAAACGCTGCAGGATGACATCCAGCTCCAGCATCCCGCGGCGGCAGTGCCAGCGCAGTCGCGCACGCTTGTCCTCGCTCATCGGTTTTGTCGTCAGCCTCGCTCGGTCTCGGGTCAGGGTTTGGGGCGGTACGGGGGTATTATAGGGAATACGTCACCCCCCTGGACCGAGCGATGACCGAAAGTCCGCGCTTCCGCAACCTCGCCCGACGCCGCCGGCGCACGCTGCTGGCCACCACCTTCGCCGGCCTGTTCGCGCTGATCCTGTGGCAGACAGCGGTGTGGACCCGCAGCGCCAGCCTGCAGGGACTGATGGACCAGGGCTGGCAGAACCTCAACCTCTACATCGCCAATGTGGAGCGCGAGCTGGAGAAGTACGAAATCCTGCCCGAGCTCCTGGCCACCGACCCCCATCTCCTGGAACTGCTCAACCACCCCGGCGAACCGGACCGGGTCGACGCGGTCAACCGGCGTCTGGAGCGCCTGAACGGCATCACCGGCGCATCGGACACCTACCTGATGGACAGGACCGGCCTGACGCTGGCAGCCAGCAACTGGAACTCCGGCACGCCGTTCGTGGGCGAGAATTTCAGCTACCGGCCCTACTTCCAGGAGGCGATGCGCGGCGGCCTGGGACGTTTCTTCGCCCTCGGGACGACCTCCAACAAGCGGGGCTACTACTTCGCCTATCCGGTCCGCGCGGCGGGTGCCATCCGCGGCGTGGTGGTGGTGAAGGTGAATATCAGCGCCCTGGAGTCGCGCTGGGGCGGCGACCGGTTCGAATTCCTGGTCACCGACCCCGACGGGGTCATCTTCAGCAGTTCCCGCCCGGACTGGAAATTCAACACCCTGCACCCCCTGGAGCCGGACCAGCTGCGGCGCATCCGCGCCAACCGGCGCTACAGCGACCTGCCGCTGCCGGTGCTGCCCGTCACCGCGGTCGGGGAAATCGCTCCCGCCGCCCGGCTGGTGCGCCTGCGGGAAGACGGCACCCGGCGCCCGCAGGCCCGCGAATTCCTGGAGCTGGTCCGTCCGATGCCCTCCGCCGGCTGGAACGTCCATATACTCACCGGGCTGGAACCGGTGCATGCCCAGGTGCTGCGCGCCGTCCTGACGGCCGCCTTCCTCTTCGCGCTGCTGCTCCTGACCTCCCTGTTCCTGGTGCAGCGGCGGTTGCGCCTGCGGGAACGGAGCATCTACGAACTGCGCTCCAAGAAGGTGCTGGAGGCGAACGAACTGCGGGTCCGCACCATCATCCACAACACCCACGCCGGCCTCATCACCACCGACGGCCGCGGCACCATCGAGTCCTTCAACCCGACCGCGGAGCAGCTGTTCGGCTATCGATCGGAAGAGATCAGGGGGGCACACATCACCCGTCTCCTCGCTCCCGACGATCGGGCCGGACTCCAGTGCGAGCTCGATCGCAGCCCCCTCAGCGGCTCCGGCTCGGTCGAGGTCGCGGGACTGCGCAAGGACCACAGCCGCTTCCCCACCGAGCTGGCGGTCCGGGAGATGCGCATCGGCGCGGAGCGCAAGTTCATCGCCACCGTGCACGACATCAGCGAACTGAAGCGCACCGAGGACGCACTGCGCCGCGCCCATGACATGCTCGAAAGCCGCGTCCAGGAGCGCACCGCCGATCTCTCCCGCACCAACGCCAGGCTGACCCGGGAGATCGATGAGCACCGCCGCACCGAGGATGCCCTGCGCCGCACCCAGAACGAACTGATACAGGCGGCAAAACTCGCCGTGCTGGGCCAGCTGGCCACCGGCGTGAGCCACGAGCTGAACCAGCCCCTGGCCGCCATCCGCACCTACGCCGACAATGCCCGCGCCCTGCTCGACCAGCAGCGTCCCGATGACGCGCGCTGGAACCTGGAGCAGATCGCCGCCCTCACCGATCGGATGGCGCAGATCAGCGCCCAGCTGAAAGTGTTCGCCCGCAAGACCTCGGGACGCAGCGTCCCGGTCTCCGTGTCCGCCGCGGTGGAAGCGGCGCTGGGAATCCTCACCAGCCGGATCCGCGCCCTCAACGCGGAGGTCGTGTGCAGCCTGCCGGAGGGGGATCTGCTGGTCCGGGGTGACGCCGTGCGCCTCGAGCAGGTGCTGGTGAACCTGATCAACAATGCGCTGCAGGCCATGGAAGGGAGCGAACAGCCGCGGCTGGAGATCGCCGCCGCGGCCCATGACGGGCGCGTCGACCTGGTCATCCGTGACCATGGCCCCGGCATCCCCGAGCAACTGGTGGCGCAGGTCTTCGACCCCTTCTTCACCACCAAGGAGACCGGGCTCGGTCTGGGCCTGTCCATCTCCAAGCGCATCACCGAGGAGATGGGCGGGGCCCTGCATGCCGGCCGGGCAGCCGGGGGCGGCGCGGAATTCACCCTGGAGCTGCCCCGGGCGGAAAGCGCAGACCGGGAATCGGCACATGGTTGAGCCCCATGGACGGATTTCCCCCGGGACAGAAACACAACGGCGAACAGGAGACCACGGTGGGAGTAACAGGACCGGTCATCTTCATCGATGATGAAAGGCACATCCGGATGGCGAGCCAGCAGACCCTGGAGCTGGCCGGGTTCGAGGTGCAGAGTTTCGACAACGCCGCCGCGGCGCTGCCCCTGCTCAGTCGTGAATGGCCCGGCGTGGTGGTGTGCGACATCAAGATGCCGCGCATGGACGGGCTCGCCTTCATGGAGCAGGCACTGGCCGTGGATCGGGACCTGCCCGTGATCCTGGTGACCGGACACGGCGACATCTCCATGGCGGTGAACGCCATGCGCGATGGCGCCTACGACTTCATCGAAAAGCCGTTCCCCGCGGAAACCCTCATCGAGGTGGTCCGCCGGGCGCTGGAGAAGCGCGGCCTGACCCTGGAGAATCGCACCCTGCGGGTCGAGCTGGAGGCCCACAGCGCCCCGGGGCCGCGGATCATCGGCAACACGCCGTCCATGCAGCGGCTGCGGGCCCTCATCGCCCGGCTGGCCGACACCCAGGCCGACGTGCTCATCCTCGGCGAGACCGGCACCGGCAAGGAGCTGGTGGCCCGCTCCCTGCACGAGCACAGCCGCCGCCAGGGGCACAACTACGTGGCCGTCAACTGCGGGGCCGTACCGGAGAACCTGATCGAGAGCGAGCTGTTCGGCCACGAGCCCGGCGCGTTCAGCGGCGCCCAGGGCCGGCGCATCGGCAGGTTCGAGCACGCCAACGGGGGCACCCTGTTCCTGGACGAGATCGAGAGCATGCCCCTCGCGGTCCAGGTGAAGCTGCTGCGGGTGCTCCAGGAGCGGGCGGTGGAACGCCTCGGTTCCAACGAGCTGATCCCCCTCGACCTGCGGGTGGTGGCGGCGACCAAGGTGGATCTCAGGGAAGCCTGCGCCCGGGGGGAGTTCCGCGAGGATCTCTACTACCGCCTCAACGTGGTCACCATCGATATCCCCCCGCTGCGTGAACGGCGCGAGGATATCCCCCTGCTGTTCCAGCACTTCCTCCTGGTCGCCTCCTCGCGCTACCAGCGCGAGGCGCCGCCGCTCAGCAGCGAGCAGATCCGGGCGCTGCTCTCCCACGCCTGGCCCGGCAACGTTCGCGAGCTGCGCAATGCCGCCGAGCGCTACGTCCTGCTGGGGGAGTCCCTGGGCTATGACCTGGACCGGGTCACCCAGGGCTTCAGCCTGGAGGGCATGACGCTGCCGGAGCACATCGACTGCTTCGAACGCAGCCTCATCGAACAGGAGCTTCGCGCCCACAAGGGCAGCATCAAGGAGACGGTGGAGGCCCTCGGAATTCCGCGCAAGACCCTCACCGACAAGATGCGCAGGCACGGCCTGGACCGGCGCAACTACAAGTAGCCGGGGCAGGCGCAACAGGCGGATTCCCGCCCATGCAAACGACCGTTTGGGCGGAATTCCGCCACCTTTTCCTGGCATGGATTCCAGCATTACTTCCCATCCAATTGTTTATTCTGTCTTTTATAAATTCCAGGCATTTCTGGCCTATCCTTTGCTCTATCCGGATACAGGCGCCCTTCCCTTCACCCTGGAGTCGCCCACAACCCGATAACCCGGAGTTCACCAGGAGGAGCAAATCATGCGAGTACTGACTGCTGCATTGGCCCTGCTTGCCCTCGTCGCGGCCGGTCCCCTTTCCGCCGCCCCCATCGTCATCAAGTTCTCCCACGTGGTGGCCGAGAACACCCCCAAGGGCCAGATGGCCATCAAGTTCAAGGAGTTGGTGGAGCAGCGCCTGGGCGACAAGGTGGTGGTCGAGGTCTATCCCAACTCCCAGCTCTTCGGCGACGACAAGGTGCTCGAGGCCATGCTGCTCGGCGATGTGCAGATTGCCGCTCCGGCCCTGTCCAAGTTCGAGCGCTACACCAAGGCCCTGCAGATCTTCGATCTGCCCTTCCTGTTCAAGGACATGGCCGCGGTGGAGCGGTTCCAGCAGAGCGCCGAGGGTCAGCAGCTGCTCACCTCCATGGAGGACAAGGGCGTGCTCGGCCTCGGCTATCTCCACAACGGCCTGAAGCAGCTCTCGGCCCATTCGCCCCTGCGGGTGCCCGAGGACGCCCACAAGCTGAAGTTCCGCGTCATGGCCTCCGATGTGCTGGTGGCCCAGTTCGACGCCGTCGACGCCGCCGCGGTGAAGAAACCCTTCTCCGAGGTCTTCACCCTGCTGCAGACCAACGCCATCGACGGCCAGGAGAACACCTGGTCCAACATCTATTCCCAGAAGTTCTTCGAGGTGCAGGAGTACATCACCGAGTCCAACCATGGCCTGCTCGACTACCTGGTGGTCACTTCCAGCGACTTCTGGAACGGCCTGCCCGATGACATCCGCGCCGAGGTGAAGGCGGCCCTGGACGAGTCGCTCGCCTATGCCAACGACTTGGCCAACAAGAAGAACGAGGCCGACAAGGCGGCCATCATCGCCTCCGGCCGCAGCGAGGTGATCGAGCTCACCGACGCGCAGCGCCAGCAGTGGGTCGATGCCATGCGTCCGGTGTGGAAGCAGTTCGAGGATGAGATCGGCAAGGATCTGATCGAGGCCGCCTACAGCAGCAACCAGTAACCCGACGACGGAACCGCCGCGATGCGAACGCTCGCCAAGCGCATCCTCAACAGCGCGGAGGAGGGAGTCATCTCCCTCCTCCTCGTGTCCATGACCCTGCTGGTGTTCCTTGAGGTGGTGCTGCGCTTCGGCTTCGGCACCACCTTCATCTGGGCCCAGGAGCTGACGCTGCACCTCTCCGCCTGGTTCGTCCTGTTCGGGGTCTCCTACGGCCTCAAGGTGGGAGCCCACATCGGCGTGGACGCGGTGGTGAGACTGCTGCCGCCGCTGGGACGGCGGGTCGTGAGCGGCATCGCGGTGGTCCTGTCCCTGATCTACTGCGGACTGTTCATCTACGGTTCCTGGATTTATCTCTACAAGATGAAGCGCATCGGCATCGGGCTGGAGGACCTGCCCATCCCCACCTGGGTGGCCCACAGCATCCTGATCATCGGCTTCGTGCTCCTCTCGCTGCGCCTGCTGCAGCTGCTGTGGGCCATCGCCATGGGTCGTGCCGAGGGCTTCCAGCTGGCGGACGAGGCCCGCGAGAGCATGCACCTGGCCGCCGATGCCAACCGGGATGGCGGGGAGGGCCGGTCATGACCACCGCCATGCTGTTCCTGCTGCTGTTCGGCTGCATGTTCCTGGGCATGCCCATCGCCATCGCGCTCGGGCTGTCCAGCATCGCCACCATCCTGATGTTCTCCCACGACTCGCTGGCCTCCATCGCCCTGAAGCTGTTCGAGGCGCTGTCGGGACACTACACCCTGCTGGCGATTCCCTTTTTCATCCTCTCCTCGGCCTTCCTCTCCACCGGCGGCGTGGCGCAGCGGCTCATCCGCTTCGCCATCGACAGCGTGGGGCACATCCGCGGCGGACTGGCCATGGCCTCGGTGATGGCCTGCATGCTGTTCGCCGCGGTGTCCGGCTCCTCGCCGGCGACGGTGGCCGCCATCGGCTCCATCGTCATCGCCGGCATGGTGAAGGCCGGCTACCCGGAGCGCTTCGCGGCGGGCGTCATCGCCAACGCCGGAACCCTGGGCATCCTCATCCCGCCGTCCATCGTCATGCTGGTCTACTCGGCGGCCACCGAGGTCTCCGCCGCGCGCATGTTCATGGCCGGATTCATCCCGGGGCTGATGATGGGCCTGATCCTGATGGTGGCCATCTACATCGTGGCGCGCATCAAGAAACTGCCCTCCCAGGAGCGCACGCCGCTGCGGCAGATCCTCAAGTCCGGCTTCATCGCCTCGGGCGGCATCCTGCTCATCGTCATCGTCCTCGGCTCCATCTACCTGGGTGTGGCCAGCCCCACCGAGGCCGCGGCGGTGTCGGCCGTCTACGCCTTCCTGGTGGCGGTGGTGGGCTATCGCGACATCGGCCCGATGAAGGACATCCCCTGGCGCCGGGAGGGGGAATCCGTTTCGCGCCTGCTGCTGCGCAACGGCCTGCAGATGCTCTGGGCCCTGCCGCGCTCGGTCACCGATCCGGAAGTGCGCAAGGTGGTGCTCGACGCCGCCAAGGTCAGCATCATGCTGCTGTTCATCATCGCCAACGCCATGCTGTTCGCCCACGTGCTGACCACCGAGCGCATCCCCCACGGCATCGCCGAGACCATCGTCGGCTGGGGCCTGCCCGCCTGGGGCTTCCTGATCGTGGTGAACATCCTGCTGCTGATGGCGGGCAACTTCATGGAGCCCTCGGCCATCCTGCTGATCATGGCCCCCATCCTGTTCCCCATCGCCATGCAGCTGGGCATCGATCCGGTGCATCTGGGCATCATCATGGTGGTGAACATGGAGATCGGCATGCTCACGCCGCCGGTGGGACTGAACCTGTTCGTCACCGCGGGCATCACCGGCCACAGCATCGGCTGGGTCATCCGTGCCGCCCTGCCCTGGCTGATGCTGCTGCTGCTGTTCCTGATTCTCATCACCTACATCCCCCAGATTTCCCTGTTCCTGCCCGAGTACATCGACTCGCTGCGGGGATACAGGTAACGCCCGCCGCCGGACTCCGCCCGGGTCCGGCGGCATACCCCCACGGTTGTCCTGCTGACAAGCGCGGATGGTGTGTCTATGATGAGACGCCAGTAATGGCTGCGCGGTACGGCATGACTCCCGGAGCGGACACCCATGAAAGAACGCTGGAAAAAGTTTCTTCTCGACGCGGGCGCTGAAATGGACAACGGCCGCGTGCTGCATTTCGGCAATCCCGAACGCGAACTGCGGGTGGCAACCACCGGCAACGTCCTGAGCGATCTCAATCACCTGGGGCTCATCTCCGCCCATGGCGCCGATGCCGCCACCTTCCTCCAGGGCCAGCTGACCTGTGACATCCGCGATGTCACGGACGACAGCAGCCTCCTCGGCGCCAGCTGCAGCCACAAGGGCCGCGTCCTGACCCTGTTCCGGCTGTTCCGCCGCGGCGACGGCTACTACCTGCAGTGCGCGGCCGAGCTCGTCGAGGAGACGCTCAAGCGCCTGCGCAAGTACGTGCTCATGTCCAAGGTCACCCTCGAGGACGCCGGCAGCGCCATGGTCCGGTTCGGCTACCTCGGTCCCGAGGCGGACCGCCACCTGTCCGAACTCCTGGGCAAGGTGCCGGAAGAGGTGGGTTCCGTGATCCAGACCCCCGATCTCCTGGTGGTCCGGCTGCCGGGCACCCAGCCGCGGTTCGAGATCGCCGGCAGCCTGGAGCCCGCCTGCAAGCTGTGGGAGTCGCTCAACGCCTGGGCCGCGCCGGTGGGGGCCGAAGCCTGGCGCCTGCAGTCGATCCTGGCCGGAGTGCCCGAGGTCTATGCCGCCACCAGCGAGCTGTTCGTGCCGCAGATGCTCAACCTCCAGGTCCTGCAGGGGATCAGCTTCATCAAGGGCTGCTACACCGGCCAGGAGGTGGTTGCCCGCTCCGAGTACCTCGGCAAGCAGAAGCGGCGCATGTTCCGGGCCTTCGCCCCCGCCGCGGATCGGCCCGATCCGGGCACCGACCTCTACGCGCCGGGCAGCCAGAGCGGACAGGGTCCCGGCAAGGTGGTCGACGCCGCCCTGGCCCAGGGCGGCGGCTACGAGATGCTGGTGGTGGCCGAGCTGGCGGCGGTGGAAGCCGGCGGCATGCGGCTGGGGGATGCCGAGGGGCCGGAGCTGGAGTTCCGCGAACTGCCCTATGCGCTGCCGGAGAAGGCCTAGGGCGGGAGGTGTGAGGAGTCATGGGTGAGGGGACAATCCCAAAACCCGAACGAGAAGCCGGTGCCAACACCGGCTTCTCTTGTTTAGCAGTAAGGTCAGACTATCTGATCTTCGTCAGGTACGCCGGGCTCCTGCTCTCCACCATCCCCTGACTCCTTGCGGCCGGCGCGCGGGCGCATGTGGGGGAACAGCAGTACGTCGCGGATGGAGGGGGCGTCGGTGAACAGCATCACCAGGCGGTCGATGCCGATGCCTTCGCCCGCGGTGGGCGGCATGCCGTGCTCGAGCGCGGTGATGTAGTCCTCGTCGAAATGCATCGCCTCGGCGTCGCCCGCCTCCTTGGCCTCCACCTGGCGGCGGAAGCGCTCGGCCTGGTCCTCGGCGTCGTTGAGCTCGGAGAAGCCGTTGGCGATCTCGCGCCCGCCCACGAAGAACTCGAACCGGTCGGTGACGAAGGGATCCGCGTCGCTGCGGCGCGCGAGCGGCGAGACCTCGGTGGGGTAGGCGGTGATGAAGGTGGGCTGCATCAGCCGGTGCTCGACGGTCTTCTCGAAGATCTCCGTCTGCACCTTGCCGAGCCCCCAACCCGCCTCCAGGGGAATCTCCAGCTCGCCGGCGATGGTGCGCGCCCGGGCCTCGTCATCCAGATCGGCGGCGGTGAGCTGCGGATTGAAGTGGAGGATGGACTCCTTCAGGGTCATCCGGGCGAAGGGCTGGCCGAAGTCGTAGGTCTCGCCCTGGTAGGTCACCGTGGTGGTGCCGAGCACCTCCCGGGCCACCTGCCGCAGCATGGTCTCGGTGAGGTCCATCAGGTCGCGGTAGTCGGCGTAGGCCTGGTAGAACTCCAGCATGGTGAACTCGGGGTTGTGGCGCGGCGAGAGCCCCTCGTTGCGGAAGTTGCGGTTGATCTCGAAGACCCGCTCGAAGCCGCCCACCACCAGGCGCTTGAGGTAGAGCTCCGGCGCGATGCGCAGGAAGAGCTGCATGTCCAGCGCGTTGTGGAAGGTGGCGAAGGGGCGCGCCGCGGCGCCGCCCGGGATGGCCTGCATCATGGGCGTCTCCACCTCCAGGAAGTACTGGTCGGTGAGGAAGCGGCGGATGGCGTCGATGGTGCGCGAGCGCACCAGGAAGGTCTGGCGGCTCACCTCGTTCATGATGAGGTCGAGGTAGCGCTGGCGGTAGCGCGTCTCCTGGTCGGTGAGGCCGTGGAACTTCTCCGGCAGCGGCCGCAGCGACTTGGTGAGCAGGCGCACCTGCTCCGCCTTCACGGTGAGCTCGCCGGTCCTGGTCTTGAACAGCGTCCCCTCCACGCCGACGATGTCGCCCAGATCCCAGCGCTTGAACTGCTGGTAGACCCCCTCGGGCAGCTCGTCGCGGCGCAGGTGGACCTGGATGCGCCCGGACATGTCCTGGATGTGCATGAAGGCAGCCTTGCCCATGATGCGCCGGCTCATGATGCGCCCGGCCACCGCCACGCGCCGCGGGTCGGCCTCCAGCGCCTCGTTCTCCTTCCCGCCATACTCCGCGTGGAGCTCGCCCGCCACCACGTTGCGGCGGAAGTCGTTGGGGAAGGCGATGCCGTTCTCGCGCAACTCCGCCAGCTTGGCGCGGCGCTGGGCAATCTGTTCCTGCTCGGTCGGTTCAGTCATCTGTTCCTGTCCGCTATTCACCACCAAGGCATGATAGGGAAAGACTGATCAAGACCGCAGATTAACGTTGATTGACGCTGATTTTCCATCGCCTCCCGGGCCGTCGTGGGAGCACAACCAAGGAACCGGCGGTGAATCGCTGGTGGATGTGCCGCCCCTCGATCCGAAACGCTCATGCCGGAGGGATGTCGGGGAGTTACAGCCTTCGTCGTCCAATCAGCGCCAATCAGTGTCAATCTGCGGTAGACAGATTCTTTCAGTTTTTCTTCGTGGCCTTCGTGGTGAGTGATTCAAATCAGAGTCCCTGCTTGAGGCTGGCCTCGATGAAGCCGTCGAGGTCGCCGTCGAGCACGGCCTGGGTGTTGCCCACTTCCACGTTGGTGCGCAGGTCCTTGATGCGGGACTGGTCCAGCACGTAGGAGCGGATCTGGCTGCCCCAGCCGATGTCCGACTTGGTGTCCTCCAGGGCCTGCTTCTCGCTGTTGCGCTTCTGCAGCTCCAGCTCGTAGAGCTTGGCCTTCAGCTGCTTCATGGCCTGGGCCTTGTTCTTGTGCTGCGAACGGTCGTTCTGGCACTGCACCACGATGCCGGTGGGATTGTGGGTGATGCGCACGGCCGACTCGGTCCGGTTAACGTGCTGCCCGCCGGCGCCGCTGGCGCGGTAGACGTCGATGCGCAGGTCCGACGGGTCGATCTCGATGTCGAAATCCTCGTCCACCTCGGGTGCGACAAACACCGAGGCGAAGGAGGTGTGACGGCGGTTGCCCGAGTCGAAGGGCGACTTGCGCACCAGGCGGTGGACGCCGGTTTCGGTACGCAGCCAGCCGTAGGCGTAGGGGCCCTCGAAGAGGATGGTGGCGCTCTTGATGCCGGCCACCTCGCCCTCGGAGACCTCCATCAGCTCGGTTCTGAAGTCGTGCCGCTCACCCCAGCGCAGGTACATGCGCAGCAGCATGTTGGCCCAGTCCTGGGCCTCGGTGCCGCCCGAGCCGGCCTGGATATCCACGTAGGCGTTGCTGCCGTCCATCTCGCCGGAGAACATGCGCCGGAACTCGAGGCCCGCCACCTGGCTCTCCAGGCGCTCCACATCGGCGGCCACCTCTTCGACGGTGCCGGCGTCGTTCTCCTCGCGGGCCAGGTCCAGCAGCTCGCGGGCATCCCCGAGCCCCCGGTCGAGGGCCTCCAGGGCCTTCACCTCATCCTCCAGCCGGGCCCGCTCGCGCCCGAGCTCCTGGGCCCGATCGGGCTTGTTCCAGACCTCCGGATCCTCGAGCTCGCCTACGACCTCTTCCAGCCGTTCACGCTTGCCGTCGTAGTCAAAGATACCCCCTAAGGGCTTCATAGCGCCCCTGGAGGTCGTCGATCTGCTGCAGGATGGGGTTGATCTCGAGCATCGTGATTCCGCTCCGGGAAAAAGCGGAATTGTACCGGAGCCGGGGCCGGGGCGGAACCTCCGCCGGTCAGGAGATCACCGCCAAGACGCCAGGAACGCAAAGACAAAAAGTTAATAAAGCTACCGCAGATTAGCGGGATTTTCGTTGATTGACGGTGCCATTCCAAAGTCGTTGGTCAGGCAACCTTCCAACACGCGTGACCGCGAATGCACAAGGCAACGTGGTCGGCTTGGGCGATACACTATTCGGATTGTATGAGAAATCTGCGTAAATCAGCGTAATCTGCGGTTAAAACTTTTTTCATCTTTTCTTTGCGTTCCTGGCGCCTTGGCGTTGATCGACGGCTGGCTTCAGGAGGAGCGGGCCTTGAGGGCGGCGATGCGCTCCTCCAGGGGCGGGTGGGTCATGAACAGCCGCTTGAGGCCGGTGCCGATGCCGCCGGAGATGCCGAAGGCGGCCATCTGGTCGGGCAGGTGGGGCTGCCGCACGTTCGCCTGCAGCCGCTCGAGGGCCGCGATCATCTTCTCCCGTCCGGCCAGTCGGGCGCCGCCGGCATCGGCGCGGAACTCGCGCCGCCGGCTGAACCACATGACGATGATGCTGGCCAGCACCGCAAGCACCAGCTCCGCGATGATGGAGGTGATCCAGAATGCCGGGCCGTGTCCCCGCTCGGTCTTGAACACCACCCGGTCCACCACGTGACCGATGACCCGGGAGAGGAAGATGACGAAGGTGTTCACCACGCCCTGGATCAGGGCCATGGTGACCATGTCGCCGTTGGCCACGTGGCTCACCTCGTGGGCCAGCACCGCCTCGGCCTCGTCGCGGGTCATGCTCCCGAGCAGGCCGGTGCTGACGGCCACCAGGGCGTTGTTGCGGTTCATGCCGGTGGCGAAGGCATTCACGTCGGGGGCATCGTAGATGGCCACCTCGGGCATCCCGATGCCGGCCCGGCGGGCCTGGCCGGCGACGGTGTCCAGCAGCCAGGCTTCCGCCTCGTTGCGGGGCCGCTCGATCACTTTGGCGCCGGTCATGCGCTTGGCGGTCCACTTGGAGATCGCCAGGGAGATGAGCGACCCGGAGAACCCGATCACGCCCGCGAAGATCAGCAGTGCGTTCAGATCGAGCCCCACGCCCTGCTCGTCGAGAATGCTTTCGATGCCGAGCAGGCGCATGGTGATGTTGAGCACGAACAGGACTGCGATGTTGGTGCCCAGGAACAGGGCAATGCGGGTGAACATGGGCGTATGGGCTCCTTCTCCGGGCCGTTGCGTCAAAGGTGTATATGGGCTCGCTCAACGGCTTTCAAGTGTCCGCCACGAGTTCAGACCGGCGCCGCCGGCTCCGGTTCCCAGGTGACCCGTTCGCCGAGGCAGCCCCTGAGTTTCTGCCGCAGGTGGCGCAGCCCCGCCTCGCTGTAGGGCCGGGCCGGGACCCGACCCCACACCGGCGCCGGCCAGGCCGGATCGTCACGGTGTCGCACCACGTGGTGGACATGGAGCTGGGGCACCACGTTGCCCAGGGCCGCCACGTTCATCTTGTCGGCGCAGAAGCACTCCGCCAGCCGCTCGCCGAGGAAGCAGGATTCCTGCAGCAGCTGCAGCCGATCCGACTCGTCCAGCTGCCAGATCTCCTCCACCCCCTCCCGATCCGGCACCAGGATGAACCAGGGGTAGTTGGCGTCGTTCATCAGCAGCAGCCGGCACAGGGCAAACCGTCCCAGCTCGATGCAGTCCGCCGCCAGCCGTTCGTGCAGTGCCGCCATAACCGCTCCTCGGAAGGCTTTCCGTGACCGCAGATTGACGTTGATTCTCGTTGATTCCTGTTGCCAGCCCAGGTTGTTACAAAGCCGCTTTCGGCATGATACAGGCTTCAGAACAGGCTGCTTCCGCGTGGATGGGCGTTTTCAAATCCACGAGAATCAATGCCAATCTGCGGTTGATCCTTGAATCTTCTCAGCGCCCCTTCTTCTTGGTGTGGCGCATGAGCCGCTTGCGCTTCTCCTGCTGGCGTGGAGTCAGGGGGTTCTTGCGGCCGGCGAAGGGGTTCTCGCCGGTCTTGAACTCGATGCGCACGGGGGTCCCCTCCAGCTTGAACACCTTGCGGAAGGTGTTAACGAGGTAGCGCCGGTAGGAGTCGGGGACATGCTCGGTCTGGTTGCCGTGGATGATGACCAGCGGCGGGTTGCGCCCGCCCAGGTGGGCATAGCGCAGCTTGATGCGCCGCCCGTGGACCAGCGGCGGGGCGTGATCGGCCACCGCGTCGGTAAGCACCTGGGTCAGGCGGGTGGTGGACAGGGCCTGGGTCGCCGCCTCGTAGGCCGCCTCCACCGAGGCGTAGAGATCACCCACCCCGGTGCCATGGAGGGCGGAGATGAAGTGGATGCGGGCGAAATCCGCGAAGGCGAGGCGGCGCTTGAGCTCGTTGCGGACCCGCTCGCGCTCGTCGCGATCCATGCCGTCCCACTTGTTCACCGCGATGACCAGCGCCTTGCCGGTTTCGATGACGAAGCCGAGCAGCCGCAGATCCTGGTCGGACACCCCCTCGCGGGCGTCCACCACGTGGATGACCACGTGGGCCGCCTCGATGGCCTGCAGCGTCTTCACCACGCTGAACTTCTCCACCACCTCGTGCACGCGGCCCCGGCGGCGTACGCCGGCCGTGTCGATGAGGGTGTAGCGGCGCCCGCGCCGCTCCAGGGGGATGAAGATGCTGTCCCGGGTGGTGCCCGGCAGGTCGCAGACCACCACCCGCTCCTCGCCGAGCATGCGGTTGACCAGGGTGGACTTGCCCACGTTGGGGCGTCCGGCGATGGCGATCCGGATGCCGCCCTCGTCCTCGGTCGGCATGCCCTCCTCCGCGGATTCGGGGAAACCGGCCAGGACTTCGCCGACCAGGCCGGCCACGCCCCGGCCGTGTGCGGCGGCGACCGGGTAGGGTTCACCCAGCCCCAGTCCGTGGAACTCCGCCAGCGCGGCGGCCGGGTCGATGCCGTCCACCTTGTTCACCACCAGCCTGACCGGCTTGCCCAGCCGCCGCAGCCAGTCGCAGATGCGCTGGTCGCCCGGGATCAGGCCCGAGCGCGCATCCACCATGAACAGGACCGCGTCGGCCTCCTGCACCGCCTGCTCCACCTGGCGGGCCATGAGGCCGTCCAGCTGCTCGGCCTCGCCGCTCAGCCCGCCGGTGTCGATGACTATATAGGAGCGCAGGCCGATGCGGCCCTCGCCATAGAGGCGATCCCGGGTCACGCCGGGCATGTCGGCCACCAGGGCGTCGCGACTGCGGGTAATCTGGTTGAACAGCGTCGATTTGCCCACGTTGGGGCGCCCGACAATCGCGATGACCGGTTTCAAGGTGTCTGGCCTGGTTCGTTTGGGGGTTACTGCAGCCGGAACGCGGCCAGTTCGCCGTCGGCACCCGCGGCATAGAGCGTGTTTCCAACGGCCACCAGCGCCGAAACCTTGCGATCGTCGAGGCGGTTGCGGGCCAGGAAGTGGCCATCGCCCGAGGACATCCAGTGCAGGTAGCCCTCGAAGTCACCCACCACCACCGCACCATCCACCACCACCGGCGCGGTGAGGCGGCGGGCCCGCAGCTTGTCCTGGCGCCACAGCGCGCTGCCGCGCCGATCCTCCAGCCCCCAGACCAGGTCGTTCTCGTCGGTGACATAGACCATGCGCTCGTTGGCGCCCAGGCCGCTGTAGGAGGACATCTCCCGCTCCCACAGGGCCTCGCCGCTGAACAGGTTCAGCGCGGCCACCCGGCCCTGGTAGGTCACCACGTAGACCGTGTTCCCGACCACCACCGGCTCGGCGTCGATATCCACCATGCGTTCGATCTCGCTGCGGCCGCGGGGGATGGCGATGGAGCGCTCCCAGGCCACGTCGCCCTTCTCCAGCAGGACCGCCACCAGGCGTCCGGTGGCGAAGCCGGCGATGGCCGCGCCCCGCGCCAGGACCGGGGAGCTGGTGCCCCGCAGGGTCAGCACCGGGATGCCGCGGTCGTAGATCCAGGTCCGCGCCCCGTCGGCTGCGCCGAGCCCCCAGAGCTTGCCGTCGATGGTCTGCACCACCACCCGGCCCTCGCCGGCCTGGGGCGCGGCCAGCACCTCGCTGGAAACCCGCGCGCGCCAGCGTTCGTTGCCGTTGTCGGCATCCAGCGCAATCACCTCGGCATCGCTGGTGCCCACCAGGACCAGGCCCTCGCCCAGCCCGACCCCGCCGCTGATGCTGGTGTCCAGGTCCCGGCGCCAGACTTCGCGGCCGTTCTCGGCATTCAGGGCCACGACCAGGCCGTTGGCGTCGGCCATGTAGACGCGACCGCCCCCCACGGCGGGCAGCAGCCGGATCGCCTGACCGTCGATGCCGTCGCCCACGTTGGCGGACCACAGGGTGGCGACGGAACGCTCGGGCGGAAACTCTTCCAGCGGGGTGGGAGGCTCGGCGTTGTCCTCGCCGATCATCCAGCCGCTTACCGTGGAACAGCCCCCCAGCCCCAGGAGCAGGAACAGCGGGAACAGCGTCAGCAGGCGTTTCATTGGCCCTCCTTGCCCGTCACGGGGGTTGCCAGGTCATTCAGTTTCATTTGCAGCAGATCGCGATTCTCCGCCGGTGCGGGCAATGCGGCGAGAGCCGCGGCGTAGGCCGCGCGGGCTTCGTCCCGGCGTCCCAGGCGCGCCAGCGCATCGCCGCGCAGCTCGTCGTAGCGGGGCGCGAAGCTGCCGGCCTCGACCCCCTGCAGCAGTGTCAGGGCAGCTTCGGCGCGATCGGCGCTGACCAGCACCCGCGCCAGGCGCAGACGCGCCATGTGCCGGTAGGATTCGCTCCCGGCATGGTCCAGCGCCCAGCGCAGCCGCGCTTCGGCGGCACCCAGGTCACCGCCGTCCACAGCGACCTTGGCCGCCGCGAAGGCCGCCAGGACCGCATAGGGTGTGTCGGCGTAATCGGCGGCGAGCCGATCCGCGAGCTCGCGGGTCTGCTCCGCGCCACCCTTGGCGAGTGCCGCCAGGGCCGACTCGTAGAGGCCGGAGGCGTCCACGGCACGCTGGTCCTGGTAGCCGACCCACCAGCGCCACCCGAACACGCCACCCAGGCCCAGCACCAGGCCGAGGAGAATGGCCACGCCGTTCTCCTTCCACCATTTCTTGATGGCTTCTATCTGTTCCTGCTCGGAATCATAGACATCCACGGCCTGCTCCCGTCTCTCGGTTTCCGAAATTGCTGATATGTTCGCCCGGCATCAGATCGCGCACGGCGGCGCGTCAATGCCCGGCGGCCGAACCGTCCACCAGCGCTGCCAGGCACCGGCACAGGGCGTCCTCGCCCAGACTCTCCTGGTCGTGATCCTCGCGCAGGTACTTCACCCCCACTTCCCCGCGCGCGATCTCGTTCTCGCCCAGCAGCAGCGCAAGGGCCGCACCGCTGCGATCCGCCCGCTTGAGCTGGGCCTTGAGGCCACCGCCGCCGCAATGGGTCAGCAGCCGCAGACCGGGCACCCGATCCCGCAGCCGCTCGGCCAGCAGGAGCCCGTCCTGCTGCACCGTGTCGCCGCCCAGCAGCGCCAGGTAGGCGTGGGGGGCGACATCGGCCGGTCGTGCCCGCTCCGCGGATTCCATCAACGCCACCAGCCGCTCCAGGCCCATGGCGAAACCCACCGCCGGCGTGGCGCGGCCACCCAGGTGCTCCACGAGGCCGTCGTAGCGGCCGCCGGCGCAGACCGTTCCCTGGGCTCCCAGCGCGTCGGTGACCCACTCGAACACGGTCCGGCCGTAGTAGTCGAGCCCGCGGACGAGACGCGGATTGAGCGTATAGCGCAAGCCGGCCGCCTCGAGCACCGCCACGAGACGATCGAAATGCGCCCGCGATTCGGGGTCCAGATGATCGATCAGCAGCGGCGCCTGCCCGATAATCGGCTGCATGTCGGGATTCTTGCTGTCGAGGATGCGCAGCGGGTTGGTTTCCAGCCGTCGCCGGCTGTCCTCGTCCAGGGCCGCATGGTGTTCCTTCAGGTAGTCCACCAGCCGGTCACGGTAGGCCGCGCGGGCCGCGGCGGTGCCCAGGGAGTTGATCTGCAGCTCCACCAGGTCAGCGATGCCCAGCTGCCGCCACAGGCGGCCCGTCATCAGGATCAGCTCCGCGTCCACGTCCGGCCCCTCGAGGCCGAACACCTCGGCGCCGATCTGGTGGAACTGGCGGTAGCGCCCCTTCTGCGGCCGCTCGTGACGGAACATGGGACCGAGATACCAGAGCCGCTGCACCTGGTTGTAGAGCAGCCCGTTCTCGATCCCGGCGCGCACGCAGCCGGCGGTACCCTCGGGACGCAACGTCAGGCTGTCGCCGTTGCGATCCGTGAAAGTGTACATCTCCTTCTCGACGATATCGGTGACCTCGCCGATGGAACGCGCGAACAGCTCGGTCCGCTCCACGATGGGCATGCGGATCTCGCCGTAGCCGTACGCGGCGAGAATATCCCGCACGGCACCCTCGATCTGCTGCCAGTAGGGCGTCTGGTCCGGCAGGATATCGTTCATCCCGCGGACGGCCTGAATTGCTTTGGACAAGTTTCCCCCGTTGACCTTTCCGCTCTCCGCCGGGGCGGAGAGCACTGCTCAGCTGTCCTGTTCCGTGTCGCGTTGTTTCTGCAGGCGCTCGCGGATGACCCGCTCCAGTTCGTCCACCAGGCCCGCATTGCCCACCTTGCGGCTCGGGCTGCCGTCCAGGTAGAGCAGGTTGGCAGGGTCGCCGCCGGTCAGGCCGACCTGGGCCTCGCGGGCCTCCCCCGGTCCGTTGACCACGCAGCCGATGATGGCCACGTCGAGCGGGTCGATGACATCCTCCAGCCGCTGCTCCAGGGCATTGACCGTGGCGATCACATCGAACTCCTGCCGGGCGCAGGTGGGACAGGCGATGAAGTTGATGCCCTTGCTGCGCAGGTGCAGGCTCTTGAGGATATCGAACCCCACCTTGATCTCCTCCACGGGATCGGCGGCCAGGGAGACGCGGAGCGTATCGCCGATGCCCTCGGCCAGGAGCATGCCCAGCCCCACCGCGGACTTCACCGCGCCGGAGCGCAGTCCGCCCGCCTCGGTGATGCCGAGGTGCAGGGGCTGCTCGATCTGGCCGGCGAGCTGACGATAGGCGGCCACGGTCATGAACACGTCGGACGCCTTGAGACTCACCTTGAAATCGGGATAGGAGAGCCGGTCGAGGATATCGATGTGGCGCAGGGCGGACTCCACCAGCGCCTCCGGCGTGGGCTCTCCGTACTTGATCTGGAGATCCTTTTCCAGGGACCCCGCATTGACGCCGATCCGGATCGGAATGCCGCGGTCCCGGGCGGCATCCACCACGGCGCGGACACGGTCCTCGCGCCCGATGTTGCCCGGATTGATGCGCAGGCAGTCGGCGCCCAGCTCCGCCACCCGCAGGGCGATGCGGTAATCGAAGTGGATGTCCGTCACCAGGGGCACCCGCACCTGGGCCTTGATGCGACCGAAGGCCTCGGCCGCGTCCATGGTCGGGATGGAAACCCGGACGATGTCGGCCCCCGCCCGCTCCAGGGCCCGGACCTGCGCCACCGTGGCCTCCACGTCGCAGGTGTCGGTGTTGGTCATGCTCTGCACGCTGATGGGGGCGTCGCCTCCCACCGGCACGCTGCCCACCATGATGCGGCGCGAGACCCTGCGCTTTACGGCTGCCGGACCGTGCATGGAAGGGGCTCCGTTCAGTTGCCTTCGCCGAGGGTGAAGCGGGCCACGCCCTGACGGCCGGAGGCGAGGTGATCGTAGGGCTCACCGCGGTACTCGACCTTCACCACCGGCGCATTGCCCAGCACCACCCGGTACGGCAGGCCGCCGCTGTACTCCAGGGTTTCGCCCGCCGGGATGACGCCCACCTTCAGTACCTTGCCGCTGCCGTCGGTAATCCGCACCCAGCACTCGCCGCTGAAGGTGAGGCGCAGATCCGCCGCACCCACCTCCGCTTCCGCGGCTGCGGAGTCGGCCGCAGCCGCCGTCGTCCCGTCGTCCGGAGCGGGCGCCGTGCCGGTCCGGGCGGCTGCCGGCCCCGGCGCCCCCTCCGCTCCGGCGGGGGCCTCCGGCATGGGTGACGGCGGGGCGGACGGGGCCGCTTCGGGGGCGGCGGCTGCGATTGCCGGCGCCGAGTCCGGCTCCGCGGCCAGGCCCGGGCCGGGCGGCTGCGTGATCGGGACAGCCGGTTCGGACCCGACCGGGCGCGGGGGCGGCATGGGCTCCGCGCCCTCCCCGGCCATGCCGGCAGCGGGCGCGGTGGCGGGCGCCGGCTGATCCTCGGTGATATTGCTGCGCCACCAGATCACGGTCAGGGCAATGATGCCACCGACGATGGCGTAGGTAATCCAGCGCACCGGGCGATCGCTCATGCGGGCCTGGGTCCGCGCCGGCCTGGGCGTGACCCGGGGCGGCTCCGTCCAGCTGGCCCCCTCCACCCCGTCGAGCTGGATCAGCAGCTCGTCGGTGGGCAGCCCCATCAGGCGGGCGTAGCTGCGCAGGTAGCCGCGCATGAACACGGGACCCGGACCGGCATCGTAATTGTCGGTCTCGAGCGCATCGATGATGCTCCGGGTCAGGTGCAGCTGCGCAGCCACCTCGGCAGTGCTCAGGCCACGGGCTTCCCGTGCGGCACGCAACCGCGACCCGGGCTGGAGCCGGTCGCTGCGGTTGTTCTCCTCGGCTGGATCGACTGCGGTTTCCATCATTGATTCCCCGTCTGCATCAGCAATCGGTTCTCCTCGGAATCCGGGAACCGGGCCCGCAACAGCAGCGCGTAGCTCGCCGCCCGGTCATCGTCACCGGCAGCGCGGGCCAGGCGAATCCCGAGCCACAGACTCTGCGGCGTCTGTTCGGAAACTTTCAGAAACCGGTCCAGGTAGTCCTGGGCCAGTTCCCGGTTACCGCGCTCGAATTCGATGCGGGCGAGCTGGTAGAGGGACTTCGGCAGGCGGCTGTTGTTGCCCAGCGCACTGCGGAAATACTTCTCCGCCTGCTCGTTCCTGCCCGCCAGCAGGGCGCACTGGCCGGCATTCTCATAGGCCATGGCCGGGGTGCGGTAGAGCGGATTGTCGAGCGCCAGCTGGAACTCCCGGTCGGCGTCGTCGTAGCGCTTGAGCTCGCACAGGAACACGCCGTAGTTGTTGTGCGCCTCGGAGTAGTTCGGCTGCAGCTCCAGCGCCCGCTTGAACGAGCTCTCCGCCGCGTCGTATTCGCGCAGCCGGGCCCGGAGCAGCCCCATGGCATGGTGGGCCGAAGGCAGACGCGGATCCTCCTGCAGCGCCCGCTGCAGTTTCGACATGGCGAGATCGGGACGACCGCCTTCCATGTAGGCAACCCCGAGATTGGTATAGATCTCCGCCTTGGTCGGCTCGCGATCCACGCCGGGAATGGTCGTGACCGGCTCGGTGCGGCTCTGCAGCGTGTTGCAGCCGGCCAGGGCCAACACCAGGATCAGGAGCCAGCCCCCTTTCAACGCCTTCCTCATCACACTTGTCCTCCCTGCAGGGCGATGCGCTGGGTGCGGCGGGTCCGGTCGGCGACCCGCCCGACGAGCTGACCGCAGGCGGCATCGATGTCCGCGCCCCGGGTCTTGCGGGTGACCGTGGTGTAGCCCGCCGCCATCAGGATGTTGCGGAACTCGTCGATGGTGGCATCGTCCGGACAGCCGTAAGGCGCGCCCGGGAACGGATTGAAGGGTATCAGGTTGATCTTGGACGGCAGCCCCTTCAGCACCCGGCACAGGGCGCGGGCATGGGCCGGCGAATCATTGATGCCGGCCAGCAGCACGTACTCGATGGTTACCCGGCGCCGGTCATTTTCTCCCAGGTAGCGCCGACAGGCCGCCAGCAACTCCCGGATGGGATACTTGCGGTTGATGGGCACCAGCTCGTTGCGGAGTTCGTCGTCCGGCGCGTGGAGGGAGACGGCCAGGCTGACATCGCTGACCTCGGCCAGCCGGTCGAGGGCCGGCACGACACCCGCGGTGCTCAGGGTGACCCGGCGCTTGGACAGGCCGTAGGCGAGATCATCCATCATCAGGTTGGTGGCCCGAACCACGTTGTCGAGGTTGAGCAGGGGTTCGCCCATGCCCATCAGCACCACGTTCGTGACCATCCGGTCGCGGCCCGTGCCGGGCTCGGGATCCAGCTCCCGTACCGCCAGCCAGACCTGGCCGATGATCTCGCCGCAGGTGAGATTGCGGTTGAACCCCTGCCGGGCCGTGGAGCAGAAGGTGCAGTCCAGGGCGCATCCCACCTGGGAGGAGACACACAGCGTTCCGCGCCCCTCTTCGGGAATGAACACGGCCTCGACGCAGTTGCCGTCGGCCAGGCGCAGCAGCCACTTGCAGGTGCCGTCGGTGGAGCGCTGCTCCAGGGCCACCTCCGGCAGACGCACTTCCGCGACCTCGGCGAGGCGGGCCCGGAGCGCCTTGCTCAGGTTGGTCATGGCCGCGAAGTCGACGACGCCATGCTGGTGAATCCACTGCATGACCTGGGTGGCACGGAACGGCTTCTCGCCCAGCTCCGTGAAAAAGGCCGCGAGGCCCTCACGGTCCAGGTCCAGAAGGTTGATCTTGGGCGTCGTCGTCGCGGCCATAGGCATGGGTCGGGGGGGCCGGCGGCCTGAGGCCGCCGGCGCTCCGGATTCAGCGGGTACGGGGGCAGATCTCCTCTTCCCTGAAGAAGAAGGCGATCTCGGTCTTGGCGGTGTCGGGACCATCGGAGCCGTGCACGGCATTCTCGTCGATGGTGGAGGCGAAATCGGCGCGGATGGTGCCGGGCGCGGCCTCCTTCGGATTGGTGGCGCCCATCACCTCGCGGTGCTTGGCGATGGCGTCCTCGCCTTCCAGCGCCTGGACCATCACCGGGCCGGAGGTCATGAACGCCACCAGGTCGTTGAAGAAGGGACGTTCCCTGTGCACGGCATAGAAACCCTCCGCCTGCTCGCGGCTCAGGTGCAGCATCCGGGCGGCGACGATGCGCAGGCCCGCCTTCTCGAACCGGCTGTAGATTTCACCGATGACATTCTTCGCCACGGCATCGGGCTTGATGATGGAAAGGGTGCGTTCAACGGCCATCGATAGCTCCGCTAGTCAATTGTTTTTGAAAGATTAACACCAGAGTTCCCAGCGCCGCTCCAGAATCTCGCGCGCGACCGGGTTCCCGAGAAAAACTGAACCCGCGATTATACGCGGGTTCCGGGGCAATGACACGGTCTTTGGGATTCGGCAAGCGGTGCCGGTGCCGGTTTTCCGACGGGCCCGGCGGGGATCGCCCGGCCCCGCGTCCCGACGCCTGCGAACCTCAGCCGCGTCAGGCCGGCGCCGCCCGGCGGCAGGCCCGGAACGGGGCGGAACCGCTCAGTCCCGCTCCTCCATCCAGGCCATCTGGATGGCCTCCAGTATCTTCTCGTTGGAGTGTTCGGGGTCGTCGTCGAACCCCTCCAGGGCACACACCCAGGCATGCAGGTCGGTGAAGCGGACATAGCGCGGGTCGACCTCCGGATGGGACTCGTCCAGCTCGATGGCGATGTCGTTGATATCGGTCCACTTCATCAGTGATGCTCCGAGGCCAGGTTGATGTTGTACTTCGGAATCTCCACCACCAGGTCCGCGTCGGCAACCACCGCCTGGCAGCCGAGGCGCGACTCCGGCTCCAGGCCCCAGGCCTTGTCGAGCATGTCCTCCTCCACCTCGTCGGCATCCTCGAGCGACTCGAACCCCTCGCGGACAATCAGGTGGCAGGTCGTGCAGGCGCAGGATTTCTCGCAGGCATGCTCCAGCTCGATGCCATGCGCCAGGGCCGCGTCCAGGATGGTGGTTCCCGGCTCGGCATCCACGACCATGCCCTCCGGGCAATAGTCCTCGTGTGGAAGAAAAATGATTCTCGGCACCCTCAACCCCCCGCGAACTCTTCCAGTTTGTGACCCTGCAGCGCCCGGCGGATGCTGGCATCCATGCGCCGGGCGGCGAACTCGGCCGTCAGCCGGTCGAGCTCCTCCATGCGGCGCTTGATCAGGCGCTGATCGCTGCCCGAGCGCGCCTCGCGCAGCGCCGTCATGGCGCCATCGATGGCCTCCCGCTCCGCGCCGCTGAGCAGGCTTTCGCCATCGGCTTCCAGCGCGCTGTCGAGATTCTCCAGCAGGCGGTCGGCCTCCACCTGCTGCTCGCGCAGGTTGCGCGCCTGGACATCGTCCTTGGCGTGATCCAGGGAGTCGCGGAGCATGGACTCGATCTCCGCCTCGTTGAGGCCGTAGGAAGGCTTCACCTGGATGCTGCTCTCCACCCCGGTGGACAGTTCCCGGGCCGAGACACTGAGCAGGCCGTCGGCATCCACCTGGAAGGTGATGCGGATGCGGGCCGCGCCCGCCACCATGGCGGGGATCTCATGCAGCTCGAAGCGGGCCAGCGAACGGCAATCGCTGACCAGTTCGCGCTCGCCCTGGACCACGTGGATGGCCATGGCGGTCTGACCGTCCTTGAAGGTGGTGAAATCCTGTGCCCGGGCCGCCGGAATGGGCGTGTTGCGGGGGATGACCTTCTCCACCAGTCCGCCCATGGTCTCCATGCCGAGCGACAGGGGCAGCACGTCGAGCAGGAGCATCTCGTTCTCGGGCTTGTTGCCCACCAGGATATCGGCCTGGATGGCCGCGCCGACGGCCACCACCCGCTCGGGATCGATGTCGGTGAGCACCGGGCGGCCGAAGAACTCGCTGACCCGCTCCCGCACCCGCGGCACCCGGGTGGAGCCGCCCACCATCACCACGTCGGCGACCTCGGCGGCTTTCAGCCCGGCGTCGCGCAGGGTCCGGCGGGTGGTGGCCAGAGTCCGGTCGATGATGGGATCCACCAGGGCATCGAACTGCGCACGGGTCAGCACTCCCTCCCAGCTGCCCCGCCTGCCGCAATCGATGACGATGGTGGTCTGTTCGGCCTCCGTCAGCGCCTCCTTCGCGGCGCAGGCATGGGTCATGAGCCGGCGCAGCTCCTGGTGGCTGGCGTCATCGCAGACACCCGCCTGGGCCATGATCCACTCCGCCACGGCCCGGTCCATGTCGTCACCGCCCAGCGCCGTGTCGCCGCCGGTGGCCATCACCTCGAACACGCCCTTGTTGAGGTGGAGGATGGAGATGTCGAAGGTGCCGCCGCCCAGGTCATAGACGGCATGGATGCCCTCGGAGCCCCGATCGAGGCCATAGGCCACGGCCGCGGCGGTGGGTTCGCTGAGCAGCCGCAGCACCTTCAGGCCGGCCAGCTGGGCGGCATCCTTGGTGGCCTGCCGCTGCGCATCGTCGAAATAGGCGGGCACCGTGACCACCACGCCGCTCAGCTCGCCGCCCAGCGTATCCTCCGCCCGCGCGGCCAGCGCCTTAAGGATCTCGGCCGAGACCTCCACCGGGCTGATTTCACCGGCGACGGTCCGCAGGCGGGGCATGCCCTCCTCGCAGCCGACGAAGTCATAGGGGAGCAGGGAGCCGGCGTACTTCACGTCGCTCACGCCGCGCCCCATGAGCCGCTTCACCGAGGCGATGGTGTTGAGCGGGTCCTCGTGGGCGAACTTGCGCGCCTCGTAGCCGACGAGCACGCCGCCGTCCGCGCTGTAGTGCACCACGGAGGGCAGCAGGTGCCGCCCCCCGGCATCGGGCAGGGTCTCGGCGCTGCCGCTGCGCACGGAGGCGACCAGGGAATTGGTGGTGCCGAGATCGATGCCGACGGCGAGGCGTTGCTGGTGCGGGGCCATCGACTGGCCCGGCTCGGATATCTGCAGAAGTGCCATGTTTCAGGTTTCGATCAGACGTTCGAATGGGTAGACCTTGAAGCGGAGCGCTTCAGGGAGCGTTGCCGGAGAATCGCCCGCCAGGAGTCGTATGCCGCCGCTGGGCCTGGGTCCGGGGCGGTCATCACACTCGCGGGCCCCATGCCGTCCCGGCCGGCACTCAGAGCTCGAGCAGTTCCTCCTCCAGATCGGTCGCCTGCTGGTGCAGGCGCTCCATGAACTGCAGTCGCCGGACGGCCTCGCAGGCCGCCTGCAGGGACTCGGCGGTGCCGGAATCGAACTCTCGCGCCAGCTCCGTTCGCAGTGCGTCGATGCGCGCCTCGATGTCGCCGGCGACACGGGCCACGGCCTCGGCCGGCCGCTCCGCGTCACGGGCCTCCTCGAGACCCTCGCGCAGCTCCAGCTGGTCCATCAGGAAAGCGGGATCCATGACCGTGTTGTTTTCGAGTCCGGGGTCGAAACCCCGGCGCTCGAGCAGGTAGCACGCCCGCCGGAGCGGGTCGCGCAGGGTCTGGTAGGCTTCGTTGATGAGCGACGCCTTCTGTACCGCCAGCAGGCGGTCCCGGTCGGAGGCGCCGGCGAAGCGGTCCGGGTGGACGCTTCGCTGCAGATCGCGGTAGCGACCGGCCAGATCCGTCGCGTCGAGAGCGAAGCCGGGTTCAATGCCGAACAGGGCGAAGAAATCGTCAACCACCGGCGGGGTGGTCGGCTGGATTTCAGACACCGAAGCTCTCGCCGCAGCCGCAGGCATTCTTGGCGTTGGGATTGTTGAACTTGAACCCCTCGTTGAGCCCCTCGCGGGCATAGTCCAGCTGGGTGCCGTCGAGGTAGATCAGGCTCTTGGGGTCCACGATGATCTTCACCCCGTGGTCCTCGAAGACCTGGTCCTCGGGCCCGACGGCATCGGCGAATTCCAGGACATAGGCCATGCCGGAACAGCCGGACGGCTTGACCCCCACCCGCAGGCCTTCGCCCTTGCCGCGGTTGGCCATGTATTTCCGCACATGATCGGCGGCCGCTTCAGTCATCGTGATAGCCATTAGCATCGACTCCCATGTGGCTCTCGGTTCTATATCCGGTTCGACCGGACCGTGTACCCGGTGTTCCGGCCGCTGTCGGGCGGCCAATGGTAGCACAGCCCGGCTGCGCGGCACCCCGGATCCGGCCGGTTCAGCCCTTGCGCTTGGACTGGAAGTCCTCGATGGCGGCCTTGATGGCGTCCTCGGCCAGCACCGAGCAGTGGATCTTCACCGGCGGCAGCGCCAGCTCCTCGGCAATGGCGCTGTTCTTGATCTGGCGGGCCTCCTCCAGGGTCTTGCCCTTCACCCATTCGGTGACCAGGGAGCTGGAGGCGATGGCCGAGCCGCAGCCATAGGTCTTGAACTTGGCATCCTCGATGACGCCCTGGTCATTGACCCTGATCTGGAGCTTCATCACGTCGCCGCAGGCGGGTGCGCCCACCATGCCGGTGCCGACGTTGGGATCCTGCTTGTCCAGGTTGCCCACGTTGCGCGGGTTCTCGTAGTGGTCCATGACCTTGTCGCTGTAAGCCATGCGTCTTTCCCTCGTATTCATGTGCCGGCGCCGCAACGCCGGCCTGTCGTCAATCGGTCAGTGGGCGGCCCACTGCACGGTGGAGAGATCGATGCCCTCCTTGTACATCTCCCACAGGGGCGAGAGCTCGCGCAGCTTCTGGACGGCGGTGCGGATCTGCTCCACCGCGTAGTCCACCTCCTCCTCGGTGGTGAACCGGCCCAGGGAGAGGCGGAGCGAGCTGTGCGCCAACTCGTCCTTGCGCCCCAGCGCCCGCAGCACGTAGGAGGGTTCGAGGCTGGCGGAGGTGCAGGCGGAGCCGGAGGAGACGGCGATATCCTTCAGCGACATCATCAGCGACTCGCCCTCCACGAAGGCGAAGCTGACGTTCAGGTTCCCGGCCACGCGGTGCTCGGGGTCGCCATTGAGGTAGACCTCCTCCATGTCCTTGATGCCGTCCCAGAGGCGGTCGCGCAGCATCCGCAGGCGCTCGTTCTCGGCGGCCATCTCCGCGCGGGCGATGCGGAAGGCCTCGCCCATGCCCACGATCTGGTGGGTGGGCAGCGTCCCGGAGCGCATGCCGCGCTCATGGCCGCCGCCGTGCATCTGGGCCTCGATGCGCACCCGCGGCTTGCGCCGCACGTACAGGGCGCCGACGCCCTTGGGGCCGTAGATCTTGTGTCCGGAGAAGGACATCAGGTCCACCTTCATCTGCTGCAGGTCGATGGGCACCTTGCCCGCGCTCTGGGCCGCGTCCACGTGGAACAGCACGCCGCGGGAACGGGTCAGCTCACCGATGGCGGCGATGTCCTGGATGACCCCGACCTCGTTGTTCACATGCATGATGGACACCAGGATCGTGTCCTTGCGCAGGGCGGCTTCCAGCTTCGCCATGTCCACCAGCCCGCTCGGCTCGGGATCCAGGTAGGTCACCTCGAAACCCTCACGCTCGAGCTGCCGGCAGGTGTCCAGCACCGCCTTGTGCTCGGTCTTGCAGGTGATGATGTGCCGGCCCTTCTTCTGGTAGAAGTGGGCCACGCCCTTGATGGCCAGGTTGTCCGACTCAGTGGCGCCGGAGGTCCAGACGATCTCCTTCGGATCGGCGTTGATCAGGGCGGCCACCTCGGCACGCGCCTCCTCCACCGCCTTTTCGGCGTCCCAGCCGAAGGGGTGGGAGCGGGAGGCCGGGTTGCCGAACATGCCGTCCGGCGTGAGATAGGCCATCATTTTCTCTGCGACCCGGGGATCCACCGGGGTGGTGGCCGCGTAATCCATGTAGATCGGGAGCTTCATCGGTTTACTGCCTCGTACAGACCGCGGTAGCGTTCAGGGTAGGCCGGCTCAGGCGTTGAGCGCCCCGGCGCTGATGCTCTTCTCGCTGGCACCGTGCTGATGCTCGCTCTCGATGGCTTCGCGCCGCGTAACCAGCTCGCCCAGGGTGATGCCCTGCAGAAACTCCAGGATCTGGTCGCTGAGGTCCATCCACAGGTGGTGGGTCAGGCAGGCCCGGCCCTCCTGGCAGTTGCCCTGGCCGCTGCAGCGGGTGGCGTCGATCTTCTCGTCCACCGCCTGGATCACGTCGGCGACGGCGATCTCGCCGGCCTCGCGGCTCAGCCGGTAGCCGCCGCCCGGACCGCGGGTGCTGTTCACCAGCCCCTGCTTGCGCAGGCGGGAGAACAGCTGCTCGAGGTAGGACAGCGAGATGCCCTGCCGCTGGGAGATGTCTGCCAGGGTGATGGGCCCTTCCTGGTAGTGGATGGCCAGGTCCAGCATCGCGGTGACGGCGTAGCGCCCTTTCGTGGTCAGCCTCATTGCCTTTTACCTTCCCGGGTTGGTGTATAAGATACCGCTAATTCTACATAGCCTACTATGGCAGTCAACTAAAAATCCCTATTTATTTTGTTGACTCACTGTTTCCGGGCTCTCCTCCGCCGCCGCGGCGTCACCCTCCCCGGGAGAGCCGCAGTTGAGGTTCTCCTTGACCCGCTCGACGTCCAGCCCCTCCCCTTCGAGATCGGGGTACTCGGCCCCCAGGACCTTGAGTGAACGGCACATGGCTTCCAGCCGCTGGTCGGTGGCATGCATATGATCCAGCATGCAGTCGATGGCCTTGGCCACGGGATCCGGCATGGTGCCGTGCATGCCGTAGGCATCGAAGCCGATCTTGCGGGCGATGGCGTGGCGCTTCTGCTGCTGCTCGTCATCCTCCTCGCCCCGCATGATGACATGTCCGGGTACGCCGACCACGGTCGCCCCGGGCGGCACATCGCGGATCACCACGGCATTGGAACCGATGCGCGCGCCATTGCCCACCACGAGGGGACCGAGCACCTTGGCCCCGGCCCCCACCACCACGTTGTCGCCGAGGGTGGGGTGACGCTTGCCCGCACTCCAGCTGGTCCCGCCCAGGGTCACACCGTGATAGAGGGTGCAGTCGTCCCCGATCTCCGCCGTCTCCCCGATGACCACCCCCATGCCGTGATCGATGAAGAAGCGCCGGCCGATGCGCGCGCCGGGATGGATTTCGATGCCGGTGAGCCAGCGGGCCAGGGTGGAGAGGGTGCGGGCCAGCCATTTCCAGTTGTGCCGCCACAGGGCGTTGGCCATGCGGTAGTAGATGACGGCATGGATGCCGGGATAGTTGGTGATGACCTCGAAGGTGTTGCGTGCGGCGGGATCGCGATCGAATACGCTGTTGATGTCTTCGCGGAGTCTGGAGAACATGGGGCGTCCGAGCGGAAGGCTGAAAAGTCCCAGCATTATACTGGGTAATCACCCTCCCTTTCCAGCGGGAAACCATGATCGGCGTCAGTCTCCCGGCTCGGTAGGGCGCCGGAATTGCAGATGCTTCTCCATCGCCTTGAGCATGCCCCGCAGGATGTTGAGCTCCACCCGGTCCGGCCGCGCGCGGGCATAGAGGCGGCGCAGCCGGGGCAGGAGCCGCTTCGGGCTGTCCGGATCGAGGAATCCGGTCGCCACCAGGACCCGCTCGAGGTGGCCGTAGAACCCTTCCATCTCCGCCTGGGTGACGGGTTCACCCTCCGGTGCCTCGGGGGCGGCGGGACGCGCCGGCGCCGCTCCCGCTGCAAGGCGCAGCTCATAGGCCAGGATCTGCACCGCCGCGGCCAGGTTCAGCGAGCTGTAGTCCGGGTTGCTGGAAATGGTGACATGGAAGTGGCAGCGGGCCAGCTCGTCGTTGGTCAGGCCGGTCCGCTCACGGCCGAACAGCAGCGCCACCCGATCCCCCGCGCCCGCCTCGGCCGCCAGTCGCCCGGCCGCCTCGCGCGCCTCCAGCAGCGGCCAGGGCAGGGTCCGGCTGCGGGCGCTGGTGCCGGCCACCAGCACACAGTCGGCCACGGCCTCCTCCAGGTTCGCGCAGACCTCGGCCCGGGCCAGGATGTCGTCCGCCCCCGACGCCCGGGCCGTCGCCTCCGCACAGGGGTAGTCGGCGGGCTGCACCAGCCGCAGCCGGGACAGCCCCATGGTCTTCATGGCCCGGGCCGCGGCGCCGATGTTGCCGGGATGGGACGGGTTGACCAGCACGATGGTGATATTGTCGAGCACGGTTCAGCTCCTGGGGAAAGTGCGGAATTCTACCCCGGATTGCGCCGATTTCGCCGCCGGACGGCAACAACTGCCGCGCTGGCGCGCGCCCATGCTATTATTCGGCGTTTTCCAACGCAGTCGAGGGCTTCACCCACCCATGCACCCCCTGGTCAATATCGCCGTCAACGCCGCCCGCCGAGCCGGCAACGTCATCACCCGCGCCATTCCCAAGCTCGATGCCCTGCAGGTGCAGACGAAGGGGCGGCACGACTTCGTCAGCGACGTGGACCGCATGGCCGAGGCGGAGATCATCCAGGTCATCCGCAAGGCCTATCCCGATCACGCCATCCTGGCCGAGGAGAGCGGTGCCCAGGGCAGCGCCGAGGTGGTCTGGCTCATCGATCCCCTGGATGGCACCACCAACTTTCTGCACAACTTCCCCCACTATGCCGTCTCCATCGCGGTGCAGATCCGGGGCCGGCTCGAACACGGCATCATCTACGATCCCGTGCGCCAGGAACTGTTCACCGCCAGCCGCGGCTCGGGCGTCCAGCTCGATGGCCGGCGGGTGCGCGTCAGCCGTCTCAACGGCGTTGAGGGCGCACTGCTCGGCACCGGGTTCCCGTTCCGCCAGCCCCAGCGGCTGGAGGTCTACCTGAAGACCTTCAACGCCCTCTTCCCCCAGGCCGCGGACATCCGCCGCGCCGGCTCCGCGGCCCTGGATCTGGCCTACGTGGCGGCCGGTCGGCTGGACGGCTACTGGGAGTTCGGCCTGCAGCCCTGGGACATGGGCGCCGGCGCGCTGATGGTGCAGGAGTCCGGGGGCCTGGTGGGCGACTTCGGCGGCGGTTCCAACTTTCTCTCCAGCGGCAATATCGTGGCCGGCAGCCCGAAGGTCTTCAAGGGCATGCTCCAGGCCATCCATCCCTGCCTGCCGCCGGAGCTGCGCAAGTAACACCCCGGTCACCCCCGATGGGTGCAAAAAAAGACGCCCCGGCCGAGGCCGGGGCGTCTTTTTTGTGTCCGCCTGTCCCTCGGCGCGGCTCAGGGTTGTCCCCCGGCCTCCGCCCCCTCCTTCTTCGGCAGCACCAGGTCCTGCCTGCTCACACCCAGGGCGAGAGCGGCGAAGCTGGCCACGTAGATGGAGGAGTAGGTGCCGATCACGATGCCGAAGATGAGGGCGATGGCGAAGGCGTGGATGAGGGTTCCGCCCAGCAGGAACAGGGCCACCACCACGATGAGGGTGGTGCCCGAGGTCATGATGGTGCGTGACAGGGTCTGGGTCAGGGAACTGTTCACCACATCCATGGATGTTCCCTTGCGCAGCTTGCGGAAATTCTCGCGGATACGGTCGAACACCACCACCGTGTCATTCACCGAATAGCCGATGACCGCCAGCACCGCCGCCAGCACGGTAAGGTCGAACTCCACCTGCAGCAGCGAGAACAGCCCCAGGGTCAGCACCACGTCGTGCACCGTGGCCAGGATGGCCCCGGCGGAGAAGCGCCACTCGAAGCGGAAGGCGACGTAGATGAAGATGCCGATGAGGGCGTAGAGCATCGCCAGGCCGCCCTGCTCCACCAGCTGGTCACCCACCTGGGGGCCCACGAACTCCACCCGACGCACCTCCACCTTCTGCCCGGCGGCGCCATCCTGCAGCACCCGCAGTACCCGGGTGCTGAGGTCCGCGCTGCTCACGTCGGCGCGGGGGGCCAGCCGTACCAGGACATCGCGGGAGGTGCCGAAGTGCTGGGCCACCGCGTCGCCGAATTCCCCCTGCCGCAGGGTCTCGCGCACCCCGGCCAGGTCGACGGGGTTCTCGTAGCCCACCTCGATGAGGGTGCCGCCGGTGAAGTCGAGACCGAAGTTCAGCCCGCGGGTCGCCAGCAGGAGAATCGATGCCAGGACCAGGACGACCGACAGGATCACCATGGGCTTGCGCAGCCGCATGAAGTCGATCGTCCGGTTGATTCGAAAGAATTCCATGAGCTGAATCCCCTAGATGGACAGTTGCTTGACCCGGCGACCGCCGTAGATCAGGTTGATGACGGAGCGCGTGCCCATGATGGCCGTGAACATGGAAGTCACGATGCCGATGCTGAGGGTGACGGCGAACCCCTTGATGGGGCCGGTGCCGAAGCTGAACAGCACGATGGCGGCGATGAGCGTGGTGATGTTGGCATCGGCGATGGTGCCGAAGGCCCGTTCGTAGCCGGCATGGATGCTGGCCTGGGGCGTGTTGCCGTTGCGCATCTCCTCGCGTATGCGCTCGAAGATGAGCACGTTGGCGTCCACGGCCATGCCCACCGTGAGCAGGATGCCGGCGATGCCCGGCAGGGTCAGGGTGGCCTGCAGCATGGACAGGACGGCAACGATGAGCACCACGTTGGCCACCAGCGCCAGGTTCGCCACCAGCCCGAAGGCGCGGTAGTAGAGCGCCATGAAGATAATCACCGCGACCAGGCCCACCAGCGTGGCGATGAAGCCCTGGTTGATGTTCTCCTGGCCCAGGCTGGGTCCCACGGTGCGCTCCTCGACGATGTCGATGGGAGCGGCCAGGGCGCCGGCGCGCAGCAGCAGCGCCAGGTTGCGGGCCTCCTCGGTGCTGTCCAGACCGGTGACCTGGAAGCGCTTGCCGAGCTGTTCGCGGATGACGGCCACGTTGATGACCTCCTCCACGCGCAGCTTCTTCTTGACCTCCTTGCCGTCCACCACCGTGGTCTCGGTCTTGTTCTCGATGTAGACCACGGCCATCGGCTTGCCCACCTCCTCGGCGGTGGCCTTGCTGAAGATGCGCGCCCCCTTGCCGTCCAGGGTGATGAACACCGCCGGTGTGCCGGTCTGCTGCTCGATGCCCGAAGCCGCGTCGGTGATGTAGTCACCGGTGAGCATCACCTGGTTGCGGGTCAGGATCGGCCGCCCGTCCCGGTCGTGATAGAGCTTGGAGCCCGGCGGAACGCGCCCGGTCGACTGCGCCTCGTAGGCATCGTGGGTGTCGTCCACCATGCGGAACTCGAGCGTGGCGGTCGCGCCCAGGATCTCCTTCGCCCGCACGGTGTCCTGCACGCCCGGCAGCTGCACCACGATGCGGTTCTCGCCCTGCTGCTGGATGACCGGTTCCGCCACGCCCAGCTCGTTGACGCGGTTGCGCAGGGTGGTGATGTTCTGCTCCACCGAGAACTTGCGAATGTCCCGGGCCGCCTGCTCACGCATGGCCGCGTGCAGGAACACCCCTTCGGGCCGATCCTCGTCGATCAGCACCAGGTCGGCGAAACGGTCGCTGATGAAGGTCTCGGCCCTGGCCCGCTCCTCGGCATCGCGGAACTTGATGTCGATGCCGCCGCGGCCGGAGCGGCCGATGGTCAGGTAGCGGATCTTCTCCCCGCGCAGCTCCCCGCGCAGCTCCTCCACGTAGCGCTCCTCGGCCTGGGCAACCGCCGCGTCCATGTCCACCTCCATCAGGAAGTGGACACCGCCGCGCAGATCCAGCCCCAGGTACATGGGCAGCGCATGGATATCCAGCAGCCAGGCCGGCGTGGCCGGCGCCAGGTTGAGGGCCACCTGGTAGTCGGTGCCGAGGGCCTCGCGCACCACGTCGTAGGCTTCGAGCTGGGTCTCGGTGCTGCCGAAGCGCGCCAGCAGCTGGCGGCCGTCGTTCTCGATGGTCAGGGGCGGCAGTTTCGCCTGCTTCAGCGCCCCATTCACCTTCTCGACCAGGGCCTCGTCCACCGTGGCGCCGCGGTTGGCCGAGATCTGCAGCGCAGGATCCTCGCCGTAGATGTTGGGCAGCGCGAACAGGAGGCCGATCACCATGACCAGCGCGATCAGCACATATTTCCAGAGCGGGTATTTGTTGAGCATGACCGGGCGGGGATCCCTTACAGCGACTTGCTGGTGCCCTTGGGCATGAGCGAGGCGACCATCTGCTTCTGGACCTTCACCTCGATGCCCTCGGCGATTTCAACGACGACGAAATTCTCGCCCAGCTTGGTGATGCGGCCGAGCAGACCACCCGTGGTGACCACCTCGTCGCCCTTGGCCAGGTTTTCCACCATCTGCCGGTGCTCCTTGGCCCGCTTCTGCTGGGGGCGGATGAGCAGGAACCAGAAGACGATGAAGATGACGACGAGGGGGAGGAAACCGAGCAGGCTCGGCTCCTGGGCGGCTCCCGCCGGGGCCTGGGCCATGGCGTCTGCTATGAAGAAGCTCATTGGGATTTCCTTCTGACCATTGGTTGATGAAAGCCGGGATTATGACACAGGCGCGGGCCGTTGCGCGCGCCCGGCATAGAAGCGGGTGACGTAGTTCTCCAGTTCTCCGGCGGCGATGGCCTCCCGCAGTCCGCGCATCAGCACCTGGTAGTAATGGAGGTTGTGGATGGTGTTGAGCCGGGCGCCGAGGATCTCCCGGCAGCGATCCAGGTGATGGAGGTAGGCACGGCTGTAGTTGCGGCAGGTGTAGCAGCCGCACTGCTCGTCCAGCGGTCGCGGGTCGCCGCGGTTGGCCGCATTGCGAATCTTGACCACGCCGGTGGATGTGAACAGGTAGCCGTTGCGGGCATTCCGGGTCGGCATCACGCAGTCGAACATGTCCACGCCGCGGCGCACCGCCTCCACGATGTCCTCCGGCGTCCCGACGCCCATCAGGTAGCGGGGCCGGTCCGCCGGCAGTGCCGGCGCCGTGGCGTCGAGGATGCGCAGCATTTCCGCCTTCGGCTCACCGACCGAGAGGCCCCCGATGGCGTAGCCGTCGAACCCGATCTCCCGCAGCCCCGCCAGCGACTCCGCCCGCAGCTCCGGGTACATGCCGCCCTGGACGATGCCGAACAGGGCCGCCGGGTTGTCGCCGTGGGCCTCCCTGCTGCGCCGGGCCCAGCGCAGCGACAGCTCCATGGAGGCCCGGGCCGTGCGCTCATCGGCCGGATAGGGGGTGCACTCGTCGAAAATCATGACGATATCCGCGCCCAGGGCGCGCTGCACGGCCATCGACTCTTCCGGTCCGAGGAATACGCGGTCGCCGTTCACCGGCGACTGGAAAGTCACGCCCGCCTCGCTGATGCGGCGCATCGCACCCAGGCTGAACACCTGGAATCCCCCGGAATCGGTCAGGATGGGACCGTCCCAGTGCATGAAGTCGTGAAGATCGCCATGGGTCGCCACGACCCCGGTGCCCGGCCGCAGCATCAGGTGGAAGGTGTTGCCGAGAATGATCTCGGCCCCGGTGGCGCGCACCTCCTCCGGCGTCATGGCCTTCACGGTCCCGTAGGTGCCTACCGGCATGAAGGCCGGGGTTGCCACCGTCCCACGGGGGAAATGCAGCCGGCCGCGCCGGGCCATGCCGTCCTCTGCAACAAGCTCATACTTCATGTCTGATATCAATATATTATTTCTAGTATATGATTTTATTCGATATGCGTCGTGCCAGACGGGGGACATGGCAACACCACGGTAAAGCGGGTGCCGCCGCCATCCGCGTTGTCTGCCCGGATTTGACCACCATGGGCCACCACGATGTCGCGGCAGATGGCCAACCCCAGCCCGGCGCCGCTGCCCGCCATGCGCGTGCGGCTCGACTGCACGAACTTCTCGAAGATCCGTTCGGTCTCCCCTTCCGGAATCCCCACCCCGCAGTCGGTCACCGTCACGGCGACCGCGGGATGGCGCCCTCCCTGCCGGGACAGCTCGGCGGCCTGGAACCGTACCTCGATCGCGCTGCCGGCCGGGCTGTACTTGATGGCGTTGGAAAGCAGGTTGCGGATGACCTGCATGGTGCGATCCGGGTCGCACCAGACCTCCGTGACGGCGGTCTCCACCGTCAGGACCACTTCCTGACGGTGTTCGTCGAGGAGCACGCCGAACTCCTCCAGGGTCGCGCGCACCAGGTTGACCAGGTCGTAGGCGGCCAGCTCCAGCTCCAGCCGCCCGGCCTCGAGACGGGAGAGATCGAGCAGGTCGTTGAGCAGCGACAACAACCGCTGGCCGCTCTCCTGGACGACCCTGAAGTAGCTCTCGAGCCGATCGCGCCCGGCGTGGGAGGACTGTTCGACCCCCAGCCCCGCGAATCCCAGGATGGCGTGCATGGGCGTCCTGAGCTCGTGGGAGATGCTGGCCAGGAAGTGGCTCTTGGCCCGGTTGGCCGCCTCCGCCGCCTCCTTCGCCTGCTCCAGGTCCCAGGTGCGCTCGGCCACCAGCTGCTGCAGCCGATCCCGGTGCGCCCGCAAGGCCTCTTCCGCCTGCCGCCGCTCGACATTCTCCGCCTGCAACTCGGCCTTGAGGCGAATCAGCTCCCGGATCCCGGCATAGACGGCCAGTGCCTGGCGCACGATCTCCTGGTCGCTCTCCTCCTGCTCCAATGCGAGCGGCTGCTGTTCGCCATTGCCGCCCAGCAGCAGCACCAGTCGTTCCGCCGGATGACAGGCCCACAGCAGGCTGGCAACGCCCATGGCGTGGCGCAGACCGTCCATGACCGCCGGGTTCGAGGAGAAGTCGAGGGCTTCCGGGCAGTGGCCGCTGTCGCAACCGAGGTGGAGCTCGACGGGCGCCGCGCCGGCAGGAAAGCCCACCGCGCTCAGCACCCTGGCGGTGGAGCCGGACTCCTCGCAGGCCAGCATCAGGGCCCTGTCACGCCGCAGGGTCACCATCATGCGTTCCAGGAAGCTGATTGCGAGACTGCGCGGGTCAACCGCCTCCCCGGCGAGGCGGTTGAGCTCGCCCATGATCTCCGCAGTCGCACGATTGCGCCGCGCCTCCCGCCGGGACTGGGTCAGCGCCTGCTGCAGCTGCAGGATCCGGCTGCCCTGCTCGTCGCACTGGCGGCGGTAGAATTCGCGTTCCCGCGCAATCGAGTCCGGACTCTCGGTCATGGCCGCACGGGGACGGACTTCCCGGCAGGGTTGGCTGTGGCTGTGGACGTGGGCCTGTTCACCACATCAGGTCGTCCGGAACGGGGAAATCCGCATACGGGTCGTCTGCCTCCGGCGCCGGTTCGGGCTCGGCCCGGTGCACGAACAGCGTCGGCTCCAGGGCCAGGGCGCGATCCGCGACGGCATGCTCGACCAGGTAGTAGCCATTGTCCATGCCGATGATGGCGAGCCGCCCGGCGGCAAGCGCTTTCCGCTGCCCGGCATTCACGTAAATATGCCGGATGCGGGAATCCTGCACGAAGTTGTAGGCCAGGTCGCCGCCTTCGCGTTCCTGGGCGTTGCCCTGCAGGAGGTCGAGCACCTGGGCGGAGAGCGAGCGTTGTCGCCGCGCAGCCTCCCGTTCGGCGTTGAGCTCGCGGTCACGGGCGACCTTTGCCGCCTGCGCCATGGCGGCACGGTAGGCGGCCGAGTTCTTGTCCGCCAGGGACCCGCCGCCCTGCCCCTTCTTTTTCTTCTTCTTGCCCTTGGACTGCTGCTTGCGTTCCGCGGCGACCTTGCGCCCGGCTTCCCGGGCCTGGTCCTGCGTGGCCAGGCCGGCTTTCAGCAGCTGTTCCCTGAGATCGTTACCCATGGTTCCGTTTCCTGTTTCTCCTGCCCGACACCGGCATTCTCCCCATCCACGACCGGATTGGAACCCCGGCGGCCGCGAAGGTTCGGCTCCGGAGAGATCGATACATGCGTCAATCCGGTTCCGGCTCGTCGTCGAACCGTTGCGGGGTGAGGAACATCGCGTCACCGTAACTGAAGAAGCGGTAGCGCTGTTCCACCGCGTGCCGGTAGGCCGTCATCACGTTGTCGTGGCCGGCGAAGGCCGCCACCAGCATCAGCAGGGTCGACCCGGGCAGGTGAAAATTGGTAATGAGGGCATCCACCGCCCGGAAGCGGTAGCCCGGGTAGATGAAGATATCCGTGTCACCCTGGAACGGCTCCAGTTCACCGTTGCGGGCGGCGGTCTCGAGACTGCGCACGCTCGTGGTCCCCACCGCGACCACCCTGCCGCCGTGCGCCCGCACCGCGCGGACGCGCTCGCAGGTCTCCTCGCCCACCTCCACGTACTCGGCGTGCATGACATGCTCTTCGATGCGATCGACCCGGACCGGCTGGAAGGTCCCGGCCCCCACGTGCAGGGTGACGAAGGTGCTCTCCACACCCCGGGCCGCCAGGCGCTCCAGCAGGGCCGCGTCGAAATGAAGCCCGGCGGTGGGCGCCGCCACCGCCCCGTGACGGCGGGCAAAGACCGTCTGGTAGCGCTCCCTGTCCAGCGCCTCCACCTCCCGATCGATATACGGCGGCAGGGGAATCCGCCCCACCGCCTCGAGCAGCTCCAGCAGCGGCCGGTCGGCGTCGAAATAGAGCAGGAACAGGGCGCCGTCCCGGCCCAGGACCTCCACCTCCACCTCGCCTTCCAGCCGCAGCAGGGTTCCGGGCCGGGGCGCCTTGCTGGCGCGCACGTGCGCCAGGGCGTGGCGGGCGTCGATGATGCGCTCGACGAGCACCTCCACCCGGCCCCCGCTGGACTTCTCCCCCAGCAGGCGCGCGGGTATGACCCGGGTGTCGTTGAACACCAGCAGGTCTCCCGGGTGGAGGAGTTCGACCAGGTCGGTGAACATGCGATCCTGGAGCGACCCCGTCTCGCCTTCCAGGCACAGCAGGCGACTGGCACTGCGAAGGTCGGCGGGATAGCGTGCGATCAGGTCGTCAGGCAGTTCGAAATGGAATTCGCTGGACAGCACGGCAGCAGATCGGTGGCGGCAAAGCGCTGAATATTAACGGACGCTGGTGCTGCTGTCATTCCTGGAGATGGGTGGTGGGCGCGCCAGGTCAACAACCGATCAAGCATCTCCGCCAACGCCGGCCCCGCCACCCTCGCAGGCCGCGGTCCCGCACCATGGTGAATCAGTGGTTGAGCAGGGTAACGAGAAAATAGCCGGGAATCACCACCACGACAGCGAGTATTCCGTAGATGAGCCAGGGGCAGATGCCACCCAGGCTGTTGCAGGCCCGTTTGAGCCGACAGGTCCGACAGGTCATGGCTTTCCCTCGCGGTGAATTCTTGTTGCCAGGCAACCTCCCTGTCGCCCCGGCCCGGGACGTCCGCTCTCGACCGGGCCTTCATCCGGCTGTCACACACCGGTGGTCTACCTCTTTTTACAACATTTGCACCGCCTACGAACACCCCTTGTCCAGTGTGGTTATCTCCACCCGGAGCGTTCATCCCCCTTCGGGCGCATGGCCAAGCCGGGCCGAGATTCGCCGTCCCGCCTCCACCACCAGCGGTATCCATTCCTCCCGACGGCGATCGATGGGCGCGGAGATGGACAGTCCGGCCACGGCGTGGCCGTTGTTGTCGCGGATGAGCACCCCGATGCAGCCCACGCCCATCTCGGCCTCCTCGTCATCCAGGGCCCACCCCCGGGCAGTGGCCTCGCGAACTTCACGGACCAGGCTTTCCACCTCCGCCAGGGTATTGCGGGTATAGGAAGGCAGCCGGGTCCGTTCCGCGTAGGCGCGCACTCCCGCCTCCCCCTCCACTCCGAGCAACAACTTGCCCACCGCGGTCACATGCAGCGGAGCGCGGCTGCCCACCACCTGCTCCACGCGCATCATCCGGCTCGGGGTGAAACGCTCCACGTAGACCACCTCGTCACGATCCCGCAGGGTGAGATTCACCGTCTCGCCGATCTCGTTGCGCAGCCACTCCATGATGGGCGGCGCCTCCCGGCGCACATCCAGATGGGTGCCCACCTTGGCGGCCAGCTGCAGCAGACGGATACCAAGCCGGTAGTTGCCGGTGGGGCTGCGCTCCACGTAGCTGTTGGCGATGAGGGAGCCCAGGATACGGAACGCCGTGGAGGGGTGCAGGCCGGAGTCGGCGGCGAGCACCTTCAGGCTCGCCTCCCCGCCGGCCCGGGCGATGGCGTCCAGGAGGGATGCGGCACGATCGATGACCTGTATCGAGGAAGCTGGCTTCATGAATTTCACCATGTGAAAACGATTGTGTATTGTGGAATTGTAGTCGCCCCGCTATGGTTGGACCAGAAAATTTCTGTATGCCGCCATTACCTGCCAAACAGTGGGGAGACGAACATGAGCAGCGCCACCGTCATCAGCAAGTCCGCCGAAGACCACGCCCCGGATTTCTGCTCGGGCATCGACCACTTCGGGGGCCCATGGCCCGACTTCACCCGCCTGGCCCACACCGCGGCGATCCCCGAAGGCGCCACGGCAGTGGCCGACCCGACCGCTCCGGAGTCGATCTACCAGACCCTGCTGATGGCCGACGCCCTGCGTTACCTGACCCTGCAGGTGACCGGTGCCAAGGCCTCCGGCCATCCCGGCGGCTTCGCCAGCAGCGCCGACGCCTATGCGGCCCTGGTGATGCTGGGCCACACCAACATCGTCACCGAGGTGGGCCACCACGCGCCGGGGTTCTACAGCGCGATGTTCCTCGATACCTCCCTGGAGGAGATGGGCATCCACACCGTTTCCGACCTGCGCGAACGCTTTCGCGAGCGCCACGGTCTGCTGGGGCACCTCTCCGGCGCCATTCCCGGCATCCTCGCTCCCGCCGGTCCGCTCGGCCAGGGCCAGCACTTCGCCATGGCCGGCGCCCTGCTCCACCCCGGCACCCTGTTCCCCTGCACCCTCGGCGACGGCGGCTTCGGGGAGCCCTATGTGCTCTCCTCCATGATGCATTTCAACACCGCCTATCCCCAGGCCACCAACTTCCTGCCGGTGCTGATCTGGAACGGCTACAGCCAGGAACACCACTCCATGGTCTCCAACCTCAGCAATGAGCAGATGGTGGCCTACTGGAAGGGACACGGTTTCCAGGAGGTGGTGCTGGTGGATGCCCGGGACTTCGACGATTCCGGCCAGGAAGGTCCCTATGTGGACAGCACCCACTTCTCCCATGCCGCACGGCTGGCCTTCACCGGCGCGGTGCTCGCCGGCATGGATCGCGCCGCACGCTCGGCCCTGGGCGGACGCCTGACCGCCTTCATCGTCAAGCAGCTCAAGGGTGCCGGCGTCCATACCGTGGGTTCCAAGTCCCACAACCTGTACCCGGCCGACACCCTGGACCAGCCCCACATGATCGAGGGGCTGAAGCGCCGCGCCCTGAGCCCCGCGGCCTGGAGAGTCGTGCGCGAGAATTTCGTCCGCGCGGGCGGCGGGCCCGCCGTGCGTACCGTGGTCACCGAGCGGGTGCTGGATCTGCCCCCCCTCGGAAAGCTGCCCTGCAAGGAGTTCTCCAGGGACGAGAAGGCGGTGCCCTCCACGGCCATGGGCGCCCTGGTGGCGGCCGTGGGCGGCGCCGATCCCCGCTTCGTGGTGACCAACGCCGACGGCAACGAGGCCTCCGGCATGAAGAACATCAACGAGGCGCTCAAGATTCGCCACCCCAACACCGACCCGCTCTACAACCAGGAGCCGGCCGGACAGGTCTATGAACCGCTCAACGAGGATGCCTGCGCGGGCCTGGCCGCCGGCCTGTCCCTGTTCGGCTCGCGCGCCCTGTGGCTCTCCTACGAGAGCTTCGCCATCAACGGCTGGCCCATCGTGCAGACGGTCACCCAGGCCATGGCCGAGTTGCGCCGGCGCACCCCCTCGGTGGTGTGCATGTTCACCGCCGGCGCCCTGGAGCAGGGCCGTAACGGCTGGACCCACCAGCGTCCGGAGATCGAGAACTACTTCGGCGCCATGATGCGCAACGGCAACGTCTACCCGCTGTTCCCCTGTGACGCCAACACCATCCAGGTGGCCTACGAATGGGCCACCAACAGCTGGAACAAGGGCATGGTGATCATCGCCTCCAAGAGCCCGCTGCCGATCCATCTCACCCTGGAGGAGGCCCGAAACGGGGTCGAGAACGGCGCCGCCGTGCTCTACGAGAGCGCTGCCGGCGACCGCGGGACCGTGGTCTTCGCCGTCACCGGCGACATGGTGCTGCTGCCGGTGTTCGAAGCCCGCGACCGGCTCGAGGCGGACGGCTACCGGGTGCGGATCGTGGCGGTCATCAACCCGAGGCGGCTCTACCGTCCCCTGGACGTGGCCTGGGACAGCGTCTCCGAGCCGGACAACGCCTTCATGGACGACGATCACTTCAATGCCCTGTTCGACGGCGATGCCCTGTTGGCGGTCAGCGGCGGCCCGAGCGCCCCGCTGGAGCCGGTGCTGCTGCGCACCCGCGCCCCGCGCCGGGAGGTGTTCGCCTGGAAGCGCGGCGAGACCACCGCCTCCCCGGCGGAGCTCATGGAGCTCAACGGCATCACCGCCGGGACATTGAGCGGCCGGGTGCGGGACCTGCTGGGCTGATCGCCGATGGCCGCGACCAAGATCATAGTGCTGGACGACGATCCCACCGGGTCGCAGACGGTTCATGGCTGCCTGCTGCTCACCCGCTGGGACGAGGCGACCCTGCGCGAGGCGATTCTGGACGAATCACCACTGTTCTTCGTCCTCACCAACACCCGCGGCATGGACGCCGCACGGGCCGCGGCGGTCACCCGGGAAGTGTGCGGCAACCTGAGCCGGGCGCTGGGCGCTCTCGCCGCCCGGGGACACCCCGTCAACCCGATCCTGGTCAGCCGCTCCGACTCGACCCTGCGCGGCCACTACCCGGTGGAGACCGATGTGATCGCCGCGGAGCTGGGGCCCTTCGACGCCCACTTCCTGGTGCCCGCCTTCTTCGAGGCCGGGCGCATCACCCGCGGCAGCGTCCACTACCTGGTGGTGGACGGGCGGGAGGTGCCGGTGCACGAGACGGAGTTCGCCCGGGACTCGGTGTTCGGCTATCGCCACAGCTTCCTCCCCGACTATGTGGAGGAGAAGACCGGCGGCCGGATCCCCGCCAGCCGGGTGGAGCGGTTCCTGCTCGCGGACGTGCGCGGCGACATCCGGGCGCGGCTGCTGGCCCTGGAGGGCAACGCCTGCTGCGTGGTGGACGCCGAAAAGCAGGCGGATCTGGACCACTTCTGCCGCCAGCTCCAGGCCGCCGCCGGGGAGGGCCGCCGCTTCCTGTTCCGCAGCGCCGCCAGCCTGCTCACATCCCTGGCCGCCCTGCCGCCCCAGCCGGTGGCGCCGGACGCCATGGCCGCCTACGTCCGCGGCGGACGTCCCGGCGCCGTGGTGGTGGGCTCCCACGTGCGCAAGACCACCGAGCAGCTGGAGGCACTGCTGCGGGAGCCGGGCACGGTGCCGCTGGAAGTGGATGTGGATCGCCTGGAGAGGGAACGGGCGACCATGCTGGAGGAGATCCTGGAACGGGCCGCCGCGGCCCACGCCGCGGGCGGTACGGCGGTGATATACACCAGCCGCACCGAGCGCACCTTCGCCGATACCGCGGTGCGGCTCGCCTTCGGCGAACGGGTCTCCGATTTTCTGATGGACATAATCCGCGGCCTGCCGGAGAGCCTGGGCTTTCTCATCAGCAAGGGCGGCATCACCTCCAACGACACCCTGGCCCGGGGCCTCGCCCTGCGCAGCAGCCGGGTGGTGGGCCAGATCCTGCCCGGTTGCTCGGTGGTGCGCTGCCCGGCGGACCATCCCCGCTACCCCGACCTGCCGGTGGTCATATTCCCCGGCAACGTGGGCGATGCCGGGGCGCTGGCGGAGGCCTACCGCCGCCTGGCTCCCGCGGCGGTGGCGAGGCAAGGGGCACGGGAGGCCCGGAACTGATACAGGTTTCCGTTCACCATGTAAACACGTGTGAACAATTGCCAGAACAAGAGCGCAAAGCGCCGAGGGTCGCATAAGCTTCAACGAGAATAAGAATCAGGCGTCCAACAACAGACTACAACGGACGCCGGACAGAGGGCCGCAGCCAGACGGCCCCAGGGAGCTGCCCGCAGTTCCCAGGCAGGCGACGGCCCGTGGCCGTGGCCAAACCGCGCAACCGATGGAGGAACAAGCATGAAAGACGACCAGAAGCCCCAGGCACCGGAAGGGACGGGGTCCCCCGAGCGGACGGGCCGCCGCAACTTCCTCAAGAGCGCCGCTGCCGTGGGTGGCGTTGCCATTCTAGGCGCCCCCTACATCCGCAACGCCGAGGCCGCCAAGGGCCAGACCTGGAAGGTGCAGACCACCTGGGACGCCGGCACCACCGGCTACACCCTGTTCGAGGAGTGGTGCAACGGCTTCGAGGAGAAATCCGACGGCGAGCTCACCGTCAAGCCCTTCCCCGCCAAGGCCGTGGCCGCCGACAACAACGCCCTGTTCGAGGCGGTGCAGACCGGGGTGCTGCAGGGCATGAATCCCTTCACCCTCTACTGGGCCGGCAAGATTCCCGCCTCGGTGTTCCTCTCCTCCTACCCGGTGGGCCCCGATCAGCCGGCCCAGTGGGACACCCTGTACCTCGGGCTGGGCATGCGCGAGATGGCCCGCGACATCTACGCCAAGCATGGCCTGTTCTACGTCGGCCACATCCACCACGACGCCAACATCATCCACTCCAAGGTGCCGGTGAACAGCGTGGCCGACTTCCAGGGCCTGAAGCTGCGCGTGCCGGGCGGCATGGTCTCGGAGGTGTTCCAGGCCTTCGGCGCCAGCACCGTCAGCCTGCCCGGTTCCGATATCTTCCCGGCGCTGGAGAAGGGCACCATCGACGCGGCCGATTACGTGGGCCCGGCGGTCAACTGGGACCTCGGCTTCGCCCAGGTCGCCAAGTACATCCTCTTCGGCCCCCCCGGCCTGATGTCCATCTACCAGCCCGTCGACCTCATGGACCTCACCGTCAACCTGGGCGCCTGGAAGCGCCTGTCGCCCAAGGTGCAGCAGTTCGTCGAGGAGCAGGTGGCCGCCTACTCCCTGCACCACTACGTGACCATCCAGAAGCGCAACGTGGAGGCGATGAAGAAGTTCAAGGATGCGGGCAGCATCGTGTCGCGCCTCAGCGGCGAGGATGTGGAGGAATTCCGCCGCAAGGCCATCCCCATCTGGTTCAAGTGGGCCAGCAAGGACGAGGACGCCAAGCGGGTGTTCAAGCTGCAGCTCGACTACATGATGAACGACATCATGGGGTACGTGACCCCCGAGGACATCAAGGGCTACAGCCTGTAGCCCCCACTGCCACGGTTCCGGCGGGCGGATTGCCGCCCGCCGGCGTTTCCTCCACCCTGGAGTCACGCATCATGTCACAGGAACTGCACGGTTTCGGATTCGTGCTGCCCCACTGGTTCTACTGGGGCTGGCTGGTGATCATGCCCATCATCCTCATGTTCTTCACGCGCCGGCGCGGCGATGCACCGGCCGTGGCGCCCGCCCCCGACGAGGCGCTGGACATCGACCTGCTGGCCGAGGAAGACCCGGCGCTGCATGCCCCCGGCAACCGCTTCACCCGCGTCGTGGACTGGATCAGCAACATGTCCGGCATCTTCGTGGCGTTCTGGACCGTCAATGCCGTGTGCGCCTACTTCTATGAAGTGGTGATGCGCTATCTCTTCAACATGCCCACCATCTGGGTGCACGAGTCCTCCTACCTTCTGTTCGGCATGCAGTATCTGCTCGCCGGGGCCTTCGCCCTGCTCCACGGCGCCCATGTGCGGGTGGACATCCTCTATGTGAAGCTGCCCGTGCGCGGGCGGGTGGGCATGGACATCTTCACCTCGGTGTTCTTCTTCATCTTCGCCGCGGCATTGATGGGCACCTCGTGGAAGTTCTTCATGAATTCCTACGGGATGGGCGAAACCACCGTGGAGACCTGGGGCATTCAGTACTGGCCGGTGAAGGGGATGATGCTGCTCGGCGCAATCCTCATCACCCTGGCCGGCCTGTCGAAACTCATCAAGGACATCCAGCTGTTCCGCAGTCTCGGGGAGGAAGTCTGACATGAATGCAGCAACCGCATCCGCCCCGAATCCAAGCCTGATGGGCCGGTTCTGGACCTGGGCCATGATCCTGGCCAGCGTCGCCCTGCTGCTGGTGGTGGCGGTGGAAGTGATCAACATCGCCTTCTACGACCCTTACGGGGATGAATACTTCCTGTTCCGCAGCGCCGGCATCCTCGGCGATACCGACATCGCCGAGCTGACCATCATCATGTTCGGCAGCCTGCTGGTGCTGCTGATGCTCGGTCTGCCACTGGCCTTCGTCACCGGCGGCCTGGGTGTGGTCTTCATCTATCTGATCGGCGACCAGGTGATGCTCAACATCATCCCCAGCCGCATCTTCCCGATGATGACCAACTCGGATCTGGCCGCCATCCCGCTGTTCATCTTCATGGCCTCCATGCTGGAGCGGGCGGGCCTCATCGAGGAGATGTTCGATGTGGTCTACAAGTGGATGGGCGGCCTGCGCGGCGGCCTGGCCGCGGCCACCATCATCGCCTCCACCCTGCTCGCGGCCATGGTGGGCGTCATCGGCGCGGCGGTGGTGACCATGGGCATCATCGCCCTGCCGGCCATGCTCAAGCGCAAGTACGACCCGCAGATCGCGCTCGGCTCCATCATGGCCGGTGGCACCCTCGGCATCCTGATCCCGCCCTCCATCCTGGCCATTCTCTACGCCGTGGTGGCCCAGCAGTCGGTGGGCGAGCTCTACCTGGGCGCCATCATTCCCGGCCTGATGCTCTCGGGCATGTACATCGCCTATGTACTCTTCCGCACCTGGCTCAACCCGGCCCTGGGGCCCGCCATGCCCAAGGAGGAGCGCATCGGCATGCGGGAGAAGATTCTCCTCGTGCGCCAGCTCATCGCCCCGACCGTGCTGGTGTTCCTGGTGCTGGGCCTGCTGTTCGCCGGCGTCGCCACCCCGGTGGAAGCCGCCGGCATCGGCTCCTTCGGCGCCATCATCGTGGCCATGCTGCACAAGCGCTTCAACCTGGAGGCGCTGAAGTCGGCCTCCATCACCACAGTGAAGGCCTCGGCCATGGTGCTGTGGATCATCTTCGGCGCCTCCATCTTCGTGGGCTTCTACATCCTCCAGGGCGGCCAGGCCTTCATCACCGAGACCCTGCTCGGCACCGGACTCTCCTCCTACGGCATCCTGTTCCTGATGATGGTGCTGCTGGTGGTGCTGGGCATGTTCCTCGACTGGGTCGGCATCCTGCTCCTGGCGGTGCCCATCTTCGTACCCATCATCAAGAGCCTCAGCTTCGACGGCCTGTTCGGCCTGCCGGGGGTCCCCGCCGACGACGTGGCGCTCTGGTTCGGCGTCATCTACCTGGTGAACATGCAGATGTCGTTCCTGAGTCCGCCCTTCGGCTACGCCCTGTTCTACATCCGCGGGGTCTGCCCGCCGGAGATCAGCATGGCCACCATCTTCAAGTCCTCGCTGATCTTCCTGCTGCTGCAGACCGTGGGGCTGGTGCTGTGCGTGCTGATTCCGGGCCTGAGCGTCTGGCTGCCGAACCTGGTGTACGGTTAAAGTCGGTGAATCGCGTCGCTCCCGGAGGCAATCCATGAGTCTCGTTCTCCCTCAACGTCCCGAGCCGGATCCGCAGCTGCGGTCCACCCTGGTGCGGGCCCTGCGCGATTTCCTCCCGCCCGACGCAGTCCTGGAAGCGGAGGAGGAGCGCCGGCCCTACGAGTGCGACGGACTGTCCGCCTACCGGCAGCTGCCCATGGTGGTGGTCCTGCCGCGCACCGTCGGGGAGGTGCGGCAGGTGATGCGGCTGTGCCATTCCCTGGGAGTGCCGGTGGTGGCGCGCGGCGCCGGCACCGGTCTCTCGGGCGGCGCATTGCCCCTGGCCGACGGGGTGCTGCTGAGCCTGGCGCGGTTCAAGTCGATTCTCGACATCGACCCGGTGAACCGCACCGCCCGGGTGCAGCCCGGGGTGCGCAACCTCGCCATCTCCGAGGCCGTCGCCCCCCACGGCCTCTACTACGCGCCCGATCCCTCCTCCCAGATCGCCTGCACCATCGGCGGCAACGTGGCGGAGAACTCCGGCGGCGTGCACTGCCTGAAGTACGGCCTGACGGTGCACAACGTGCTGAAGATCCGGCTGGTGACGGTGGAGGGGGAGATCATCGAGGTGGGCGCGGACGCCCCCGACGCGCCCGGCTACGATCTGCTGGCGCTGCTCATCGGCTCCGAGGGCATGCTCGGGGTGGTGGTGGAGGTCACCGTGCGCCTGCTGCCCCTGCCGGAGCGCGCCCAGGTGGTGCTCGCCGCCTTCGATGACGTGGAGAAGGCCGGCACCGCGGTGGGCGAGATCATCGCCGCGGGGATCATCCCGGCGGGGCTGGAGATGATGGACGGCCCCGCCATCCAGGCCGCCGAGGACTTCGTCCACGCCGGCTACCCCACCGCTGCCAGGGCCATCCTGCTGTGCGAGGTCGACGGCACCAACCAGGAGGTCTCCGAGCACATCCTGCAGGTGCGCGCGGTGCTCGAGCGCTGCGGCGCCACCGAGGTGCGCACCGCCGGCGACGAGGCCGAACGGCTGCGCTTCTGGCAGGGCCGCAAGTCCGCCTTCCCGGCCGTGGGCCGCATCTCGCCCGACTACTACTGCATGGACGGCACCATTCCCCGCCGCCACCTGCCCGAGGTTCTGCGCCGGACCGCCGAGCTCTCCGCCGAGTACGCGCTCCCGGTGGCCAACGTCTTCCACGCCGGCGACGGCAACATGCACCCGCTGATTCTCTTCGACGCCAACAAGCCCGGCGAGCTGGAGCGGGCCGAGGCCCTGGGGGGAGCCATCCTGGAGCTGTGCGTGGAGGTGGGCGGCACCATCACCGGGGAGCACGGTGTCGGCATCGAGAAGATCGGCCAGATGTGCGTCCAGTTCCAGCCCGAGGAGCTGGAACAGTTCCGGGCCGTGAAGCGGGCCTTCGACCCCCGCGAACTGCTCAACCCCGGCAAGGGCGTCCCCACCCCGCGGCGCTGCTCGGAGTACCGCGCCCTGCCCGATCGCCATGGACATGACCATGTCCACGGCCACGGAGAAGATCCGCGCCCATGAGCCAGGACCAGACCCGAATCCTGCAGGAACAGGTCCTGGCCGCGGCCGCGGACGGAACCCGCCTCGACATCCGCGGCTGCGGAAGCAAGCGGGACCTCGGCCGGTCCGCCGCCGGCGCCCCCCTCGACGTCACCGGCCACCGGGGCATCGTCAGCTACGAACCCAAGGAACTGGTGGTGACCGCCCGCTGCGGCACGACCCTGGAGGAGCTGGAGGCGGAGCTGGCGCGACGGGGCCAGATGCTGGCCTTCGAGCCGCCCCGCTTCGGCGCCGGCGCCACCCTGGGCGGCACCATCGCCGCCGGCCTCTCCGGACCGCGCCGCGCCTATGCCGGCTCCGCCCGCGACTTCGTGCTCGGCACCCGGGTGCTGACCGGCCGTGGCGAGGTCCTGCGCTTCGGCGGCGAGGTGATGAAGAACGTGGCCGGCTACGACATCTCCAGGCTGATGACGGGCGCCTGGGGCACCCTCGGCGTGCTGCTCGAGGTCAGTCTCAAGGTGCTGCCGCACCCGGCCGGTGAGCTCACCCTGGTCCAGTCGCGCGGGACCGCCGACGCCCTCGAGGCCATGAACCGCTGGGCCGGCCGGCCGCTGCCCCTCAGCGCCACCTGCCATGACGGCGAGCGGCTCTACGTCCGCCTCTCCGGCGCGGCCAGCGCCGTGGAGCAGGCCCGGGCGGTCATCGGCGGCGAACCGCTGGAAGACGGCGCGGGATTCTGGTCCGACCGCATCCGTGAGCAGGGACACGCCTTCTTCGCCGGCGGCACCCCCCTGTGGCGCCTCGCCCTGCCGAGCGCGGCGCCCATGCCCGCGCTGCCCGGCAAGTGGCTGATCGAGTGGGGCGGCGGCCAGCGCTGGCTGCGCAGCGACGCGGAGGCGGAGACGATTCGCTCCGTCGCGGCCCGCCTCGGCGGCCATGCCACCCTGTTCCGCCACGGCGACCGGACGGGGCCGGTGTTCCACCCCCTGCCCGCGCCGCTGCTGGCACTCCACCGCCGGCTGAAGAACGCCTTCGATCCCCAGGGCCTGCTCAACCCCGGCCGCATGTACGCGGAAATCTAGCCCAATGCACCACGAAGGCACGAAGAACACGAAGCTGATTCGCTGGAGGCGACAGGTGCGAAGTTCCATCGCGGCAATCGAACGAGAGAGTTCGGCCGTCACTCCGCAGCCCGCGCGATACGGCAGGTGGCGGAAACAGTTCCATCTCTCTTCGCATCCTTCGTGCCTTCGTGGTGACAAATCGATATGCAGACCAGCCTGACAGCGGAATTCCTGGCCACGCCCGAGGGGCGGGAGGCGGACGCGATCCTGCGCGCCTGCGTGCATTGCGGCTTCTGCACCGCCACCTGCCCCACCTACCAGCTGCTGGGCGACGAGCTGGACGGACCGCGGGGGCGCATCTACCAGCTCAAGCTGATGCTGGAGGGTGTGCCGCCCACGCGCACCACCCAGCTGCACCTGGATCGCTGCCTGACCTGCCGGGCCTGCGAGACCACCTGCCCCTCGGGGGTACGCTACGCGCGGCTGGCTGACCTCGGCCGCGCCGAGCTGGAACAGCGGGTGCCGCGTCCCGCCGGGGAGCGACTGACGCGCTGGCTGCTGCGGACGCTGGTGCCCTACCCCGGCCGTCTCCGGCCGTTCATCGCCCTGGGCCGGCTGGCCCGGCCGCTGCTGCCGACAGCGCTGAGGCGCAAGGTGCCGGCCAAGCGCCCGGCCGGACCCTGGCTCGCCGCGGCCCGGGACCGGCGCATGCTGGTACTGGAGGGGTGCGTGCAGGCGGTGGCCACGCCCGCCACCAACGCCGCCGCGGCCCGGGTTCTCGCCCGCCTCGGCGTCACCCTGATCCGGGCCGACTCGGCAGGCTGCTGCGGCGCCGTGAGCACCCACCTGGCGGCACCCGCGGAAGGGCTCGACTTCATGCGCCGTAACATCGACGCCTGGTGGCCCCATATCGAGGCCGGCGCCGAGGCCATCGTGGTCAGCGCCAGCGGCTGCGGGACCATGGTCAAGGAGTACGGCGAGGCATTGCGCAACGACCCCGCCTACGCCGCGAAGGCCGGGCGGGTTGCGGGACTCGCCCGCGACATCGCCGAGGTGGTGGCGCAGGAGGACCTCGGGCGGCTGAAGGCCCGGGCTGAAGGCCGCAAGGTGGCGTTCCACAGCCCCTGCAGCCTCCAGCACGGCCAGCGGATACGGGGCGTGGTGGAGTCGATCCTGCGCGGAGCCGGGTTTCAGCTCACGCCGGTACCCGACGCCCACCTCTGCTGCGGCTCCGCCGGCACCTACTCCCTGCTCCAGCCGGAACTGTCGGGAGAGCTCCTCGCCAACAAGGTCGCGGCCCTGCAGTCGGGCGGGCCCGAGGTCATCGCCACCGCCAACATCGGCTGCCAGCTCCACATCGAAAGCGGCGCCGCCGTCCCCGTCCGCCACTGGATCGAGCTGCTGGACGAGGTCTGTAGCTGAACTTTGCGAAATAGACAGGATTTACAGGATGAACAGGATTTCACAGACAGCATTTTCGACAGTCAATGCGCCGGTGACGCCGGCTGAGGGCACAGCAGGCCGGCGTGTTCAGGCTGCTAGATGGAACGCGACGGCATGAGCGTGTGCCCGTCCGGGCGCATCAACCTCCCTACCGGCAGAATACTTCTTCAACTCAAAATCCTGTCAATCCTGTAAATCCTGTCCATTAACCAAAAAACAGGAGTCGCTGATGAAGGAAAGGGTCGGGTTTGTCGGGCTGGGGATCATGGGACGGCCCATGGCGCTGAATCTCCTGCGGGCGGGTCATGGGCTCGCGGTGCACGCGCGCCGCGCGGAGATGATGTCCCCGCTGGTGGAGGCCGGGGCCGCTGCCTGCGGCTCGCCGGCGGAGGTGGCCGCGCAGGCGGACATCGTCTTCACCATGGTTTCCGACACCCCCGATGTCGAGCAGGTCATCCTCGGTGACGGCGGGCTCGTCGGGACGATCCGCGCCGGCAGCGTGGTGGTGGACATGAGCACCATCTCCCCCTCCGCCACCCGGGCCATGGCCGACCGGCTGCGGGAGCATGGCGTGGAGATGCTCGACGCGCCGGTCTCCGGGGGTGAGCGCGGCGCCATCGACGGCACCCTCTCCATCATGGCGGGCGGTGCCGTGGAGACCTTCGAGCGGGTGCGGCCCCTGTTCGAGGCGATGGGCAGGAACATCATCCACATCGGCGGCAACGGCGCCGGCCAGGTGGCCAAGGCCTGCAACCAGGTGGTCATCGCCCAGACGCTGGTGGGCGTGGGCGAGGCCTTCATTCTCGCGCGCGCCTCGGGCGTGGACCCCGCCCGGGTGCGTGCCGCGCTGCTGGGCGGTTTCGCCGGCAGCCGCGTGCTGGAGGTGCACGGCCAGCGCATGCTCGACGACGACTACACGCCGGGGTTCAAGACCGCCCTGCACCAGAAGGACATGCGCATCGCCGTGCAGGCGGCCCACGAGCTCGGCATCGCCCTGCCCGGCGCCGCGCAGGCGGCCCAGTACATCAACGCCCTCGTCGGCCGGGGGCTGGGCGAGCTCGACTCCGCCGCCGTCTTCCGGCTGCAGGAGGAGCTGTCGGGCCAGGGCCACGGGGAAGGCTGAGCGATGGCCGGCACCCTTCCCAATTTCATCGGCGGACGCTGGGAGACTCCCGCGGCGGAGACGGCCGAGGTGCACGATCCGGCCACCCAGGCGCTGCTGGCGCGGGTGCCCCTGTGCGGCCCGGCGGAGGTCGACGCGGCGGTCCGGGCCGCCGCGTCCGCCTTCGGCGACTGGCGCCGCACACCGGCCACCGAGCGGGTGCAGTTCCTGTTCCGGCTCAAGGTCCTGCTGGAGGCGCACCGCGACGACATCGCCCGCACCATCACCCGCGAGTGCGGCAAGACCCTGGCCGAGTCCCACGGCGAGCTGCAGCGGGCCATAGAGAACGTGGAGGTGGCCTGCGGCATACCCACCCTGATGCAGGGGCGCAACCTGGAGGACATCGCCCGCGGGATCGACGAGCACCTGATCCGCCAGCCGCTGGGCGTGGTGGGCATCATCGCGCCGTTCAACTTCCCCGCCATGATCCCGTTCTGGTTCCTCCCCTATGCCATCGCCACCGGCAACAGCGTGGTGGTCAAGCCCTCCGAACGGGTGCCGGCGACGATGCAGAAACTGATGGCGCTGGTGCAGGAGACCGGGCTGCCGGACGGGGTCGTGAACCTGGTGAACGGCGGCGCGGCGGCGGTCGACGCCCTGCTCGATCATCCCGACGTGCGGGCTGTCAGCTTCGTCGGCTCCACCCCGGTGGCGCGCCATGTCTACAGCCGCGGGACCGCCGCCGGGAAGCGGGTGCAGGCCCAGGGCGGGGCCAAGAACCCGGTGGTCATCATGCCCGACGCCGACCCGGAGCTGACCACCGCCATCGTGGCCGACAGCGCCTTCGGCTGCGCCGGGCAGCGCTGCCTGGCCGCCTCGCTGCTCATCACCGTGGGCAGCGCCCGGGAGCGCTTCCTCGACGCCCTGGGCGAGGCCGCCGCCACGCGCCGGGTAGGGTACGGACTGGAGGACGACACCCAGATGGGGCCGGTGATCACCCCGGCCAGCAGGGTCCGCATCGAGGGGCACATCGAACGGGCGGTGGCAAGCGGCGCCCGGGTGCTGGTGGACGGCCGCGGACAGCGGCTGGCCGACTATCCCCACGGCAACTTCATCGGACCGACGCTGCTGGACGGGGTACGTCCCGACGATCCCCTGGTGGGCACCGAGGTGTTCGGCCCCGTCCTCGGCCTGCTCCACGCCGACAGCCTCGAGACCGCCATCGGCCTGGTGAATCGCGGCGCCTACGGCAACATGGCCTGTCTGTTCACCGAGAGCGGGGCCGCGGCGCGGCGGTTCCGCCACGAGGTCGAGGCCGGCAACGTGGGCATCAATATCGGCGTCGCCGCACCCATGGCCTTTTTCCCCTTCAGCGGCTGGAAGGAGAGCTTCTTCGGCGATCTTCACGCCCAGGGCAGCCATGCCCTGGAGTTCTATACCCAGACCAAGGTGGTGGTGGAGCGCTGGCCGCGGGAGTGGTCGCGCACCTTCTGATCAGGCCCATCAGCACCGGCGGAAACCGACACCAGGAGGCGACCCATGACCGAACGAGTGAACGTGGCCGGACTGCAGGTGGCCAAGCCGCTGCATGCGCTGGTAAACGATCGAATCGCCCCGGGCACCGGCATCGACCCGGAACGCTTCTGGGAATCGCTGGCGGACATGGTCCGCGACCTGGCGCCGAAGAACCGCGCCCTGCTGGAGAAACGCGACGCGCTGCAGGCCCGCATCGACGCCTGGCACCTGGCCCGCAAGGGACAGCCCCACGATCCCGAAGCCTACCGCCACTTCCTGGAGGAGATCGGCTACATCGTCCCGGAGGGGCCGGACTTCCAGGTGGGCACCACCCACGTGGATCCGGAGATCGCCTCCATCGCCGGTCCCCAGCTGGTGGTTCCGCTGAGCAACGCCCGCTACGCCCTCAACGCGGCCAATGCCCGCTGGGGCAGCCTCTTCGACGCCCTCTACGGCACCGATGTCATCCCCGGGGAGGGCGGCGCTGAGAAGGGCCCGGGCTACAACCCGGCACGGGGCGCCCGGGTGGTGGCCTACGCCAATGCCCTGCTCGACGAATCCGCACCCCTCGGGCAGGGCAGTTACGCGGCGGTGAGACGTTACGCGGTCCATGACGGACGGCTCGTGGTCACCCTGTCCGACGGCGGCGAGACGGGGCTGGCGGACCCGCGCCAGTTTGTCGGCTATCGCGACGAGGACGGGGTGCTGCGCTCGATCCTGCTGCGCCATCACGGCCTGCACATCGAGCTGCAGATCGACCCCACCAGCCCGGTGGGCCGCGACAGCCCCGGCAACATCAAGGACGTGGTGCTCGAGGCGGCCGTCACCGCCATCCAGGACTGCGAGGACTCGGTGGCCGCGGTGGATGCCGAGGACAAGGTCCAGGTGTACGGCTACTGGCTTGGGCTCATGCAGGGCACCCTGGAGGCCACCTTCCGGAAAGGCGACGCCACCCTCACCCGCCGGCTCAACCCGGACCGCAGCTACAGCGCGCCGGACGGCGGGATCCTCACCCTGCCCGGGCGCAGCCTGATGCTGGTGCGCAACGTGGGTCACCTGATGACCACCGACGCGGTCCTGACCGCGGAGGGCGAGGAGATCCCCGAGGGAATCCTCGACGGCATGGTGACGGTGTTCTGCGCCCTGCACGATTTGAAAGAGACCGGCAGCGTGCGCAACTCCCGCACCGGCAGCGTCTACATCGTCAAGCCCAAGATGCACGGCCCCGAGGAGGTCGCCTTCGCCGACGAGCTGTTCGGACGCATGGAGCAGGCCTTCGGCCTGCCCCACGACACCCTCAAGATGGGCATCATGGACGAGGAGCGGCGCACCACGGTCAACCTCAAGGAGTGCATCCGGGCCGCCCGCAACCGGGTCATTTTCATCAATACCGGATTTCTCGATCGCACCGGCGACGAGATCCATACCTCCATGGAGGCCGGCCCGGTCCTGCGCAAGAACGACATGAAGAACGCCACCTGGCTGCTGGCCTACGAGGACTGGAACGTGGACACGGGGCTGCTCTGCGGCCTGTCCGGCCGGGCCCAGATCGGCAAGGGCATGTGGACCATGCCCGACCGGATGCGTGCCATGGTGGAGGCCAAAATCGCCCACCCCCGGGCAGGCGCCAGCTGCGCCTGGGTACCCTCGCCCACCGCCGCCACCCTGCACGCCATGCATTACCACCAGGTGGACGTGGCGGCGCGCCAGCGCGAGCTCGCCGGACATGCCCGGGCGACCCTGGGCCAGCTCCTCTCGCTGCCGCTGGCCGGGAAGCCCGACTGGCCCGCCGATGCAATCCAGGCGGAACTGGACAACAACATCCAGGGCATCCTCGGCTACGTGGTGCGCTGGATCGACCAGGGGGTGGGCTGCTCCAAGGTGCCGGACATCACCGACACGGGGCTGATGGAGGACCGCGCCACCCTGCGCATTTCCAGTCAGCACGTGGCCAACTGGCTCCACCACGGCATCGTCAGCGAGGACCAGGTGCTGGAGACCCTGCGCCGCATGGCCGCGGTGGTGGACGCCCAGAATGCCGGCGATCCCCTCTACACCCCCATGGCCCCGGAGTTCGACGGCATCGCCTTCCAGGCCGCGCGCGACCTCATCTTCCTCGGCCGCGAGGTGCCCAACGGCTACACCGAGCCCACCCTGCATCACTGGCGCAAGGTGCTCAAGGCGTCATTGGATCAGGCGGGATAGGGGATTAAGGAGAAGGGTTAAGGGATAAGGGACAAAGGTCAAGCGAGGGCTGGCGTCATTGTCCTCTAAAAACGGGATTTCACTCCAATATAACGCGCTATCATCATGTTTTATCGAAACATGTACAGGTTGATATACTCCCGGAACCGCCGGGACGATTCCCTGCGGCTGCGTCGTCAATATTTCTGACTGTTGAGTTCAGGTACAGGCGAATCGACCCCGGACGCTTCGCCGATGCGCGCTGGAACCGATTGACCGAGGTGCCGGGCGTGCCATGACCGGCGCCTCCGGCTGAGGGGGGAAGGAAACTGGAACATCCATTGCCGCGGCTGCGCACCCTTCTGCTGACGGCCCTGGCCATGCTGGCCTTCGCCGCCAATTCCCTGCTCGCCCGCCAGGCGCTGGACTCGACACCCATCGACGCGGCGACCTTCACCTTGGTCCGCCTGGCCTCCGGCGCCCTGACCCTGTGGCTCATCGTGCGCATCCGCCGCGGCAGCGCCTGGACCCGGCCCGACTGGGTGGCGGCCGCGGCGCTGTTCGCCTACGCGATCTGCTTCTCCTTTGCCTATCGCTCCCTGACCGCCGCCACGGGCGCACTGATCCTCTTCGCGGCGGTACAGCTCACCATGATCGGCGCCGGCCTGCGCGCCGGCGAGGCGCCCACCCGGCGCAGCGGCGCGGGCATCCTGCTGGCGGTCGCCGGCCTGGTCTACCTGCTGCTGCCCGGGATTGCCGCCCCCGAGCCCCTGGGCGCGGGGTTGATGGCCGGCGCCGGGATGGCCTGGGGCCTCTACTCCCTGCGCGGCCGCGGCGTGACCGAGCCCCTGCGGGCCAGCGCCGGAAACTTCCTCGGCGCCGTGCCCCTGGCGCTGGCCGCCATGACGCCCTTCCTGCTGGCCGGCGAGGCCCGGGCGGACAGCGCCGGCCTGCTCCTCGCCGTTCTCTCCGGCGCCGTGGCCTCCGGGCTGGGCTATGTCGTCTGGTACGCCGCGCTGGCCGGCCTCGCCGCCACCCAGGCCGCCACCATCCAGCTCTCGGTGCCCGTCATCACCGCCCTTGGGGGCGTCCTGCTGCTGGATGAACTCCTCACGCTGCGCCTGGGGCTCGCCTCCGCCGCCATTCTCGGCGGCATCGCTCTGGTGCTGACCCGGCGACGGACCACGCCGGCGCGGACCGCCTCCGGGAACCGTTTCCGCTGAAGCGGCGGGCGCAACCGCCGGCTAGCTGCCATAGCCACTGCATGGGTTGTCGGCCGGCCCGGAAGCTGCGCCTGCCGGTCACCGGCTCCCCTTGAGCAGATCCTTGAGTCCCGCGAACGGATTGTGGGTCGCCGCGTCGCCGTTCGTCCCGCCGCTCCCCGCTCCCAGGCCGCTGGCCGCCTCCAGGTAGCGCTGGTGCTCGTTGTCGTGGCAGTAGAGGCACAGCAGCTCCCAGTTGCTGCCGTCCAGGGGATTGTTGTCGTGGTTGTGATCCTTGTGGTGGACCGTCAGCTCCCGCACGTTCTCGCGGGTGAACTCCCTGCCGCAGCGTCCGCAGACCCAGGGATAGAGCTTCAGGGCCCGCTCGCGGTAGCCCTTTTCCCGCTCCTCGCGCTGGCGGCGGGCCTCGGCCACCACGCGGTCGAGCCTGCCATTGTCCGGTTGCCTGCCTGCCATCGTGTCTCCTCCGGTGTTTCAGTACGAGTTGCTCACGCACGCTTGCGCAGGGCGGCCTCCACCAGCGCCGCCTTCAGGTTGTCCTCATCGACCACATCGGGGTAGAGGCGGTAGAGATTATCCACTTCCAGGACGCGCCTGCGCGCGGCCGTCTCCAGCCGCAGCCGGGTCTGGTCCGGAAATCCCCCCTGGGTCAGCAGCACCGGCGCCATCCACTCCAGGTAGTCCCGCACCAGGGTGGCCGTGACCGGATCGTCCCAATGCTCCCGCAGGGGCAGGACCGGAAAGTGCCCCGGCCCCAGGCCCCCGGGGCAGTGCAGCGGCCCGCCGCCCTCGATAGGCACCCCGCGGCCCGATTCGTCACGCCGGAACCACTGGGCCCGGCTGGGTCCGCCCGCGGCGGCGCGCACCCGCTGCTCCAGCTGCAGCCGCTCGTGGCTGGCCCCGGCCGGACCATAGCTGACCTCGCCGTCGGGCAGGGCCCGCCAGCGCGGCATCACTCCCCCGGCCAGGTCGAGACGGTTGACGGCGCTGGCGAGCAGCGCCAGGGGTTCATCGCGGGTGTCGAGCCACCACAGCTCGTAGGGGTCCCCGGGCGGGAACGGCACATCGAGGGAGGGCAGGATGCGGAGCAGCTCCGCGCTCGCCGCCTCCAACTCCGTGCGGCTCAGCATGGGGTTGCGCGGCAGGAAGGCGATGCCTTCGCCGGCCGACCAGACGGCATAGAGGGCGTAGCTGCCCCCGCCCCGGTCCCCCGCGTTGAGGCTGCCCCAGCGGTTCTGGGACCACTGGCTCAGCACCTGGATCTGCCAGTTGACGCCGTCGTAGCTCACTGCCCGCGCGGTTTCGTCCTGGGCCACCTGGATGGTGCTGCGCAGGGGGCAGAGGCGCCGGATCGAGTAGCAGCTGATCCCGCTCACGCCAGCTCCCGGAGCCGGCGTGTCAGCCGCTCGATGAGATCCGTGCAGAGATCCTGGAACTCGGGATCCAGGGCGTCGTAGAGAAACTCCAGCTCGTCCAGGACCGTCTCGGCCTGCTGCCGGGTGCGGATCCGGTCGAATTCGCGGGAAACCTGTTCGAGATAGCGATACGGTTCCATGGTTGAATCCGGGCAGCTCTCCCGGGGCGCCCCTGTTCCGGGGTCTGGAATCCATGCAGCCCGGTCAGGAGGCGATGAAAAGTCTCCGGAACGGACGGGCGCGCCCCCGCTCTCAGTGGACCCGGTAGGCGCCGTGACAGGCCACGCAGGCCCCCGTCACCTCCGCCAGTGCCCGGTAGGCCGGCAGGGGGTCGCCCTCCTGGGCCACGCGGGCGAAACGGCTGGCGGCGTGGTGCATGTCCGTCCCGAGCGCCTGCATGCGTTCCGGCATGTAGGGGGCCATGTGCGCCGCCCCGTGGTCGTCCAGGGAGCTCATGCCCAGCCGCTGCTCGGCCAGCTCCGCGGCCTGGTCCATCCGTCCCGCGGCGAGGTGCTCGAGGATCCCGTTGAGGGATTCCAGGTGGTCGCGCATGTTGGCGAGCATGTGCTCGCGCATCATCGGCGGCAGTTCGACCTGTTCCCGTTCCGTCGCGGCGACCGGGGTCATCAGTACACTCAGCAGCAATAGCAGGACTCTGTTCATCGGGACTCGCTCCTTTACTAACCCAAACCCTGACAAAGCCCCATTCAGCACGCCGCTACAGGGTCGGCTGCCGGGGTTGATCGGCGTTTCTCCAGGTACTCCCGCAGGGCGACGGCATTGTTGTACCGCTCATCCCGTGCCGCGAAGAGCAGGGTCGCCGTCCCGTCGCCCAGCGCCTGCCTCAGCTCGGCCACCGCGGCGGGATTCCCATCCAGCTCCGCGAAGTAGCGTTCGCGGAATCCCTCCCACTTCCCCGGTTGGTGACCGAACCACCGGCGCAGCTCATCGGATGGCGCCGCCGCCTTCACCCAGTGGTCCACGCCCGCTTTAGACTTCGCCACGCCGCGGGGCCAGAGCCGATCCACCAGGACCCTGACCCCGTCGTCCCGGGCGGGCGGCGCGTAGATACGCCTGACACGAATCTCCATCTCGCCGCCCCCGCTGCCGCTGTCACATGGAATTGGACTCCGACACGCCCAGTTGTTCCCGGATCCGCTCGATCTGGCGCCGGTGGGTGCGGTGGTGCAGCGCCGCCAGGCAGTGCCAGCCGTGGGCGTCCAGCGGGCCGAACCAGGGATGGGGATGGGTGCCGCGGCCGGCGAGCCGTGGGTTGCGCTTGACCGTCTGCAGGTAGCGTTCGACGGAGGCCTCGTAGGGGCCGAGCACCTCCACCATGGCGTCCGGATCGGGCTTGACCGCCTCGATGCGCACCTCCTCAAGTCCGCCCTCGCCCGCGCACAGTGCGGCGATGATCCGCGCGATGCCGTTGTTCACCCGCCGCAGATGGTCCAGCACCATGTAGACCGACCAGTTCCGGCTGCTGTCCTCCATGCCGGGGACGCGACGGATCAGCACCGGTTCCCCGGCGAGCGGCAGCGGCGTGGACCGGGCCATCTCGAATACCCGGCGCCCCTCGTCGAAGAACAGCCGCGTGGCCCGGGCATCGGAGAAGACCCGCCGCAGCAACCGGAACCCGGCCCGCGACAGCGCCAGTTCCAGGGGCGGCAGCCCGGCGCCGGGGCGCTGCAGCTGCGGTTCGGTCGGTTTCATCGTGGTTCGCTCTCCTGTCCGCGGAATTCCTGGCCTGACAGTGTAACCCGCTGGGCCGCGCGCGGCATGGGGCACGCCGGGGCGAGCGCTCCTGCGCCGCGCCCGGGACCCCACGGGAACGGAGCGGTCGCCGGAATCACGCGGGACCGGGGCGCGATCGGGGCTTCGTCCACGACCCGACGGAGCGTCGATTACGCGGATAGGGGCGTGCGAACTCGACGCATTCTCCTGTGCGCCTCGATCCACTCCCGCTCCGGTCGCCTCAGGTAAAACAATGCCTTGCCCGACGTTCCTCCCTCAAGCCTATCGAACCACTCCCCTCCATGCGGCGCCCCATGGTCTAGTGTCCTCAGGACTGACCCCCGGTGAAAAGGAGAGACTGTCATGGATGTCGCCACCAGGAACATCGCTGAAGTCCGGAGCTTCATCGACCGGCTCGAACTGGCCGAGCCGCCCCCCGAGCTCGCCCGCCTGATCCCCGCGGCCCCGCGGCTGGTGGACACCGAGAAGGGCGGCTACGTGGACGACGGGAGCATGGTTTCCTTCGTGGCCGGCCTGAGCGCCACCCACAAGAGCGACGTGCTCAACTCCACCCTGCTGGCCCAGCTTGCCGCCAACAAGCAGTTCGACCGGGAGGAGAAGACCGAGGCGTGGTACGACTTCTACCGCACCGTGCTGGAGAATGTGGGCTGGGTCATCCAGGCCTTCGACTTCACCCGTTTCGAGACGGCCGGCGCCACCTTCTCGGTCGACGAGGTGGTGGTCAAGATCCTGGCCGCCATCGCCACCCAGAACGATATCGCGGTGGTGACTGAAACACTGGAGGCGATGAAGGCGCTCACGGACGACGACGGCCGGGTGGTGCTCTTCAACCAGGAAAGCCACTCCCTGCAGAAGGGCAACTTCCAGATCGGCGTGTGCAGCGAATCGGACGGCGTGGTGGTGATGAAGATCGGCACCTTCTACTTCAGCACCACCCAGCAGGTGACCCGCCTGCTGTGGATGCAGTTCTCCAGCTCGGAGAGCGGCTTCTACCAGGGCGCCCAGACCGTCAACCTGAACGAGGAGGTCTACGCCCAGGTGCGCCAGCAGGTGGTCGACAAGCTGGGCGACAAGGCGCGCACCTTCGTTGCGGACCTCGACATCTGAACCCGTACTCCGGCGGGGCCCGGCCCCGCCGGCAGCCGGCCCGGGCCCGGGAGGCGCCATGTCGGAACGTGTCTGGAATGCGGCCATCCCCCCCTACTCCGCCATGGGGCTGCTGCGCATGCGCTTCAGCGACGGTGCCTGGTACCTCGGTACCGGCGCGCTCATCGATGCGCGCAACATCCTCACCTGCGCCCACAACCTGACCGAACAGGGAGCGGCTCCGGACCACGCCCTGGAGATCCGCTTCTATCCCGGCTGGAACGGCGCCCCGCCGCCCGACGGCGGCACGCCCTACGAGGCGGCGGAGTGCTGGTTCTGGCCCACGGCGTACCGGACCGGCCAGGATGCCTGGGACGTGGGCGTGGTGCGGCTCGCGGCGGCGGTGCCGCGGGAGTTCGCCTTCCAGCCCACGCAGTCGGCCGGCACCGGCCTGGTGGGGGAGTTTCTCGACCTGACCGGATATCCGGGCGCGCGGAACGGGGAGATGTGGCGCGATCATGACCAGGTGGCCGGTGTCGAGCTCACCACCAACACCCTGCTGTTCACCCACGACACCCTCCCCGGGAGCAGCGGTTCGCCCGTCTACCTCTACGATGCCTGAGTGTACTGCTTCACTCTTGGAGGCACATTCAGCGAGTCGCTGGCCGGTCAGATGCAAGGCGCGCTTGCGCAGGAAGGGCAGGCCCCCTTTCAAGCAAGCGCAACGCCGCAGATGGCCGGCCAGCGGCTCGCCCGAAGGGAGCCCCCCGAAAGCACCATGACCGTGTTGCAGCGCTTGACAAGGGAACAACCATTGCCTGCGCGCTGCGCCTTGTCCTGGCGCTTTCGGGGCGGCTCTGAAAGTACCTCCAAGAGTGAAGCAGTACACTAGAGGACGTGGTCAGGCAGTACGCCGTGCATGTCTCCCGGGGAGCCCAGGAACTGCGCCGCGGAGTCCTGCTGACCCCGGCGGTGATGGACTGGCTCGGTCGGGCGTGGGCGACGCCCTGCGATGCATCCGCATCCGCGGCCTGCGAGCTCGAGTGACCGTTGGGTGGAGCCTGCGCCGCGGGGCGGACCGCTGCGCGGCGTATGAACACCCGGCGGGTTCCGGCACAATACGTCCCTTCCGGGCCGGATCCGCCATCGCCATCCATGACCTCCCTGTTCCTGGGGCTCGCCGCCCTGCTGCTGACGATCCACCTGCTCGCGCCGCGGTTGCTGCGCCTGGCCTACCGGGTGCCCCGCCACGGGCATCCCGCCACGCCGGAGTCACACGGGCTGAGCGCGGAGGCAGTGGCGCTGGCCACGGCGGGGGGCAAGTGGCTGCATGCCTGGTTTGTCCCGGCCGGGACCGGGAGACCCGGACCCGCGGTGGCGATTCTGCACGGCTGGGGCGGCAACGCCGGGCTCATGCTGCCCTTCGCCGATCTCCTGCACCGGGCCGGCTACGGGGTCCTGCTGCTGGACGCGCGCAACCACGGCCGCAGCGACAGCGACGACTTCTCCTCCCTGCCCCGCTTCGCCGAGGACCTGGAACAGGGGTTTGACTGGCTGCGGGCGCGGCCGGAGGTGGATCCGGCGCAGGTGGCGCTGCTGGGCCACTCCGTGGGAGCCGCCGCCGCCCTGCTGGTGGCGGCCCGACGGCCGGAGGTCGCCGCGGTGGTGAGCCTCGCCGCCTTCGCCCACCCGGTAACGCTCATGCGCCGGCAGATGCGCGCCCACCACATTCCCTACATTCCCCTCGGCTGGTGGGTGCTGCGGGTCATCCAGCGCACAATCGGCGCCCGCTATGGGGATATCGCTCCCGTGAACACCATCCGCCGGGTCCGCTGCCCGGTGCTGCTGGTGCACGGCGAGGATGATCTCGCGGTCCCGGTGGCGGATGCCGAACGCATCCACGCCAACCGTCCCGGAGAGCACGTGCGGCTGCGGCGGCTGTCCGCCACCGGCCACGACTCCGTGGAGCGTGTCCGCGAGCACGGCGGCGAGCTGGTGGGGTTCCTGGACGGAGCGCTGCGACGCCCCTGAACCACCGCATCGAAAACCGGTTCATTGCCATGGCCGACAAGGCGCGGCAGCCCGGGAACCACGGGGATGGACGGTGCGCGGTGAGACGGCTCTCCGTGCTGCTCAGGCGGGCCGGGGAACCCGGATCACTTCGCCGAAAGCGACGTACTCGCTCGCACCGAGACGACCGAGGGGATCCACCTTCGCGGCATCCACCTTCAGCCGACCCTTCCCATCCCGCACGGTGACCCCGTCATCCACGTAGATGCGCCGCACCCGCCCCAGGATGAGGGACTGGGGCGTACCGCCGATTTCACGGATCTCGTGGCGCTCACAGGCGTAGGCGATGCGGCATTCGGCCAGCCGCGGCAGGCTGAACCCCTCGAACGGGACCGTCTCCAGCCCCACCTCCTCCAGCTCGGAGACGCCGGCCGCGCGAGTCGCCGAGGTCTGGGTGAGAACCCGGGCCTGCTCCCGGTGGGGAATGTGGATGACGAAGTGGCCGCGCTGTTCGATGTTGACCCGGGTGTCCTTGTTGCTGCCATCGGGCTTCCTGCCGATGGAGAGCATGATGAGCGGCGGGTCGCTGCACACGGCGTTGAAGTAGGAGAAAGGCGCCAGGTTGAGGTTTCCGCCCTCGTTCTCCGACAGCACCCAGGCGATAGGGCGCGGGATGAGCGTCTGGATCATCTGGATATAGACCGCGTCGGGACCGAGTTCAGACAGGTCGATGTACATGGATGCTCCTTGCCCGTGACATGGTTGTCGCGGCATTCTAACAGCCTGCCGAACCCGGGTGTTCCCGCAACGGCGGGTCGGGAACCGGGGGGGGAAGCGTCATGAAGCCGGGCAGCCAAACGCACGGATCGGGGACGGATGCCGCTGGTGCAAGACCGAAGCCACCCTCCCCCGGTCGTGGAGGATTGCATTCGACCGGGGTGAAGGATCATTGGCCGGGCGGCTGGAACCCGCCATGCCCCCGGCAGGCTCGGTGCCGCGGCCTATTCGATCTCCTCCCCGGGGCGGGGTTCCTCTTCACCGTTCTCGTGGTGCTTCCACTTCTCGAAACACTCAAGACCGCAGAAGTGGGCCACGTAGTCCACCGCCTCGGCGGTCTTCGCCTCGGAGACGGGGATCTCCTTCATGCACACCTCGCAGGAGACGGTCTTCTCCTGGCTGTTCTTCGTCTGACCGCCCATGCTTCACCTCCCGGGGTTTCCACCTGAAACGCCCGCCAGTCGCCGGTACTTGTACCCGGAGGAACCGGACCGGCGCGGCATGGCGTGGAACCGCACCCGATGTCCGGATGAGGCGCGCCAGGAAACCCTACCGATCATGTAGTCCAGTTCTCTGTACTTGTGTAGGAAGTTGACGCCTCCTGTCGTAGGTCATCGTCCTCTCTATTGACAAATATCCAGACAGACAATGTGTTGCATCAGAACTTCACGCAGCCGCGGTCAACTCCCATGGAAAAAATGTCCACAAGATCATTGACACAATTTTTCACATTATTAACTTAAGCGGATGTGTTGCCGAATCTGCAGTGCCAGAACGAATGGCCGGGCCGGCGGAGTTCGCGCCGCGGACGCAGCATGATCGACCGGCCTGCCGCGCACCGCGTCGCAGTCCGGTTCGGGAGGTGACATGGACATCACCCTTCTCATTCCACCCGTGTTCGACCCGACCCATCCGGACCCGGCCCTGCCGCCGCTGATTGCCGCGATCAACACGGGTGGACATCGGGCGCACGGTGTGGACATGAACCTGGCCACCCTCACCCGGGTACTCGACCATGACTGGCTGGAGCGCAAGCTCGGGGAGCTGGACCGGAAGTGCGACGCCGAATCGAGCAGCGAGCTGCGGGAGCGGCGCGAACTGTGCGGGCTGCTGTTGCCGAAGCTGAGGGAAACGCTTCCCGCGGCACTGGGGGCGTTGCGTCACCCGGACACCTACCGCGATCCCCTGGGCCTGGACTACCGCTCCAGCCTGGAGGTGATCGACAACGCCTTCTTCATCCTCAGCAGCTGTCACCATCCGTCCCGGTGGTCGCTGACCCGTTTTCGTTCCGCGCACGATCTCGAGCGCTCCGACGGGCTGGCGCTGGCCCTGACCGACCGGCGCACCAACCCCTTCGACGAAACCGTCCGCGTCTTTCTCGATAGCGATCCCGAGCGGGGGCATCTGGTTCGGGCCGAGGCATTCGGCATCGTCATCTCCCGGCCCGACCAGCTGCTGCCGGGCCTGACCCTCGCCCTGCAGCTGAAGGCGCGCTGGCCCGCGCGCAGCATCATCCTGGCGGGCCGCCATGTGGAGCAGATCGGCCGGGTACTGGCCGGCAGCGAGGTGCTTTCGGGCCTGGCCGACTACCTGATCCTCGGCGATGGCGAAATCGCGTTCCCGCGCCTGCTCGACACCCTCGGCAACGGCTGGCGCTCCGCGACACGGGAACGACCGGCAATCATCGACGAGCGGCTCGAGCACCCCGAGCGGAAGCTCCTCGCCGCCAGCCTGCCGGCACCCGACTGCGTCGACTTCGCCGGACGTCCCTATCTCGTGCCGCAACCGGTCGCGATGCTGCAGCCGACCCGTGGCTGCTACTGGCGCAAGTGCGCCTTCTGCAGCACATCGCCCGGACACGGCTGGCACTACCTGGAACGGCCCGTGGAGCGGGTGCTGGAGGACATGGAACAGCTGGAGCGGACCCTGGATACCCGGCGCTTCTACTTCAACGTGGACAACATCGCTCCGCTTCACCTGCGCCGGCTCGCCGAGGCGCTGGCCGTGCGTAAGCCGGGGATCGAATGGAGCACCAGGCTCTTCTTCGAGCCCACCCTGGCCGACTCGGCGCTGGTCGGCCTGCTGGCCGAGTCCGGCTGCCGCCAGGCCCGGTTCGGCCTGGAAAGCGCCAGCCCCGGACTGAGGAAACGCATGCGGCGCAGCGGAGACCCCGTACTGGTCGAGCGCGTGATAAAACTGTTCGCCCGCCACGGGATCCGGGTGCATCTGGACTGGATGGTGGGTTTCCCCGGCGAGACCGGGCATGACTTCCAGGCGACAGTCGAATTCCTGCGCCGCAACCGGGATGCCGTCCACACGGTGAATGTCTCCACCTTCCGCCTTGAGACCGGTTCGATGGTGTTCAGGGAGCCGGCAAGATTCGGGATCGAGATTGTCGATGATCCGCTCCGGGATCTGGCTCTGGAGCACGCCCACCACACCGGCCACGGATTATCCCCCCAGGCGGCGGCAAAGCATGCCCGGCGGGCCCGGGAGTTCGTGGAGACGCTGTTCGGGGGATCGTCCGGTGATGGGCTCCCGCTCCACGACTTCCTTGCCGCGACCTACCGGGGAATCCCCGCTAGCGTGGAGCGGGTAGCCCCGGGGAAGGTTTTCCGGCTGTGCGGGGATGTGCAGTCCATCCGCTCACGGGTCGACGCCGATCTGCTCTACCTCTGCTGTGAGCGCAGCGCCCGCATCTTCCGCCTCACCCCGGCCCAGTTGGAGCTGCTGCGGGCGGGGTCTGGGCCTTCGCACCGGCTGCCGGCGGCGCTGCTCCACGAGCTCCGGCAGGCGGGATTCCTCGAATCCGCCGACGCTTCGGTACGCAGGAGCGCCTGACCGGCCCGGAACAACGGGCCGGGATGACACCGGTCTTTTCTCAGAGCGAGGTGAGGGTGATGGCCTTGCGGAAGCGGGCCAGCGCGAGCAGGAAGAATACCGCGCCGATGGCGGCCATGGCGAGAAACTGGGGCCACACCACGTCGATCCCCGCACCCCGGTAGAGGATGCCCTGGGCCAGCGCCACGAAGTGGGTGGTCGGCGCGGCCTCCATCACCGTCTGCACCAGCTCCGGCATGCTCTCCCGCGGGGTGATGCCGCCCGAGAGCATCTGCAGCGGGATGATGGTCAGAATCATCAGCAACCCGAGCTGGGGCATGGAGCGGGCCACGGTACCCAGGAAGATGCCGATGGAGGTGGCCGAGTAGAGATACAGAACGGCCCCCAGCAGGAACAGGGGGACCGAGCCGGCGATGGGCACCGCCAGCACGCCCTTGATCATCAGCTCGATGGAGAGCCCCGCCCCGGCCACGATCACCAGCACGTTGGACCACACCTTGGCCATCATGATCTCGAAGGGGGTGAGCGGCATCACCAGCAGGTGCTCCAGGGTGCCGTGCTCGCGCTCGCGCACGATGGCCGCCCCGGCGAGCATGATGGCCAGCAGGTTCACGTTGTTGATGATCTCCACCACCCCGCCGAACCAGTGCCCCTCCAGGTTGGGGTTGAAGCGGTAGCGCACCACCATGCCGACGGCCTGGGAAGAGGCGGCCCGGTAGCCGCGCACGAAGGTGGCCACCTCGCCGTTCACGATGTTGCTGATGTAGTTGGCGCCGATGAACGCCTGGCTCATGCGCGTGGCATCCACGTTCACCTGGACCGCCGGCTGCTTGCCGGCCAGCACGTCGCGCTCGAAATTGACCGGAATCTCGATGACGAACGTGACTTTTCCGGTATCCAGGTAACGATCGACCTCGGAGAACGCGATCTGTTCGGGCGGCTGGAAGTAAGGCGGGTAGAAGGCCTCGGCGATGCGCCCGGAGAGGGGCGAATGATCCTCGTCCACGATGGCGATGGGGGCCTTGTTGACGTCGGTGGACATGGCGCTGGCCGCCACGTAGACACCGCCGGTGAAGACCCACAGGATGAGGAACAGCAGCACCTTGTCGCGCCAGAGGCTGCGCAGCTCCTTGAGGCCGAGGCGGAGGATGTTCTCCAGGTGCTTCATGGTCACCGCTCCTGTCTGCGCAGCAGCAGCGCGCTCAACGCCACCAGCACCGGCGCGAAAAGCGCCAGTGCCACGAGCTGGTCCGAGAGCGCCGAAAACCCCAGCGCCTTGGTGAAAACACCGCGGCTCACCACCAGGAAGTAGGTGGTGGGGTAGAACTGGCCAATCCAGTAACCCGCCCCTTCCAGGGAGGCCACCGGATCGACGAGACCGGAGAACTGCACCGCCGGCAGGATGGTGCCGATGGCGGCACCGGCGAGTGCCGCGATCTGGGTGCGGGTGAAGGTGGACATGAGCAGGCCGATGGCGGTGGTCGCACTCACGTAGAGGAACGCCCCGAGCGCCAGGGCACCGAAGTCCCCCTTGATGGGCACCCGGAACACCCACAGCGCCAGGGCGACCAGCCCGAGAAAGCTCACCATGCTCACGGCGATGTAGGGGAGCTGCTTGCCCACCAGGAACTCGATGCGGGTCACGGGTGTGACGTAGAAGTTGGTGATGGAGCCCAGTTCCTTCTCACGCACCACCGCCAGCGCCGTCAGAATCGACGGGATGAAGGCCAGCAGCAGCGGAAGCATCGCCGGCACCATGGCGTAGAGGCTCTTGTAGTCCTGGTTGTAGCGATAGCGCATCTCCAGCGCCACCATGCCGGCAGTGCGGGTGGCGCTGGTGCTGTGGCGGGCCAGATCCTTCAGGTACTGGTAGTGCATGCCCTCCACATAGCCACCGGCGGTCTCACCGCGGAACGGCATGGAGCCGTCCACCCAAACCCCCAGTTCGGGGGTCCGACCCCGTTTGAGGTCACGCCCGAAGCCGGGGGGAATCTCGATGGCCAGGGCGAGCTCCCCGCTGCGCAGACGCCGCTCCATGTCCGCGGAATCACGCAGGGGCGGCTGCTCCAGGAAGTAGCGGGAGCCGGCGATGTTCTGCACGTAGTCGCGGCTCTGTGGGGTGCCGTCGTAGTCGAGCACCGCGAAGTGCAGATCCTCCACGTCCATCGTCAGGCCGTAGCCCATGATGAGCATCAGAAACACCGAGCCCGCCAGCGCGAACACCAGCCGGATGGGATCGCGCAGCAGCTCCAGGCTCTCGCGCCAGGCATAGCCCACGGTCCGGCGCAGCGGCAGGTGGAGGCCGCGAGCGGGACGCGCCGAGGTGGTGGAGGGCGGCACCGTGGCGGCGGCGACGGGCTCACCCGTAGCCTCCGTGAGCACCTGGATGAACGCCTCCTCCAAGGTCACTGCACCGCGCTGCGCCTCCAGCGCCTGCGGACTGTCGCTGGCCAGCACCCGCCCGGCGTGCATGAGGGAGATGCGGTCGCAGCGCTCCCCCTCGTTCATGAAGTGGGTGGAGATGAAGATGGTGACTCCCTGCTCGCGGGAGAGCTTGATGAGCAGCTCCCAGAAGCCGTCGCGGGCCACCGGATCCACGCCGGAGGTGGGCTCGTCGAGGATCAGCACCTCCGGCTCGTGCACCACCGCCACCGCCAGCGACAGGCGCTGGCGGATGCCCAGCGGCAGCTCCGCCGCCAGCTCGTCGAGGCAGTCGCGGAGGCCGAAGGTCTCCACCAGCGCTGCCACCCGCGGCCCCACCCGCTCCGGCGCCAGGTGGAAGAGGCGCGCGTGCAGATCGAGGTTCTGGCGCACCGTGAGCTCGCTGTAGAGGGAGAAGCCCTGGGACATGTAGCCCACCCGCCGGCGGACGGCCATGTCGCCGGCGTCCACCTCGTGGCCGAACAGGCGCGCCGTCCCTTCGCTCGCCGGCAGCAGGCCGGTGAGCATCTTCATGGTGGTGGTCTTGCCGCAGCCGTTGGAGCCGAGGAAGCCGTAGATCTCGCCGCGGCCGATGCGGAAGCACACGCGGTCCACCGCGGTGAAATCGCCGAAGCGGCGGCTGAGTCCCTCCGCCTCGATGGCGGGCAGGCCGTCGCTCCCGGGACGCGGCGGCACCACCAGCTCCCGGTGGCGGGCGCGCTTCTCCTCCGGGAGCAGACGGATGAAGGCGGTGTCGAGGTTGTCGGCGCCGGTGCGTGCCAGCAGCTCCGCCGGCGTGCCGGTGGCCAGAACGCGGCCCGCGTCCATGGCCGCCAGCCACTGGAAGCGCGCCGCCTCCTCCATGTAGGCGGTGGCCACCACCACGCTCATGCCGGGGCGGCGCTGGCGCAGGCGCTCGATGAGCTCCCAGAACTGGCGCCGCGAGAGGGGGTCGACGCCGGTGGTGGGCTCGTCGAGGATGAGCAGGTCCGGATCGTGAATGAGGGCGCAGCAGAGCCCCAGCTTCTGCTTCATGCCGCCCGAGAGCTTGCCGGCGGCACGCCCGGCGAAGGGCGCGAGCCCGGTGCTCTCCAGCAGCTCGGCGGTGCGCGCCCGGCGCTCCGCGCGGTCCTGCCCGAACAGGCGGCCGAAGAACGCCACGTTCTCCTCCACCGAGAGGGTGGGATAGAGGTTGCGACCGAGCCCCTGGGGCATGAAGGCGATGCGCGGCGCCACCCGGCTGCGGTAGCGGGCATCGCGCATGTTGCCGCCGAGTACCTCCACCCGGCCGGCCTGCAGACGCCGGGCGCCGGCCATCAGGCCCAGCAGGGTGGACTTGCCCACCCCGTCAGGCCCGATGAGGCCCACCATTCCGCCGGCGGGGATCGTCAGGGAGACGCCGTCCACCGCCGCGATCTCCCCGTAGTGGTGAACCACCCGCTCGATCCGGACCACCGGGCCGGAAAGGGCGCTCATCACGGCAGCCTCGTCCGCAGCCTCTCCGGCCAGGGCGCCTGCGGGTCGAGACGTACATAGGCAACCCCCGGGATGCCGGTCTTGACCCGCTCCGCGCGCTCCTTGAGGAGGCGGGGCTCGATCTTCACTTTCACCCGGAACATGAGCTTCTCGCGCTCGCTGCGCGTCTCCACCTCGCGCGGGGTGAACTGCGCCTGCGGATCCACGAAGCTGACCTGGGCGGGAATCACGTACTGGGGAATGGCGTCGAGGATGATGCGCGCCTCGCCGCCCACGGTGACCAGACCGGCCTGGGCGGTGGGCAGGAAGATGGTCATGTAGACGTCGGTGAGATCGAGCACCGTCACCACCCGCCCGCCGGCGGCCAGCACCTCCCCGGGCTCGGCAATCCGGTAGAGCACGCGCCCGGCGATGGGCGTGGTCAATACGCTGTCATCGATATTGGACTGGATGCGGTCCACCGCCGCCTGGGCCGCCTCGATGGCGGCATCCGCCTCAACCACCTGCACGTTGGCCGCTTCCAGCGCCGCCTCGGCGGTAGCGAGCCGGGTACGATCCTGGTCGAGCTTTTCGATCGAGACGTGCCCCTGCCCGCTGAGGCGACGGGAACGTTCGTACTCGCCGCGGGCGTAGGTCAGCTCGCTCTGGCGCTGGCGCACGATGGCCTCTGCGTAGCGTGCCCCTTCCCGGGCCTTGCGCAGACCCGCGCTGGCCTCCCGGAGCTGGGCCTGCAACTCGTCGGTGTCCATGCGCGCCACCAGCTGACCCGCCTCCACCAGGGCGCCCTCCTCCACCAGCACCCCGTCGAGCCGCCCCGGCAGGCGGGTCGCGATATCCACCTCGGTGGCTTCGATGCGGCCGTTGCCGGAAGCGAAACCCGCCTCCAGGCCGTCGCCCCGATAGCTCTGCCAGACGCTCCAGCCGCCCACCGCGGCCAGGACCAGGGCAACCGGCACGCCCACGCGCTTGATGGAGTTCATTGACGCTTCCTCACATGCGGATGACTCGGGGATTCCACTGTCGCGTCCGGAGATACCGGGGCGCGGTCCGAGGCGCCGCCCTCCGGCTCCGGGCGCAGTATGCCGTCGAGAAACAGGTCGAGCAGGCGGGGAATGTCATTCACCAGGCAGACCGGGCTGTCGACGGACAGGTTCAGGTCCAGCAGGCCGTGCAGGTAGCTCAGTACCCCACCCGCCAGAATCTCCACCGGCAGGCCGGTACGGACATAGCCACGACCACGCAGGTACTCGAGCGCCCCCACCAAGACCCAGTAGAGTGACTGGCGCTCCTCCAGGGAGACCCGCTGCAGTTCGGTCTGCCGCTCGCTGAACTCGACCGAGCGCAGGAGGATGCGCACGGTCAGACCCAACTCGCGACTGCCGAGGATATCGCTGAAGGCGGCGGAGAGAATGGTCCGGAAATGGCGGGCGGGATGTTCCGGATCGAGGGCCCGGAGCGAGTCGCGGTAGTGACGGGACAGGGGGAAGAGGTGGAGCGCCCAGAGCGCCAGGATGATCTCTTCCTTGTTCCTGAAATGCCAGTAGACCGCCCCACGGGTCATGCCGGCGTTCGCGGCAATCTGGTTCAGAGTGGTGTGGACCACCCCCTGGCGCCGGAACAGCTCCAGGGCCGAATCGAGCAGCACCCTGCGGGTCCGATCGGCCTCCGTTCGGGTCTTTCGCGCCATGACGGACTGATACCCCTGCCTGAGCCTGACACCAAGTAAGTCTAGTACATACATACATGTTTGTATGTTTACTTTCGGGTCCCCGCGGCAGCATGGCTTGACAACCCGGCCAGACCCCGGCGATCTGTGGCCATGGACCCCTTTTCTCCCGCCACCCGCCACTGGTTCCGGCAGGCCTTCGCCGGGCCCACGCCCGTCCAGGCCCGGGGCTGGGAGACTGTCGCCCGGGGGGAGCACGCCCTGCTGGTGGCGCCCACCGGCAGCGGCAAGACCCTGGCGGCCTTCCTCTGGGGCCTGGACCGGATTACGGCGCTCCCGTCCGACGCGCCGCCGGGAGTCCGGGTGCTCTACATCTCGCCCCTCAAGGCGCTGGCCTACGACGTGGAGCGCAACCTGCGCGCCCCGCTGGCGGGTATCCGCCAGGCGGCGGCCGGGCTCGGCGCGGAGTACCGCGCACCCGGGGTCGATATCCGCACCGGCGACACGCCCCAGGCGGAGCGCCGCCGCCAGCTGAAGCGCCCGGGCGAGATCCTGGTGACCACCCCCGAATCCCTGTTCCTGCTGCTCGGCTCGGCCGCCCGGGAGACCCTGCGCACGGTGCACACGGTCATCGTTGACGAGGTGCACGCGCTGGCCGCCGTCAAGCGCGGCGCCCACCTGGCATTGTCGCTGGAGCGGCTGGCGGAGCTGTGCGCGCGGGACCCGCAGCGCATCGGCCTGTCGGCCACGGTGCGCCCGGCGGCGACCGTCGCGGCCTTTCTCGGCGGGGAGCGGCCGGTGAGCGTGGTGGATGCCGCGGAGCGGCCGCACCTCGACCTCACGGTGCGGGTGCCGGTGCCGGACATGGAGAACATCGAGCCAGCGCTGCCGCGACGGCGCGGCGGCAAGGCGCCGGGTGCGATGGTCGCCGGGGGCAGCGGCGCGGCGCCCTCCGAGCGGGGCATCTGGAGCGCCCTCTACCCGGAGCTGCTGGAGCAGGTCAGGAGTCACCGCACCACCCTCATCTTCGTCAACAGCCGCGGCCTCTGCGAGCGGCTGGCCCAGCGCCTCAACGATCTGGCCGGCGAGGCGCTGGTGGCGGCCCACCACGGCAGCCTCTCCCACGCCCGCCGCGCCGCCATCGAGGCGGACCTGAAGGCGGGCCGGGTACGCGGCATCGTCGCCACCAGCTCGCTGGAGCTGGGCATCGACATGGGCGCGGTGGACCGGGTGCTGCTGGTGGAATCGCCGGGGGCGGTCTCCCGCGGCCTGCAACGGGTGGGCCGTGCCGGCCACGGCGTGGGCGAGGTGAGCGCCGGGACGCTCTATCCCAAGTTCCGCGGCGACCTGCTCGAGTGCGCCGTGGTGGCCGGGCGCATGATCACGGGCGAGATCGAGGCGCTGCGGATGCCGGACAACCCGCTGGACGTGCTGGCCCAGCAGGTGGCGGCCATCTGCGCCGAGCGGCCACGCGCGCGCGCCGACATCGCCACGCTGGTCCGCCGCGCCCGGCCCTGGCGACAGCTCTCCGACGCGGCCCTGGAGGCGGTGCTGGACATGCTCTCCGGGCGCTACCCCGGCGACGAGTTCGCGGAGCTGGTCCCCCTGCTGGCCTGGGACCGGGAGCGGGACGAGCTGCGCGCCCGCCGCGGCACGGCCCTGCGGGTGCGGCTGAACGCCGGCACCATTCCCGACCGCGGCCTGTACGGGGTGTTCCTGGCACCCGACGGCCCGCGGGTGGGCGAGCTGGACGAGGAGATGATCTTCGAATCGCGCACCGGGGACGTCATCCTGCTCGGCGCCAGCAGCTGGCGCATCGAGGCCATCGAGCGGGACCGGGTGCTGGTCTCGCCCGCCCCCGGCGAGCCGGGACGGCTGCCCTTCTGGCACGGCGAGGGGCCGGGCCGGCCGCTGGAACTGGGCCGTGCGCTGGGGGCCTTCGTGCGCGAGCTGGGCCGCCACCGTGGACACGACGCGGCGGTGCGCTGGCTGCGGGAGCACGCGCCGCTGGAGGCGCACGCCGCCGGCAACCTGGCCGACTACATCCTCGAGCAGCGCGAGCGCACCGGCACCCTGCCCACCGATCGGGCCGTCACCATCGAGCGTTTCCGCGACGAGCTGGGCGACTGGCGGATCTGCATCCTCAGCCCCTTCGGCGCCCGCCTCCATGCACCCTGGGCGCTCGCCATCCAGCACCGGCTCTCCGAGCGCGGCGGCTTCGACGTGCAGGTGCTCTACACCGATGACGGCATCGCGCTGCGCCTGGCCGACGCCGAAGCGCCTCCCGACCCGGAGTGGCTGCTGCCCGCCCCGGAGGAGGTGGAGGATCTGGTGACCCGGCAGCTGGCCGACTCGGCGCTCTTCGCCGGGCTGTTCCGGGAGAACGCCGCCCGCTCGCTGTTGCTGGCCCGCAACCGTCCCGACCGCCGCACGCCCCTCTGGGCCCAGCGCCTGCGCGCCCGGCAGCTGCTGGCGGTGGTGCGCCGCTACCCCGCCTTCCCGGTGGTGCTGGAGACCTACCGCCAGTGCCTGGCGGATGTCTTCGACATGCCGGGCCTGAAGGCGCTGCTGGGACAGATCCGCAGCCGCGAGGTGCGGGTGGACGAGGTGGAGACGGCCTCCGCCTCCCCCTTCGCCCGCTCCCTGGTATTCGCCTACGTGGCCGCCTACCTCTACGAGCAGGACGCGCCGCTGGCGGAGCGCAAGGCCCAGGCACTCACCCTGGACCGCGACCTGCTCGCCGAGCTCATCGGCCAGGCGGAGCTGCGCGAGCTACTCGATGCCGACGTGCTGGCGGAGCTGGAAGCGGAGCTGCAGAACCTGCCGGAGGCGCGCCGCGCCCGCGATGCCGACGCCCTCCACGATATCCTGCGCCGTCTCGGCGATCTCGATGCGGCGGAGCTGGCCGCGCGCTGTGCCGACAACCCGGCGCCCTGGCTGGAGCAACTGGCCGCCGAGCGCCGCGCCGTCGGAATCCCGCTGGCCGGCGGGATGCGCTGGATCGCCGCCGAGGACGCCGGCCTCTATCGCGACGCCCTCGGCGCCGTCCCCGGGGCCGGACTGCCCGACACCTTCCTCACCCCGGTGGAGCGGCCCCTGGAACGGCTGCTGGCCCGCTTCGCCCGCACCCGCGGCCCCTTCACCACCGCCGCGGCAACCGGCCGCTACGGCCGGCCCCAGGGGCTGCTGGAGCCGGCACTGCGGGCACTGGCGGCCGGGGGCCGGCTGGTGCGCGGCGAGCTGCGGCCCGGCGGCAGCGAGCCGGAGTGGTGCGATGCGGAGGTCCTGCGCCGGCTCAAGCGCCGGACCCTGGCCCGGCTGCGCAACGCGGTGGCGCCCGTGGCGGCGCGGACGCTGGGGCGCTTCCTGCCCGCCTGGCAGGGCCTCGACGACCCGGCCCCGGGCGCCGACCTCCTCGAGCGGGTGGTGGCACGTCTGGAGGGGCTGGCCCTGCCCTGGTCGGTGCTGGGCGGCGTAATCCTGCCGGCGCGGGTGCCCGGCTTCGTCCCCGGGCAGCTGGACCTGCTGACTGCCAGCGGGCGGGTGGTGTGGGTGGGTCGGGGCCCGCTCGGCCCCACCGACGGCCGCATCGCCCTGTACCGGCGGGAACGGGCTCCGCTCCTGCTGCCCGCGCCCGAAGCCTACACCCCCCCGGGCGTCGCCCACGCCGTCATCCTCGAGCAGCTGGAGGCGCGCGGGGCCTGTTTTCTCAGCGTCCTCGAGCAGGCCGTGCAGCGGGCCCACCCGGACATCGACGGCAACGAGTTCCGTGCCGCCCTCTGGGACCTGGTGTGGGCCGGACAGGTCACCAACGACACCTTCGCGCCGTTGCGCGGCCTCGGCGCCCGCACCCCGCGCACCCCGCGCCGGCGCGGCATCGATCCCCTCGCCGGCGGACGCTGGTGGCGGGTGGACGAGCTGCGCGCCGCCGGCATCAGCGACACCGAGCGGCAGCTCGCCCGCGCCCAGGCGCTGCTGGACCGCTACGGTGTGGTGAGCCGCGAAACGGCGGAGTCGGAGTCGGTTCCCGGCGGCTTCGGCGGCCTCTACCCGGTGCTGAAGCACCTCGAGGAGAGTGGGCGCATCCGCCGCGGCTGGTTCGTGGAGGGGCTATCCGGGGCCCAGTTCGCCCTGTCCGGGGCGGTGGACCGGCTGCGGGCAGCCCGGCAGGAGGCGTTCGACGCCGATCCGTCCATTGCTTCCGTCCGGGTACTGGCCGCCGCCGACCCGGCCAACCCCTGGGGCGCGCTCCTTCCCTGGCCCGCGCCGGCCCACCCGGAGGCCCGTCCGCGGCGGGTGCCCGGGGCCTGGGTGATCCTGGTCGAGGGCTGGCCCGTGTTCTGGCTCGGCCCCGGCGGACGCCGGCTCTGGAGCTTCCCCGACCCCGCCGCCGAGCCCGGTACGGCGCTGGCCGCCGCCTGCCGCGCACTTGGCCGCCTTCCCCGCACCACCCGTGGCCGCGGCCTGGTCATCGAGCGCATCGATGGCGAGCCCGCCCACGCCTCGCCACTGGCTCCCCTGCTGCGGGCCTGCGGCTTCGAAAGCGACTACAGGGGCCTCACCCCGGGGCCGGCTGCCGGTGGCCCGTAGCCGGCAACCGGCAACCGGCAGCTTCATTAATTGCGTTTAATCAATGCGCGGCGATGCCCGCACCCGTTAGGTTTCCACCTGCAAACCCAATCCTGACAGGGAGTCTTCCATGGCAGACAGCAGCCTATTCGACAGCCCCGCCGAACATCGCACCGTCGTCAAGTTCACCATCGCCGCGGTGGCGACCTACTTCGTCATTCTCACCCTGGCGATCATCGGCATTCTCTGAACTGCCGCTTTCCGGGCCGGATCCCGCGGGCGGCATCGGCAATGCCGCCCGCGGGAGACGTTCCCCTTTTCCACCAGACATTCATCCCCCTGAATTTTCCGTCCACCTCCGCCTCCATACGATCTAAGCTTTACCCTGCAGGGCAATGGATGATCCATCGCCCAGGGAACGGAGGAAGCACCATGCAACGGATCCTTGTCACTCTGCTGCTTGCCCTGATCACCGCGACGGCAGCGGTGGCCGCCGACCTGACCGGCACCTGGAAGGGTGACGACGGCGGTACCTACTACCTGCGCCAGGTCGGCAACCAGCTCTATTGGTACGGCGAACGCGGCAGTTCCAACCCTTCCTGGTCCAATGTCTTCAACGGCCGCATTCACGGCGATCGCGTACGCGGCGAGTGGGCCGATGTGCCCAAGGGCCGCACCATGAACGAGGGGCGGCTGGACCTGTCCATCGAGCGCGGCGGCAACGAGTTGGTCGCCGAGCGCAAGACCGGCGGTTTCGGCGGCTCGCGCTGGACCCGCGAGGGCGCCCCGGTGGCCATCGCCCCGATACCGCGTCCGGGCATGCGTCCCAGGCCGGTTCCGATGGCGCCGCGGGAGGACTGCGTCAACTTCGATCCGCGCAACGCCCAGGTCAGCCGCATCAACGGCCGCTGGAAGATCGTGGACGGCAGCCACTGGGTATTCGACTTCGGCGGCAACGAGGCCGAGGCCCGCCAGGCGCTGCGGGTGATCCGCCACTATCGCGCCGACCAGTCCTGCTTCGTGGGTCGCCCCGATCCCTCCCTGTCCTACCTGCTGGCGGGCGGCGCCGCACCGGCCGGCCCCATGCCCGGCGAGGATTGCGTCGGTTTCAACCCGGGCAACATCGAGGTGCGGCAGATCGGTGGACGGTGGAAGATCGTCGAGGGCAGCCACTGGATCTTCGACTTCCAGAACAAGGAGGCCGAGGCCCGGCAGGCGCTGAACATCATCCGCCATCACGAGTTCCGCAACTCCTGCTTCGTGGGCCGCCCGAACCCGAGCTTCAGCTACCTCAGGCGCTGAGCCCGGGGAGTTGCGGCAAGCGTCCCGGCGTCCCCGGCACGACCGGGGGCGCCGGCCGGATTTCCATCATTCCATCAACCGGTTTGGAATGGTCCGCCGGCCGGGGCCGGGATCAGCGCCGCGCCTGCGGCACCGAACCGCAGCTGCCGCCCGCGTATCTGTTGCAGTGCGGCAAGCCATCCCCATCCGAGGGCATTAACATGGCACGCTCAAAAAACGGGACCCGCGCGAGAAGAACCGAGACGCCATGCACGATCACAACCGCCTGCTGACCGACTGGACCGGCCTCGATGACCTGGAACAGGCCCTGGGACTGAAGACCGGGGAGGAGGACGAGAGCTGGAGCCGGCGCCGTCTGCAGCTCTACATCAACCTCAAGCTCGCCTCCTCCGGCCAACCCATCTGCCCTGCCGAGGAGGATGCCGAATTCCTCTCCGTCGCCCGCAGCCTGCTGCAGAGCTACCGGGAGAAGAGCCGCCTGCTCTCCGACTACCTCTGCCCCCCCGACCGCCGCATCCAGGCGTTTCTGGAACGCTACCTCGGTGACCTGGGGCCGGGGGCGGTGCCGCGCCTCCCGGGGAACACCATCGTGCTGGACCGCCACGGGGTTGCGCGGGAGCTCTCCCTGCCCCTCGGCCGCGACGCGTTCAACTCCGACATCCTCAGCAGTTACCGGGTGCGCCAGGGCGTACTGCACAACCCGGCCAGCGACCGGCGCACCACTGCCGGCTCATTCCACGTGGCCGAGGACGGCCTGCCCATCCCGGGCGACAAGAAGGCGGTGCCGAAGGCGGTCTTCGCCCGCCTGCTCGCCGCGGCCCTGTCCCCGCCGGAGGAACTGCTGCATCTGCCCTTCGCCACCGGCCAGCCGGAACCGGCCGCCATGTTCGCCTCGCTTCTGCTCCGGCCGCTGGTCTGTCCCGCCATTCCCGGCCGCGATGTGGCCAAGAGCATGGAGATCCGCTTCTTCGCTCCCGGCCGCCTGGTGAGCAACCTGGATTTCGTGGAGAGCATCTTCGGCAATGCCGGCAATCCCTACCTGGCGGACAACGACGCGGCCCTGGACGTGGAGCACTGGACCGGCCACACCGGCTGCGTCATTCTCGCGCCCCACCTGGTCGGCTTCACCAAGCGCGAGCTGGGCCTGCCCCACTGGGACGAGGCCAGCGAGCGCCAGCGCGCGGACGGCATGTGCTGGCGCGAGGCCGATGAGCGCTACAACGACGGCAACTCCTTCAAGATCACCGCCCGTGACGCCTCCGGGGTCATCGTCACCCTGCTGGCCGACAACTATTTCGGCTACTGCAAGAAGGAGGTGAAGACCCAGATCAGCTTCGCCGCCAACCTCTACGGGCTGGCCGAGGAGGAGCATGCCGGCGGCGCGCTGGTCTTCGTGCGCCGCAACCACGGCGAGGAGTACGGCGTGGACAGCCGCGCCCGCGCCAGCGGCTACAGCTTCGACGAGATGACGGGGATGTTCGCCCCGGTGATGGACGTCCAGCCCGAAGGCTACGCGGTTGACAAGCGCTTCCCGCAGGTCATCTACGTGCCCCAGGACCTGCGCATGGACCTCAACGCCCAGACCATCACCTGGTACCGGGACGGCGTGAAGCAGACCCTCAAACTGCGCCCCGGGCACATCTACATGCAGCCCAACGGCTACCGGGTGGAGATGCAGAAGCACCCGGGGGCGCCCTCCTGGCGGCTGCTGGGCACCGAGCCCGAGGGCACCTTCTGCCACAAGCCCTGCACCGTCTCCGGCGGCGGCAAGTCGGAGATCTCCAAGTCCATCGATGACGCGGTCATCTACGGCTCCCTCTACGTGGGCGATCTGGAGGAGGATCTCGATATCGTCGAGGCCATCTTCGAGCGCGACTACAGCGACCGTCTAAAGCCCGAGTTCGCCCACGAGGACCGTGATCCGAGCCGCAAGCCGCTGAGCCCCGAGCGCAGCCTCGGCTCCGTCATCAAGCTGCTCACCCCCTCGCCCGCCAATACCGACGCCTACAACGCCTGGCTGGAAACCATCCCCGACCATATCCGGGCGCTCGCCTTCATCATCAAGCGCGTCTACCGCCCCGAGTGGGGCGACCGCTGGCGCGAGCGGCTCTCCGTGGACGTGGTGAACGGCAGCCCCGGCCACGAGCTGAAGATGAACGGCCGCAAGCTGGTGGGCTCCTACCTGCGGGTGGGCCTGGAGGGCTCCAGCGCCTGGCGGGTGTTCAAGGTGCGCCAGGATTTCATCGCCGCGGAGAAAGTGCAGATGGAGGACGACATCAGCGCCTCCGTGGTGGTGCCCACCGAGGCGCTGTGCAACTGCTCGCCCAACGCCGCCGGCCATCCCAGCGTGAAGCTGGTGAGCAACTGCGAGTTCCGGCTGTTCCAGCGCCCCGACGAGGCCATCCACCCCGGCTTCGACAAGCAGACCGAGGCGGACATGGCCCGGCACGGCAACTTCATCGCCAATTTCGAACCCCTGCACGGCGAGGCGCTGGCGGATATCGTGGAGGACGTGGTGGGCTTCCAGGCCTTCACCCCGCCCATGCAGAACCTGCTGCGCGGCGCCTACGACGCCGGCACCGGCTACGTGGTCTCCTCCGCCCACCCGCGGCTGGTGGACGGCAAGCCGAGCAAGAACCCCCGCTACCTGCAGTTGCGCCCGGATCTCTCCGACCCGGTGCGCCGCTACGTGGCGGAGATGGGGATCCGCCTGCACCGGCGCGTCGCACTCGAGCGGCCCGTCTGCAACCCGGTGAACGCGGTGCTGACCGGCCGGCGCAACAACCCGCCGCAGCCCGGCATCCGGCCGCTGGCGGTCTACAACCCGATTCACTACCAGGAGTTGCCCGAGCTGTTCATGGACTTCATCTGCAGCCTCACGGGCAAGTCCCCCTCCACCACCGGCGCCGGCAGCGAGGGAGCCCTGACCAAGGGGCCCTTCAACGCCCTGCGCCCCACGGCGGACCTCAACAACGCCCTGGTCTCCTACATCCTCACCGGCTACGCCGGCTACTCCAGCGCCGCCGGCCACATCGGTCCCCGCATGCGGGTGGACCACGACGTCAGCCTGCTGATCCCGGAGATCTGGAGCCGTCTCACCGAGCGCGAACGCGATCCCGCCTGGCTCACCGAGCGCGGCTACCTGGAGCCGGTGCGGGATTTCGAGCACCGGGGGCGCATGGTGGCGGCCAGCCGGCTCGGCTACCGCATCACCGACCGTTTCGTGCACCGCTTCATGGGCAAGATCTTCGACAGTCCCACGGCGGTCTTCAACGAGTCCGTCCTGCGCCCGGAGACCCAGGATCTGGACGCCTTCGTCGACGGCGTGGACAACATCGTGGAGGCCCAGCAGCGGGTGGCCCGGCGCTACCTCGAGGACGGCAGCGTGGATGAGGCCTGTCCGCCCCTGCGCGCACTGCTGCACATCATGGCCGAGGGGCACTACCGGGGAAAGGATGTCCACCACCCGGAGATCCGCGCCCTGTTCACCCGCGAGTCGCTGCTCGCCTCGGACTGGTACCGCGAGCGGCTGGAGACCAAGCAGGCCCGCGACCAGGCGCTGTGGCAGCGCCATGTACTGAGCCTGGAGACGTTCCTGGCCCAGGAGAGCCATGCCGACGTGGCCGCCCGCCTGCGGATTGCCGAACGTTTGGAACAGGCACGGGAGAGGCTGGAATGGGTGGCGAGCCCCGAGTACCTGGAGAGCCTGCGCGGCACCATCGGCGCCGATCCCATGCGCCCGGTCCGCGACAGCGCCGAGCGCGGCGGCGAGGTGCCGGCGGCGGCCTGACCAACCCCCGCCCGGAATCCGGGCGCGGTGGGTGACGGCCGGGCCGGGGCCACCGCCTCCGGCACGGCCCGATGCCCAGCCTCCCGTGTCTCCCGCAAAAAAAACCCGCCGGGGTGCGGCGGGCAAGGAAGCGAGGAGGTCAAGCCATGACAATGAAGTCAGCACATGCGTGCACAGGAACAGATGCAGCCACCATGCCAATCTTTAAATATCAAACAATTCTGTTAGTTACGATTTTTTGTTGAAGCGCACACTGCCCCCGAACGGTGCCGGGAACAGCATGGGTGCACAGCGCTGGTGCGACTGGGATCCGGGGACGCTGCCGCGGGCGATGCCCAGGGGTGGACGGTCAATCGCATCGGCGAGGCTCTCGCGGGCTCCGTTCCGGCCGCAGGGCTCATCAACGCAGGTGGACGGAGCATCCCCGGCACGATTCCCCCCTCCCGGAAACGGCCCGGTGAAAGGGAGAGCGGACCCGAGTCTGCCGCAGCGTACCCTGACCCTGGCGGCCGTCCCCCCCTCGTTGGCTGGCGGCGGGACTCAGCCCAGCAGCCGCTTCAATCCCCAGCGCAGTTCCTGCAGGGCAGGTTTTGCCTGGTCGTAGATCTCCCCTGCCCGCTGGAAATCCATGACCCGGATGTCCTTGATGGGCGGCTTGATGTAGAGGTCGGGCCGGCTGCAGCGAAGCTTCTCCGCCACCAGCGCCTCTTCCATGGCGTGGAAGCTGAGAAAGACGCTTTCGATGACACCCGGGACTTCACCCCGCTGGTGGGTTCTCTGGCCAGAAACGTCGAGCGCCACCACCACATCACAGTCATCCAGCAGATCCCAGGGCACAGGATTGACGACACCGCCATCCACCAGCAGATGCCCACGGTACGGCACCGGCTTGAACAGTCCCGGCAGGGCAATGGTCGCCTTGAGGGCCGGCAACATCTCACCCGAAGAGAAAACGACGGGCTCCCGGCTCCAGAGGTCGGCGGCAACGACCCGCATCGGAATTGCGAGCTCGGCAAAGGTGTCGTGACGGAGTGCTCCATGCAGAAATTGCAGAAAATCGTCCGTATCGAGCAGCCCGCCACCGCCCATGGCCAGATCGATGTACTCGATCCAGCGGTAGCTGCCATGGAGCAGCCCCTCCCCCCGCCCGTCGCCCACCAGGCCGGTCATCAACTCCCTGATTTCGCGTCCGCTGCGGCCGGCGGCGTAGAGGGTGCCAAGCACCGCGCCGATGCTGGTGCCGGCGATGCGGTGGGGGCGCACCTTCATCTCGTCGAGCAGTTCCAGGAAGGGGATATGGGCCAGCCCGCGAGCGCCCCCGCCGCCCAGCGCGAGCCCCACCCGCGGGGTTCCCCTGCCCGCCCGCCAGTCGCCGCAGGCCGCCAGCGCCGCGCCGGAGGCGAGAACGGTCAGGAAGGCACGGCGGGAAGGATTGCAGGGGTGAGCGGCCACCGGTTCAGTGCAGGCCGCCGCCATTGTCGCGGCCAGCGGCGCCGAACTCGGCCAGGACAGTGAGCAGGCGGGCCCGTTCCACCGGGGTCACCGCCTCCACCAGGCTCTGCTTCTCGTCCACCCCGAAGGGCAGGTTGATGGCGAGGAAGTTCACCAGGCGGACGGGATCCATGGCGCGCAGCTTCTCCCATTCCACCTCCAGGCCGCTCTCCTCGCAGTAGCGGGTCAGGGCCACCATGAGGGGCTCGATTTCGGCCATCGGCGGTTCCGCCTCGTCGAGATCGGCGCGGAAGCGGCGCCAGTCGGGGACCACGCGCCGGTAGCCCCGCAGCAGGTCGAGTTCCTCGCTCACCTCGAAGCGGCATACCCCGGTGAGGAGAATCAGCAGGCGCCCGTCCTCGGTCTCGTTGAAACGGGTGATGCGCCCGGCACAGCCGATGCGGTGAATGCCCTCATCCGCACCGGCGGCGGGATCGGGCTGGATCATTCCGATCATCCGGCCCTGGCCGAGGGCGTCGAGAACCATGTTGAGGTAGCGCGGTTCGAAGATGTTCAGCGGCAACTGGCCGTGGGGGAGCAGAATGGCGCCGGGCAGCGGAAAGATGGCCAGCGTCGCAGGCAACTCGCTGAACACGGGACTGAAATGATTGCCTGCCATCGGTGCCCACCACCCTCAGTCGCACTTCGCCGGGCCGCCCACCAGCCCGTGATCGCGGGAGAAGTCCAGCATCCGTTTCACCGACTGGTAGGCCTTCCGGCGGATATCCTCGTCGATGAGGATCTCGTTGCGCCCGCTCTCGAGCACATCGGCCAGGTTCTCCAGCCCGTTCATGGCCATCCACGGGCAGTGGGCGCAGCTGATGCAGGTGCCGCCCTCACCGCCCGTCGGCGCCACCAGGAAGCGCTTGTGGGGCGCCGCCTCGCGCATCTTGTGGAAGATGCCGAAGTCGGTGGCCACGATGAAGGCGTCGGCATCCGACTCGCGCACCGCCTTGATGAGGCGGCTGGTGGAGCCCACCACGTCGGCCAGCTCGATGACCGCCTCGGGCGATTCCGGGTGCACCAGGACCTCGGCATTGGGGTTCTCGTCGATGAGTTTCTTGAGGGCGTCGGCACGGAACTCCTCGTGGACGATGCAGGCGCCGTCCCAGAGCAGCATGTCGGCGCCGGTCTCGCGCTGGATGTAGTGTCCGAGGTGCTTGTCCGGCGCCCAGATGATCTTCTCGCCCCGCTCCTTCAGGTGGCGGACGATCTGCAGGCCGTTGCTGGAGGTGACCACCCAGTCGGTGCGGGCCTTGACCGCGGCGCTGGTGTTGGCGTAGACCACCGAGGTGCGGTCCGGGTGCTCGTCGCAGAAGGCGGTGAACTCGTCCGCCGGGCAGCCCAGGTCCAGCGAGCAGCTGGCATCGAGATCGGGCATCAGCACCCGTTTCTCGGGATTGAGGATCTTGGCCGTCTCGCCCATGAAGCGCACGCCGATGACCACCAGGGTGGTGGCCGGGTGCCGGCTGCCGAAGTTGGCCATCTCCAGGGAGTCGGCCACGTGGCCGCCGGTCTCCTCGGCCAGCATCTGCAGCTCCTCGTCCACGTAGTAGTGGGCCACGAGGACCGCGTCACGCTCCTTCAGCAGTCGCTTGATCCGCTCGATAACCTCTTCGCGCCGTTCCGGCGACAGCGGCGCGGGCCGCGGCGCCTGCGCGGCACGGGCACGGATATCGGCCTCGAGCCGGTGCGGCACGTCAAAGGCTCTGTCCATCAAATTCCTCCGGCACATGGAGCGGACCACCTCGCCTGGCCCGCACATTCGAATGTTCCAATACTCAAGTCTAGAACGCTGACGACCGGTTCGTCAGCACCCCATACGGGATGAGGGGATGAAACGTTCGATTATGCCCCAATCGGGCCGGGGGAGGGATAGCCGCCGGGATTCCGCGGAACCCGCCGGGAATGGTGCGACAGGACGCCGTTGTGCGGCGATTCCGGAGGCGCAGGGGCGGCATCAGGTGGCGCAATCGGTATCTGCCGCCACGATACCGTCACACCCGGGGCTTTGGATTCCCGGCGTTCCCGGCGTCGAAGCAGTCGGGGATTCGCTTCGGTTCAGCTCCCCTGACCCGCCGCACGGGCCTGCGCGCGGGCGCCCTGGACCGACTGGAGATAGCCCAGGGCGTCGGGGCCGAACGGGGTCGGGGTGATGCCGAGAAGTTCGAAGGCGGGCCGGCCGTCGCAGCTGTTGCCCTCGGTGAGCATGCGCACCTGGTCGGCGGTCACGGGGAAGACCCCCAGCGGTTCCATCAGCGCGGCCACCCGCCGCACCACCCCGGCGGGCGCCGGCAGAGCCAGCTTGCGCCGCCCCCCGATCCCGGCGAGGGTGCGGATGATGCCACGCCAGCTGATCTCCACCGGCCCGCCCAGGTGCAGCACTTCACCCACCGTCTCCGGCCGTTCCAGGGAGAGCGCGAATGCCTCGGCAACGTCCCGTACAAGGACCGGGGTGAAGGAGAAGCCGCCGGCATCCAGCGGAAGCAGGCCCTCGTAGAAGAGCGGCGCCGGGATGGGCGGGCGGATCATCTGCTCCCGCAGCATGGAGCAGAACTCCATCTGCCCGCGCGGGTCGCCGAAGATGAGCGAGGGCCGGAAAATGGTCCACTCGAGGCCGCTGGCGCGCAGGTACTCCTCGGCGGCGAACTTGGTACGCTGGTAGGGTGTGCCGTCCGGGCGCACGCCGTTGGCGCTCATCAGCAGGAAGCGCTTCACGCCCATTTCCCCGGCCGTGTCGATGGCTCGCCGAGCGCCCTCCTCGTGCAGGGCGGTGAAGGTGATGCCCCGGCGCGGTTGCTCGCGCAGGATGCCGATGTTGTAGACGGCGGCGTCGACGCCCTCGAGGCAGCGGCGCAGCGCGTCGTCATCCTCCACACGGCCGGGCACCTGGTAGACCGAGTCGGGCCGGCGCAACCTGCCGCCGCTGCCCGGGCGCACCATCAGCACCGGGGTATGCCCATGGGCCAGGAGGGCATCCACCAGGTAGCTGCCCACGAATCCGGTTCCGCCGATGACCGCTACGCGCATGACGCTCACTCCTGCAGGGTGCCGCCCGGGCCCGGGCGGGGTCTCACATATGTACATCGTTTGTACTGTTATCATGAAGGGTGCGGCCGTCTGGTCGCGCATCCTCACGCCGTCGACATAAATTGCCTGAATAGGCGGGTATTTCTTGTCGTTCCTGTCTCTTACAGGCCTATTACTTGAGTCTGATAGTGGGTTAATGTACTGCTATTGTCAAGTTATTGCCGTGTACCGATGCTGCGCCTTGGACAACCCCTGGCGCAGAGGGATGGCGGGGGCTAGGATTACCGTATCTCTTGCCCGGGGAGGGCTTCGATGAACAGCAAGGGGACGTGGTGGGGGGCCGCCCTGGTGCTGGCCGCGGGCATCGCGCTGGGCGGCTGGTTCGTCGGGCAGGGCTTCCTCGAGGGCCGGCAGGCCGACCGTCATGTGACCGTCAAGGGTTTCGCCGAGCGCATCGTCAAGGCGGACCTGGCCCTCTGGCCCATGCGCTTCGTGGCCACCGGCAACGACCTCACCCAGGTGCAGGAGAAGCTGCGCAGCGACGCCGCCGCCGTCCTCGCCTTCCTCGCCGATGCCGGCATCCCCCGTGAGGCGGTGGAGCTCCAGAGCGTGGAGGTCACCGACCTCCTCGCCCAGGCCTACCGCTCCGGCCCCGTGGAGAGCCGCTTCATCGTCGCCCAGACGCTCATGGTCCGCACCGATGATGTGGACCGCATCATCCAGGCCAGCCAGAAGCTCGACGTGCTGGTGGATGCCGGCGTCGTCCTCAGCAGCGAGATGGGCCCCTCCGGCAGCGGCCCCTTCTATCTCTTCACCCGCCTCAACGATCTCAAGCCGGAAATGATCGCCGAGGCCACCCGCAACGCCCGTGCCGCGGCCCGGCAGTTCGCCGAGGATTCCGGCAGCGCCCTCGGCGGCATCCGCACCGCGAACCAGGGACTGTTCCAGATCCTGCCCCGGGACGACACGCCGGGGATGATGGAGTCGCGGCAGGTGATGAAGACGGTGCGGGTGGTTTCCACCATCCAGTATCTGCTGCAGGATTGAAATCGTCGCCCGGGCGGCCCCCACCGCGGCCGTCCTGGCGGCTGACTCCGTGCAGGAAACCATGCGGAGTCTTGCGTATTTCACTGTGCCCGCCCTGAAGTTCCCGCCACGGGTTCAATGCTTGCCAGACAGGCAAGACGAAGAGCCGGGGACCCGGAGCGCCGGGAGTAATCCGCTTCCGAGAAGAGAAAGTCCCGCCCGAACAGTGTCCTGCACGACCATCTTGAAGCGCCGGAAGAGGCACCCGCCTGGAGCGGTGCGGGGAGTCCGGGTACAAATATCCGCAATTCGCTCCCCAGGCCCCGCAAGCAAGCTAAGCTATTGATTATGGCGATCAAGAGGGACGCTTCCATGAAACCGAATGCCGGCCCCTTTACCCCGCTGAAGATCCTGCTGCTGGTGGTGCTCGCGCTGACCGCGCCGATCGCGCTCGGCCTCGAGGCCCGGCTGCCGGACACCCACCCGGGCTTGCATGCCCTGAAGCCGGGCGGCGCCCTCGCAAGGCTCGACGGCACCCTGTCCAGGCTCTATCTCGAGTTCCTGCAGCACCGGCGGGCGGCACCGACCGTTCCCTTCCACTCCCGCAACCATTTCATACGCGTCAGCCGGGGCCGGGTCCTGGTGGATGCGCGCGCCGCCGGGGACGCCGAAGCCCTGCTGGCGGATCTGGACCGGCTCGGGCTGCAGCGGGGCTCCGCGTTCGGCGATACCGTATCCGGCTGGCTGCCCATCGGGGTGGTCCGTCAGGCGGCGGCGCTCGGCAACCTACGCGCCCTCTCCGCCTCCATTCCGCTGACGAACGCCGGCAGCGTGACCAGCCAGGGCGACCTGGCGCAACGCTCCGATATCGCGCGCACCCTGTACGGCGTCAGCGGCGCCGGGGTCAAGGTGGGCGTGCTCTCAGACAGCTACGATCACCTCGGCGGCGCGGCCGCAGACGTGGCCGGCAACGATCTGCCGACCGGCGTCCAGGTAATCGACGACAGCGCCAACTGCGGAGATGCCGTCTACCCGGCCCCCTGCACCGACGAGGGGCGCGCCATGCTGCAGATCGTCCATGACGTGGCACCCGGCGCGGCGCTCGCCTTCCACACCGCCTTCAACGGCTTCGCCGGCTTCGCCAACGGCATCCTGGCGCTCGCCGACGCAGGCGCCGGCGTGATCGTCGACGATGTCATCTACCTCGGCGAGCCCATGTTCATGGACGGGGTGATCGCCCAGGCCATCGACCAGGTGAAGGGCGACGGGGTCGCCTACTTCTCGGCGGCCGGCAACCAGGCCCGCGACAGCTACGAGCACGGCTTCGTCAACAGCGGCGAGATGCTCTACATCGACATCGGCGGCGTGCTCTGGCCGGCCGGCTACATGCACGACTTCGACCCCGGCCCGTTCCGGGACACGACGCAGGAGCACACCATTCCCGCCGGGCAGTGCGCCATCTTCTCGGTGCAGTGGGACTCGCCCTTCGGCTCGGCCGCCGCGGGCACCGGCACCCAGAACGACCTCGATGTCTGGCTGCTGGATTCCACAGAGACGCTCATCGTCGCCTGGGACGCCCACGAGAACATCCCCACCGGCGAGCCGGTCGAGATCCTGCAGTTCTGCAACGACGGACTCTTCGCGCCCACCAGCCCGCCGGTGTTCAAGCTCGTCATCGCGCTGTGGGACGGCGCCGAGCCGGGCCTGATGAAAACGGTGCTGTTCGGCAGCGCCGCCATCGACGCGTACGCCACCCACAGCGGCTCGCTCTACGGCCACGCCAACGCAGCGGGTGCCGTGGCGGTCGGCGCGGCCTACTACCGGAACACCCCGGAGTTCGGCGTCAGCCCGCCCCTGCTCGAGTCCTTCTCCTCGGCCGGCGGCACGCCCATCCTGTTCGCGGCGGACGGCACGCGCCTGGCGGCGCCCGAGGTACGCATGCAGCCAGCCGTCGTCGCGCCGGACGGCGTCAACACCACCTTTTTCTACCCCGGCAGCGATCGCGACGGCGACGGCACCCCGGACTTCTCCGGCACCTCGGCCGCGGCCCCCCACGCCGCCGGCGTCGCCGCGCTGATGCTCGAGGCAAGACCCACGGCCTCCCCGGATGCCGTGCAGGCCGCGCTGGAGTCCACCGCCATCGACATGCTGGCCGCCGGCTACGACCCCGACAGCGGCCACGGTCTCGTCCGGGCCGACCAGGCGGTCGCCGCCATCGGCGCGGCGAACCTGCCGCCCACCGCTGCCTTCACCTGGAGCCCGGACAACCTCGACGTGCAGTTCACCGACCAGAGCGGGGACGACGACGGCACCGTGGTGGCGTGGAGCTGGAATTTCGGCGACGGCGGCACTTCGGGCGTCCGCAACCCGTCCCACAGCTATGGGACGGCGGGCACCTACACCGTCACCCTGACGGTGACCGACGACGGGGACGCCACGGACAGCACCAGCCAGCCGGTGACGGTGAGCGCGCCCCCGGGAGGCATGCCGCCCAGCGCCGCCTTCACCTACGCCTGCGACCGGCTCGCCTGCAGCTTCGACGCCTCCGGCTCCAGCGACGACGGCACCATCACGGGCTACGCCTGGGACTTCGGCGACGGTAGCGGCGGCAGCGGCTTGACGGCCGGCCACACCTATTCCGCGGCCGGCACCTACCCGGTTGAGCTCACCGTCACCGATGACGACGCCGAAACCGGTACCGCCACCGCCGACGTCCAGGCCAAGAGCCGGGGCAAGAGCGCGGGCTCCGGCGGAGCGAGCGACGGCGGCGGTGACACGGGCGGCGGCGGCTCCTGCCCGCCGGCCAAGGCCGCGAAGGGGAAGTGCTGACGCCTGAACGCCGGTTCCTGCCGACCTGTCGCTCGCAAGAGCCCCGGGAAGGGCGACGCCGATGCGCTTCCATCGGGAAAGGAAGCGGGCGGATTCCCGGTCCGACTTCGGGAGTGAACATTTCGTGGCGTCCGGACTCGGCCACCCAGGTGGTGCTGCGCCGGTTCCTGCCACACCGGGAGAGGACCGTGCGACCGCATGGGCATCCAACAGACAGATATCCGGCAGGCGCATGACATCGGCTTTCGGAATCCCGCGGGCACGCGGGGGCTGCTCCTGGTGGTGGAGGACGACCGCCATATCGCCGCCCTGGTGAAGACCTACCCGGCCCGGGCCGATGCGTCCCGGAGCGGCCTGCGGCCGCGGACGATCTCCTTGCGGGAACTGGTGGGCGAGACGATAGAACTCGGCCGGCAGCACCTGGAGGGGACCGGCCTGGAGGTGCGGCAGGTGCTTCCCCCGGAGGCGGCCTGGGTCCGGGCGGACCGCTCCCGCGCCCGGGAGGGGGGTGGCGCGGGCATCGGGCTGTCCATCGTCAAGGAACTCGTCGAGGCCCACGGCGGCACGGTCGGCGGCGCCGGGAAATCCCGACTGGAACGGCGGGCGCCCGTCCGCCCCGCACCGTGCCGGCTTCGGGGTTTCGGCACGCGGGGCTTCGCTATACTCAGATTCATCCCGGCCGCCCGTCGGCTGGCATGGCGGGCGCCGGGTGGCCCCATCCCCGCCAAGGAGCGCCCGCGGCAACATGTTCGGTCGACACCCCCTCGCCCCATGGCTGTTGTGCGGCCTCCTGTGCGGCGGGTGCGCCACGGTCGAGGAACGGCCGTATCCGCCTGACTGGCCCGCTCTGGCAACTCCCGGAACGGACTGCTCCGGAATCGGGGGGAGATACGCCGATCGCGGCCTGCTGACGGATGAAAAAAGCAGTCGGTCCTTCGCATCGCTCAGCGCGATCCTGAGTGACGAGCCGCCTGTGGAGGCCAGAACCGTTTCCATCTCGGTGGCCCGCAACCGCGAACTGATCATCACGGTATTTGACGCGAAGCAGACACCGACAAGAGTGAACCTCAGGAAGAACATGGCATTCACGTGCAGCTCGGGCACAGCGGCTATAGCCTGGGCCCATGGGTCCCTTGATCCGCTCGCCGTCTACTACGAATCGCAAACGATCACCCTGCACAGAGCCGTGGACGGCTCGCTGGTCGTCGGCCAGCGTTACACCGGCCGGGGTTATGTCTTCCTGGTTCCATTCTCGGACAGCAGCTCCTCGTGGGCCCGTTTCCAGCGGGTCGGCGAATAATCCGGTTGCAGCCGCCCGGTGGAATGCGGGCGCTCCTCCCGGCGCACTTGCCCGCGATCCTGTGAACCCCGCCCCTCGAAGAGCACTCACCCCAGCCACCCCCGTAGCAGCGGCACGACCTTCCACAGCACGAGCACCAGGGCAAACAGCCCGATCAGCAGCCGCGGATAGCGTCGCAGCAGCACGACGAGCCCCGCCGCGAGAACGACCGCGGCGGCCATCTCCACGCCGTCCGGCCAGTCGGCGGCGGGAGCCACCAGGATGGTGATGGCCGCCGCCATCGCCATGGCGTACAGGCTGACCAGCAGCCGACCCTTCTTCATCAGGGCCTGTACCAGGAGGTCCAGGGCCACCAGGGGGGTACGGGCGGCGGCGAAAATGCCCCGCAGGTACTTGAGCCCCGACCCCTTCCCCGAGAGGGCGCCGACGGCCACCGCGGCGGAGCGGGTGGCGGTGATGGTGAAACGGTCGGTGCCCACCTCGTCCAGCACCCGCTCCTCCCCGACCCGCGCGCCCTTGAACAGCTCCACGAGCTGTTCGCTGGACAGGGCGGGCGAGGCGGATGGCCCCGGGGCCTTGCGCGCGGCGTCGCCCAGCTGGCACAGGGCGCTGCGGAAGCGTTTGAGGAACTTGGAACCGAAGCCGGCCTGGTGGGCCCCGTCCAGTTCGTCATCGCCCACCGCGTCCGCCAGGGCGGGCAGCTCCCGGCGCAGGATGTCGAGATGCAGGCGTTCCCGCAGCATGGCCGCGCACTCGGGCAGGCAGTCCGGAATCGCCGCGTCGGTGCGCTCCAGGTAGGCCAGCTCGGCACCCATGGCTTCGAGCCGCTCCCGCCAGTGGGTCTCCAGCAGGACACGGTCGTCCTCCCGGGCGACACCCTCCAGCAACGCCTCGCGGAGCAGGCCCAGGACGGCCCCGGCCGCAGCCCCCGGCGCAATCCCGTCCCCCGGCTCCCGGCCATAGAGTCGGGCCAGACGCCTGGGATCCAGCAGGATGCGGAGCAGGCGCTCGGAGCCGTCGAGGCGTCCGAACATCCAGTCGTTGATGCGCCAGCTGCGCTTGTAGAAGGCGCCGAAGTGGGCCACCTGCACGCCGGCCAGCTTCTGCTCCAGCCGGTCCGGACCGCCGAAGGCGGTGGGCACGTTGGCGCTGAACTGGTAGAGCTCCATGAACTGGTCGCGGGGGGTGTCGGCACCGAAGGCATAGTGCACCACCTCCAGGGCGAGCAGTCGCCTCCAGGTCGCCCCGAGGCTGCCGTTCGCCTCCGGCAGGAGAAAGTCGGTCAGGGTGCTGAGATCGGCGAATTTCTCCGGGTGGCGCAGGGGCACGCCCAGGCCCAGCACGCCGTGCAGCAGCGGGCTGCTCTCCAGCAGCAGCCCGCCGATCCGGTCGGCGAGTTCGGCGAAGACCCGGGGGGGACGCAGGGGCTCGTCGGCCTGCAGGGTGGCATCGAACACTCCCACCCAGACGCGGATCTCGCGCTCCGCCAGCGCCATCACCCGGCTCGCATCCGCTGTTCCCAGCCCGGCGAGCTCGGGAGCCAGTGCCTGGCCGCGCCTCTGCCAGTGGCCCTGGTCGAGCCGGCGCAGGCGGGCGAGCTCCGCCACCAGGTCATAGGCCCGGCGCCGGGCCCGCATCAGGTCCGGCCATAACGCATCGCTCTCCCCGCTGCGCCGGGCGGGCACCAGCGCCACGGCCCGGCACAGCAGCTCCAGCACCACGGCCATGACGTTTTCCAGCGTCAGCAGCCCCCACCACCATTCGCCCCCCGTTCCCGCCTCCTCGAAGCGCTCGGGGAGCCAGGGCACCGCGCCGCAGCCGGCCAGGGCGCCGGCGATGCGCTCGCGGGCCCGCCGCCCCAGGGCGATGCCCCGTCCGGTGGCGTCGCGATGGCGCGCCGCGCCATCGGCCAGGGCGGTGGCGATGTAGTCCGCGGCGCTCTGGCAACGGCGCAGCCGGTAGCCGGGGAAGACATCCGCTGCCACCGTCTCGGCGCCCGGCCCGTCCACGGAACGCGCCAACAGCAGGCGGGTGTTGTAGTGCCGGGCGACCTCCTGGTTGTGGCGGGTGATGGCGCGCAGCTGATCCGAGACCGACTCCACCCGCGGGATGTCCACCAGCGATGCCAGGATGGTGCCCGCCAGGCTCGGGACCCGGGCCGGGTCCTGGGCGGGCGGATCGGGGATATGACCCGGGTCGGGGACCACGTAGGCCAGCACCCTTCGCACCTCGCCCTCCGCCCGCTGCAGAAACACCGCGTCGATGGCCGCTTCCAGGGGATTGTTGTCGAGCACGCCGCCGTCCACCACGAAGCAGCCCAGGGCGAAGTTCGCGTGGCCCTCGAGGCAGGGGACGGCTTCGCCGCCCGCGGAGATCTCGCCCTTCTCCTCCGCGCCAGGCAGGTAGAAGGGCTCGAAGGCGGCGGGGAAGGAGGCGGTGGCGCGCGCCGCGGCGGCCAGCTTGCGGGCGATCGCCGGGTCGGCAAAGTGATCCCGGGGCTGATCGGGGCCGCGTTGGAAGCGCATCAGGCCGCGGTGGGTGACATCGCGGATGACGGTCCCGGCATCGTCGGGGAAGTCGTGCACCTCCCCGCGCAGGACCGTGGTGGTGAGAAACAGCTCGATGGGCACCTGGGCGGGTGGCAGCAGGCCCGGGCCCTGCTGATCGCGGATGGCGTGGAAACCCTCCACCATGGCCTTGTAGAAGTAGCCGCCGTCGAGGAGCGAGGGGGGATCCTCCCGGGTGGGCGGGCGCAGCAGGGTGAGGATGTCGCCCTTGTTGAGCCAGATGTCGCGCAGGGGATCCAGCGGCTTGCCCTGGCTCATGGCCAGGGCCAGGATGGCGCCGTTGATGCCACCCGCGCTGGTACCGCTCACGATGTCCACCCGCGGGCGCAGGTGGAGAATGTCGCAGAGGCGGCCGTAGAGGGTCTCGCGGCGAACCAGCCGGTTGATCTCCTGGGTAACGCCGCCGATCCATACCGCCAGGCTGACCCCGCCGTTCATCACCAGGGCGATGCGCAGTTCCTGGTCGTGACAGGGACTTCCCGTGTTGTTCGCCTGGGCCTGGTTCATGGGGGTCTCCTGTAGGTCCCTGAAGAGCTGCCCCTGCTCCCTGAACCGTCCTACCGCAGCAGCCGGGCCAGGGCCTGCCGGTAGGCGAGGAAGGTGGGTTCCAGTGTCTCGAGCAGCACGCACTCGTCCGCCGCGTGCACATTCCGGTAGGTCACACCCAGGCCCGCCGTGGCGGGTATGCCCAGGGTGTGGAGGTAGTTGGCGATGCAGGAGGGCCCCGCGACTCCCTGGGGCACCGTGTGCCCGAACGCCTCGCGGGCCGCCTCGGACAGTGCCGTGCTCAGCGGCGCACCGTCCTCGAGGCGGTAGGCCGGCCAGCCCGGCGACCACCGGATCTCCGTGGCCGGCGCCCCGTCGCCATCCAGCCGCGCCGCCGCGTTCTGCAGCAGCGTTCGTGCCGCCCCGTCGTCGAAAGCGGGGGTGAGGCGGATATCCAGATCCAGCTCGCAGCGGTCCGGCACCAGCGAGAAGCTGCCGCCGCCGCGGATGCCCGTGGCGGTAATCCTCGGCGGGAGGGGGAAGGCGTCATCGGGGGGCGCCAGCGGCTCGGCCGCCAATTGACCCAGCAGCGCGCGGGCCCGGTCGATGGCGTTGATTCCCCGGTTGCTGGAGGAACCCGAGTGGGCGCCGAGGCCGTGGATGACGAGCCGCGCGCGCAGGAAGCCGCGGGCGCCCACCACCAGCCGATCATTGCCCGGGTAGCCGATCATCACCCCCGCGGGGGGGCGGTCGAGGTGCTTCTCCATGTAGGCGCGGATGCCGGCGAAGGTGCCGCTGTGCTCCTCCACATCGAAGACGAAGTTCACCCTGCCGGCGAGGCGCTCCCGCCCGGGCAGCAGGTCCGCCAGCACGTGGCAGAACACCGCGATGCCGGCCTTGCTGTCGGCGCTGCCGCGCCCGTACAGCCAGCCCGCCTCGATGGTGGGGCGATCGGGCGGGTGCCGCCAGGCGCCCGGGTCGCCGAAGGGGGCGGTGTCGGCGGTCGCGTCCAGCAGGTAGACGGGACCGGGCCGACCGCCCGCGATTCCGCCCGCGAGGCCCAGCGGCCTGCCCGCCGGGTCCCGCATCCATTCGTGGGGGATCTCATGGCGCTCGAGCCAGCCGGAGATCGCCCCGAGCACGGGGGTGCAGTCGTCCACGCCCGCCCGGCTCGGGCGGGCAACCAGCGCCTCCAGCAGATCGGTCATGGACTGCAGGCGTTCCGTGCGCGTTGTTGGCATATCCGTCAATGGCTCACTTTGCGGCATCGGCGCGTACCGCGGTGTGTCAGGGACACTCCCGCCAATCGGATGCAATCCGCGCCCGATTGGCGGGAGTGTCCCTGAGAATCTTGGAACCCAATCGAGGGCTTGTCCAGGCGGCACGAACCTGCGGCAACCCGCCGAGTGTATCCAAGAAGAATCCTGACTCTGGATCTAAGGGGATGCGGACTCTCCCCCTATAGTGGAAAACAAAAATGCACGATCGGCAGCGCCCAGGGCGTTTAGGCCCATCAGGCAGGCAAGCGGCGCGGTTCTTGGTACTGGACCAGCAACCCAACCACACTAGCGAGGATGGAAAAATGAAAGTCTCCCGGAGATCCTTTCTTGGTCACTCCGCGGCGCTGGGCGCCCTGGCGACGATGCCATCGATTGCAGGTGCCCATTCGCTGCTTACCGAACCCCTGCTCGACGCCTCGTCACGCCTGACGGCCACCCACTGGGGCATTATCCGGGCCTATGTCGAGGCCGGTCGACTGGCGCGAGTGGTCCCGTTCGAAAAAGACGCCTTCGCACCCTCCCCGGTCATCCAGGCATTCATGGATCGGGTCTATTCGGAAACCCGGGTGCGGTATCCGATGGTGCGCAGGGATTTTCTCAAGAATGGCGCGAAGAGCGACCGCACCGAGCGCGGGCGCGGCGACTTCGTCCGCGTAAGCTGGGATGACGCCCTGAACCTGGTCGCCGCGGAACTGGAGCGCGTCAAGAAGACCCACGGCAACACGGCGATCCACTCGGGCAGCACCGACTGGCACTCGGTCGGCAAGCTTCACAATTCCCCCGTGCTGCTCCGGCGCATGCTGGGTCTTCACGGCGGTTTCGTCGACAACACCGGCGACTTCAGCGTCGCCGCGGCGATGGTCATCCTCCCTCATGTCATCGGCGGTACCGAGGTCTACGATCAGCAGAGCGCCTGGACGACGGTGCTCGCGAACACCGATCTGGTGGTGCTCTGGGGCGCCACCCTGCTCAAGAACAACCAGATTGGCTGGGAGCCAACGGATCACACCGCCTACGAGGCGATGAAGGCGCTGAAGGAAAAGGGCACGCCCGTGGTCTCCATCGACCCGCGGATGACCGACACCGCCAAGTACTTCGGTGCCGAATGGGTGGCGCCCCGTCCCAACACCGACACCGCGCTCATGCTGGCCCTGGCGCACACGCTCTATACCGAGAAGCTTTACGACGAGAAATTCGTCGAGACCTATACCGTCGGCTTCAAGAAGTTCCTGCCCTACCTGCTGGGCACCAAGGACGGTCAGCCGAAGTCCCCCGAGTGGGCGGAAAAGATCACCACGGTTCCGGCGGATGACATCCGCAAGCTGGCCCGGCGCATGGCCAAGGGCCGCACCATGATCATGAGCGGCTGGGCCATCCAGCGCCAGGATCACGGGGAGCAGTCCTACTGGATGCTGGTGACGCTGGCCTCCATGCTCGGCCAGATCGGCCTGCCCGGGGGTGGGTTCGGCCTGAGTTATCACTATGCCAACGGCGGCTCCCTGACCGCGCGGCACGTCGCGCTCGGTGGCATCTCCGCCGGTGAGAACCCGGTAGCGGAGCATGTCCCTTACGCGCGCGGCCTGAGCGACATGCTGCTCAATCCGGGCATGACCGTCGATTTCAACGGCGAGAAGATCACCTACCCCGACATCCAGTTGATCTACTGGGCCGGCGGCAACCCGCTCAGTCACCAGATGGATCGCAACAAGCAGATCAAGGCGTGGCAGAAGCCCGAGACGATTATCGTCAACGAGCCGTACTGGACCAACACCGCGATGTTCGCCGACATCGTACTGCCCGCGAACACCACCTTCGAGCGCAACGACATCGTCTCCGTGAGCGAGTACAGCGGAAGGTATGTCGTCGCGATGCCGCAGTTGATCGAGTCGCAGCACGAGTCGATGAGCGATTTCGATATTTTCACCGCCATATCCGAGCGTCTGGGATTCAAGGACAAGTACACCGAAGGGAAGACCGAGATGCAGTGGGTCGAATCGATTTACGACGAGGCGGTCGCCGCGGCCGGGAAGGAGGGCCTGGAGATGCCCGCCTTCAATGACCTGTGGAACGGTGATGGCTACTTCGAATTCCCGGTACCGGAGGATGCGAAGAACTACGTCCGCTTCGGCGATTACAGGAAAGACCCGATCGCCAACGCGCTGGGGACCCCCTCGGGCAAGATCGAGATCTATTCCTTCGAGATCGAGAAGTTCGGTTATGACGACTGCCCGCCGCATCCAACCTGGATCGAACCGGCCGAATGGCTGGGTTCTGACAAGGTGGCGAAACATCCCCTGCACATCATCTCTCCGCACCCCAAGTACCGTCTGCATTCACAGATGGACAACACCTGGCTGCGCGAGGTCTACGAAGTCGCCGGGCGCGAACCGCTGTGGATCAATCCCGACGATGCCAAGGCCCGCGACATCAATAACGGTGATGTCGTCCGCGTCTTCAATGACCGTGGCGCCCTGCTGGCGGGTGCCATCGTCACCGACCGAATCCGCCAGGGCGTGGTGATGTTGCAGGAAGGCGCATGGTACGACCCGGACAAGCCCGGCGAGGCGGGTGCGCTGTGCAAGCACGGCAACATCAACCTGGTGACCCTGGACAAGGGAACCTCGAAACTAGCCCAGGGCAACGTGGCCAATACCGCCATTGTCGAGGTGGCAAGGCACAAGACCCCCGCGCCCCCCGTGACCGCCTTCACACCACCGGTCGGGGCCTGAAGCGCTCGAGGGCGTTCGGCCGCCCCCTCGGCTGCGCCGAACGCCCCCCCGCCGGGCCGCAGCACATGGCCCGTGGACGGCGATCCACGGCCGCAGATACCCATGTACCCGAACAACTGCACATTGGCTTACGGTGATTCGAAAATGTCCCACACGCACGGTGGAGTCGCGCCCAATCTGCTCGCTTCATTGTGGCGGTTCGCCGCCGTTTTGCTTGCCCTGGCCTCCGTCCCGGGTTCCGCCATCGCCGCGGAGGAACCGGCACCCCGGTTCGTGAACACGATCGCCGCTCTGCACGAAACCGTCGGCGGCCCTGTCCTTGCAAGCATCCTGCCCGCGACACCGGTCGTCATCCGCTCGCAGCAGGGAACGCATATCGAGGTGGAGGTGACAGGGTGGTCGCCGATGGGCGGTGCCAGCTACCTGTTCAAGGACATCGGCCAGCGCATCAGCCGTGCCGTTCTCACCGAGGAGGGCGTGAACAAGCGCGCTGTCATCGGCACCAGGGAGGACGCCTGGGAAAGCACCTGGGAGGACGCGAAGATCACGGGCTGGATCGAGCAGGGAGAGGTCGTCGAGGATATCGACACCATCTGGGAAGAGGCGAGCACCCTCTACTTCACACGCTGCTCGCGCTGCCATTCCCTGCGCCGCCCCAGGGAGTTCACCGCCAACCAGTGGCCGTCGGTGCTCAAGATCATGACGGTGCGCGCGGGATTCTCCAGGGAACAGGCCGCGCTGGTCACCGCCCTGCTGCAATACCATGGCCGGGATCAGAAGGGTGAGGACTTCTTTACGCGCACCGCGGAGACTGCCGCTCCCACGCCCGCTCCACCCGCCATTCCGAAAATCGCCGGTTCACCGGAACTCGCGGCCCAGGGCGGCGCCCTGTTCGCATCGGCCAACTGCTTCGCCTGCCACGGCCAGGATGCGAAGACGCCGATCATGCCCGTATACCCGAAACTGGCCGGACAAAATGCTGAATACCTGTTCAAGCAGATCCTGGATTTCAAGGGGGGTACCCGCGCCAACGATTCATTCTCCATGATGAAGGAATCCGTGCTGCCCCTGTCGGAGGACGACGCCCGGGCGATTTCCTATTGGCTCTCGCTCCAATAGACATCGCTTCACATGCAGACTGAAAACAGATACATTCATTGAGTGAATTTTGTTTTCGAACGCGGATTTCCACCACGCTCGTAACACGTTAGCGGTCCTCTCCCAATGGATCAGGATCGTCTGCAGCCGGAGTGTCGCGAATTCCGGCCACGGACGGCTGAAATCAGTAAGGATGCTCAGTCTTCCAGACAACGTGACACTTCTGGCCGCGCGTCGATTCACGAACGAAGGCCCGGGCGTCAGAAGCGTCATGAATGAATTGGAAATCCCCGTCCAGATACCGCTGAACATCTCGAAGCGGTCCACAGACTCGCTGCAACACCAAATCTGCGCTCAACTGCGGAAGCTGATCTCGGACGGACACCTGAGGCCCGGAACGCGTTTGACTTCGATCAGGGAAATGGCCGCTCAGCTCGGTGTTTCCTTCAATACCGTCAAACTGGCTTACCAGCAGTTGATTTCCGAGGGCCACCTGGTCACCTCGGAGGCCAGAGGCACCTTCGTTGCGCCCGTCTCGCCCGAGCAGCGGGTCTTCCTGAGCAACCCACCCGCCACTACACCCAGTCACGAACGCCATCCAACCCGGTTTCCACCGCCATTCCGCGGACGCAGCCAGATCAATCCGAGAAGGAGGGCCAACGCCGGGGCAATCGACTTCTGGGCCGGGCGAACCGATCCGCGCTCCTTTCCAATCAAGGAATGGCGCCACCTGATCAACGCGCAACTGCAACACGCCGGTGCGAACCTTACCGACTACGGCGACGCGGCCGGGCTCGACGCGCTGCGGTGCGCTATCGCCGAGCACCTCGCGCGGGCCCGCGGCTTCCGGCCCGATCCGCGGCAAGTGGTCGTTACCGCCGGAATCCAGGAAGCACTCTCCATCTCCGCGCGACTGTTCCTCGAGCCATCCTCCACGGCGGTTACCGAAGCCCCCTGCTACAAGGGCGCCAGCTACGTGTTCGAAAGCTTTGGCGCCCGGATCATACGGGTCGGGATCGACGAGGAAGGGATCCAGGTCGACCGACTGCCCGCGCAACGCTCCGCCCTTGTCTACGTCACGCCGTCGCACCAGTATCCGCTGGGCCACATCCTGTCGATGGAACGCCGGCATGCACTGCTCGAATGGGCCGCGACGAGCGGCGCTTACGTCCTGGAAGACGATTACGATTGCGACTTCCGCTTCGAGAATTCGCCGCTGCCTGCGCTTGCGGCCCTCGATAAACGGGGGAGCGTCATCTATCTGGGGACCTTTTCGAAGGCCATGGGAGTCGGCCTGCGCCTGGGCTACATGGTGCTCCCCCATGAACTGGTGGAACCGGCAACCACCGTCAAGGCCCTCTTTTCCTATTGCCAACCGTGGCTGGTACAGGCGGCAATGGCGGAATTCATCGCCAGCGGCAACTATGCCCGGCGCCTGCGCCAGGTGAGACACGACCAGAAGGTCAGAAGAGACTGCCTGCGCGACGCGTTGCAGCAGAATTTCGGCGATGTGAAGCTGAAGGGGCTCAGGGGCGGCATGCATGTCGTCTGGCACCTGCCGCCGGACTTCCCCCCCGCCTCGGAAGTGCAGCAGGCGGCGGCGGAATACCAGGTCAATGTCTACAACCCCGAGGCGGGAGGCGCCGACGTGACCGAATGCCGGTCGCTGAACGAGCGGCTGCTCGTGTTCGGTTACGCCTCTCTCTCGTCCGTGGAAATCATGGAAGGAATAAGCCGCCTGGCGCAGGCCATCTGCTGCTGATTGAACGGCACCGGACGCTATTGCGGGATCTCTTCCGGGTATCTCCTACCCGCCGCCGCCGTTGGGCGCCTGTTTGTATTCATCCCTCAGCCAGTCCCCTATCAACAGGAGCAGCAGGACGGGTACGACGATCGCCAGGAGGGCGGGAAGCGCCATCAGGATCATGTTGATTGCAAACATTGCGGCATCCTCCTTTGAATGTCAGCCTCATGGTCAACATAATCCCGGGATGCTGAAATCACCCTGAAACTCCGTGGTTTACCCGGACTGAAAAGGATCGTATGAATTGGGGCGGCAGGCACCGCAGTGAATCAGGCTTATCGACAAGGGAGGTGCGCAGCCATGGCGGACTCACCCGCTGAAAGGGCCCCGGAAAGCGACGGAACCGATACCTCCGCCTCCAGGGGCAGGGGCCGGAAATCCAAGAGCATGCACGACGGCGTCGCCGTGTGGTGCGACTGCTGCTCCTGCGAGGCGGAGCCCTACTGGGCCGAGCTGGCCGAGGAGATGGGCATCGAGCTCTACAACGACTACGAGGATGAGTGAAACAGGGGGCGTCTTCACCGCCGCCCCGCCACGCCTCCCCGGAACAGCTCGTCCGGCCCGACAGTCGTCCTGTTAATCCTGTCTATTCATTTTCAGGCGCCTTCCTGACCCCCACCGCCGCCAGGGCCGCCAGCGGACCGGTCTCGCGCAGGCGCCGCAGCTGTTCCTGGTCGCGCACCAGCAGCGCGCCGGCGAAGCCGAGCGCGTTGACCGACATGCCCTCCCAGAACTCCCGCGACCGGGGCGCCAGCAGCATCCACCCGCGGGTCGCCAGCAGGTTGTAGGGACAGGACTGCAGCGCCTCCGGTCCCTCTCCATGGATCCCCGTCGCCGCCAGGAGTCGACGGTAGCGGTCATGCAGCGGACCGGCGGCAGCTCCCGGAGCCAGCTCCCGCAGATCATCCAGCCGCACCAACGCGTGCCGGTACGGCAGCGCCGCCACGGTACCGATGCCCTCCCGGTAGGTGGCGCTGTCCAGCAGGGGGCCAAGCGGCAGCGGAGCGCCCGCCGCGTCGAGCGGCAGGGGCACCAGCTGCAGGTGGCGGTGGCGCTGGCTGGCGCCGGCCGCCGCGCCGCCGTTGTAGAAGCCGAGCGCGGGGTACTCTCCCAGGCACAGCCAGAGGGCCTCGAAGTCGGCCGGGGTGAGAAGCCGCTCCTGGTCCTCGAACGCGCGGGTGACCACCAGCAGGTGGTGCTCGACGACGTTGAACTTGTTCAGCACCGCACGGTGGGTGGGCGTGAGCTCCGCCACCAGCAGATCGGGCTCGGGTGGCAGGAAGGGGTTGGCGGGCGCCGTACCGCCCGCCTGCGCCGTGCGCGCCTGCGCCTTGCGCCGCAGGTTGGCCAGTATCCGCACCAGCCAGCTGACGCCATCGGCCTCGAAGCGCGCCGACGGCCCGCGCCCGTCCTTCCAGCGGTAGAGGGTGGTGCTGCCGGGACCTGGATCCACGGGCGTGCCCTTGAGCCAGGCCGGCGGGGTGTCGCGGTTTTCGATCAGCCACCACCAGGCCGCCCCGGCCAGGGCGGCGAGCAGCACCAGGAGCGCGAGGAGACGCTGCACGGCGGCTCAGCCCGCTGCGGCGTAGGCGACGCCGGTGCCGCCCAGCCCGCAGTAGCCGTTGGGCTTCTTGGCCAGGTACTGCTGGTGGTAGCCCTCGGCGTAGTAGAACTCGGGCACCGGCAGAATCTCGGTGGTGACGGCGCCATAGCCCGACGCCGTCAGGCGTTCCTGGTAGGCCGCCCTCGAGGCCTCGGCCGCGGCCAGCTGCCGCTCGCCGTGGCAGTAGATGCCCGAGCGGTACTGGGTGCCCACGTCGTTGCCCTGGCGCATGCCCTGGGTCGGGTCGTGGGACTCCCAGAACACCCGCAGCAGGGTCTCGTAGCTGACGACGGCGGGGTCGTAGACCACCCGGACCACCTCGTTGTGCCCGGTGCGGCCGCTGCAGACCTCCTCGTAGGTGGCGTTGGGCGTGTAGCCGCCGGCATAACCCACCGCGGTGGTGTAGACCCCCTCCTGCTGCCAGAAGCGCCGTTCGGCGCCCCAGAAGCAGCCGAGCCCGAACAGGGCGAGCTCCATGCCCTCCGGGAACGGCGGGGCCAGGGGATTGCCGTTGACGAAATGCTTCTCCGGCACCGGCATGGGGGTCGCACGGCCCGGCAGCGCCTCCGCCGGGTCCGGCAGCCTCAGTTTTCTCTCCATCCACAGCATGGTCATCTCTCCTCGTCCGGGTAGCGCCCCGGATCTCGTCTGGTCATGGCCCGCCCGTTGCCGGAACAGCCCTGTGCACCGCGGTCGCCACGCGGGGTGCCGCTCCCTCGTCCTGCCGGGACGCCGGGATCGTGAACGGACCGTCCGTCACCGGCCCCGCGGACGCGGCGGCAGGCGGATGACCCGCTCGGCGCCGAGGGTGTCGAAATCCGCCTCCTGGCAGGTGAAGACAATCACCTGCAGCCCCCGTGCCGCCTGGTAGAGCACGGCCTGCATGGCCTGCAGGCGCGCCGGGTCGGTGTTGATGAGCGCGTCATCCAGTATGACAGGTAGACGTCCGTCACCGGCCAGCAGTTCCGCCAGGCCGATGCGCACCAGGATCGCCAGCTGCTCCTGGGCACCGCCGGAGAGCATGCCGAAGGGCTCCGCGGTGTTGCCGGTGCGCAGCCCCTGCAGCGCCAGGTCCTCCCCCAGCGCCAGCTCCGAACCCGGGAAGAGCCGCCTCAGGTAGGGGCGGATGCGCGCCATGATCGGGGCGGTGAAGCGGGCCTGGATCTCCTGCAGGGCGGCTTCCAGCACCTCCACCAGCAGCCGTACCGCCTGCGCCCGGCGCTCCACGCGCTCCAGCTCGGCGCCGGCGCGGGCGGCCTCGGCCTCGGCCTCCTGGACCGCCTCGTGCAGGGCCTCGCCCTCGCGGGAGCGCAGGACCGCGTCCAGCCGCTCCGCCTCGCGGGCCGCACCGGTGCGCTCCTCCTCCAGCCGCTGCAGCGCCTGGCGGACCCGGTCCAGCTCCAGCGCCACCTGCTCGCCGCCCAGGGATTCCCAGGCCTCCCGGTAACCCTGCCGCAGGGCGAGCGACTCCTGCCAGGCCTGCTCGGCCGCGGCCAGCGCCGTCTCCAGGGCCTGGGCCCCGGGCAGCTCGTCCAGCTGGCGCGCCAGCCGGTCACTCTCCCGCGCCAGGCCCTCCACCCGCTCCCCCAGGGTCTCGGACTCGAGCCGGGCATTGGCGTATGACTCCCGGGCGGCATCACGGCGGGCACGGGCCGTCTCCAGCGCGGTCCGCGCCGCCCTGGCCCCCTGCTCAGCCTCCGCCTCGCCGGGCAGATCCCCGGGCAACCCCTCCATGCGGGAGAGTTCCGCGCCCGCCGCCTGGACCGACTCCTCCAGGGCCTCCACCCCGTCCGGCGCCGCCAGCCCGAGGCGGTCGAAAGCGCGGGCGGCCTCCCGCTCGTTCCGCTCCCGCTCCTCGTGGCGAATCCGGGCCTGCTCCGGGCTCTCCGCGCCGTGGCTATCGAGCAACGACCGCAGCGCCTGTTCGGCATCGCGCCGGCTCTGGCGCAGCGCCTCCAGGGAATCGCCGCCGGGCTCCACCCGCAGCTCCGCCAGTTCGCCGAGGCGGAACACGCGCGGCTCGGTGAGGGTCCAGGACTGCTCCGTCCCCGCGGCCAGCGACTCGCCGTCCACGCTGAACGTCCGCAGCGCCCGCACCTCCACCCGGGCGGCGGCGCCGAGCAGGCGCGCGTGGGCCGCCTGCATTTCCGCCTCGGCCCGGTTGATCCCCTTCAGCGCGACGGTGTCGATGGATTCCGCCGCCACCAGGCCTCGCAACCGGGTCGCTTCCGCCTGCAGCGTCCGCGCCCGGGCGAGGCGTTCGGCGAGCTCCGCGCGGCTGGACTCCAGCCCCCGGCGCCGGGCGGCGAGCCGGGCCAGGCGCAGCCGGGTTTCGGATTCCCGCTCCGCCGTCTCGCTCTCCTTCAGGGCCTGGTCGGCCTCGCGCAAGGCCGTGCGCTGCTGCTCCAGCCGCCCCTCAAGAGTCGTCCGCCCGGCATGGGCCTCGGCCTGCCGGGCCAGCAGGCGCTCCTGCTCCTCCGCCAGCGCACCGCGGCGCCCGCTCTGCTCCCGCAGATGCCGGAGCTGCTGCTCCTCGGCGCGGGTGCGCGCCTCCTGCAGGTCCAGCTGCCGGCGGGCCTCCCGGGCCGCCGCCTCCCTCTCCTCGGCGCTCCGGAGCTCGGCGCGGGCACGCGCCAGGCGGGGCTCCAGGCCCGCGAGGCGTTCCCGGGCCGCGGCCAGATCGGCCGCGGTGCGATGCAGGGCCTCGCGCCGCTCCCGGGCCTCCTCCAGCACGGCATCGGCGGCGGCGGCCGCCTCCCGGGCCCGGCGCAGCTCACCGGTCTCCTTCCAGGTGGCGGTCCAGTACTTTTCCGCCTCGGCGCGGGCCCGGGCGTGGATGCGGCGGCCCTCCTCGCCGGTGGCCGCCTCGCCCACCTCCAGCGCGAGGGCATCCTGCAGCCGGCCGCGGCCCGACCCGCTCAGGTGCTCCTGCGGGGGTTTCCGGGAGTCGCCCTGGGACAGCCACAGCAGCGGCCAGGAGCCGAGACTCTCCAACTGCCCGGCCCCGCTCCGCCCGGCGGGCTCCGGCAGGGCGAGCAGTTGGCGCAGGCGCGCCTCGGCCTCCTCCTGGCGCAAGGTCTCGCCGCCCCCCTCCAGCAGGGTCGCCGGGGACTTGAGGAACTGCTTGGTGACCGTGTAGGGGCCGGCGTCGGTCTCGAAGGTCACCCGCACCCGGGGCGGTTCGGTAGCGGACCAGCCCTGCAGGTCCTTCTTGTTCTGCGCGGCACCCTTGCTGGGTTCGAACAGGGCGTAGCGGATGGCCTCGAACAGCCGCGACTTGCCCGACTCGTTGGGCCCCAGCACCAGGTTGAGGTGGGGCGAGAGGTCGGCCAGGGCGTGATGCTCGAGACCCCGCCAGTGCCAGACTTCAACCGCGAGCAGATGCACCGTTGCCCTCCTCCACCAGGAAGCGGTACAGCAGCCGCAGGGCGTCGCGGGCGGCCGGCGTCTCCTGTCCCCGCAACGCCGCGGCGGCCGCGCCCGGGAAACCCTCCGCGGCCAGGGCGGCGAGATCGGCCTCGCTCGGCGACTCGGTGATGCCCGCAAGGTCCGGCCGCAGGTGGAGCAGGCGGCCGGACTGCGCTTCCAGGAGCCCGTCGAGGCGGGAGCGGTCGGCCAGTGAGAGCTCCCCCTCCAGGGTCAGCTCCACCAGCGTCCAGGAGCGCTCCTCCAGCCTCTCGAACCAATCCTCCAGGCGGTCCAGGTCGGCACTCTCGTGAAAGGCCCAGCGCTGCCGCAGCCAGCGGGTGCGGGCCACCGCTACCGGGGTCACCAGCGGCTCCGCGCCGGGGGCGGGGATCTCCACTACCAGCACGTTGCCCGGATCGCGCTCCTTGAACCGGGTAGCCTCGGGCGTGCCCGGATACCAGATGCGGGGGCCGAAGCGGAGGGTGCCGTGCCAGTCGCCGAGGGCCAGGTAGTCGAAGCCCCGCTCCAGCACCCGGCGGCCGTCGATGAGATTGGGCGTCTCGGTCTCCTCGGCGAAATCGAGCACGCCGCCGTGGGCGATGGCCACCCGCACCGTGCCCTCTTCGGTGCGCGGCGGGAGCCCGCGGGTGGGATCCTCGTACTCGTGGCGGCGGCGTAGCGGGCAGGGATGGAAGTCCGCCCCGCCGATGCGCACCGGGGCATCGTCGAGCAGCACCCGCACGTGGTCGCCGGCCTGCAGCCGGGCCAGCGCCGAGTCGGGGGTGGCGGCGTCGTGATTGCCGGGCAGCAGGAGCACCGGCAGGGGTCGGAACTGCTCCAGGGCATCGCGGGCCTGCTGCAGGGTCTCCTCGCCCACGGCGTTGTCGTCGAAGACATCGCCTGCCACCACCACGCACTCCACCCCCTGCTCCCGCGCCACCGCGGCGATGCGGCGCACCGTTTCGAACCGCTGGGCGCGGGCGCGGGCGCCCGCCTCCCCGGGGAGGTAGTTGAGCTTGAGGCCGAGCTGCCAGTCGGCGGTGTGGAGAAAACGGGTCATGAAAGCGAGCATGCCCTCCGTGGACGATGAACAGCGGACCAGTGCCGGGATGATATCAAACAGCGCCGCCGAGACCGTGCTCGGCGAACGCGGCGAGCTCTGCCACGCACGCCTCCACCGGTTTGCCCGAGGTCATGAGCTGCCGGTGGGCCGCGGCATAGAGCGGCTCGCGCTCGGCGAGGATGCGCCGCATGTCCTCGATGGCTTCGCGGCTCTCCTGCAGCGGCCGCAGATCGCCCTGCTGCAGCACGCGCCGGTAGTGATCATCCGGTTCGGCCCGGATCCACACCACTCGGTAGGCCTCCAGCAGCCGATCGTAGGTCACCCGCTCGGAAACCAGGCTCCCCCCGGCCTCCACCACGGCCCGGGGGTGGCGATCAATGGCCAGTTCCAGGGCCTGGCGTTCGAGGCGCCGGTAGCCGGACTGGCCGCGCAGGGAGAAGAGTTCGCCGACGGGCATCCCCCCCAGCTCCTCGATGAGCCCGCCCAGGCGCACGAAGGGCACGCCGAGGCGCTCCGCCAGGCGGACGCCGAGGGTGGACTTGCCCGCCCCGCGCAGGCCGATGAGGGCCACGCCATGGGCTCCCGGCGGGTGCCCGGCGTAGCGGACCCGCAGCAGTTGCAGAGCCTCGGCCTGCCGCTCCCGGTCCAGGGTGCGCAGGAACCGCTCCAGCTCCGGCAGCAACGCCCCGGCATTGTCCGGGGCCTGCAACAGCTCCGCGAAGGTGATACCGAAGGCCTCCGCCACCCGCCACAGCAACGCCACGGAGGCGTTCGCCTCGCCCGACTCCAGCTGGGCGATGTAGCGTTCCGAGATGCCGGAGTGGGAGGCCAGCGACCTGCGCGTCATGCCCCGCCGGGCGCGCAGGGCGCGGACCCGTTCGCCGAGCGCCGCGAGGTAGATCTTCACGGCGGTTCCGTCTTCCGTCCGCCGGTTCACTTCACTGTTCATGGTCGTCCTGTCCACCTGAATCCGCTGCGGCGGAATCGTTGCCGCGATGGGGGTCAGCCAGGCCCAGGCAGCGCCGGATGAAGGCGGTCACGTGGTTCCGGGTGGCCAGGGGCTGATCCCGGTAGGGGATATGGCCGCACTGCGCGAGAGTCGCCATTTCCACCGGCCCGCCCGCCCGGGCGGTGATGGCTTCCAGCTGGGCCAGGGTCCCGTACTCGTCCTCCAGGCCCTGGATGAGCAGGACCGGGATGTCGATGTCCGGCAGGCAGGATTCGATGTTCCAGTCCCGGAAACCCGGGTCCAGCCAGGCATCGCGCCAGCCCTCGAAGGCCACGTCCACGTTGGCGCCGTGCAGGCGCCGCAGACGCTCGCGCAGGCCACCAGTGCGCCAGGACTCGGAGATGGCCCGGATGCCGGCGGTGCAGACGGGTTCGTTGAAGACGTGGGGCGCCATCAGCACCAGCCCCTCTACCCGCGGATCGCGGACCCGGCCCGCATGGAGCAGCGCGATGGTGGCCCCGTCGCTGTGGCCCACCAGCACGGCCCGGCGGATGCCGGTCGTCTCGAGGATCCGGGGCAGGACCGTGGTGGCCTCACCGACCTGGTAGTCGAGGGGACGCGGCAGACTGACCGGGTCCGAGCGCCCGTACCCGGCGCGGCTGTAGATCAGCGCCCCGCAGCCGGTGGCCGCCGCAATCTCCGCGGGAAAGGCCCGCCAGCCGGCGACGCAGCCCAGACCCTCGTGGAGAAAGACCAGCGTCGGCGCCTCTCCGGGCGGCGGCCCCAGCCAGCGCGCCTCCAGGCGGACGCCCTCCAGCGCCAGGTAGCCATGCTCGATCCATGCGGCAGCGTTCACAGGCAATGCCTCCCGTCCGCCGTTCGCATCCGTTTCCGCCGCTGCGGCGAGATGTCCGGCGCTCACCCGATTAAGGATCCGAGCGGCAGCAAAGTTCCTATATGACGCTCCGCCCGCACCCTTCGATAGTACTTTATTTCAGGCAGGCGCGGGATTGGTGCGGATACGGAGTTGAAATCACCCATTGACTTCAAATGAGAATCGTTCTAATTTGCGTTACAACAATTCCACCGACCTGGAGGCCATGCCGATGTTGCGTGCCGTAGCCCTGCTGCTCCTTATTCTTCCGGCAGCCCATGCCAATGCCGACGCATCCCTGCAGCGCGTGCTGCAGACACTCGACTACGTGGCGGTGGACTACCCGGAGGCGGTGAACGGCGACGGCACCCTCGCCAGCGAGGCGGAGTATGCCGAAATGCGGGAATTCACCACGAGCGTGCGTGAGACCCTGGCCCGGCAGCCGCAGGAACCGCGCCGCGCCCCCCTGTTGGAGCTGGCCGGGAGCCTCGAGCGGCTGGTGGCGGAACGGGCGCAACCGGCCACGGTGGCGGCGCAGGCCGCCCGCCTGCGCGGACGGCTGATTGACGCCTACGACGTGGTCTCCCTCCCCGCCCGGGCGCCCGACCTGGCCCGGGCCGAAACACTCTACGCACGGGACTGCGCGACCTGCCACGGCGCGGACGGACGCGGCGACGGCCCCCAGGCGGCCCGGCTCGACCCGCCGCCCGTCAACTTCCGTGACGGGGAGCGCTACCGCCTGCGTACCCTCTACGGTGTCTACAGCACCATCACCCTGGGTGTGCCCGGTACCGGGATGGCCGCCTACACCGGCCTTTCGGACCCGGAGCGCTGGAGCCTGGCGTTCCTGGTGAGCGCCATGGGCGCCCCCGCGGCCGAGGCGTCCCCGCGGACCGCCGGCCCCGACTCGCCCGTCGCGGATCCGCGCCGGCTGGTGACCCTCTCCCCGGCCGAGGCGGAGAACCGCTATGGTCCCGAGGCGGCGGTGCTGATGGCCGAACTGACCCGGACGCCGGAGACGCTGTTCAAGGGGGACGAATCCCCCCTGGACCATGCCCGGCGGCAGCTGGCCGCCAGCCTGGATCATTACCGGAGCGGGGATCGGCAGACCGCCTATACCCTGGCCGTGGACGCCTACCTGGAGGGATTCGAGCTGACCGAGGGCGGCCTGAACGCGGTGGCCCCCGAACTGCGCGAGACCATCGAGCACGAAATGGGCGCTTTCCGCAACGCCGTCCGGGTCGGAGCGCCGGTCGAGACCGTGGCCGGGGCGCGTGAGCGGATCGACGGTCTGCTGGAGGAAGCCGCCGCCGCCCTGGACCAGACCGGGTTGTCCGGCAGCGCGGCGTTCACCGGTGCGCTGGTGATCCTGCTCCGCGAGGGTCTGGAGGCGATTCTCGTGGTGGCGGCCCTGGCCGCGTTCCTGGTCAAGACCGGGCGCCGCGACGCCCTGCCCTATCTCCACGCCGGCTGGGCGGGTGCGCTGGCCGCCGGATTCCTCACCTGGTGGATCTCCACCTACCTGGTGCAGATCGGCGGCGCCGGGCGCGAGCTCACCGAGGGAGTGGCCGCCCTGGTGGCGGCGGCGGTGCTGTTCTACCTGGGCTTCTGGCTGCACAGCAAGTCGCAGGCGGCCCAATGGCAGCGCTTCATCCACGACCGCGTCAACCGCGCCCTGAGCGCAACCACCCTCTGGTCTCTCGCCGGACTGTCGTTCATCACCGTCTACCGCGAGGCGTTCGAGACCATTCTGTTTTACCAGGCGCTGTGGGTGCAGACCCATGCCGGGAGCCAGCACCTGGTCCTTTCCGGGCTCGCCGTGGCCGCGGTGCTGCTGGCGGTGCTGGCGTGGCTGATCCTCCGCTTCAGCACCCGCCTGCCCCTGCGCCAGTTCTTCGGTGTCACCGGGGTGTTCATGTTCCTGCTCGCCATCGCCTTCGCGGGCAAGGGAGTGGTGGCCCTGCAGGAGGCGGGCCTGCTGCCCAGCAGCCCGGTCGGCATACCCTCCATCGAGCTGCTCGGCATCTACCCCAACCTGCAGTCGCTGGGGCTGCAGGCCGGACTGGTGGCGCTGGGCGGACTGATGCTCCTCGCCTCCAGGAGCCGCAAGACGATGGACGCCTGACCCCGTACCGCGGGCCCTCCCCAGGACGCCGGCCCGGCTGCGACCGCAGCCGGGCCGGAACCGCTCCGCATCCCGCACCGCCGGCCGCAGGCAACCCGAGGCGCACCACGGCGGTGGCGCCGGCGTTGTCCAACGGGGTTGGCGGTACGGCAGGGTTGGTTTCGGTTAAGATTCAGGGACAAGAAGGCGGCACCCGCCGTCCGACCCAGAGCCAGCCTGGAGCCTTGCCGAGTGCCCGACGAACGCCGCCGTAACCCCCGGGTACCAGCCCACCTCAATGTCCTGCTGTTGCGCACCGGACTGCGCCCGCGCAGCTGCCGGGTGCTGGACGTCAGCCCGGGCGGCCTGTTCCTGGAGTACGCCGTCAGCCGGGGGCCGCAACACGCCGATGAGCCGCCACCGCCGGAGAACGGCGAAACGGTGGAAGTCCGCCTGCTGGTGCGTGACGGCGAGACGCCGGAGCACTTCACCCTCGGCGGCCGGGTCACCCACCTGACCCCCAGCGGTCTCGGCGTCCTGTTCGATCAGCCCCAGCCGGTGCTCATGGGGCGGCTGCTGCGGAGCGAACCGGCTCCGGTCGATCGGGATCCGGCCGCGACCGGACCTGCCCTGCCCCAGCCCCCACCCCGGGAGGAGAACGCCATGCCGGGACGTACCGCCTTCTACGCCGTACTGGCCATCGCCGTCCTGGGCCTGGCGCTGGCGTTGAGCCAGTGGCTGACCACCGGCGGCATGCGCCAGGAGCTGGACAACCTGGAGACGGCCTATGCCGCCCTGTCCACGGAGCTGGAGCAGTTGCGCAGCCGCCAGTCGGAACTGGTCGCGCTGACCCGCACGCTCGCCGACATGGGCCGGCAGATGGACAGCATCTCCGCCTCCATGGGCGAGCTGCGTTCCGGAACGGAGAGGCCGCCCACGCCCGCACCCGCCGCCGTGGTGGAAACCGGCCCGGCCTCCACCACGGCGGCGGCGCCCGTACCGGATGAGTCCCCCGCATCCGAACCCGCCCCCGCAGCCGGTCCCTGGCAGATCAATCTCATCACCCTGGGCAACCGGGAGGCTGCGGCGGCGTTCGCCGAGCGCGCCCGTGCCCGGGGGGTTCCCGCCGAGCCGAGGCCGGTCACCCGCGCCGACCAGACCCTGTGGCGGGTCAGCGTACCGGGCTTCCCCGACGCCGAGGCGGCCAGCGTCAAGGCCCGTGACTACCAGGAGCGCCTCGGTCTGGAGGGAGCATGGGTCAGCCGGCGCTGAGACCGATCCGTTCTCCGGGGGGGGAATCCGATCCGCCCCGGCCCCCACGCGTGCTGGTGGTGGACGCTATCGCGGCCGAACGAAGCCTGACGGTCATGCTGCTGCAACGGCAGTTCGGCGGCTGCGAGGTGCTCGAGGCGCAGGATGCGGCCACCTTCGCCGAGCACCTGGCCCGCGGTGGCCTGGAACTGGTGATAACAGAGCGCGATCTCGGCTGGAGCAGCGGCCGCTCGATCCGGGACACGCTGCGGCGGGTGTTTCCCGACTGCCCCGTCGTGCTCTTCAGCACGACCCCGGGCGGCGGGGGCGCCGACGACGACAGCTACACGGCGCGCGTGGAGAAGAGCGAATCCGGGTACCTGCGCCTGGTGGAGACGGTGGGCCGGCTGCTGGGCATCGGCCACGGAGTGGCCGGGGCCGACCCGGCGCTCGAACACCTGCCGGTGGGCCTGCTGCTGCTCGATGCCGGGGGGCGCATCACCCGCTCCAACCCCCGGGCCCGTGAACTGCTGGCGCTGCTGGAGGGCGACCCGGAGGGCCGGGCCCTGTGGGAGCTGCCCGGCCTGGCCGCAGACCGCGACCGGCTGGAGCCGCTGCTGCGGGCGCCGGCCGCCGGCCACTGCGTCGAACTGCAGCCGCAGCGCGCGGGAACGCCTGCCACGGCGCTGCGCCTGCGCATCGCCAGCGGCGGAAGCGTCATCCCCCTTGTCGCCACGCTGGAGGATGTGAGCGACTACCGGGCCGAGTGCAGCGCCCTGGAACGGCGCCTCGAACGGCTGCAGCAGCGGGGCACCGAGCTGGAGCGTGCCGCCAGCGCCGCTCTGGAGGAGGCGCGCGCCCTGCGCGAGCTTACGCCAGTCGCGGAGGCCCGCGCCCTCACGCCGGCTCCTGCCGCGCCGGAAACGCCCACCGCCGGCGGAAAGGCGCCGGATTCCTCCCCGTCCGCTCCGGCTGCCGGGGCGCTGCCGGCCGCGATCACCGCCGCGCAGATCGCCGGCGAGGCACCCCCCGCGGAGGCGACACGCTTTCCCCCGGGCGCCCTCCTCGCCGGGATCGCCTTTCTCGGCATCGCGGTGATCGTCGCGGTGACGGTGTGGCGGCACCCCGCGCCCTCCGGACACCCCGCGACGATGGCCGGCAGCGTACTCGACCGCACCCCGGCGCCGGCAGCACCGGTGTCGGCCGGGAACGGCACGGGCACGCGGGAAGCGGAGGCCGAGGGCCCATTGGCCACGGCCGCTCCCGACGCCGCGGGGTCTGGATCCGTCGCGGTTGGCGCCACCCCGACACGGCCGACCGATGCCGGAGTCACGGAGACGCCCGCGGTGAAGCGACCGCAACCGCCGACCGCCGTGACCGGGGAAACAACCGCTGCCGGCACAGCTGCGCCACCCGCATTCGAGGCGGCCGGCGCACTCCCCGCCGGAGCCGCCACCCCGCAGCCTGCCGAAGCGGTGGATATCCCCCGGCGGGTGGCGGAGCTGATGGCCGAGGCGGCGGCCCACGAGCAGGCCCGTCGTTTCACCCGGCCGCCGGGTGACAACGCCTATGCCAGCTATCTGCGGGTGCTGCAGCTGGTGCCCGACCATCCCGGCGCGCGTGCGGGCCTGGCGGGCATCAGCGAACGCTACGCACTGTGGGGGCGGAACGCCGAATCCCGCGGCCAGTGGGAGCAGGCGGTGAAATACTATCGCCTGGCCCGGGCCATCAACCCCGAACGCACCGGCCTGGACGCCGTCATCCGGCAACTGGAATCCCGTATCAGGAACCGCGCCGGCCGCCGCTGAACCGGTGTCCGCAGGACTCGAGGAGCAGCGCCATGCACTCACACCCAGCCTATGCCATCGTCGTCCATGGCGGTGCGGGCAAGTGGTCCGGGCAGCCGGAGGCCGAGGTCCTGGACGGGGTCCGCCGTGCGGCGGCGGCGGGCCTGGCCCGTCTCGCCGACGGTGAACCCGCGCTGGAGGCGGTGATCGCCGCCGTCTGCCTGCTCGAGGACAACCCCCTGTTCAACGCCGGGACCGGGGCGGCCCTGAACAGCGAGGGCGAGGCCGAGCTCGACGCGGGCGTGATGGTGGGCGAGGGACTGCGCAGCGGCAACGTGGCCGCGCTGCGCCGGGTGCGCAACCCGGTGCTCGTCGCGCGGCGGGTGATGGAGGCCACCCCCCACGTGCTGCTGGCCGGCGACGGCGCCCTGCGCTTCGCCCGCGCACAGGGGTTCGAGGACTACGACCCGGTCACGCCGGAGCGGCGCGCGGACCGGCAGCGGCGGCTGGCCGCCCGGGAGCGTGGCGAGGACCTGCCGACGGCGACGGAACCCGACGCGGACACCCTCACCCGCGGCACCGTGGGCGCGGTGGCGCTGGATACCCGGGGGGGATTCGCGGCGGCCACCTCCACCGGCGGGCTGACCCTCAAGCTGCCGGGACGGGTCGGCGACTCCCCGGTGCCCGGGGCGGGCAACTGTGCCGGCAGCCACGGCGCGGCCTCGGCCACCGGCCAGGGCGAGCTGATGCTGCGCTTCGGCACCACGCGGGCCGTCTGCGAAATGCTCGCCGGCGGACACCATGCCCAGGCCGCCGTCGCCACCGTGCTGGCACGCATGGGCAGCTTGTTCAAGGGTGACGTGGGACTCATCGCGGTTGATCGGCTGGGACGGATGGGCATCGCCCACAACACACCGGCCATGCCCCACGCCTTCGCCGGTGCGCGGCTGGCCCTGCAGGCCCGGATGCGGGGATGAGCGCGGGAACGGAGGACTGCGGCCGGACTCAGCGATGACGCTCGGTGCGGCGGGTGGCGTACATCTCGCCCACGGCCATGATGAGGGTACAGCCGGCCAGCAGCACCACCGACAGCGCCGCCGCGGCGGGAAAGTCGGAACCCACGTCGGACACCTTGCTGTAGAGCAGCAGGGGCAGGATGTTCACCTGCGTGCCCACCAGCGCGAGCGCCGTGCCATAGGCGCCGAACGCCACCGCCGCCACCAGGCAGAAGGCCACCACCGCGCTCGGCAGCGTGGCCGGGATGAGCACGTCCCACATGGCCCGCAGGCGACCCGCGCCCAGCGACTGGGCCGCCAGGATCTGCTGGTGCTCGAAGTTGAGCAGCACCGGCAGCAGCACCAGCACCACCCGCGGGATCAGGTAGTAGCAGTAGGCGAAGGCGAGCCCCGTGGGGCTGTAGATGAAGCCGGCGAAATGGGCCGCGTCCACCAGCCCGAAGTGCTCCAGCACCAGTGTCACGAACCCGGCCCGGCCGAAGGCGAGAATGAAGCCGTAGGCCACGATGAGGCCGGAGAAGGTGAGCGGCAGGGAGATGAAGAACATCAGCGCCGTTCGCCGGGCCTCCGACATGCGGGCGAGCTGGTAGGAGACGCCGAAGCCGGCCAGCAGCGACAGGCTGGCGGCGGTGAGGCTGAGGACGATGGTTCCCCACAGCCCGCGCCAGAACAGCGAGTCGCTGAACACCCGCATGAAGGCCCCGCTGGTGGTGAAGGCCTCGGCCGAGACCACCACCAGCGGCAGCACGAAGAACAGCAGGATGATGAAGGAACCAGGCGCGGCCAGCAGCACCAGCCGCACCTGCTTCCGGCGTGAGTTCGCCAGCATCTCCGCCTACTTCCCGAGCACTCCCTTGGCCCAGCCCTCGTCGATGTCGGTCTTGCGCGCCGCCGCCTTCTGCAGGTCGAGCGGGAGCACCTGCGGTGCCGGTGGCATCTTCTCCGCCACGTCCGCCGGCAGCTCGATGCCGGGGACCGACGGGCGCACGAACCCTTCGGCGAAGATCTGCTGACCCTGGTCGGAAAGGGTCCAGTTGAGCCACAGCTTCGCGGCATTGGGGTTGGGACCGTTCTTCACCATGCTGATGGCGTAGGGGGCGGCCACGCTGGCCTCCTTCGGAATCACCACCGCCACCTCGTCACCCATGCCGTCCACGTACTTCGCCTTCAGCCCGTCGTTCTCGTAGGAGATCCAGATGGGGATCTCGCCCTTGACGAACTTCGCGTAGGGCGTGGTGCCCTCGGTGCGCAGCACGTTGCCGGCCTTGTGCAGGCGGGTCAGGTAGTCGATGCCCGGCTTGACGTTGTCCATGTCGCCGCCGTTGCCGAAGTTGGCGGCGAAGCTGAGCACCTGTCCCACGCCGGTGGACCGGGGGTCGAGGTAGACGATGCTGTTCTTGTACTCGGGCTTGAGCAGGTCGGCCCAGGACTCCGGCACGTTCTGCACCAGCTTCTTGTTGACGATGAAGGCGATCACCAGCTGGTGGATGGTGAACCACTCGCCGTCGGGCGCCCGGAACACCTCCGGCAGCCGCTCGAAGTTCACCGGCTTGAACGGGGCCAGCAGCCCCTTGCCCTGCGCATCCACCGCGGAGGCGGCGAAGTAGTAGGCGGTATCGGCCTGGGGCCGGTTGCGGGACTTGTCCAGGGCCACCACGGTGGCGGCCGAGCCGAGGTCGTTGTAGACGATCTCCACCTCGGGGTAGCGGGCCTTGAAGGCCTTGAACTGCTTGGCCCAGTTGGCCCAGGTGGGGCCGGTATCGAAGCTCACCACCAGGCCCTCCTTGGCGGCGGCGGAGTAGAGCTCCTGTTCGCCGGGATACATTTCCGGCCCTTCGAAGGCGGTGGCCAGGATCGGCAGCAGCGCCAGTCCGGCACCGAGGATCAGCTTGCGCAGTTTCATGGTTGCTTCTCCTCCAACGGTTTGTCGTGGGGTCCAGCGGGGATGAGCTGGATATTCTGGGGCGGGATGTGTATCCGTTCGATGACAGCGCGGGCGCTGGTCTCGCCGAGCACGGTCCCGCCCCGGATTTCCGCGTCGTAGCGGCGCAGGGACCCGAGGAAGCGATCCCGGGTGACCCTGCAGGAAAACTCGTTGATGCCGTCCGGCGCCGGCCCGACGACCACATTTTCCGGCCGCACCAGGACGGTGACGGGTGTTCGCTCGGGCAGATCGTGGGGCGGCAGCTTCAGCAGCCCCAGGGGCAGCTCCACCCCATCGCCACCGACGCTGTGGCCGTCCCAGAGGTTGGCCTGGCCGACGAAGGCGGCGATGGAACGGGTGGCCGGCCGGTCGTAGATCTCGGTGGGGGTGGCCACCTGGACCAGCCGCCCGGCCTCCATCACCGCCACCCGGTCGGCCATGGAAAGCGCCTCCTCCTGGTCATGGGTGATATGCAGCGCGGCGATGCCGTGCTCGCGCTGCAGGCGCCGGATCTCGTCCCTCATCAGGGGACGCAGTGCCGCGTCCAGGGCCGACAGCGGTTCGTCGAGGAGCAATGCCTTGGGCTGGAACACCAGGGCGCGGGCCAGGGCCACGCGCTGCTGCTGCCCGCCTGACAGGGTGCCGGGATAGCGATCGGCGAACTGGGCCAGCCCCACCCGTTGCAGCGTCTCCCGGGCGCGCCGCAGCCGCTCCTCCCGGGCCACGTGGCGCACCTTGAGGGGGTAGGCCACGTTGTCGGTGGCGGTCATGAGGGGGAACAGGGCGTAGTTCTGGAACACCACCCCGAGCTGGCGCTCGCGGGGCCGCAGCCGGGTGACGTCGAGCCCGTCGATGATCACCTGGCCGCGGTCGGGGAACTCGAACCCGGCAACCATCTTCAGCAGCGTGGTCTTGCCCGATCCGCTGGCGCCGATGCAGGCCACCAGCTCGCCGGGCTGGATCTCGAGGTTGACATCGAACACCCCGGCGCCGGCGCCGGGGTAGGTGAAGTTCACGCCCACCAGCTGCACGCTCATGCCGGCTGGCCTCCCCGCACCCGCGAGGCCGAGCGCGCGGTGAGCGCCCCGCCCGCCGCCGCCAGCAGGGCCAGCGCCAGCAGCACCACGGTGGCGGCGCAGGCGAACCCGGTGGCGCCGTAGAAGGCCTGCAGCAACACCACCGGGTAGGGGCGGCTGAGGAACCCGGCGATGAGGTTGGAGAGCTGGAACTCGCCGATGGAGAGCGCCGCCACCATGATGAGCCCCGAGGCGAGGCTGTGGCGCAGGGTCGGCAGGACCACGTCGAAGAACCGCTGGCGGAAGCTGGCGCCCAGGGACTCGGCGGAGATCTCGAGCTGGGCGAGTTTCAGATGGCGCATGTCGGAGACCAGGGTCTGCAGCAGGTAGGGAATCGTGAGCACCACGTGGCCCAGCACTAGCAGCCAGGTGCTGCCGAGATAGGGCAGCGCGTCGCTGGAGAAGACCAGGATGAAGCCGAAGCCGAGCACCAGCGGCGGTGCGGCGATGGGCAGCAGGGCCACCAGGCGCACGGCGAAGTTCACTCCCCGGGCGGCGCTGTTGTAGAGGGCGTAGGCCAGCGGCGTGGTCACCAGCGTGACGATAGCGCAGCAGGCCAGCGTCACCCGGAGGCTCACCATGAAGGCGCGCTGGAAGCTGGGGTCGTTGTAGACCTCGACATACCAGTTGCCGGTGAGGCCGGTGGGCATCAGGGTATTGGTCCAGTACTCGCCGAAGGAGCCGATGAACAGCAGCGCAATGGGGGTGAAGAGATAGATGAGGTAGATGAGAACGATCATGCCCCGGGCTCCTCCAGCTGCAGGAAGGTCCGGCACAGCCGCTCCTCCAGCTCCGGCCAGTCCTCCAGCTGCACCACGCCGGGAATCCGGGGCGCGCCGGCGAGCCCGAACACCGGCCGGCCGAACTGGAGCCCGAAGGCGGCCTCGGAAATCGTGCCGTAGCCGCCCCCGACCGCCACCAGGGCCCAGCAGGCGCGGGCGATGATGGCGTTGCGGGCCACGCCGATGCCCGTCGCGATGGGGATGGAGACGTAGGCGTTCGCCGCGTCCCACTCCGCGTCGGGAAGCAGGCCCACGCTGATGCCGCCGGCGGCGGCGATGCCGCGGCAGGCCGCTTCCATCACGCCCTGGCGGCCGCCGCAGAGAACGGTGAAACCGAGGCGGGCGAGTCCGGCGCCCACCGCCTCGGCCACCGGCAGCTGCTGCGCCTCGGGTTCGCGGGGGCCGATGAGCCCGACCGGGATCCGCCAACGGGTTTCCACCCCGTGCTGGAGCCAGCGAACCGCCTCCGCGGGTGAGACGCTTTCACCACCCGTTCCCTGGTCGGCCGGGTGCCAGCTGCGCCGGCGGGGGTCGAACTCGCGCCCCCGGGCATCGAGGAGTCGCGCAGCGCTGCGGTCGAGGGTGAGCATGCCTACGCCGGTGGTGCAGGGAACGGCAGACATCGCCAGTCGTGGCCCGAGGGTGCATTCCTCGAGCCGTCACGCGACAGGGTGAACTGCGGTTCCTCGGTTGATCGTCACCGGACACGTGGTCCGGTGGTCCCTCCCTGGCGCATCAGGGACCCGTGTCTGAATCCTGCCTCAAGGATAGCCGATGAACGGCCGGACGCCAGTCGCGGTGGCTGCCGACAGGGGACCGCCCAGGGGCCGGCCGGTTCACTCGGCCAGTTCCAGCAGCAGGCGCCGGTAACGGTCCAGTTGCCGCTGTTCCGCGACGGCGTTTTCACCCCCGGCGAGGCGGCGTTCGAGCCGCACCACCAGCCGCCGCAGTTCCTGCGCCCGCCGGCGCAGGCCCGCGTCCCAGACCACCCGCCGCCGCGCCGGGGACAGCGCCCTGAGCAGGTCCAGGTACTCCAGCGCCAGCACCCGGCTGGCCGCCGGACCGATGAGCCCTTCGCGGGCCTGGAAATACCACCCCTTGCCGGATACGTAGAACACGCGGGAGTCAGCATCCGGCGCGCCGGCGCCGGAGTGACCCTGACCCTCCCTGGCCATGGTTATCCTCCTCTGCGGGTATCGAACCGCCGTCCGTGGCGGAAGCGCGGGTCGGGGTCCGTCCCGCCATGGCCGCCGTCCGTGGCGGATTCCTTGCGGGCCGGACCCCGACCGGTTCCCATTTAACCGGAGCCGGGACCGGTGTTGGAGCCATCATCACCACCTGCCGCTGTAGGCGGTCCGCCCCTGAAAGCGCGGGCCGCGGCTTACAACGGGCGGGCGCCCATCGCCGGGCAGCCGACAAATCGGACGGCGGCCAGGCAACAGGCGTATAATGCGCCGTTCAATCACCAAAGCACCCGGCGTCCATCGACCGCGGCGCACCCAGCGAGACCCTGCTCATGTCCGTCCCCCCCCCCCCCGTCGCCTTTTCCGATCTGGCGCTGGCGCCCGAGATATTGCGCGCCATCGCCGAGATCGGCTACGAGACCCCCTCCCCCATCCAGGCCCAGTGCATTCCCGAACTGCTCGCCGGGCACGACGTGGTGGGGCAGGCCCAGACCGGGACCGGCAAGACCGCGGCCTTCGCCCTGCCCCTGCTCAGCCGGCTCGACCCGTCCCTGCGCGCCCCCCAGGTCCTGGTGCTGACCCCGACCCGGGAGCTGACGCTGCAGGTGGCCGAGGCCTTCCAGGCCTATGCCCGCCACCTGCCGGACTTCCACGTCCTGCCCCTCTACGGCGGCCAGAACCTGGGCCTGCAGCTGCGTCCGCTCAAGCGCGGCGTGCACGTGGTGGTGGGCACGCCCGGACGGATGATGGATCACCTGCGCCGCGGCAGCCTGGATCTCGGCCGGCTGCAGGCGGTGGTCCTCGACGAGGCTGACGAGATGCTGCGCATGGGGTTCATCGAGGACGTGGAGTGGATCCTCGAGCACACCCCGCCCCGGCGGCAGGTGGCCCTGTTCTCCGCCACCCTGCCGACGGCGGTGCGCCGGGTGGCCGACCGGCACCTGCACGAACCGCGCGAGATCCGGGTGCAGTCACGCACCACCACGGTGGAGACCATCACCCAGCGCTACTGGAAGGTGAGCGGGGTGCACAAGCTGGACGCCCTCACCCGCATCCTCGAGGTGCAGGACTTCGAGGCGATGCTCGTGTTCGTGCGCACCAAGAACGCCACCGTGGAGCTGGCGGACAAGCTCGAGGCCCGCGGCTACGACTGCGCGCCCCTCAACGGGGACATGAACCAGGCCCTGCGGGAACAGACCGTGGAGCGGCTCAAGAGCGGCAGCCTGGACATCGTGGTGGCCACCGACGTGGCCGCCCGCGGCCTGGACGTGGAGCGCATCAGCCACGTGGTCAACTACGACATTCCCTACGATACCGAGGCCTACGTGCACCGGATCGGCCGCACCGGCCGCGCCGGCCGGCGCGGCGAGGCGATCCTGTTCGTGGCCCCGCGGGAGATGCGCATGCTGCGGGCCATCGAGCAGGCCACCCGCCAGCCCATCGAGCCCATGCAGCTGCCGACCCGGCAGGACGTGGAGAACCGCCGCATCGCCCGGTTCAAGGAACAGCTGGCGGAAGCGCTGGAGACGCCGGAGCTGGGCTACTTCGAGACGCTGCTGGCGGAGTTCGCCCGGGAGCGGGACGTGCCCGAGCTGGAAGTGGCCGCGGCCCTCGCCTGGCTCCTGCAGCGCGAGCGCCCCCTGCAGGAGAACCTGCCGGAGGAGCCCCCCGTGCGGGCGCCGGAAGGGCCGCGCCGTCCCCGGCCGGAGACGCGCCCCGCGGGCGCCGGCGAGGCCCGACCCACGGACGTGGAGTGGGTCACCTACCGGGTCGAAGTGGGCCGTACCCACGGCGTGGAGCCACGCAACCTGGTCGGCGCCATCGCCAACGAGGCCGGCCTGGAGAGCCGCTACATCGGCCATATCCGGCTCTACGACGAGTACAGCACCGTGGACCTGCCCGCGGGCATGCCGAAGGAGCTCCAGCGCCACCTGCAGAATGTCTGGGTCTGCGGCCGGCGGCTGCAGCTCCAGCCCGAAGGCAGGCCCGGCGCGCGCGGCGCCGGCCGGCCGGCGCGTCCCGGTCCCGCCCATGCCAAGCCCGGCGGCAAGGGCAAACCGGCCGGCAAGGGCAAACCGGCCCGGCGCCGGGAGCGGGAATCCTGACCGGGCGGCGCCCCCTCAGGAGGAGGCCGCGGCGGGAACCGGCGCCTCCCGGCCCGCCTTCAGCAGCGTCGTCAGCTCGCTGATCCCCACCTGCTTCTCCAGCTGGCGGATCAGCCGCGCCGGGGGCAGTTCGCTCTCCACGGTGAGCCGCACCCGGTAGTGCCGGCCGTCGGCCGTTGGCCGCACCTCCAGTCCCTGGAGCTCGAAACCGCGTACCCGCGCCGCCTGCAGGATGCGCTCGAGAGTCGCCGGCGCCCGGCCGGCCTGCATCTGGATGTCGAACATCATGCCACCGTCCCCCTGATCATCTCCTCGTTCGCGTGGCCGGGCTTCACCATCGGCCAGACATTCGCCTCCGCCGCCACGGGCACATGCAGCAGGCACGGTCCCGGCGTCCGCAGGCACCAGTCGATGGCCTCCTCCACCGCCGCCGCTTCGGACACCCGCCGGGCGGGCAGCCCGAAGGCCGCCGCCACCGCCGTGAAATCCGGGTTGTCGGAGAGATCCACCTCGGTATAGCGGCCGTCGTAGCAGAGCTCCTGCTGCTGGCGCACCATGCCCAGCCGCTGGTTGTCGAACACCACCACCTTCACCGGCAGGCCGTAGCGCTTCAGGGTGGCCAGCTCCTGGACGTTCATCAGGAACGAGCCGTCCCCGCTCACGTTCACCACCGGCACATCGGGCCGCGCCAGCTGGGCGCCGATGGCGCTGGGCAGGCCGAAGCCCATGGCGCCGAGCCCCCCGCTGGTGAGGAGCTGGCGCGGGTGGTCGAAGGGGTAGTACTGGGCCACCCACATCTGGTGCTGCCCCACGTCGCAGCTGATGACGGCGCGGCGCTCCACGGCCGCGGCCAGCCGGCGCAGGAACGCCGCCGGGTCGATGCCGGGGCCCGCGCCGGCGCGCGCGGCGAAGCCCTCCATGCCGTGCAGGGCGCGGCAGTGGCGGCGCCAGCCCTCGATGTCGAGCGGCGCGGCCAGGGCCTCCAGGGCGGGCCCGATCGCACCCACCAGGGCGCAATCGGCCGCCCGCAGCTTGCCCACCTGGGCGGCATCGCCATCGAGGTGCACGACCCGGGCATGGGGCGCGAACCGGTCCAGGCGTCCGGTGACGCGATCGTCGAAGCGGGCGCCCACCACCACCAGCAGATCGCACTCCTGCACCACGCGATTGGCCGCCACCGAGCCGTGCATGCCGAGCATGCCCAGGTTGCACGGGTGGCCGTCGGGCAGGTTGCCGAGGCCCTTGAGGGTGAGCACCGTGGGAATGCCCGTCGCCTCCACGAAGCGGCGGAACGCCGCCTCCGCCCCCGCCAGGGTGACGCCGCCGCCGGCATAGATGACCGGCCGATGGCTGGAGCGCAGCAGTGCGCGCGCCGCCGCGACGGCTTCAGGCGCGATTGTCACCCCGGCCGCGGGCCCGGCATCCGGCCACGGTTCGGCGTCGACCTCGGCCAGCAGGATGTCCTTGGGCACATCCACCAGCACGGGGCCGGGGCGGCCGGAGGTGGCCACCCGGAAGGCCTCCCCGATGGCGGCGGGAAGCTCGCCGGGACGGCGCACCAGGATGCTGTGCTTGGTGACGGGCAGGCTTAGGCCGAGCACATCGGTCTCCTGGAAGGCGTCGGTGCCGATGAGCGCGGTGGGCACCTGGCCGGTGATGGCGACCAGGGGCACCGAGTCGAGGTGGGCGTCGGCGATGCCGGTGATCAGGTTGGTGGCGCCGGGACCCGAGGTGGCCAGGCAGACCCCGGGCCTGCCGCTGGCGCGGGCGTAGCCGCCGGCGGCGAATGCCGCCCCCTGCTCGTGCCGGCAGAGTATGTGGCGGATGGGCGAATCGATGAGGGCATCGTAGAGCGGCATGATCATGCCGCCGGGATACCCGAAGATCGTATCGATGCCCCGGGCTTCAAGCGCCCGGGCGATGTGCTCTGCCCCATTCATGGGCGGAATCCTCCCGATAGTCCGGTCTGCAGGCGGTCTGGTTGTGGCGGGGCGCGTCGACGACGACCGGGACTACGGGAACGCCAATCAGGCAGTACATGGGAATCACCTCTCGCTTTCACTGGGCCGGAAAAAGAAAAGGCCCCCGGATCTTTCGATGCGGAGGCCTGTTCGGGTTCGGTTCCGGAAACGCTAGCCGGCAGTCTCTCCGCGCGGTCGGGCAACGACCACGAGTACCAGGGAGACGATAACCAGCAGGGCCAGGATGTTCATGCGCGTTGGGGCAGCAATCCGGTGTCGGCGTTTCGGAAGATTCAATCCTAGCGGGCGCCGGGCCGGCTTGTAAAGACCCCGTGGCGGCGTGTGGGAGCGGCCGGTCCCGAGGCATGGGCGTGACTGTGAGCCCCGGTTACAATGCCCCCCCATGAAGCGCCCGCTCCCAGCCGCCGTCACCCGCGCCGCCCTGCCGCTCCTGCTCCTGGCCCTCGCCGCCGGGGCGGGTGCGGCCGAAGCGCCCGGGCTGATCGGCGAACTGAACGTGCTGCCGCGGGCACCGGCCTTCAGCCTGGGCGTGAACGGCGCGCCGCACCGGTTGCGGGTGTGCTGGAACTGGGGCTGCAAGAGCGAGGGCGAGCTGCTTCTCGATGCCGGGGACGGCGCCGAACTCGACCGCATCTTCCGTCACCCCAGCTGCCGGGGCGGCGGTCCGGGGCTGGAGCTGCAGCAGATCCGGCTGGCCATCCGCTACCTCGAGCGCCGTGCCGGGGAGCAGCTCCCGGTGGCGAACGACCGCGGCGGCAACGAGGCGGATGCCGGGGTGGAGGGCCGCACCGACTGCATCGACAACACCTCCAACACCCTCAACTACCTTCACTTCCTCGACCGGCTCGGCTACCTGCGCCACTGGCGCCCGCCGGCCTCGGGCTACTACGAGAGCACCTGCCTGCTCTGCCCCACGCCCCGCCATACCGCCGCGGTCCTGGTCCTCGCCGACCGGCCGGCGGTCCGCTTCGTGGTGGATACCTGGCTGCGGGACAACGGCAGCCTGCCCCTGGTGGCGCCGGAAGGTCCCTGGCGGCGGCTGTTCATCTACCGCGACAACGACCGCCTCAACCCCTGGTTCGGACTGGAGGAGCTGCAGGTCTACTGCGACAGCGGCTTCTTCGGCCCGGAAAAGCTGGTGGCGGCGGAACGGGCCGTGGCGGAGGCCGCAGCCGCACGCTGATCCCCGCCCTCCCGCACCGGAGCCGCCGCCGTTACTGGCCCTGCGGCGCCTGAGTGTCTAAGCTCCGCTAATCGGGGCCGTCATGGCCACCCGCCCAACCGCCGGGACCGGTGCATCCCGGCGGCCCCCGGAGAGGAGCATGTCCACCACCCTCTGGTACGTGCACGATCCCATGTGCAGCTGGTGCTTCGCCTTCCGGCCCACCCTGGCGGCGCTGCAGGCGCGCCTCCCGGAAGCGGTGGCCGTGAAGCGCCTGCTCGGCGGCCTGGCCCCCGACACCGATGAACCCATGCCCGAGGCGATGCAGGCCTATCTCCAGGCCACCTGGCAGCGCATCGAGGAGCGCGTCCCCGGCACCCGCTTCAACTTCGATTTCTGGACCCGCTGCCGGCCCCGGCGCGCCACCTGGCCCGCCTGTCGCGCGGTCATCGCCGCCCGCGCCCTCAACCCCGCCTACGAGGTGCCGATGGTCGAGGCGATCCAGAACGCCTACTACCGCCAGGCCCGCAATCCCTCCGAAACCGACACCCTGGTGGCCCTGGCGAACGAACTGGGGCTGGACACGGTGCGTTTCGTGCGCCTGCTGGATGCCCCGGAGACCCACAGCCGCCTGTCCGAGGAGATGGGGCGCGCCCGGGCCATGGGCGTGGACGCCTTCCCCTCCCTGGTGCTCGAGATCGATGCCAGCCGCTGGCGGGTGGCGGTGGACTACAACGATCCCGAGGCCATGGCCCTGCAGGTGGACGCCCTGCTCACCGCCACCTGACGGCGGCGCCGTCCGTCCGCGGCCACCCTGTTGCCGCTCCATATTTCTTGCCCATTCCTCTGCACAATCATGTTTGAGGCAATCCCCTGAGCCACGGGCCGTGAAGAAGACCATCACCCGCAAGCTGTTCCTCACCCTGCTGCTCACCTCCCTGGTGCTGGTGAGCGGCATGTACGCGTTCATGCAGTGGTCCTTCGATCACGGCTTCATCCGCTACGTGGAGCAGCGCGAGCAGCAGGTGATCGACGGGCTGGTGGAGGAGCTGGCGCTCATCCATGCCGCCGACGGCGGCTGGGAGGCGCTGGCCGCCTCGCCGCGGCGCTGGCTGCAGCTGGTGATGTCGGTCCACAGCCACCCGATCCGGGGCAAGCGCCTGGAGTCGCTGCTGGAGCGCATGCGGCCCGGCGAGTGGCCGCCCGGCGAGGCCCCGCGTCCGCCGCGGGGCTTCCCCACGCCGCTCGAGCTGCGGGTACGCCTGCTCGACGCCTCGCGACAGGTGGTCTACGGGCGGCCGGAGGAGCCGCAGGCGGAGCTTACGCTCCATCCCGTGCGCGAGGACGGCGTCGTGGTGGGCTACCTGGGGGTGCGGGAAGACGAGGCCGCGCTGTTCCTGAGCCACGACCTGCGCTTCGCCGAACAGCAGAACCAGGCCTTCCTGCTCATCGCGCTCGCCATGCTCCTGGTCTCCGCGGGACTGGCCCTGCCGCTGGCCCGCCACTTCGTCAGGCCGATCCGCTCCCTCACCCGCGCCACCCGCCAGCTCGCCTCCGGCGACTACAGCCCGCGCATCGTCCACCGCGCCGATGACGAGCTGGGACAGCTCGCCCGCGACTTCAACGACCTGGCCCATACCCTGGGCCGCAACGAGGCGCTGCGCCACCAGTGGGTGGCCGACATCTCCCACGAGCTGCGCACGCCCCTGGCGATCCTGCGCGGCGAGATCGAGGCGGTCCAGGACGGCGTGCGCAGCTTCGATGCGGGGGCGGTGGAGTCGCTGCACCAGGAGGTGCTGCACCTGACGCGGCTGGTGGATGATCTCTACGAGCTGTCCATGTCCGACATCGGGGCGCTGGACTACCGCAAGGAGCCGCTCGACCTCGGCGCCGCCGCCCGGACCGCGATCGAGGGGCTGGCGCAGGCCTTCGGCGCGAGATCGATCCGGGTCGAGACCGACGGCCTCGACGGCGGCGCCGCCATCGTCAACGCCGATCCCGACCGCCTGGAGCAGCTGTTCGCCAACCTGCTGCAGAACACCCTGCGCTACACCGATCCGGGCGGCACGGCACGGCTGTCCCTCACAGTGGCGGCGGGGCGCGCCGTGCTGGTGCTGGAGGATTCCGCCCCGGGCGTCCCCACGGCGGAGCTGCCGCGCCTGTTCGATCGTCTCTACCGCACCGAGGGCTCACGCAACCGGGCGTCCGGCGGCACCGGGCTGGGACTGGCCATCTGCCGCAATATCGCCGAGGCCCACGACGGCAACCTCGCCGCCGGCCCCTCGGACCTGGGCGGCCTGCGCATCACCCTGGAGCTCCCGCTGCTCGACGAGGAGGCGCCATGAACGGAACCCTCCTCATCGTGGAGGACGAGGCGAAGCTGGCGCGGCTGCTGGCCGACTACCTGGTCCAGGCCGGGTTCACGACCCATACCATCGACAACGGCCTCGACGCCGCGCCCTGGATCCGCGCCCACGAGCCGGACCTGGTGCTGCTGGACCTGATGCTGCCGGGGCGCGACGGACTGGACATCTGCCGGGAGGTGCGCGGCTTCAGCCCGGTGCCCATCATCATGGTCACCGCCCGGGTGGAGGAGATCGATCGGCTGCTGGGGCTCGAGCTGGGCGCCGATGACTACATCTGCAAGCCCTTCAGTCCCCGCGAGGTGGTGGCCCGGGTGCGGGCGGTCCTGCGCCGGGCACGGTTGTGCGAGATCCCGCGCAACGAACCCGTTCGCCTGGACCCGGACCGGCTGCTGGTCAGCGCGGGGCCACGAACCCTGGAGCTGACCTCCGTGGAGTTCCAGCTCCTGCAGACCCTGGTGCAGGCGCCCGGGCGGATCTACTCCCGGGATCGGCTGATGGACCGCATCTACCCCGACAACCGGATTGTCAGCGAGCGGACCATCGACAGCCACGTCAAGAAACTGCGCCGCAAGCTCGAGGCCCTGCTGCCCGGCCGCGAGCTCATCCATTCCGTCTACGGCATGGGCTACAAGTATGAACCCGACGCCTGAGCGGCCCGCCGGCGCCGCTCCATTCCGCTTCCCCACTTCCTGCAAATTTCCTCCGTAGTGGCAGTCCAGACTCCGGATCAAAGGACCGGACCCTCCCTCCGGCCCACCTCGACCCCGGAGCCACCATCATGCTCAACCCCTCCCGCAAGCGGTTTCTGATCCAGGCCCACCGCTGGATCGCCCTCGCCCTCGCGCCGCTGTTCCTGCTGATCCTCCTCTCCGGCGCGGTGCTCGCCTTCAAGCCCATCCTCCATGCGGCCGGGGACGGTGCGGAGGCCGCCACCACGGTGGCCGGGCCCGCCGCGGTGGCGGCGCTGCTGGAGCGGGTCGACCCGGAAGGCCGGGCCCGGTCGGTCGAGATCCTCGCGGACGGCCTGGTCAGCATCGCCGATATCGGCGTCTACGATCCCGCCACCGGCGAACGGATCGGCACCGCCGACACGGGCTTCGACCTCTTCGGGACAGCCGAGCGGCTGCACAAGGATCTGCTGGCCGGGGCCGGCATCGTGGTGGAGATCGCCACCTATGCCATGCTGCTGATCGTGGCGGCGGGGCCGTTCCTGGCCTGGCCGCGCCTGCGCAGAACGCTCATGGGCTGGCACCTCGGGCTCGGCTGGGCCCTGCTGCCACTGGCCCTCCTGCTCCCGCTCACCGGCGTGCTCATGACCCTGCACGTGGGCATGGGGGAAATGCCGCGCATCCCCCGCGCGACCACCCCCCTGCCCCTTGCCACGGCACTGGAACAGGCCTCCGCGGAGACCGATTTGAGCGGTCTATGGACGGTGCGGCGCTTCCGCGGTGGCACGGCGCTGGTCATGACCCGCGGCACCGCCGGCGCCCGGGCCTACATCGTCTCCGACGCCGGGGTGAGCGCGCTGGATCGGTCCGGCAACTGGCCCAAGACGCTCCACGAGGGCACCTGGGCCGGGGCCTGGTCCGGGACCCTGAACCTGGTGGGAGCAATCGGCCTGACCGGCCTCACCCTGACCGGCTTCCTGTCCTGGTACCGGCGCCGCCGGCAGGCGACGGCCCGCAGTGGCGACGCGGACGCCGACATCCTGGTGGCCCATGCCAGCCAGACCGGCACCGCGGCGCGCCTGGCCGAGGCCACGGCCACAGCCCTGCGCAGGGGCGGCGAGCGGGTCGCACTGGCCTCCCTCGGTGCGCTCAATCCGGGTGAATTGCACCGCTACCGCCATGTCCTGCTCCTGGTCTCCACCACCGGCGAGGGCGAGGTGCCGGACCCGGGCCGCGGCTTCCTGGCGCGACTGGCCACCACCCGCCTCGACGGGGTGAGGTTTGCCCTGCTCGCCCTGGGCGACTCCCGCTATGCCCGTTTCTGCGGCGGCGGGGAGGCCCTGCTCGGAGCGCTGGTGACCGCCGGCGCCGAACCGGCCCTGCCCATGCGCCTGGTGGATGGAGCACCCGCCGTTCCCTGGCGGAGCTGGCTCGACAGCCTGTCCACGACCCTCGGCATCCGGCCGGGCGTTCCGCCCGTGGTGGACGAGGATCGGCCCCTGACCGTCCGGCTGCGGGAACGCACCCGCCTGGACCGTGCCGGTGATCCCGGGACCCGGGCCGCCTACCGCCTGGTGCTCGAGGCCGATGGCGGCGTGGATTTCCGCCCCGGCGACCTGCTCCTGGTGGCACCCGGCGCGGGTGAAGCCGAGCGCTGCTACTCCATCGGCTCCTCCTCCCGGGTGACACCGGGCGAGATCCGGCTCTCGGTGGGCCTGGTCGAGCTGGCCGAAGCCGCCGGCGGGCCAAGGCTCGGCGCCGCGAGCGGCCTGCTGTGCCGGACCCTCGCCGTGGGGGAGAGCCTGGCGGCGAGACTACGCCGCCACCCGGCCTTCAACCCCCCGGCGCACCCCGGGCGGCCGCTCATCATGGTGGCCGCCGGCTGCGGCATCGCCCCCTTCACGGGCTTCCTCGACGAGCTCGAGGCGGACACCGGCCGGGGCCCCGCCTGGCTCTTCTTCGGCAACCGCCGGCGCAGCTGCGACTATCTCTACGGCGGGCGGCTGGAGGCGCTGCACGCCGGCGGCGTCCTGACCCGGCTCGATACCGTCTTCTCCCGCGACCAGGCCGAGCGCCGTCATGTCTCCCACGCCATGGTGGCCGCGGGCGCGGAGCTGGTGCGCTGGCTGCTGGAGGAGGATGCCCTGCTCTACGTCTGCGGCCGCGCCAGCACCCTGGGCGGGAGCGTGGACCAGGCGTTGGCGCAGGTCCTGGCCGAACACGCCGGGCTCGACCCCGCCGCCTCCAACGAGTTGCTGCGGCAGTGGCGGGCCAGCGGCAAGCTGCGCCGGGATCTGTTCGACTGAGGGACGCAGCGGCGAGGCCGCCGGTGCGGGTTGACCGCCGGTGGCCCGGTGGGCCATAAACCGGGGACTGATTCGCTGGTGGAGATTCCCCCTCATGAAGCTGTTGCGCTACGGCCCCCCGGGAGCCGAGAAACCGGGCCTGCTGGATGGGGAGGGCGGCCTGCGCGATCTCTCCGCCGAGGTCGCGGACATCGCCGGGGAGGCGCTGACCCCGGCCGGCATCGCCCGCCTGCGGGCGCTCGATCCCCGCGCCCTCCCCCGGGTGGAGGGCAACCCGCGCCTGGGGCCCTGCGTCACCGGTGTCGGCAAGTTCATGGCCATCGGGCTCAACTACGCCGATCACGCCGCCGAGGCGGGGATGGCGCCACCGGCGGAACCGGTACTGTTCAGCAAGTACCCCAGCGCCATGTGCGGCCCCAACGACGAGGTCATCATCCCCCGCGGCTCGGTCAAGACCGACTGGGAGGTTGAGCTGGGCGTGGTCATCGGCCGTCCCGGCAGGCACATACCCGAGTCCGATGCGCTGGCCCACGTGGCCGGCTACTGCGTGGTGAACGACGTCTCCGAGCGCTCGCTGCAGCTGGAGGGGACGGGGCAGTGGGTCAAGGGCAAGAGTTGCGACACCTTCGCCCCCACCGGGCCCTGGCTGGTCACCGCCGACGAGGTGCCGGACCCCCAGAATCTGCGCCTGTGGCTGGAGGTGGACGGGCACCGCTACCAGGACGGCAGCACCGCCACCATGATCTTCGGCGTCGCCCGGCTCATCAGCTACCTGAGCGGCCTGTTCACCCTCCACCCCGGGGACATCATCTCCACCGGCACTCCGCCCGGCGTGGGCATGGGCGTGAAGCCGGCCCCGGTCTACCTGCGCCCCGGCCAGGTGATGCGCCTGGGCGTGGAAGGCCTCGGCGAGCAGCGGCTGCGGACGGTGGCGGAGCCCTGACTCAGGGGGTCTCCACGGCGAAGGTGTCGCAGCGCTCGAGCGCCCCGCTCTCCAGGCCGATCCGGAACCAGCGCACCCGCTGGGCGGAGCTGCCGTGGGTGAATGAATCGGGATTGACCGTGCCGCGCGCACCTGTCCGGAGATGCCGAGCAGGGTCTGCACGTGGTGCCCCACCTCGTGGGCGATGACGTAGGCCTGGGCGAAATCGCCTGGCGCCCGGAAGCGCTCCTTCAGGTCGCGGTAGAATCCGAGGTCGATGTAGACCCGGTGGTCCCGCGGGCAGTAGAAGGGACCCGCGGCGGCCTGGGCGAAACCGCAGGCGGATTCCACCGCATCGGTGAACAGCACCAGCCGCGGCTCCTCGTAGACGCCGCCCCGGGCGCGGTACAGTGCCGGCTGTCGCCGGGTTCCGGGAGCAAGGCGCCGTCACGACTCCCGCTTCCGCCGGCCGAGCGACCAGCGCAACCCGAGCGGGGTGATGAGCGTGGTGACGATGACCATGATCACCACCGCCGAGAAGACCTGGCCGCTCACCACGCCGAGTCCCTTGCCGATGCTGACGAAGATGAGGCCCACCTCCCCCCTCGGTACCATGCCGATGCCGACGCTGAGGCGATCCACCCCGGGACCGGCCACCATGCCCGCAATCGCCTTGCCCAGGGTGGCCACCACCACCAGCGCCGCCGCCAGCCCGAGGGTATCCGGATCCAGGAAGGCGGCGAGGTTGACCTGCATTCCCATCAGGATGAAGAACACCGGCGCGAACAGCGCCTCCAGGGGCGCAAGGATGCGGATCGGCACCGGATCGGCGCCGCGGTGGGCGGCGAAGTGCTCCTCGTTGACGATGAGACCGGCGGCGAAGGCGCCGACGATGGTGGCGAGCCCGATGCGGTTGGCGGCCCAGGCCACCATGAAGGCGACGAACAGGGGAAACAGCAAGGTCAGGTGCTGGCGCTCGATGCGTGCGGCGAAACCGGTGAGCATGGGCATGAACCGCCCCCCGAGCCCCACGAGCAGGCCGAAGAAGAGCCCCGAGACGAGGGTAATGCGCGCCACCTCGCCCCACTCCAGCGCCCCCCGGGTCACGATGCCGGTCACCACCGCCAGGATGATCAGCCCGAGAATGTCGTCGATGACGGCGGCCCCCAGGATGAGGCGTGCCTCCCGGGTCCGGGTCCGGCCCAGGTCCTTGAACACCCGCGCGGTAATGCCGACGCTGGTGGCGGCCAGGGTGGCGCCGACGAAGAGATCCACGGCGGGTTCCCGGGCCGGGAGGAACAGACGGCTGGCACCGTAGCCGAGTGCGAACGGGATCGCGATGCCGACCACCGCCACGGCCAGCGCCCGGTATCCCACCTGCAGCATCTCCTCCACCCGCGATTCGAGCCCCACCATGAACAGCAGCAGGATGACGCCCAGGTTGGAGAAGACCCACAGGCCGTAGCTCATCAGCAGGTAGCGCGGCGCGCCCTCGCCGGTCAGGACCGCCAGCACCGCTGCTCCCGCGCTGCCGGCCTGCAGCTGCCCCGGGGTCATGAATCCGCGCGCCACCTCGGCCACCGAGAGCCCCGAGTCCCACACGCCCCGCACGATGTTGCCCGCCAGGTCGGCGTGCATGATCAGGATGGCCAGCGGCCCGCCCGCCGCGTAGAGCACGTTGCCGATCAGCACGCCGATCAGCAGTTCGCCGAGGACCGAGGGCTGGCCCAGTCGACCCGCCGCCCAACGGCCCACCATGGCGGCCAGGATCAGGAGCGCCAGTTCCAGCAGGATGCCCGCGAAGGGATCACCGTGGCCGGCGCCGCCAGCAGCGGCCCTGGCCGTGCCCGTGACGCCCGCAAGAACCGGGACCAGCAGGCCGGCGGCGGCTCGGCTGTTGATTGCCTGTCCGATGGTTTTCACCTTTCGATTCCCGCCCTGCTCCGGACAAGCATAGACATCCCGGGCAGGGTGCACATCCCGTTCCGGCCGCAATTCCATTGCAATTCAATTCTTGTACTCATTTCGTTTTTATCTTATACATTACCTATACATTCAACTTTGTCGAGACGGTGCGCGGGAGGCGGTATGAATGCGGTTACGGCACGGACCATCGGCTGGGTCGAGCAGGGCCTGGTGCCCGACAGCGTCATCCGCCATGGCATCCGCCGACTGCTCGGCCAGCGGCTCGGGTCCCTGCCGCTGGCGGATGCAGAGGGGCTGGCGGAGCTGAAGCGGGAGTTCGTGGCGGCGATGGACAGGGCGGAGATCGCCCCCCTGCCCCACAAGGCCAACGAGCAGCACTACGAGCTGCCGGCGGAGTTCTTCGCCACGGTCCTCGGGCCGCGGCGCAAGTACAGCGGCTGCTGGTGGCCGGAGGGGGTGGAGACCCTGGAGATGGCGGAGGACGCGGCGCTGGCCGCCACCTGCGAGCGCGCCGGGCTGGCCGATGGCCAGTCGATCCTGGAGCTCGGCTGCGGCTGGGGCTCGCTCAGCCTGTGGATGGCGGAGCACTACCCGGCCAGCCGCGTCACGGCGGTCTCCAATGCCCACTCCCAGCGGGCGTTCATCCTTGCCGAGGCCCGGCGCCGGGGCCTGGAGAACCTGGAGGTCATCACCGCGGACATGAACGACTTCACCACCGCGCGGCGCTTCGACCGGGTCGTGTCGGTGGAGATGTTCGAGCACATGCGCAACTACCGCTGCCTGTTCGGCCGCATCAACGGCTGGTTGCGGCCCGGCGGCCGTTTTTTCCTGCATATCTTCTGTCACCGCAGCGCGCCCTATGTCTTCGAGGCGCGGGATGCCGGCGACTGGATGAGCCGCCATTTCTTCAGCGGCGGCACCATGCCCAGCGACGACCTGCCGCTGTGGTTCCAGGACCGGCTCCGGCTGCGGGCGCACTGGCGCTGGGACGGGCGCCACTACGAGCGCACCCTGAACGCCTGGCTGCGGCGCATGGATGCCGGCCGCGCAACGCTGTGGCCGCTGTTCACCCGGACCTACGGCGCCGACGCGGAGATCTGGTGGATGCGCTGGCGCATCTTCTTCATGGCCTGCGCGGAGCTGTTCGGCTACAACGACGGCCAGGAGTGGTGGGTGGGCCACTACCTGTTCGAGCGGCAGCGGGACGACCCCGCCGCTGCGGAGACGGACTGACATGCCCCTGGCGCTCAATTTCCTCCTGTTCCAGCTGGGCTGGTTCGCCTGCGTGCTCGGTGGCGCCCACCAGCTGCCCTGGTTCGGGGTCGGGGTGGCGGGCGCCATTGTCCTGCTGCACCTCCGCCTGGCGGCGGAACCCCGGCGCGAGCTCGCCCTGATCGCCGCCGCCGGTGCACTGGGCGCGGTATGGGACAGCGCGCTGGTGGCCACCGGACTGCTGGCCTATCCCTCGGGGCTGCTGCACCCCTCCCTGGCGCCGGTCTGGATCATCGCCATGTGGATGCTCTTCGCCACCACCCCGAACCTCTCGCTGCGCTGGCTGAAGGGGCGGCCGTGGCTGGCGGCCGCCTGCGGCGCCGTGGCGGGGCCGCTGGCCTACCTGGGCGGCGAGGCCCTGGGGGGCGTGCGCTTCAACGCACCGGCCGCCGGCCTGGCGGCCCTGGCCCTGGGCTGGAGCCTGCTGCTGCCGCTGCTCATGGGCGCGGCGGTGCGGCTGGACGGCTTCGCCCCGCTGCACCCCCGTCCCGGAGACGCCTGATCATGTACGAACTCTCCATCCACCTCTCCGCGCTCCCCGTCATCCTCGTGGCGGGTGGCGTCACCTGGGTCATCAGCGTCCTGCGCCATGACGTGAGCATCGTCGACAGCCTCTGGTCGCTCATGTTCCTGCTTGCCGCCGGTGTCTATTTCATGCAGGCGCCCGCCGACTCGGCGCACGCCGTGCTGGTGCTGGTGCTGGCCGCGGTGTGGGCGCTGCGCCTGGCCGGCCACATCACCTGGCGCAACCGGGGCGTGGGCGAGGACCGCCGCTACCAGGCCATCCGCCGCCACAACGAACCGAACTTCCGGCTCAAGAGCCTCTACCTGGTGTTCGGACTGCAGGGCGTGCTGGCCTGGGTCATCTCCATGCCACTGCTGGCCGCCATGCTCGCTCCGGGTCCGCTCGGCCTGCCCGGGCTGCTGGGAATCCTCCTGTGGGGGGCGGGGATGGTCTTCGAGACCCTGGGCGACTGGCAGCTGGCCCGCTTCAAGGCCGATCCGGGCAACCACGGCCGGGTCATGGACCGGGGCCTGTGGCGCTATACCCGGCATCCCAACTACTTCGGCGAGTTCTGCATCTGGTGGGGCTTCTACCTCATCGCGCTCGATGCCGGCGGCTGGTGGAGCATCCTCTCGCCGCTGCTGATGACCTTCCTGCTGCTGCGGGTCTCGGGCGTGGCGCTGCTGGAGCGGGACATCGGCGAGCGCCGCCCCGCTTACCGCGACTACGTGTCCCGCACCAACGCCTTCTTTCCCGGGCCGCCCCGTTCTCCCGCCTCCCCCAGCCATGGAGAGACGCCATGAAGACCTTGCACCGCTCGCGCCCCGCCCTTGCCGCCGGTATCCTCTCCGCGCTCCTCCTGTGGCCGTTCCTTCCCGCAGCGGCCGTGGAGACCGGCCAGCTGCGCTTCGCCGTCTACCTGGACGAGCGGCCCATCGGCTGGCATCACTACCACGTCACCCCCGTGCGGAACGGCTACCGGGTGCGGAGCGAGGCGGGCTTCGAGGTCAAGCTGCTGTTCCTCACCGCCTATCGCTACGAGCACAGCAGCGAGGAACGCTGGCGGAACGGCTGCCTGGAGCACCTCGAGGCCCGCACCGATGACAACGGGACCCTCCACCACGTGGAGGCGGAGGGAGACGGACGCTGGCTGCGGCTGACCCGTGACGGAGGCGGACCGACACCCGTGACGGGCTGCGTCATGACCTTCGCCTACTGGAACCCCGCCTTCATCGGGCAGACGCGCTTGCTGAACGCCCAGACCGGCGAGCTGGTGGAGGTGGCGTTCGAACCGGCCGCCACGGCGCTTCCGGCCGCCGCCGGACCGGGGTCGCGCGCCTACCGGCTCTCGGCCGGCGAGCTGGACCTGACCCTCTGGTACTCGGACTCGATGCAATGGCTGGGGCTCGAATCGCGCACGGGCGGCGGACGGCTGATCCGCTACCTGCGCAGCGACCTGGCGCCGCCGCGGGAAGACGCGCAAGGCCGGGAGCAGGTGTCATGAGGCCGGCCGCACAGCTGCTCCCGCTGCTCCTGCTCGCCGGCCTGGCCGGCTGCGCGGGCCCGGGTCAGAAGCCCATCTCGGTGGTCGGGCATGTGGATCTCGAGCGGTTCATGGGCGACTGGTACGTGGTGGCGAACATCCCCACCTTTCTCGAACGGGATGCCTACAACGCCGTGGAGTCCTACCGGCTGGAGAGCGGGGACCGGGTGGCGACCACCTTCACTTTCCGCCAGGGCGGCTTCGACGGTCCCCGGAAAAGCTATCGGGCCACCGGCTTCGTGCTCGACCGCGACAGCAACGCGGTGTGGGGCATGCAGTTCCTCTGGCCCATCCGGGCCGACTACCGGATCATCCACCTGGACGAGGGCTACCGCCTGACCATCATCGGCCGGCAGCAGCGCGACTACGCCTGGGTGATGTCCCGCACCCCGGGTATCAGTGATCGCGACTGGCGGCGGGCGGTGGACCTGCTACGGGCGCAGGGCTACGACACGGCCGCCCTGCAGCGCGTGCCCCAGCGCTGGGACTGACGCCCCGTCCGGACCGCCGTCCAGCGCCTGGGCTCGACGGTCCGGAGGGATGGAAGCGGTTTTGCTCCCGCCCGGTTTACAGCCGCCGCCCGGCGGACAAGAATAGCCCCATCAGGTCCGCGACCCACCCACAAGCAAACTGGAGGTGAACATGGCCAACGAAGGCTACCACGAGCCTACCGCAGAGCTTTCCGACGACACCCGCGACATGCATCGCGCCATCGTCTCCCTGATGGAGGAGCTGGAGGCGGTGGACTGGTACAACCAGCGCGTGGACGCCTGCAAGGACCCGGAGCTGCGGGCCATCCTCAAGCACAACCGCGACGAGGAGAAGGAGCACGCCGCCATGGTGCTGGAGTGGATCCGGCGCCGCGACCCCGCCTTCGACCACGAACTGCGCGACTACCTCTTCACCGACAAGCCCATCGCCCACGAATGAGCCGGAACCGCCCGGGCGTGTCCCGGGCGCTTCCCGTCGGCGTCCCGCCAACGATGCTCGCGCACCGTCCCCCGCAGGCGCCCCGACGCACCCCTCCCGTGAAGGCCTGAACCATTTCGTCATGACCGGGTCATCACTACATGCCACCCTGTTTTCAGGGACCCGCGCGATCGGTGCCGAACGAAACCGGCGCGCGGCCTGCAAGGCAATGAAATAACGACAATTTCCAGCCAGTCAACAGCGCAGGCTGGTTGACCCCCGCCGGCAATGGCTCTATACGTTTCCGGACGGGCGCCGCGCCATCGGGGAACTGGATATGCCAGCCGGGCTGATGCGGGGACAACAGGAAACGGAGCGCCTCACCCGGCGCTACCGGACTGTGCGACGGCGGAGCGAGGCCCTCTGCCGACCGCTGGCGGTGGATGACTACCAGGTCCAGTCCATCACCGAGACCAGCCCGCCGAAGTGGCACCTCGCCCACGTCACCTGGTTCTTCGAGACCTTCCTGCTGGAGCCCTTCCTGCCCGGCTACCGCCCCTTTCACGATCGCTTCCCCTACCTCTTCAACTCCTACTACGAAACGGTCGGGCCCATGCAGCCGCGACCGCTGCGCGGTCTCCTGTCCCGGCCCACGGTGGAGGAGGTCTACCGCTACCGCGCCCACGTGGACGAGCGCATCGAAGCGCTCCTGGAGACGGTCGCCGGTCGCGACCGGCCGGAGGTGCTCGCGCGCCTGACCCTGGGACTCAACCACGAGCAGCAGCACCAGGAGCTGCTGCTCATGGACATCAAGCACAACTTCTCCGTCAACCCGCTGCTGCCCGCCTACCAGGCGACCGGCCCGGGCGCCGCCGCCCCTGCCGCGGCGGCGCCGGACTGGATCGAGGTTGCGGGCGGAATCCGCGACATCGGCCACGGCGGCGCGGGCTTCGCCTTCGACAACGAGGGACCCCGGCACCGGGTCCTGGTGCGCGATCACCGCCTCGCCACGCGGCTGGTGACCAACGGGGAGTACCTGGCGTTCATGGAGGACGGCGGCTACGAGCGTCCCGAGCTGTGGCTGTCCGACGGCTGGAGCCTGATCCGGCGGCAGGGCTGGCGCCACCCGCTCTACTGGCACCGTGACGGCGAGCGCTGGTCGGAGTTCACCCTCGGCGGTCCGGGGCCCCTGGATCCGGACACGCCGGTCTCCCATGTGAGCTACTACGAGGCGGACGCCTTCGCCCGCTGGGCCGGGAGGCGCCTGCCGGAGGAGGCGGAGCTGGAGCTGCAGCTCGCGGACAGGCCCGTCGAGGGCAATTTCGCCGACTCGGGGCGGTTCCATCCCCGGCCCGGCAGCGGCCAGTGGTACGGCGACCTGTGGGAGTGGACGGCGAGCCCCTACGGCCCCTACCCCGGCTTCCGGCCGCTGGGCGGAGCCATGGGCGAGTACAACGGCAAGTTCATGTGCAACCAGATGGTGCTGCGCGGCGGCTGCTGCGCCACGCCCCACGACCACATGCGCCCCACCTACCGCAACTTCTTCTATCCCCATGATCGCTGGCCCTTCACCGGCATCCGCCTGGCAGAGGAGATTTCATGAGCGCACGCCTGCAATACAGCGAACTGCCGATGGCCGTCTCCGAGCTGGAAACGGCCGTGCTGGAGGGGCTGGGACGGAGCCCGAAGGCGATACCGCCAAAGTTTTTCTATGATCGCCGCGGCTCGGAGCTGTTCGACGCCATCTGCGCCCAGCCGGAGTACTACCTGCCGGCGGCGGAGCGGGAGATACTCCAGACCCGCGCCGCCAGGATCGCCGCCCGCACCGGGAGCGGCTGCGTGCTCATCGAGCCGGGCGCGGGGAACGGGGCCAAGGTCCGGTTGCTGCTCGAGCATATCCGCCCGTCGGTGTTCGTCCCCCTGGACATCTCCGGCAGCTACCTCCAGGCCTCGGCCGAGCGGCTGTCGCGGGACTTCCCCTGGCTGCGGGTCCACGCCGCCCGGGCCGATTTCTCCCACGGCCTGGAGCTGCCCGCGGGCCTGCCGGAGGGGCGGCGGGTGGCCTTCTATCCGGGCTCGAGCCTGGGCAACTTCGAGCCGGAGGCGGCGGTGGCGTTCCTCGCCACCGTGCGCGAGGCGGTGGGTGACGCGGGCGGACTGCTGATCGGCATCGACACGAAGAAGGACACCGGCCTGCTCAACGCCGCCTACAACGATGCCGCGGGGGTGACCGCCGCGTTCAATCTCAACCTGCTGCACCGGATCCGCCGCGAGCTGGAGACCGATCTGGATCCCGACAACTTCCACCATCACGCCTTCTACAACCCGGAGCCGGGGCGCATCGAGATGCACCTGGTGAGCCGGGTGGCGCAGGAGGTGCGGGTGAACGACAGCCTGTTCCCGTTCCGTGCCGGTGAAACCATCCACACCGAGTCCTCCTACAAGTACCACCCCGAGGAGTTCCGGATGCTGGCCCGGCGCGCCGGATTCCAGCCCCTGGATCTCTGGCTCGACAGTCGGGGGCTGTTCAGCTTCCACTACCTGGAGGCGTCATGAAAACGTGACCGCCGGGAGGGATGAATCATGCTCAGATTGCTGGTCGCCCTGGCCGCCCTCTTCCTGATCCTGTGGATCTACACGGGGGGAAGTCTCACCGGCGGGAACGGCGGTGGCGTTCAGGAAATGAAATCCCGTGCCGTCGACAAGGCCCGGTCGGTGGAATCCCTAGTGCAGGACCATCCCCGGCAGGTGGAGGAACAGCTGCGCCGCATCGAGTCGGAATCGAACATTGACGGCACGCGGTGAATCCTGCCGATCGGGTCATGCCTGAGGCGGCCGCGCAGGCGACAGGCCCGCCGCCGGGTCACGGCAATAACCTATTGTTGACAGGGATTTCGCCGTGCCCGTTCCGCGGCGCGATCCCGGTGCAGCCACTTGCGCTGACGCACCAGGATGGTCCAATCTGGGGTCTGCGGCCGCAAGCGGAGAGCAGAACCGGGGACCACCCCATGGCATCCTCCGCAACCCGGCCTGGATAACAATAATTCGCGGCAACAATCAGTTAGTGACTGCCAGAACAATCTGACGCCAGGCGGTACCGGCCTGCATCGGCACCACAATCCGGTTCTACGCCGCGGTTGGCACAGCTCATGCGTGGCTGCCACGGGTCGTGGTGTACGACCGGTTGTCACGAACATCTGTGATTCTTCCTGAGATCGGAACCAGATCCACTCCCACGGGACAGGGCCGTTACGATGGACCAGCAGACAGAAACGACGCCGGCCGCAGCCGGGCCGAAACCCGGATGGAACAACGCGGCGCGCCTGTTCGCCCTCTCCTTCCTGTTGTGGCTGCTCCTCACCGGCAGCCTGGCCCCGGCCGAACTGGCAGCGGGACTGCTGGTGGCCGCCGCCGCGGCGACCCTGTCCCATCCCCGGATCACGCTGCTCACGGGGCTGCGCCTGACCCCCGCGGCGCCCCTCCACCTGCTGGCCTATCTGGGCGTCTTTGCCGCCGCGCTCGTGCGCGCCAATCTCGACGTGGCCCGCCGGGTGCTCTCCCCCGCCCTGCCCATCCATCCCGGCGTGGTGCAGATCCGGACCGGCCTGCGCTCCGAGCTGGGCCGCCTGCTGCTCGCCAACAGCATCACCCTCACTCCCGGCACCCTCACCGTGGACGTGGAGGAGGATCGCCTGCTGGTGCACTGGATCAGCCTGCCCGCCGGGGCCGACGTGGAAGCGGCCACGCGGGCCATCGCGGAACCCTTCGAACGTCACCTGAGCGGATTCCTGGAATGAACCTGCCCGACTGGCTGCAACTTGCCCTCCTGCTGCTGTTCGGCGGCGCCGTGCTCCTGGGCCTCGCCCGGCTCGTGCTGGGGCCGCAGGCCCCGGACCGCATCGTCGCCGCCGATACCCTGGCGGTCATCGCCACCGCCGGGCTGGTGCTGCTCTCCCTGGTGCTGGAAAGCGCCCTGTACCTGGACGTGGCGCTGGTCTACGGCGTCCTCGCCTTCGTGGGGGTGGTGGCCCTGGCCCGCATCATCGAGGGAGGTGCGCGCCCATGAGCCTGCCCGGCAACCTGTTCCTGCTGCTGGGAGCGGCCTTCTGTTTCCTCGGCGCGCTGGGACTGTTCCGCATGCCCGATGTCTACAACCGCATCCAGGCGGGGACCAAGGCGGTGACCCTCGGCACCCTGTGCATACTGCTGGGGGTGTGGTTCCACCACCCCGAGTGGTGGGCCAAGCTGGCGGCCATCGGCGGGCTGCTGCTGCTCACCAATCCCGTGGGCTCCTCCACCATCGCCCGGGCGCTGTTCCTGGCGGGGGTGCGGCCATGGCAGTCCCACCCTGCGGACAGGGAGGTCTGAGATGTTCTGGATCGTGCTCCTGATGGTGGTGGTGATGCTGGCCAGCGCGGTGGCCGCCCTGCTGCTGCCCAACTTTCTCGGCGCCGTGGCCTCGGTGTCGGTGGTCTCCCTGGGGGTGGCGGGGCTGTTCGTGCTGCTCCGGGCCCCGGACGTGGCCATGACCGAGGCGGCGGTGGGCGCCGGACTCGGCAGCCTGCTGCTGGCGCTGGCGCTCAGGCGCCTCGGTCTGTGGCGGCTCGAGGTGCAGGAGGAGACGGATCATGCCGACCGCTAGAGTGACCACGCTCGGGCCGCTGCTGTTCGCCGCCGGCTTCGCCTTCCTGCTCGCGGTACTGGTGGCGGGGCTGCCCTTCGGCGCGCCGCCCATGACCGTGGGCGAGGCCATCCAGGGCGACGCCGCCGGAACGGTGGGCGCGGCCAACTTCGTCACCGCCGTGGTGCTGGCCTACCGCGGCATCGATACCCTGGGCGAGCTCTCCATCCTGTTCGCCGCCGCCATGGCCGCCGGGCTGGTGCTGGGTCGGCCGGGCGAACGCCGCGCCGGCGCCGCCCCGGCGGGCTTCATCCTCCGTGCCGGCGCCGACCTGCTGTTCCCGCTGCTGCTGGTGGTGGGACTCTACATCATCCTCCACGGCCACCTCACCCCGGGCGGCGGCTTCCAGGGCGGCGTCATCCTGGCGGCGGCCTTCGTGGTGCCGGTGCTGGCCGATCCGGGCCGGCCGCCGGAGCACCGCCGGCTGGCCTGGGTGGAGGGGCTGGCGGGCGCGGCCTTCATCGCCACCGGGCTCGCGGCGCTCGCCTGGGACCACCAGTTCCTCGCCCCGCTGCTGGGCCGCGGCACCCTCGGCAGCCTGGTCTCCGCCGGCACCCTGCCGCTGCTCTACCTGGCGGTGGGGCTCAAGGTGGGCGCCGAGCTGACCGGCCTGCTGGTACGCATGACCGAAGCCGACGGGGAGGCGCCCCGGTGAACGACGCCACCACCCTCACCCTCTACCTCGGCGCCATCGGCCTGCTGGTGATCGGCATCGCCGGACTGGTGCTCGCCCGCCACCTGTTCCGGGTGGTCATGGCGCTGGCCATCGCCGAGGCCGGCGCCAACCTGCTGCTGGTGCTGACCGGTTTCCGCTGGGACGCGGTCGCGCCGATTCTCACCGGCGCGGACCGCGCCCCCATGGTGGACCCGGTGCCCCAGGCCCTGGTGCTCACCGCCATCGTCATCGGCGTCGGCGTGCAGGCGCTGGCCCTGGCGCTGGGCATCCGCCTGCGCCAGGCCTACGGCACCCTCGACCTGCGGCTCATCCGCGCGCGGATGGTGGAGGAGATCGACGGCGCGGCCGGGCTCGCGCCCGCCGGCAGCCGGGACCGCCCCGCCGGTGAAAGGCCCCTGCCGCCGCCGCGGCCGGCCGCCCTGCCCCGGGAGGCGCGCCCATGATCGCCCTGGCCGTGGCCCTGCCCCTGCTGGCCGCCTTCCTGCTGCCCCTGACCGGTCCGTTGCGCCGCATCGTGGGTCCCGCCACCCTGCTGCTGGTGGCGGCCACCGCCTTCAGCGCCTGGCCGCGGGCGCAGGTGGAGCCCTTCACCGTGGCCATCGGCGGCTTCCGCCCGCCCCTCGGCATCCTCTTCTACGTGGACGGGGTGGCGCTGCTGTTCGTGCTCGCCGTGGCCTTCAGCTGCCTGCTGCTGTGGCCCTGGAACGAGGCGGCCGGCAGCCGCAAGCACGCCCTCACCCTGCTGCTGGCCGCCGGCTGTTCGGGGCTGGCGCTGTCGGGTGACCTGTTCAACATCTACGTCTTCTATGAACTGGTGGCGGTGGCCTCCTATGGCCTGGCGGCCGGGGCCGGCAGCGGCCGCGCCTACGCCGCGGCCTTCCGCTACCTGGTGCTGAGCAGCCTCGGCTCCCTGCTGGCGCTGGTGGGCATCGCCCTCGTCTACCACCGCACCGGCACGCTCAACCTGGCCCACCTGGGCGAGCTCGCCCCCACCCTGCTGAACGACCCGCTGGGGCTCGCCGCCTTCCTGCTGCTGCTCCTGGGGCTCGGGGTGAAGGCGGAGCTGTTCCCCGTGAACGCCTGGGTGCCGGAGGTTTACGCCGGGGCCGAGCGCCGGGTCTCGGCCCTGCTGGCGGGGCTGGTCTCCAAGCTGGCGGTGCTGGTGCTGGTGCGCCTGCTGGTGCTGGTCTTCCCCACCGACGAGGCGCGCACGGCGCTGTTGCTGCTGGGCACGCTCGGCATCCTCAGCGGCGAGCTGGCCGCCTACCGCGCCCGCGACCTGGCGCGGCTGCTCTCCTGGTCCTCCATCGGCCAGCTCGGCATCGTCTTCGTGGCCTTCGCCGTTCCCGGCGAGGCGGGCCTGGTCGCCGGCCTGGCGGTGGCGCTGCACCACCTGGTGGCGAAGCCCGCGCTGTTCCTGCTCGCCGAGCGCTGGGGCGGCAGCCTGGAGTCGCTCACCGGGGCCGGCCGCCGCAGCCCCTTGGCCGGCGCGCTGTTCGTGCTGTTCGCCCTCTCGCTCATCGGCGTGCCGCCCCTGCCCGGTTTCTGGGCCAAGTTCCTGGTGCTCTCCGGCCTGGCGGCCCAGGAGGGCGGGCTCTGGTGGGCCGCCGCGGCGGTGATCCTCGCCACCACCGTGGTGGAGGCCAGCTACCTGTTCCGGGTGGTGGGCCGGCTCTACGCCCGCGACGCGGACGGCGCCACCGCGCCCCACGCCACCGGCCCCCTGACGGGCGCCGCCGTGCTGGGGCTGGTGCTGATCCTCGGCGGCGCGAGCGCCGGGCCGCTGGGCGACGCCCTCGGCCACATGGCCGCCCAGGCCGCCGACCGCGCGGCCTATCTCGGCCGGGTGCTGCCGGTACGCACCATCGAGCGCCCCGGCACCCTGACCCTCAACGCTGCCCCGGAGGCCCGGCCGTGACCCTGCTGGATCTGCTGCTCCTGCTCTCCCTCGCCACCGGGGCGCTCGCCTGGCTGCTGGGACGCTGGTCGGGCGCGGGCGTGCTCGCCGCGCTGCTCTACGCCGGGCAGCTCGCCCTCCTGGGCGCCATGGACGGGAGCGCGGCCGCCTCCCCCACCTTCCAGGTGCTGGGCCAGACCATCGCCTGGTCCCTGGACCCCTTCGGCCGCTTCTTCGCCCTCATCACCCTGGGTGCGGCCATCGCCTCCGCCTGGTTCATGGCCGGCGAGTGGGGCCGCCGCTACACGCAGGCGGGCCACAGCCTGCGGGCGCTCCACGGGGCGCTGGCGATCAACGTGCTGGCCATGCTCCTGCTGCTCGCCAGCACCGACCTGGTGTCGCTGTTCATCGGCTGGGAGCTGGTGAGCTGGGCCGGCTTCCTGCTCATGGCCCAGGGCGGCGCTGCGGCGGTGCGCGCCGCCCTGCGCTACGTCACCTACGCCATGGGCGGGGCCATGGCCGTCCTCGGCGGCACGGTGCTGGCCTATGCCTGGACCGGCACCCTGGACCTGGGGCTCCTCGCCGAGCGCCTGCCGGCCCTGGAGCCCGGACGGCTGTGGCTGCTGGTGGCGCTGTTCACGGGCGGCTTCGGGGTGAAGATGGGGCTGCTGCCCTTCCACCTCTGGCAGGCGCCGGCCTACGCCGAGGCACCGGGCCCCGGCACCGCCTTCCTGGGCGCCATCTCCTCGCGCATGGGCCTGTTCGCCATCGCCCTGGTGCTGGCGCGGCTGGTCACCCTGGAGGGGCTCGACGGGCTGCAGATCCTGCCGGGCCAGTTCGGGGTCCGCGACCTGCTGGCGTGGGTGGCCGCCTTCACCATCGTGCTGCCCACCTTCACGGCGCTGAAGCAGAACGACGCCCGCTACCTGCTGGCCTGGCACGGCATCGGCCAGGGCGGCTACATGCTCATGGGGCTGGTGGTGGGCGACGCCATGGGCAGCGCCGGCGGTCTGATGCACGTGTTCAACCACGCCACCTACCAGGCGGCCCTGTTCCTCTCCGTCTACGCGGTCATCCACCGCACCGGCACCGCCGACCTCAACCGCCTGGGCGGGCTGGTGGTGCGCATGCCGCTCTCCTTCCTCACCATGCTGGTGGGCATCATCGGCCTGGCCGGCCTGCCGCCCATGAACGGCTTCGTCTCCAAGTGGCTCATCTACCGCTCGCTGATGACCGAGGGCATGCCGCTGCTGTTCGTGGCCTCGGTGATCGGCACGCTGGGCACCATCCTCAGCGTCTACAAGCTGATCCACAACACCTTCCTCGGCCAGCTGCGCAGCGAGCACGAGCATATCCGCGAGGCGCCCTGGAGCATGACCGGCCCGATGCTGGCGCTGTGCGCCATCGTCTTCGTCACCGGGACCGCGCCGGGGCTGGTGCTGGGCTGGGTGGCCGACGCCCAGGCGGCGCTCGGGCTGCCGGTGCTCCGCTACACCCTGGGCGGGGTGGCCTCCGCCAAGGGCGGGCTGGACATGCTCTGGATCGTGGGGGTGCTGTTCGGCGGCTTCGGCGTCGGCGCCCTGCTCTTCTACGGCGGCGGCGGGCGCAGCCGGCGGGTGCACCAGCTGGACAACTACGCCGGCGGCCATTTCCTCTCCGCCGACGTGCGCTACCAGTACAGCGACAACTTCTACGCCGGCCTCATGCACCGCATCGGCCCCCTCTACCGCAACGCCTTCACCTGGCTGGAGTCCGCGCTGGTCTCGGCGGTGGACCTGGCGGCGCTGGCCATGCAGGGGGTCTACCGGCAGCAGGCGCCCGCGTTCCTCCTCCTCATGACGGCCGTGGCGGGCCTGGCCTGGGTGGTACTGTGATGGATGCCCTGAACCTGGCGCTCGAGCTGATCCTGATGCCCCTGGTGGCCTTCGTGGTGGGGCTGTTCATGGTGCTGATGATGCGCAAGATCGCGGCGAGGATTCAGCGCCGCGTGGGCCCGCCACTGCTGCAGCCCCTCTACGACATCATCAAGCTCTACGGCAAGCAGACCCAGATCTCCCACGGCCTCGTCCACGACATCGGCATCGTCATGGCGGTGGGCGGCTACGTGGCCGCCGAGACCCTGCTGCCGGTACCGGGGATGGACGGGCTCGCCGACCGGGGCGGCCTCATCACCCTGGCCTACCTGATGATGATTCCCTCCCTGGGGCTGGCCCTGGGGGTGGGCCAGTGCGCCAACCCCAACGGCTCCATCGGCATCGCCCGCGCGCTCACCGCCATGCTCGCCTACGACATCCCCTTCGTCATCGTCATCTTCGGCGTGGCCTGGCACTACGGCACCACCAACCTGGCGGACATCATCGCCCTGCAGCAGGCCGCCGGCCCCGGCGGCTGGGGCGCGGCCACCATGCCGCTGCTGGCCCTGGCGGGGCTGTTCTCGGTGCACGCCATGCTGGGCAAGCAGCCCTTCGAGATCTACGTGGCGCCGGCGGAGATCGCCACCGGCCCCATGGTGGAGATGGGCGGCAAGTTCCTGGGCGGCCTGTTCGTCATGCAGACCTTCCAGTTCTACACCGCGGGCGTGCTCTACGCGAGCCTGTTCCTGGGCGGCGGGGAGAACTGGCTCACTTTCCTGGTCAAAGCCTTTGCGGTGGTGGCCATCCCCATGTGCATCGCCTTCCTGTTCCCCCGCTACCGCACCGAGGATCTGCTGAAGATGATCTGGAAGTGGCCGGTGCTGCTGGGCCTGGCGGGCCTGTGGCTGATCATGCACTGAGCGAATGGAGGACTCCCATGAGTGACTTGAAGCAGATCCCCATTCACGCCGAGGGCGACGCGGGCGGCGATCCGAAGTCGGAGGGCCTGTTCACCCGTGTGTTCGACGAGCTGAAGGCCTTCTGCCGTTCCCGCTCCCTGTTCATGCTCCACTACTGCACCGGCTGCGGCGCCATCGAGCTGCCGCCGGCCATGACCTCGCGCTTCGACATGGAGCGGCTCGGCATCCAGCCCATGGTGACGCCGCGCCAGGCGGACATCCTGCTGGTGACCGGCTATGTCTCCATCAAGACCCTGAAGCGCATCATCCTCACCTACGAGCAGATGGGCGGGCCGAAGTACGTGATCGGCATCTGCTCCTGCACGGTGAACGGCGGCATGTACTGGCAGAGCTACGCCACCGCCAAGGTCCTGAACGAGTACCTGCCGGTGGATCTCTACATCGCCGGCTGCATGCCCCGCCCCGAGGCGGTCATCACCGGCATGCGCCAGCTGATGGAGAACATCCGTACCGGAAAGGCGGACAACTGGAAGGACTACTACCGCCGCTACGACCACTACCTGGGCAACCAGCAGCAGCTCTTCGGCGAGCGCTGGCAGACCCCCACCGACGTCATCGGCGAAGCGGACCACTACGGGCTCGCGGGCCCGGAGACCACCGGCCCGCACACCGCCCTGCTGCAACAGCACCAGGTGCCGCTGCAGCCGCTGGAGATGCGCCTCGGATCCAGGCAGGAGCGCAAGCCATGAGCCGGCAGAGCCTCGCCCCCCAGCTGGAGTTCCTGCTCCAGGAGATCGAGGGCATCCGCATCCGGCGCAAGGGACCGCGCCGGGTGCGGGTGGATCTCGCCGCCGAGACCCTGCCCGCCCTGCTGGAGCTGCTCAAGGGCCGCGCCGGCTACGTGCACCTCTCGGCCATCACCTGCGTTGACTGGATGGAGCAGGAGGAGTTCGAGCTGGTCTACCACCTCTGGTCCTACGAGACCCGGGTGCTGGTGATGGCCCACATCCGCCTGCCCCGCGACCCCGGCGTCTACCTCTCGGTCTACGACCTGTTCAAGCCGGCGGCCTTCTTCGAGCGCGACATCCACGAGATGTTCGGCCTCTACTTCGAGGGCAGCCCCGACATGGGGAAATTCATCCTCACCGAGTGGGAGGGCCCGCCCCCCATGCGCAAGGACTTCGACGGCGAGGCGTGGGTCATGGACCACTTCAACTGGCAGGCCTACCACCCCGACTGGCTGAAGGAGATCGAGGCCCAGGGCGGCGGCATCACCACCCGGCCGGAGGATGTGCGCCGATGAGGCCCGAGAACTACGAGGCGGTCAACCATCCGCCCAGCAACGAGTTCGAGCTCTTCTTCGGCCCCAACCACCCGGGCATCGAGGGCAACTACGCGCTGAAGGTGAAGCTCAACGGCGACCAGGTGGTCTCCGCCCGCGCCGACGGCGGCTACCTGCACCGCGGCTTCGAGAAGCTGATGGAGGGGCGGCTGTGGATTCAGAACATCGCCCTGGTGCCGCGCATCTGCGTGCCCGACCCGGTGCCCATGGAGGTGTGCTACTCCCTGGCCGTGGAGGAGCTCGGCGGGATCACGGTGCCGGAGCGCGCCCAGTGGATCCGGGTGCTGCAGCTGGAGCTCTCCCGCATAGCCGCCCACCTGTTCACCTTCGGCGGCCACGCGGCCACCACCGGCATGTACAGCAACATGTACTGGGGCGTGGCCGACCGCGACCAGGTGCTCGATCTCTTCGAGGAGCTGAGCGGCGGGCGCGTCTACCACATCTACAACATCCCCGGCGGCGTGCGCCGCGACATTCCCGCCGGCTACCTGGAGCGGGTCACCCGGACGCTGGACTACATCGAGTCGCGCCTGCCCGACTACGACAACCTGTTCTTCACCAACCAGGTGTTCGTGCAGCGGGCCCGGGGCATCGGCGCCATGAGCCAGGAGCAGGCCCTGGAGTGGGGGGTCACGGGCCCCAACCTGCGCGCCACCGGGCTGGCCTTCGACGTGCGCCGCGACGACCCCTACCTGGTCTACGACCAGCTGGAGTTCGACATCCCCACCGAGCAGGCGGGTGACGCCTGGGCGCGCACCCTGGTGCGGCGCCAGGAGCTGGTGCAGAGCATCCGCATCGTGCGCCAGGTGGTGGAGCGGCTCCCCCACGTCGGCGGCCCCATCCGCGCCCTGATTCCCAATCCGCTGGCCTGGAACCTGCCCGCCGGCGAGGTCTACACCCGGGTGGAGTCCTCCAAGGGCGAGCTCGCCTACTACGTGGTCTCCACCGGCGGCGACAAGCCCTACCGGGTCCACGTGCGCGGCCCCTCCGCCATGCACGCGGTGCAGGTGCTGGAGAACCTGACCGCCCGTGCGCGGCTGGAGGACATCGCCCAGATCATGTTCTCCCTCGACGCCTGCCCGCCGGAGGTGGACCGCTGATGGCCGACATCCCCTACAAGGACAAGGGCAGTCTGCTCAACCCGCTCAAGGCCCTGCAGTTCTTCGCCCGCCCGCCGGTGACCGAGCCGCTTGAGCCGCGGCTGGCCTCGGCCAACTACCGCGGCTTCCACCTCAACGACTGGGAGAAGTGCATCGGCTGCGGCACCTGCCAGAAAGTGTGCGACAACGCCGCCATCACCATGGTGCGCATCCCCGGGCTGCCGGCGGACCCGGCGCAGGGGATCCGCGACCAGCGCCCGGCCATCGACTACGGCCGCTGCTGCTGGTGCGGCCTGTGCGTGGACATCTGCCCCACCGCCTCCCTGGCCCTGTCGCGGGAGTACGTGCACACCTGCACCGATGCGGAGCTCGACAGCTACTTCGTCCTGCCCGACCCCAACGGGATGCACGGCCGGTACTACGGCCACGGCTGGAGCAAGAGCGCCGATTCGGACCTGGTGGACCTGCAGCGCCAGGCCATGGGCGAGCTCGAGCCCTCCGCCCGCGGCGACAACTTCCACGAGATCGTCGCCGGCTACGACGATCAGCAGGCCCTGCTGGAGGCCTCCCGCTGCGTCCAGTGCGGCATGTGCTTCGACGCCTGCCCCACCCACATGCACGCGCCGGAGTACATCCGTGCCATCTGGGAGGGACGCGTCGAGGACGCGGTGCGCTGGATCTACCGGACCAACCCCTTCGCCCATGTCTGCGGGCGGGTCTGCACCCACCGCTGCGAGGAGGCCTGCTCCATCGGCCACCGCGGCGAACCCATCGCCATCCGCTGGCTCAAGCGCTACGCCATGGACGCCCTGCCCCCCGAGCGGGTGAAGGCCATCGCCGCCGAAGGGCGGGTCGCCACGCCGAGCGGGCGCCGCGTGGCCATCGTGGGCTCCGGACCGGCCGGCCTCACCGCCGCCTTCGACCTGGCGAAACTGGGCCACGCGGTGACCGTGTTCGAGGGGCTGCCGGAGCCCGGCGGCATGCCCCGCTACGGCATCCCCGAGTACCGCCTGCCCTACGCCCGGCTGGACCAGGATATCGACGTGATCCGCTCCGTGGGGGTGGATATCCGCTGCAGCACCTGGGTGGGAAAGGACATCACCCTGGAGGAGCTGCAGCGCGACTTCGATGCCGTGGTGCTGGCCCTGGGGCTGCAGTTCGGCCGCTCCACCCGTATTCCCAACTCGGATCATCCCCAGGTGCGCAAGGCGGTGACCCTGCTGCGCCAGGCCACCGCCGGGGAGGCGTTCGGCACCCCGCGCAGCGCGGTGGTCATCGGCGGCGGCAACGTGGCCATGGACATCGCCCGTACCCTGGCCCGCCTGCAGCGCCGGGAGTACGGCGCGGCGCGGGTCACCGTCACCGCGCTGGAGGCGCGCAGCCACTTCCTGGCGGACGCCAGCGAAGTGCTGGAGGCGGCCGAGGAGGAGATCGAGATTCTCGATGCCCGCGGGCCGCGGGAGTGCGTGGTGGACGGGGCCGGCAACCTGGTGGGGCTGCGCAGCTGGCGGGTGATGTCCATCTTCGACGCCCAGGGGCGCTTCGCGCCGATCTACGACGAATCCGACGAGCGCCTGCACGAGGCGGAGATGGTGGTCGAGGCCATCGGCCAGGTGGCCGACACGGCGCTGCTGGGCGAGGCGCTCACCGAGCGACTGGAGTGGCACCGCGGGCGCCTCAGGGTGGACGCCGACGGGCGCACCAGCGAGTCCTGGCTGTGGGCCGCGGGCGACATGGTGAACGGCCCCGACGTGGTTCACGCCGTGGCCGACGGCCACCGGGTCGCGGCCGGCATCCATGCCTGGCTGGAACAACGGGAGAGCGTGCAGTGAGCGAACACGGCGAGGGCGGGGTGCACGGGATTGATCGCATCCGCGCCAGGAAGACCCTGGGGGAGATCCTGGAGGTGGCGGCCTCCTTCGAGGCCAGCGCGCGGGACTTCTACACCGGGCTGATCCCGCGGGTGAGCAAGCGCATCCGCTACCTGGTGGAGGAACTGGCCGAGGAGGAGGCGCGCCACCATGACCTGTTCAGCGATCTCGCCGCCCGCGGCGACATCGCCGGGCAGCTGCGCGCGCGGGTGGAGACACCCGCCTCGGACACCCGCTTCTCCGACTGCATCCAGGTCCCCGAGTTGGGCGCGGAGCCCGACGACCAGGCCATCCTCCAGTACGCCCTCGGCCGCGAACAGGCGGCCATGGAGCAGTACCGGAGCCTGGCCGGGAGCGTGGAGCCCGGCCCCGTGCGCGAGCTGTTCGAGTTTCTTGCCGAGGAGGAGACCCGCCACAAGGCGGAGCTGGAGAAGCTCTACTACGAAACCGTTCACAGCGGCGGGGTGTGAGGGTTGCCGGGACGCCGGCCCGGACCGGATGGACTCCCGACGCCGGTCGGTCAGTCGCCGCCCCTGGCATCGCCGCCCTGGTTGCAGGCGGCCCCGTCCACCCCGCAGCAGCCTTTGCACCATCCCGCCTCCGGCCCCCCATCGGGCCGATCCCGGGGGTCGCCCGCAGCTCTGGTTTTACTCCCGCGACCCAGACAAATTATAGTGCCCGGGACAATCCGGACTCCTTCCCGCAGTCGCAGACCGGTGCGATTCACGGGTGGGGCCATCAGCACCAGACAAGCGAGGCTACCGATGTCGGACTGGAACATCCGCGGGATGGGGTTCGGGGGAATCCTGGCTGTCCTCCTGTGCCTGCCACTGTCGACAAGCGCCGGCGCGGAGGATGGCGCCGCGGCGGAGTTCTTCCGTGGCCAGGTGGTACGGCTGGTGGTGGGCTACGGCCCGGGTGGGGGCTACGACACCCTCGCCCGGCTGCTGGCGCCGTGGATCGAACGGCGCACCGGCGCCACGGTGGTGGTGGAGAACCGGCCGGGCGGCGGCGGGCTGGTCGCCCTCAGCCAGGTCTACCGTTCCGCGCCCGACGGGCTGACCCTGATGCTGGTGAACGGCCCGGGCGCCGCCCTGGCGCAGCTGCTGGAGCTCGAGGGGGCCCGCTACGACCTCGGGCAGGTCCCCTGGCTGGCGCGGGTTAGCACCGAACCGAGCGTGGTCATGCTGAGCGGTCGATCCCCCCTCAGGAATCTGGCCGGGCTGCGCGCCGCAGGGGAACCGGTCAAGTGGTCCGGCGGCGGCAAGGCCGACGCCCTCGCCGATACCGCCGCCTGCCTCTCCGAGGCGCTCGGGCTCGAGGCGGAAATCATCATCGGCTACAAGGGCTCGAAGGAGGCGGCACTGGCGGCGATGCGGGGCGAGGTGGACGGCATCGTGACCTCTGACCGCTCCGCGCTCAAATATGCCCGTGGCGGACAGCTGGTGCCCATTGCGGTGCTGGATCGGGACCGCTCGCCCCTGTTCCCCGATCTCCCCACCCTGTTCGAGGCGGTGGAGCTGTCCGCGGAACAGGCCTGGTGGATCGACTTCCGCGCCCGCATGGCCCGCACCGGACGTGCGCTCCTCACCACGCCCGGAACCCCCGCGGACCGGGTGGCCTACCTCGCCGGGACCCTCGGCGGGATACTCGCCGATCCGGCTTTCGTCGCTGAAGCGTCGGCCAAGGGCTTCGGCATCGATCCCGCCGGGCCGGACACCCTCGCGGAACTGGTGACCGGCACCATCGGGGCGCTGGAGGGCGAACGGCTGGTCCAGGTGCGCCACGTGCTGCTGGAGAAATACTACCGGTGAGACCTCCGGCCACATGCTGCCCCAGGGGCGGCAACCGCCACCGGGCCGTCATGGGCCTCGAATAGACCGCCGCGGCACGACTGCCTTCCCATGCCGGACGTCATCTCCTCAGCCCTGAGCCTGGCCGCCCATGGCCCCACGCTCCTGGCGGCCCTCGCAGGGCTCTCCATCGGCCTGGTGTGCGGGGTGCTGCCAGGCCTGAGCGGCCTGTCCACGCTGGCCATCCTGCTGCCGTTCATCTACGGCCTGGATCCCCTGACCGGTGTCGGCTTCCTGCTGGCGGCCCATGCGGCGGTCTACACGGGCGGCTCCGTCACCGCCATTCTCCTGGGCATTCCGGGAGCGCCGGCCAACGCCGCCACGGTCAGGGACGGCTTCGCCCTCCACCGCCAGGGACGCGGCCTGTACGCGGTGGGCGCCGCGCTGACCGCCTCGGCCCTGGGCGGGCTGCTGAGCGCCCTGGCCCTGGTGCTGCTGCTGCCCCTGCTGCAGCCGGTGGTGCTGGCCTTCGGCGCCCCGGAGATCTTCCTGCTCGCCCTGGTGGGTATCGCCAGCGTGGCCCTGCTCGATCAGGGCGAACCGCTGAAGGGGCTGGTCGCCGCCGGCCTGGGCCTGTTCCTGGCCACCTTCGGCTACCAGCGCATCACCGGTGTGCCGCGCTTCTGGATGGAGAGCGACTATCTGCTGGACGGAATCCGGCTGGTGCCCCTGGTGCTGGGCCTGTTCGCCATCCCGGAAATCGTCCGCCTGGCAGGCGCCGGCCGCCGACCGGCGGCGGCCGGAACCGCACTGCGCTGGCGGGACCTCGCCCGCGGCGCGGCCGCGGTCCTGGAGCGGCCCTGGACCTTCCTGCGCTCCGTCGGCATCGGGGTCCTGGTGGGCATCGTCCCCGGCGTCGGTGGAGAGACCGCGCCCTACCTGGCCTATGCCGCGGCCCGCGGCCGGCGGGATCGGGATGCTGCCGGGGAGGCGGGCGATATCGACGGGGTCATCGCCCCGGAGGCCAGCAACAACGCCAAGGAGGGCGGCTCGCTGGTGCCCACCCTCGCCCTCGGCATCCCGGGCAGCGCCGCCATGGCCCTCCTGCTCGGCGGATTCCTGATCCTCGGCATCGAACCCGGCCCCGACTTTCTCGTCACGCACCTGGACATGGCGACGGCCCTGGCGATCATCCTCGCCGTGACCAACCTGGTCTCCGCGCTGCTGATGGTGCCGCTGGCCGCGGGCGTGGCGAAGCTGGCCTCCATCCGCGGCCAGTTCCTGGCCCCCGCTCTCCTGGTGCTGGTGGTCGTGGGCGCCTTCGCAACCGGGAACAGCGGCGTCGATGTCCTGTTCGTGTTCCTGTTCGGCGCCCTGGGCCTGCTGATGCGGCGGTTCAACTACTCCCGCCCGGCATTGGTGCTCGGCTTCATCCTCGGCCCCATACTGGAGACCTACCTGCACATCTCGCTGCAGGCCTACGGTCCGGCCTTCATCACCCGCCCCATCAGCCTGACCCTGGGCCTGATGCTGGTGGGTGTGTTCGCCTGGAGCTACCGGAAGTCCCGCGCCGACCGCCGTCCGGGGGTGACAGGCCCATGAACCGGACCGACTCGATTCTCCCCCTGCTGGCCGCGGGCCTGATCCTGCTGTTCCTGCTCTCCGGCTGGCTGTACTACGACTACGGCTGGGTGGTCATGCGCTTTCCCCTCCTGGCCGGCGCGCTCACCATCGGCGCCGCCCTGCCGCTGCTGCTGCGGCAGCGGCGCGGGCCCGTGACGCCTGAACCGCCATCGGACCGGGAGCGCGATGGGAGCATTGCCACCGAATTCAGCCATTACCTGGCGGTTGCCGCCATCCTGCCCGCGGTCTGGATCCTGGGTTTCGTCCTCGGGCCGGCCCTGTTCCTGCTGGCGTTTCTCAGGTGGCACGGCACGGGCTGGGGAGTGGCAGCCGCCATGGCCGCCGGGGCCGCGCTGTTCGTCCACGGCGTGTTCGTGCAGCTGTTGCAGCTGCAGCTGCCCGCGGGCGTTTTCGGCTAGGTTGCGCCGGTATTCATGCCACCGCCCCTTGGGGGTAAACTGCAGCCGTCAGACCTGCATCCCGATGAACGCAGCACCAGGATTTCCGATGACCAAGAAGAAGAATCCCCCCACGATCAGCTACTCCTTCCAGGCCGGCACCGGTACGCAGACAGCCCGATCAGCCCCGCCCGAGAGGAAGCCGCGGGTCCTCATCATCAACGCCATCCCTGACGACAACCGGGTTACGGTCGAATTCATCGATCAGCGGGGCTTCGAGTTCCACAACACGGGCAATTTCGAATTCCCCGAGATCGACGGCATCGACATCCATGTCCTGTTCCTCGGCGGCAGAAAGGGTGGCCAGATCAAGTTCGGCAGACCGGATTTCGCCGTCAATCTCATCTGTGACCCCGACAGCAACGCACGGGGGCTGGAGGCGGCCAGGGAGCTGATTGCGCGGGAGGGCATTCCCAGCCTCAACCCGCCCGAACGAATCGCCGCGACCAAGCGGGATCTGCTCTACCAGCGCTTCGCGGACTTCGAGGGCGTCCTGGTTCCGAAAACAATCCGCCTCCGCCCCCGTTATTGCCGGGATGTCAGAGCGGCCGTCGAACGGGGCGACATCCGGCTGCCGTTCATCTTCCGGCCGGCTGGCCAGCACGGCGGCAAGGGCATGACCCTGATCCGGGAGCCGGGGGACATCGACGAGCTGGAGCGCTTCGCCTTCGACGGGCGGGACTACTACCTGACCGAGTTCGTCGACTGCCGGGATCCGGACGGCTTCTACCGGAAATTCCGCGTGATCGCCATCGACGGCCGGCTCTATCCGCGCCACCTTTTCACCAGCGACCAGTGGATGGTGCATCGGAACTCCAAGCGGAAAGTGGCGGATTTCGAGGCCGATGAGAAGGAGTTCCTGGAGCATTTCCGGGAGCGGCTCGGCGAACGCAACCTGGCCCGGCTGGAAGCCTTCAGCGCCCAGGTGGGACTGGACTACTTCGGCATGGACCTGAACCTGCGCCCCGACGGCAGCCTGGTCATGTTCGAGACCAACGCCTGCATGTACTCACTGTTCGAGTCGAAACGCGACAACATCAAACCCTTTACCCGCGTCATCGGCGCCGCCCTGAGGGATATGATTTTCCGCCGCTACCGCGACAGCCGCTCCCTGGCGCTGCACTAGTGCGGCACGCGGGTGGCGCTGCCCGCGCGCCCTGCACGTTCAACCGGCCCTTCCCGCCCCCGCCGGACGCGTTTCCCCCTGGCCCCGGGCCCGCCCGGGAAGCGGGAATCCGGCTCCGATCCCCCGCCCCGTCCGGGCGCCCGGACAGCCTGTCGGCACTTTTACATCCGGGCATCCGTGGACTTTACTTACCCAAGGGACTGGTGCCCGGTCAGGGCGGAGAAATCGCGACTTGGCCGGTGCCGCAAAGATTGAGCCCGACATAGATCGTGGACATCCCGGCGACCACATGACAACAAGGGCCGGGCAACTGCCGGATGAGATGCGCCACCGCGTGCACGCCGGCGGGCAGGATGGAGGGGGGCGACCATGTCAGATCCTCAACAAACGCCGCCCGGGAACGGCGTTGTCGGGTGCGACAGACGGGACGAGCAGGCCGATCTCGGCACCGCCGGCAAGATAGCCCGCATGTTCATCAGCACGCCGGTTACGCCGATGCTGATGATCGCCACCCTCTGCATCGGCATCCTCGGCCTGTTGTTCACCCCCCGGCAGGAAGATCCCCAGATCTCCGTGCCCATGATCGATATTTTCGTCAGCTATCCGGGGGCCAGCATCCACCAGGTGGAGAGCATGGTGACCGAACCCCTGGAACGGCTGATGAGCGAGCTGCCGGGGGTCCGCCATGTCTATTCGGCCACCGGTCGCGGCCAGGCGCTGGTGACGGTGCGCTTCCGCGTCGGCGAGGAGATGGGCGCCTCCATCGTCAAGGTCCACGACAAGCTCCAGTCCAACCTGGACCGCATCCCGCCCGATGTGCAGATGCCGCTGGTGAAGCCGGTGGGCGTGGACGACGTGCCGGTGGTGGCCGTCACGCTCTGGTCCGCCGAGGTCGACGATACCCAGCTGCGCACCCTGGCGCTGGACGTGCTGCAGTCACTGGGAGAGGTGCCGAACACCGGCAAGGGCTTCGTTGCCGGCGGCCGCGCGGATCAGGTTCGCGTTGAGGTCTCCCTGGAGCGGCTGGCGGGTTTCGGCATCAGCCCCCAGCAGGTCGCCGGCACCATCCGCACCGCCAACTCCGAGCGCAACGCCGGCACCATGGAGGCCGGCAACACCGTGTTCAACGTCTACGCCGGCGCCTTCCTGCGCACCGCGCAGGACATCACCGAGCTGGTGGTGGGCAGCCGCGCCGGGCAGCCCATCTATGTGCACGACGTGGCCGATGTCCGTTACGTCTCGGAAGACGCCCAGCAGATGTCCACCTTCTTCACCGGCCCGGCCTGGACGGGCGGGGAGCGGGCTTCCGGCGAGGCGGCCGTGACCATCGCCATCGCCAAGAAGGAGGGAACCAACGGCGTCACCGTCTCGAAGGCGATCCTGGCCAAGCTGGAGCGGCTCAAGGGCACGCTGATTCCGGCCAACGTCAACATCACCATCACCCGTGACTACGGCAGGACCGCCAACGACAAGGTCAACGAGTTGCTCGGCGCCATGTTCGAGGCGGCGGTCATCGTCGCGGTGCTGTGCCTCGTGGGCCTGGGCTTCCGCGCCGCCCTGGTGGTGATCATGGTGATTCCCATCGTGATCCTGGTGACGGTGTGGTGGGCCTGGGTGGTGGACTACACCATCGACCGGGTCAGCCTCTTCGCCCTCATCTTCGCCATCGGCATCCTGGTGGACGATGCCACGGTGGTGGTGGAGAACATGTTCCGGCGCTGGCTCGAGGAGGGCAACACCAGCATCGCCGTGGGCGTGGATGCCGTGCGCGAGGTGGGCAATCCCACCATCCTCGCCACCTTCACCATCATCGCCGCCCTCCTCCCCATGGGCTGGGTCAGTGGACTCATGGGACCCTACATGCGGCCCATCCCGGTGCTCGGCTCCTCGGCCATGTTCTTCTCCCTGGTGGCGGCCTTCATCTTCACCCCCTGGCTGGCCCTGCAGATGCGTCCGCGCATGGAGGCGCTGGGTCGCGCCGAGCGCCGCGAGGAGAAGACCCGGCAAATCGTCTCCCGCCTCTACCGACCCCTCATCGAGCCGCTCATCCGCAGCCGCACGCTGGGGATCGGCTTCCTGATCAGCATCATCCTGCTCACCGTCGGGCTCTGCATGCTCTTCTACACCCGCACCATCACGGTGAAGATGCTCCCCTTCGACAACAAGCCGGAATTCAGCGTGGTGGTCAACCTGCCGGAGGGGACGGCCATGCCGGTGACCGCCAACGTGGTCCGACAGCTGGCGGTGAAGTCGCTGGAGATTCCCGAAGTGACCGCGGTGGTCACCTATGCCGGAACCTCCCAGCCATTCAACTTCAACGGCATGGTGCGCCACTACTACCTGCGCCGGAATCCGTGGGAGGGCGACCTGCTGGTCATGCTCGAGGACAAGCTGGAGCGCGAACGCGGCAGCCACGCCATCGCGGTGGCGGCCCGGGAGCTGCTCACGCCGCTGGCCGAACAGCTCGGCGCCCGCGTCGCGGTGGTGGAAATGCCGCCCGGCCCCCCCGTCCTGCAGACCGTGGTCGCCGAGGTCTATGGACCCGATGACGCGACCCGCCGCCAGTTCGCCCATGATCTGACGCAGATCTTCGCCGAGGTGGAGAACATTGTCGACGTGGACAACTACATGCCCGAACCCTACCGGTTGTGGCGTTTCGAGGTGGACACCCAGAAGGCCGTGCGCCGGGGCATTTCGGTGAACACCATCACCGACAATCTCGACATGGTCATGGGCGGCTACCGGCTCGGCGACGTCAAGCGCGGCAATGTCCAGGAACCCACCTACATCGTGCTGCAGACATCCCTGGCCGAGCGGTCCCAGATCTCGCAGCTGTCGAACATCCCCATACCCGCGGAAGACGGACGGCTGGTGCCGCTGGCGGAGCTGGGACGCTTCGTGCAGGAGTGGGAACAGCCGCTGGTCTATCACAAGGACCTGCGCCCCATGGAGTATGTGGTGGGCGAGATGGAGGGGCGCCTCGGCGCACCCATCTACGGCATGCTCGCGGTGGAGGATCGGCTGGAGGGCTACACGGCGCCCGACGGCGTGCAGGTCACCGGAATGCCGGGAGGGCTGATCGGCCCGCCCGCGGACGACTTCGTCTCCGGGTTCGAGTGGACCGGCGAGTGGACCGTCACCTATGAGACCTTCCGCGACATGGGTATCGCCTTCATGGCCGCGCTGCTGCTCATCTACGGGCTTATCGTCTGGGAGTTCCGCAACTTCACCCTCGCCGGGCTCATCATGTCCCCCATCCCGCTGACCCTCATCGGCATCATCCCCGGCCACCTGCTGATGGGCGCCGAATTCACCGCCACCTCCATGATCGGCATGATTGCCCTGGGCGGCATCATCGTCAGGCAGTCGATCCTCATCGTGGAATTCGTGAAGATCGAGGTGGAGAAAGGCCTGAGCGTGCGCGAGGCGGCGGTGCGCGGCGCGGAGATCCGCATGCGCCCCATCTTCATCACCTCGCTGACCCTGATGGCGGGGGCCTGGGCCATCATCTTCGATCCCATCTTCCAGGGCATGGCGGTGAGCCTGCTGTTCGGCGCGGGGGTGGCCACCCTGATGGCGGTGGTGGTGGTCCCGCTCGGCTGCATCAGCGCCCGCCGGCAGTTCTACCTCGTACAGACCGATGCCGGCGATATCGTCCTCAGCCCCGAATACGGGGTACGTGAACAGCACCCCGACACGGCGGAGGCGGAGCCCGTCCGGCGCCCCGCCCTGTGGCGGCGACTGTGGGGAATCACGGCACGGATTCTGGGCTGGACCTACTATGGCGTTCGCGCCGTCGTGATCCTGCTGGCCCAGGGGCTGAGCGCGATGCTGCAGCGGCGGCGCGAGGCACAGGCGGAGAACGGGGATCCGCCGACGCCGCAAGCCGCGTCCGCGGTTGACGATCCTCCGCCGGCGGAGGACGCCGCCTCCCCCGGGGCGGGTGCCGCGGCCGGGCGGTCGCCCGGCACTGCGAAGGCGGAGCAGGCCGAGGCCGGCGCGGCTCGGAAAACGCCGCCCCCGCCCACCGCCAGGGCGAAGGCGAAAACCGCCCGCACCAAATCCGGCGCGGGCAAAGGCCGGCGGGGCATCCGCGCGGACAAAAAACCGACAAAATAGCCGGCAAAAGTCCGGTCAGGGCCGGCGGCTCGCCACCACCTCCAGGCGCAACGCCGCTCCCGCCACGGAGGGGCCGGCGGGCCCGGGAGCCGCTCCCGGGCCCGGCTCGAGACGCTCCACCACGAAACCGTTGTCTTCCAGCAGTGCGCGCAGCTCCGCTGCCGAGCCCACCGGCCAGCTGTGGTAGCGGGCCGTGTACTCCTCCGCCCACCGGGCCAGCGTCGGGGCCTCGATGCCGATCGCCACGGGCAAGGTTGCGGCCGCCCGCAACACCCGCTCCCGGAAAGCTTCCCCCTGTCCGGCGCTGAAACGGACTTCACCGCTGCTGTCCGGTCGGATCCGGTTGATGGTCACCAGCTTTCCCCCCGGGCGCAGGAGTGCGCGCCAGACGGAGACCAGCTCCGCGCGCCGTTGCGGGGGGAAGTTGCCCAGGAAGGAGTGGGTGCAGATGACGTCGTGGGGTCCGCCGGCGGCTGCGAGGATATCGCCGGCCCGGGTGGCGATCCGCACCCCGTGACGCTCGGCATACCAGCGGTTGAGGAACAGGGGCGTCTCGCAGCGGTCGGCGACGGTCACCTCCGGCTGCGCCCCGTGCCGCGCATAGGCGTGCAGGACCAGCGCCAGCATGGCGTAGTCGGAGGTGCCGGAAACCAGCACCCGGGGATGGCTCCCGGTCGCCGCCAGCTCACCCAGCACCCGTTCGTAGAAGTGGCGCTGCATCCAGGGCGTGGCCACCACGCCGAGGATCCTGAAGTACTGCCACACCCCGTGGTACCAGTCGCAGTCTTCGCCTCCCCCCGATCCCCGGCGGCACAGTCCGGCCGCGCGTTCCAGGGCCAGCGGCGCACTCTCCGGGAGCAGACGGTCGGGATCGCTGAAGGGAGTCGCCGGCTCGTCCGCGGCAATGGTCCCGGAACGATTGCCGGCTGGAGCGGGGGGATTTTCGGGCATGGAACCGTATCGTCAGGCCGCAGATTCAGGACAGGGTAGCGCCCGGAGCCGCAAAGAAAAACCGGTCCCGGCCAACCAGGCGGGAACATCACAGCCAGGTCGTACCCGGAGCAGGCCTTGGAGCGTCGGCGCACAAAAAAAGGCCCGGCAATTCTGCCGGGCCTTTCTCGTTGGTCGGGGCGAGAGGATTTGAACCTCCGACCACCTGAACCCCATGCAAAATTATTTTTGTTTCCTGATGTTTCCCTGTGTTCCATCACCGTGTTTTATTTGATTTTTTCGTTTCACTACGTTCATAGTCGCCCACTAAGTTCCACTCATTTGTTACCCCAATGTCACCCCGGGTGACCACTTTTTGCTTTCTGCAGGTGGTTTGCCAACCGTGCCATGGGGCTGGTCATAGGGTGATGACCATGCGGTTCACCGACGCAAAGATCGCCGCGCTCAAGCCCCAAGGGCGCCGCTATGAGCTGTTTGAGGGAGGGGGGTTTGGTGTTCGCATCTCAACCCGCGGTGTAAAGACGTTCGTCCTTTTCTACCGCCACCAGGGGCGGCTCCGCCGGCTCAGCCTCGGTGAGTATGCGCCACCAACCTTCACGCTTGCCGATGCCCGCCTGAAGGCTGCAGAAGCGAAGCGCGCCTTGAAGGAGGGGAAAGACCCGGCCACAGAGGCCCTGGAGCGCCGCGAAGCCATTCGCAGGGCGCCGACCGTGGACCACTTGGCCGAGGAGTACATTGAGCGCTGGGCCAAACCCCGAAAATCCTCCTGGCGCGAAGACCAACGCATGCTGGAGAAAGATGTACTGCCGACCATTGGGAATCTGAAAGCTGCGGAGGTGCGCAGGAGGGATATAATCATGGTGCTCGACCTGGTCACAGATAGAGGTGCCCTTGTGGTAGCCAACCGTACCGCCGCCCTACTGAGCAGGTTGTTCAACTTTGCCGTTGACCGGGGAATTGTCGACGCCTCGCCATGTGTACGCCTGCCAACCCATGCCGAGCACCACAGGGACCGAGTTCTATCCGACGATGAGATAATAACCTTCTGGACTGGTCTCGACCGCGCCGACATGACTGCGCGCACGCGGCTCGCCCTTAAGCTGATCCTGGTGACCGGTCAGCGCCCTGGCGAAGTCTGCGGCATGGAGGAGAAAGAGCTGCAAGGCGACACCTGGATCATCCCCGCCACCAGAATCAAGACTCGCCACAAGATTCTCTCTGACCACCGCGTACCTCTCTCCGATCTCGCCATGGAGATAATCGAGGCTGCCCGGGCAATAGCGTTCGGAAGTGCCTTTCTCTTCCCTTCTCCATCCCTCTCTGGTCCGATGGATGAGAAGTCGCTCAGCCGAGCCATCCGACGGAACCTCCCTGGCGGGGAGCGGACTCGAACTTTCGAGGAAGGTGGCGCCGAGCGCGAGCCCGCACTGAACATGGCACATTTCACACCGCACGACTTGCGCCGTACGTGCAGAACCAAGCTCGCAGAGCTGGGGGTTTCTGACATCGTTGCTGAGCGCATCCTTAACCATGCGCTCCAGGGCATGGCGAGAGTCTACAACCACCACACCTATGAAGCGGAGAAGGTTGCGGCGCTTGTCGCCTGGGCCAACCGGCTGAACAAACTCACCAGGAGATCGGTCGGTTTAAACGTTGTCGCCCTCTGCAAGTAAGGATCACCCTGCAGACCTGCCGGGAGCCTACCCGCTTTTCCTTAATCGTAAACGCGCAGGCTGCAGCGTTAACTTTCTCAATGGTGTCTATAAGTTACGCACCATTCCTGTTGTGTCTTATCGAAACATGGACACGTTTCTCCATGTTTCTGTCCGCCCCTTTCGTTTCAGGATGTTTCCCGGACGCCCATGAACCACCAAGAGACACCTTGAAACACTAGAGGACATCGCAATGGCTGAACGAATCCTGCGGGAAGAGGAGGTGAAGCAGCGCACCGGGCTCGGAAGAACGACCCGTTGGCGGCTTGAGCGAGTTGGCAAGTTCCCCAAGAAGCGAAGCCTGGGATCACGTTGCGTCGGATGGGTCGAAAGTGAGGTCGACGCATGGATATTGGCGCGAGCTGGAGCCAATTCTCATGACAATGAGCGAGCAGTCGGCGCCGAAGCGGGCAGCTGAAATGAAGCGAGACAACGACCCTGAACGTAAGCAAGGCGACCACCCACCGCCCAAGGTATTGCGGAAACGTGGCATCTGCCAGCTTTCCGACAACCGGGGCGACCGCGAGGTGCGACTGCGTCCGGGCGCTCTCTGGTTCGTCTTCGGAGACCTGCTGATGAATCGGTTCGTGAAACGCAAAGATCCAACGGACTGCGTCATCGATGAGGAGGATTCAGGCACTCCCGATGAACCAGACAAATAGGCATCACTGGCGGATCGGCCAGCTGATAACCAGAGACGATGTGCCGAACATGAAGCAGCCCAGCGGGGCGGCCGCCGGGCTGCAATGGCGAAGCATGGAGAGGTTGCTGTGTCTGAGCATACACCTTCCGACGAACATAATAGCGGTTGTCGCAACTGGCGCAAGCCAGAACGTGAGTCACAGAACGATTCTCACGGAGCCCCCAGGCCCGGAGCCTGTCCCACGAGCCTGCGCCACGAACGGCGTACGCCACCATTCGGAAGACATCTTCTGAGGCTGAGCCGCACCGGAGGTCGACCAGCCAATTCCATATGGGTATTTATGGGCTCTGATGCGTGGGGTGCCATCAAGACAACAATCGATGCCCCGAAGCTGCTTCTTCCCCCTGGGGCGTTGGCATCCGAGTACCGTTGGCCCGTTTGCGGCATGGACTGTTTCATTGAGGTGCGGGGTAAAGCAGAGGCCGATGAGATCCTGGACCTCGCTCGTCAACTGCTGCTCTCTGGGGCCCCCTTCGTCAACATCCTCGCCAAACACGTATTCAATCGAGAGATCCTGACGGTCAGGCCGCGGCCAACATCACCCCGGGGGGATGCATGAGCACCACAGCGCCTGGTGTCATAGAGATACCCGTCGATGCTCGGGAGGCAGCCTGCATCAGATGGTCAAACATCCAGATCCCGAACGGCTACCAGCTCACAGAAGACGGCGTGTACCTGAATGAAACGACCGGAAAAGGCGAATCAGCCCCAAAGCTCCTGTCTGGTCCCATCTGGGTGACGGCGCGGACCCGTGACTACCGAAACAAGGAGTGGGGGCTTGTTGTTCACTGGTTCGACATCGATGGGATGGAGCACGAACGGGCGATCCCGGCCCGGCGTCTCCATGAGCCACGTTCAAGTCTTCCTCAGGAACTGGCCGGTGAAGGTCTCCACATCGTCCCTGGGCGCGAGAGGCTGCTTATAACCTACCTCGGCAGCTACAGCCCGGAGATACGCATCAGCAGCGTCTCCCGAATTGGCTGGATGGATGGACAGGTTGAACTGCCTGCCTACGTCCTGCCCACCAAGGTCGTGGCGCTTGGCGGTGCGACAACTGTCCTGTTCCAGCCGGAAAGACACAGCCCAAGCAGCTTATCCCTCCACGATAAGGGCTCGCTCGAACAGTGGCGACGGTTCGTGGCCACCCCATGCCGGGGAAATCCGCTCTTGATATTCAGCCTCTGCGCGGCATTTGCCGGCCCACTGTTGAAGTGGGCCGGGCTCGACAGCTGCGGCTTCCATCTCTATGGCAACAGCTCGAAAGGCAAGACCACCGCGCTGCAGGTGGCGGCCAGTGTGTGGGGGTGTGGCGCGGACCCAGCCACATCTGACCTGACCCACATCAGGCGATGGCACACAACAGCGAATGCGCTTGAAGGCCTGGCCGCCGGCCACAACGATGGATTGCTGGTTCTCGACGAGATGGGCTCGGTGGACTCTGCTGACTTCGGCCGTGTGATCTACGACCTGGCCGGCGGCCAGGGGAAGGCCCGAATGAACAAGGATGCCGAACTGCGGGAGGCGCGATTCTGGAGGATCGTGTTCCTTTCGTCCGGCGAGATCAGTGTCAGGGAGAAAATTGAGGAGGGGCGCCGCCCGGCGCGGGCTGGGCAATTGAACAGGTTCCTGGATATCCCGATCCTGGACCAGGTTGTGATGGAGACCAACAACAAAACCCCTGAGGTCTTTGTGAACGAGCTGAAGCGAGCATGCGCCCGCTTCTACGGTACCGCGGGGATCGCGTTCCTCGATCGGCTTATCGGTTGCCAGCCTGACATCCAGTCCCTGCAGCATGCCATCCGTGATGCACTAGATCGTTGGACCCAGCAGCTCACCGATGGTCTCGACCTGGACACGCCCCAGCGCCGTTCCATTCAACGGTTGGCTGTGGTCGCCCTTGGAGGGTCGCTTGCCGTGGAGTTCAAGGTTCTGCCCTTCACTGTTCTCGACGTGCAGCATGCCGTACAGCGAGCCCGCGACGCTTGGCTGGGAGATGATGGAAACCTTTCCGAGGCCCAACGAGGCGCCATCGCACTTCGGGAGTTCCTCCTGGCCCAGCGAGCCAGATTCCTCGATGCACTCGCCGATCATTCCAACAATGGAGGAAATGTCCGCGACGTTGCCGGCTATTACAACGCCCAGCAAGGGGTGTTTCTGCTTACCGATAGCGCCCTGAGAGAGGCATGCCGCGGCTTCTCCACCCGTGAAGTCCTGTCAGAACTGGCCCGGCTCAGAATGCTCTACCTCAACAACGGCGAAGGGCGGTTCAAGAGCCGGCACACGATCCAGGGCATCGGCAGAATCCAGCTTTTCGGGGTGCGCCGGGAGCTCCTCGAGCACCACCCGGAGGACGGCAAGAGCAGTGGTTTCCAGAAATAGTCACGTTTCGCGCCGTGACAACCGTGACACCGTGACAGTTTCCTATAAAACAATTGGTTACGTGGGTTTTTGCCGAATTCCTGCCGTGACACCGCCGTGACAGGTGTGACAGCTGTCACGGCGTGTCACGGCAGAGATTAGCCTACCGTGACAGCATCCGCGATATTTATTGTTTATGTTTCAGTGCGTTACATAATCGGTCACGGCTGTCACGGTTGTCACGGCGCGAAACGTGACAGCATGGAAAACCGCCCCATTCTCAGGAGGGCAAGAGATGACAGATCAGGCTTCGCTTCCTGTCGAAGGTGGTGTCTACAAAAGCGTTGGAGGGGGCGTATTCGAAGTCCTCGCCGTCGGCAAGTACCGCTCCTGTGACTGCTTCGCCATTCAAAGTGGCAACGAGGTCCATGTGCACAAACTTCAGCTTTGGCGCTTGGTCCCCGAGCTCCGTGGGGCGGAGCTTCTGAACATCAGTGATGACCTCCCGGATATCCGCGGTGTGGGGCTACGGTTCGGTTGCCGTATGGTCCAGGTCCGCAAGAGGGGAGACGAGATCCAGCTGGAACCAGCAAAAGGGGCAAAAACAGGCTATGGAGTCCAGTGAAGAATTGATCGAGGCCTTCCTGGCCCATAAGGAGCTGGTACAGGGGCGCACACCTGGAACCATCCGGGCTTATGGCCTTCGCCTGCGGCGCCTAGCCGCTTTCCTGGCCGCCCGTGGAATCCCGTTTACTGCTGCGACACTCGAGGACCTGCAGGCGTTTGCCGGGGTCCACCTGCACCAGCTCGGCGTAACGCCGAGAAGCAGGGGCGTGTCTGTGGCCGCAATTCGAGAATTCTATCGATTCCTGCATGGCCGCCGCCTGGTCGGAGCGAACCCAGCCACCCATCTCGAACCGCCGCGAGTCGGGACCTCGTTGCCATATGCCATGGGCCGAGCCCACGTAGAAGCTCTTTTCCAAACGTGCGACCTCGGAACATTTCTCGGAGTGCGTGATGCAGCGATCATTGCGATGCTGGCCGGTTGCGGTTTTCGCGTCAGCGGACTGGTCAGTCTCAACGAGGAATCGCTCGAGGTGGAGGTGGAAAGGGACGGCCGCGAAATCATCTTTGCGCGCGTACTGGAGAAAGGAAAGCATGAGCGGATCGTTCCCGTTCCAGCGTCAGCCTGGTTACTGCTGCGGGCCTATCTTGGGCACCCGGAGCTGGACAGGATCGACCGGACGCTACCAAGCGGCCGGCGGGTTCTGTTCGTCAGCACCAGGAACCGCTCCGTTCCAGAGCATGATTACTACGGCGAGGCCAGACGGCTACGGACCGGGGCCGTTCGAGAGATGCTTGTGAAACGTGGAGAGGAAGCGGGTATCCCCCGCGAGTACCTGCACCCACACGCCATGCGTCACCTTTTCGGGGTGGAGCTGGCGGAGGGCGATGTCGACCTAGACTTACGCGCGGCACTGCTAGGGCATCGCAGGTCCGACACCACCCGTCTCTATGACCGGATGAGCCGTCGACGCCTCCGCGATGCAGTCCTAAAGGCGGGGCCTCTCGCTAGTATCCGTACCCCGGTCGACGGGCTGGTAGAGGAGCTCAGGCGCCGACATACAGAGTCCCTTGCCCGTTAAAACGGTAATTCCCCGCACCTGAATGGAGTCCGGGGGGTGGGCATGCCGGGCGATGGCGGCCGGAAACATAACATTAGGAAAGTCTTATAAAGAACGGGCAAAGTGTGCAGCCCGTGAAAACTGTGTTGTAGACTGGAACCGTCCTCGAAGGTGACCGAGCCAGGGCGCTGCGGTCCCGGCGCCAACCGGGTTTCAACCCGACGGCGCCGGGGCGCAATTTGATAGTCCGGCGCAAACGGTGACCGAGCCGCGCCTCCCACCGTGTCTATGGAGGGCCTCGGCATGTGTGAACCTGCGTTTCACTACCACTTCCGCGGGCAGCATCTAACCCGCTCCAACTCCACCCTGCTCGCCTACGATGACGGCACCCTTGCGCCCGGGTGTGGCCGGCAGTGGCTCTACTCCGGGCCCGGCCACCATGGCGCATTACTGTTCTTCACGGTGAGTGAGCCGCCGGGGCTGCGGCATCGAGGCCGGGTGGGGCTGCTGTGTTTTCCCGTGCGACACAAAGAGACTGCGCATCTGCTCTGGTGTCGGTATCGGCACAAAGTCACCACCGAGGCGCAGGCCTTCGGGGTCGGGTCTGCCGCACCTGCGGTCGAGGCTGCGCACTATGCGCGCTTGGGAGCAGAGGCAAGATGGCTCGGCCGGGCGGTCTGGGCAGAAGGTGAACCTGGCTTCAGTCTCTCCAGAAGCTCTTAAACCTGTCGGGCGCGAGTTCGGTGTATCGGGTGGTGTGCATGATGTTCCTGTGCCCCAGGTACGCCTGAATCGCACGGGTATCGTGCCCGTCGGCCGCTAATTTGTAACCGCAGGCGTGGCGCAATTGGTGCGGATGGGCGGGGAACCCCAACCCGGCCGCCTCCCCTGCTCTGGACACGATCTTCCTGAAGCCCGAGTCCGTCAGGGGGCCGCCACGCTCCGTGGTGAATACGTAGGGGGTATGGGGATAGTCACGCTGTAGGCGCCGCAGCGCACGCAGCTCCGGGCCTCTGACGGGGTGCGTCGATGGGGTTCCACCCTTGAGGCGTGAGACGTGCAGCAGCCCACCCTTCAGGTCGACCTGGTCCCAGCGCAAGGTGACCAACTCGCCGGCACGCATACCGTGTCGGTAAGCAATCAACACCATGGTGGCATCCCTGTGTCCGTGGCGCCCCTGCCTTCTGGCGGCGGCCATCAGTCGCTCAACCTCGTCGGGGGTCAGGTGCTCACGGGGGCGAATCTCCAGGTTCGGGCGTCGCCCTGCACCGCGGTTGCCATACTTTCCCGCTTTCGATGGTTCGCGCACCCGGCTCTTGTCCTTCGCAGCGCACATGATTCCGGCCCTCCAACCTGAACACTTTCCCGTTTATGAGCATTTACGGGAAAGTATAGTACATGCGCCAATCGTTGCTATCCTGCCGCGTGAACACCAACCAGTGGAGGGCCTATGCACGATGACCACGCGGCAATAGATGGGGTGGGGGCTCGGCATGGAAACGCGCCTCTTGGTATAAGGGGGGGTGGGTACCTGAATGTCTGCACTACGGAAAGAAATCCCTTCGAGGGCGCGACAAACCAGCCGGCCATTCAGGACCTTCGGTCGATGGGCCTCTCCGCTATGTGGCTGGAGGTCGCCGAGTCAATTGGAGTCCGGGAGTTTCTGGTTGTCTGGGCCCAGATGGACGCTGCCAGGACGCAAAGGCCTGACTTCAGCTTGTACCTCCCGAAGTATGGGGCCTGGGAGCGTCAAGAGCGCAACCGGCTCATCCTGGATTATGCCGACGCCGGCATGTCGGCGGGGACCATCCGCCAGGCGCTCGCCAAGGCCCGTGGCATCACCCTGACCCAGAGGCATATCCAGAGAGTCATCAATCGCGAGCGCTCGAGGACAAGGCCGACCACCCACGAATAGTGGATGAACTGACATCACACCATACCGGCGCGAACGATCGTATTCATCGGCCCTGGTGAGGGGTCGGTGCTCGACGCGCGCGGAGAGAAATCAATAGGTCCCGGGGCGGGTACCTGCGTTCCTGCATATGCCATGGGCGGTCTCTCAACCTCCCACAGTGAGCCTCTTGAATAAACAGGACAGGTAGGTCTACTCTTTCCACAGGTGCTGACAACACCCAACCATAGGCGGATACCGCACCCGTCAGACAAGCGGTTTTTTTGTGCACCGATTTATGCCGGGCGTGCGCGAATACAAGACCTTCGGGGAATAAGCGCGCGGGACCTATGGCCCGTTGTCAGCGCCCGGCGCCCAGTTTCTGGGTCCAATGACAGCAATCCATAGGAGGTGCACCATGCTGCACTTTGTCCGTATCCTTCTCGCTGAGAGGTTCGTTCAGCCTGGTCAGCGCATCCGGCGCTGGCTCAAGCCTGGACAGTCAATCGAGATCGGCGACGACACATCTCTTGCGCTGCTTGCCGACCAACCCCAGTGTCTCAATCCTCTCGACTATCGAAGCCCATTGTTGATGCTTCGCGTCAACACCGCGGAGGGCAGTGAGCAGTTTGCAGTTCCCCCCGGCTCCGCCATAAACCTTGTCAGGAAGTTGGGGGTGTTTATTGCGCCAAGAGCTGCGCAACTCTCCAGAGCCGGCGTAGTCGAACGAGTCCTCGTCGAGCTCATTACGATGACTGACTCCCATAGCATCAGTCATGACATCGAAGCCTGCTGACCCCAGACAGAGCGGGGCCAACATTGGCCCCGCTTCTAGTCACTCGCCATCTGTTCGTACTTGATAATTAATCGGCGGGGTACGTTCGCATTCTATGCTGACTTCTCCCGCTGCAAGACGGCAAATTTCACAGTAATAGCGATTCCCAATCTTGTCATCGCACGTTACTGACACCTCGATGTTTCCGCTCATTGATCGAGCTGGCGTAAGGACCACCTTGAACTCCTGTTCAGGCTTGATTACATCAGATGGATATATCCTTGAGTTTTCATCACTTGTCAGCGAAAAGATCGGTGCTGTTCCAGCGTTGAGAATGCTAAAACTGCGGAGCTGCCCATTGTCCCCCTTCGAGCCAACCACCCTAAGTATCGGCTCACAATCTCTGAGTACCGACAGAGCAGATGCCCTGCTCTGCTCAATGATCTCCTTGGCCTGAACCTCAGCGGCATCGGCCTGACGCTTCGCATTCTCCGCCAAGATACGGGTCTGAATGACTTGCTCTTCCATCTCTCTCTGCTGGGCCAATAAAGCCTCGGTGTTCTGACGCAATTCATCTCCCTGCTGCAGGTAGCCCAGCACGAGCCAGAGAAACGCGACAGGTGCAAATACCCCAGAGAAGAAGTCTCCAAGTTCGTTTGGAGTCATTCCGCCTGATGGGTACAGTCGCCAAAGTAGCACCGCCATGACGGAAACCCACCCAACTGTGACGATGGCGCCGATCCGCATCCTCTTCCTATCTCTGGTATCCATTCCGCATCCCTCAGTGACCGTCCCTCGTAGTTTACTGCCCTAGAAATTGAGTGCCACGGTACTCCATTGTTTTGTCATGCCCTCCAGCGGTGAACTGTCGGCGTACCGGCGGCGAACCACCGGCAACTCGATGAGCTGCCATCAAGGGTTAACCGCACCACCCAAGCGCCAGGAGGACATGATGGACGCGCTCTATCCCGAGATTCGCAGGTTGCAGGAGAACATCGACCGCCGGCTGGGCTACCTGTCGATACCTGACGCCAAGCGGTTCGCCCAGTATGGCGGTTCGCTGCCGGCTCCGATTCGAAAGTTCACCGACGAGGTCCTGATACGCTTCGATGCTGACCACACACCTCGGCTGATGCACGAAAGCAAGATGCTGTCCGCGGGGGATGGGAGCGTTGCCGACGTCAGTGTGCCTGCCGTCTGGGAGCGCACCGTGCTGCGTGAAGCGCTCTACAGGATGGAGTTTCTCCCCCTGGTGGACGCGGGGACTGATGCCTTCGCCTCGAGCATCAGCATCGCCTACAGCCATCGAGACACCACGGCGGCGGGTCGCACCGACACCCGCGTCTACGAGGGGCAGGAGATCCCTCGGGCCGGGGTCGTTCAGACGTCGGAACTCGCTTATCCCATCCCGCAGAAAATCGCTTTTGAACTCAGCGATGAACTCCGCCACCTCGCTACCGCCAGAAGCATCGACTATGACCCCGTGGTGGAGAACATGAACAACTCGGCACGCATCATTGCCGAGGATTCACATCACCTGGTGATGAACGAATTCATCCATGCCTCCGATGAGTACGGCGCGGTTCCGATCGTCGGCGAGGACCTGGAACTCCAGGCCGATGGGGCAAAGAGAGTCTTCATTCTCGATCACTTCCCTGTCGTCCGCCCGCGCAAGACCTATGATCTCCAGGGCGCGCAGATCGGAAGCACCAAGAACCCGATTACCGTTACCTACAACGGTGGCGCGGTCGCGGAGTGGGACGGCACCGGGGAGCAGGTGCCCGGCATCTACTACGTGCTCAACTACAACCTGGGCGAGATCTACCTGTCCGACGAGGCGGGAGAGCCGCTTATTCCAGCCGATGGCACCGCCTACGCTATCAGCTACAGCTATGCCACCAACGCCTATGCGTTCGACACGGATACGCCGGTTGGAACGGACCCCGACGAGTACATGGATACCCTCCTCTACCGCCTTGCCCTCCGCAAAGGGCTGCTCGAGGACACCCGCTACTACAGGGCGGACCTCGGACTCATGAGCGGCACCGTGGCTACCATGGTCGGCCAGGCGAAGAAGTTCGGCGCCAACTTCAAGGTGCCCGGGACGGACCTTACTGTCGATGGCAGTATCGGACGCATCAAGGATATCCCCTTCACCAAGACCGCCGGCCCTGGTCTCTGGTTTGGTGACCAGCGGATACTTGTCGGTCAGCGCGGGACCACCAGGTTCCGTGTACTGAAACCCTGGCAGGTAACCAGCCTGATTAACCAGAAGGGCCCGAACGGACGATTCACTGGCAAGAAGGAGGCCTACGGGGACCAGTGGATCGCGCTCCATACGCCATCGCAGCTGAAGGCGGCGTACACCACCATCGTCCTCTATTCGGCGTCCAGTCGTGTGGCACGGGCTAACCCGTAACCACATGTCAGCAAGGAATTCGGCGGCTTCTCCCACCTCTTCGCCGCCGACCCACCGTGGTCCCGAGGTGGTGATATCGGGACATTCTCGTGTACCTCTCAGCCCGGCCCCGAGGCGGAAATATCGGGCTCTTTTCCCCATGAGGGATGACTCATGAAGGTGGAAATCGGTTCATTCCTAGCCACTATCCATCGCGTCTCTGCTCCCGAGGCAACCACGTGGTGCGCCTGGTACCGGAACTACCTTCTCAGCACCAACGATCGCATAGGCCTTTATCTTCTGAAGGCCTTTCCCATCCAGGTGCTTCAGTTGTTCACTGACATGACCCCGCCGCAGATCGATGCCTGCACACCTTCTCAGCTTGAGGGGTTGGCGCGGCTGTGCATCGACCTGAATCCACAGGTTGGTGGGCTCGTTGCTGACGTGCTCGGAAATCCGACTGAAACCCTTCACTGAGACATACAGGAGTAAAACCATGGCTCTCAAGAGCAACGAGAAGCAGGTCGAATGCGGTGAGCTCACTGTAACTGTTCGCGAGCTGACCGTAAGCGAGGTTCGGGAATGGTTGCAGGCGATAAGCACCGAGAGCGAGGAAAACCATGAAACAGACCTCATCGATGGATTCCTTTTCAAGGAACTGACGCTCCGAGACCTCCGGCGAATGACCGATCTCTCCGATGACCAGGTTGAGGCATCGACCCCAAGCCAGCTCCGCGTTGTTCTCGAGGCATGCAAAGAGGTGAACCCGCATTTTTTCGAGTTGCGGACTCGGCTGATAGAGGTCGGGGAAAAGGCGGTGGCAATGGGGTTCACCGACTCGATCAGCTCTGTGTAGCTCTGATCCGCCAGGGTCACCACCAAGTGTGGGACTACCCGTGGTCTCTCTTCATGGCGGCACTGCGGCCGGCCGAGGATAACAATCATGGCTGATCAGACTATCGACATCGTCGTCAAGCTGAGTGCAGAGCAGTTCCGCCAGGGGCTGAGAACCATGCAGTCTCAGGTCGGCGGCGCCGCCAAGGCAATCAGCGCAGCAGGCAGCACCCAAGGGGCCGGGTTCACCCGCCACCTGAACGCCGCCGACGGCGCCGTGCGGAGCCTGACGAAGTCCGTCCTTCGGCTGGGGGCCGCCTACCTGTCGCTGCGCACTGCGTTGAGCTCAGTGACCGGCATCCTGCGGGTGGGCGGCGAGTTCGAGCGGCTGCGCACTCAGCTGGACGGGCTCATGGGCTCGGCGGCGGGCGGCGAGCGCGCGTTCGCCTGGGTGCGCGAGTTCACGGCGAACACTCCCTTCCAGTTGCAGGGCGTCACCGAGGCGTTCGTCAAGCTCAAGGCGTTCGGCCTCGACCCGATGGATGGGACGATGCAGGCGCTGACGGACCAGGCCGCCCGCGTTGGCGGGGGGCAGGAGAACCTGGAAGGTGTCATCATCGCAGTCGGCCAGGCCTGGGCGAAGCAGAAACTGCAGGGCGAGGAGATCCTGCAGCTGGTCGAACGCGGGGTACCCGTCTGGGATCTCCTGTCGAAGGCCACGGGGCGCACCACCCAGGAGCTGCAGAAGCTGAGCGAAGGCGGAGATCTCGGGCGGGACGCCATCCGACTGCTCATCGATGAGATGGGCAAGGCCACCGCGGGGTCCGCCCAGGCGCAGATGCAGACCTGGAATGGTCTGGTGTCGAACATGAAGGACACTTGGTCGGCCTTCCTGAACACCGTCGCACAGAGCGGTGCGCTGGACTACTTCAAGGGTCAGCTGCGCGAGCTGTTGGCCGCCACGCAGGAGATGGCCCGGACGGGCCAGCTCAAGGCGTGGGCGGAAGAAATAGGGCATTACATCATCGGCGCTGCAGAGGCCATCAAGGCAGCCGCCGGCGCACTCATCGGGCTCAAGGATGAGCTGATCGCAGTGGCGAAGCTGTGGGCCGGGTATAAGGCCATCGGCGTAGCGGTCGAGTTCGGCGCATGGGCCAAGGGCGCCGCGGCCGCGGCGGTCGGCGTGGGCAAGCTGTCCGCCGCGGTCGGCGTACTGAACGGGCTGCTGAAGGCTAGCGTGTTTGTCTTCGCAGCCGAGCAGCTGATCCGGCTTGGCCTCACCATCAAGGATTATTACTCGACGTTGGACGGCATTGAGGCGCGGAAGCAGAAGTACCTGCGCGCCCAGGAGGAGATTGCCGCCAGCCATGCAGAGCACGCCAATCTGGTGCGGGCGAGCAACGCAGAGCTGGAGAAGATGACTGCCGATGAGCTCCGCGACTACGCCAAGCGGGTGGCTGCCGCGCGCGACTACTACCGAGCAAAACGTGACATGCAGTCACGCCAGGAATACGACCCCAGCGACCCGGCCAAGGCCCCGTCACAGCTCGCCGTTTCCTACGCCAAGCAGGAGCGACTCTACCGTGAGCACCTGAACAACCTGCAGGGACTGCTGCGCGAGCGCACCGGGATGGAAGCGGACTTCAGCACAAAGCTGTCCGACGCCCGGAAGGCCGAGACCGCCGCCATCAAGAGCGAGCTGGCGAAACAAATTAAGGCCTACGAGGACGCCAACAGCAAGATCAAGAGCGCCCAGCAGCAGAGGAAGGATATCGAAAAGGAGTTCCAAGAGGCCCGCGACAGCATCGGCAAGTCAGAAAAAGCCCCCGAAGAGCTGACCACGCTGGACTTCGCCGGATTCATCACTGGCGCGCGGAACGCCCTCTCTGATGGCGACCTGGAGGGAGCCATCGCCAAGGCGCGCGAGGCGAAGGACCTGGTGATGCAGATGCAGCAGGGCGGGAACTACTCCGACCTGGTGCTGCGCGGGCTGATTGACCAGGCCGCCGCTGTCGCGAACGAGGCGGCGAAGGCACAGGAAGAGCAAGCGAAAGCTGAGGCCGGCGCCGCCCAGCAGCAGATCCAGCAGCTGCTCGCCGATGCCGAGTACCTTAAGCAGATCGAGATCGGCTTTGATGCGGAGGGCGCGCAGCAGTCTGCCGATGACCTCCGCGCGCAACTGCAGGCCAAACTGCAGGACAACCCATTGGTGCTTCCTGTCGTGACCATCTCCAACGAGAACGCCCAGTACGATAAGCGGGCCGGCGATCTACTCTCTGGGGCACCCGGGCGGGCGCGGGGAGGGCTCATCACCGGTCCGGGCACTGAGACATCAGACTCCATCCTCGCCCGCCTGAGCCGCAACGAGTGGGTCATCCAGGCGAAGGCCGTCCGGCACTATGGCAGCGACTTCATGCGGCGCCTGAACAGCCTGCAGCTGCCGCGCTTCGCGACCGGCGGTCCGGTCGTTCCAACGTTGCCGCGATTCGCCGCCGGCGGCGCAGTCGGTGGCGGAGACACCATCACACTCTCCCTGGGCGGCCAATCCTTCAGCCTATCCGGCGAGCCCGGCACGGCCGCGGGCCTCCGCCAGGCCGCCAGCTGGCAGGCGCGTAAAAGCGGGAAGCCGGTCTAGCCCCTTTGTCCATCTGCCTAGCTTTCAGCGTTCGGAGGAGACGAGATTCCGAGATCGCGATCCGTGAGAGGGGGCCTTACGCCCTCGATCACCTCGAGCATCAACCGCACCAAGGGCCCCTCCATCTCTGGAGCAACCCGCGCCAGCGTGAAGGCAATAGGACCGGCAACCCCTTCATACCTGTTGATGAGCTCACGAGTGATCATGCGGACAAGCCTACACCGTGATCCCGAAGGTTGAAGTGGTTGAATTGTCACCCAGCCCGTTACCCTGGGCATAAAAAAAGGGTCTACGGCAAGCCGTAAACCCTTGTTTTTATTGGTCGGGGCGAGAGGATTTGAACCTCCGACCACCTGAACCCCATTCAGGTGCGCTACCAGGCTGCGCTACGCCCCGTTCGGTAATTTCCGGCGCATCCTGCTGGTGCGCTGGAGGGCGGTATCATACCGGAAACGTCCCGGAATGGAAACGTTCCATACCGCCCATTACAGGTCAGCGGCGCAACCCCTCGAGCACCTCTTCCAGTTCCGTGCTCAACTGCCGGATCAGCTGCTTCACCTGGGAAGCCTCTTCCCGCGCCTCCTCTCCCGAGAGTCGCTGGCGGGCGCCGCCGATGGTGTAGCCCTGCTCGTAGAGCAGGCTGCGGATCTGGCGAATCATGAGCACATCCTGGCGCTGGTAGTAGCGCCGGTTGCCCCGGCGCTTCACCGGCTTCAGCTGCGGGAACTCCTGCTCCCAGTAGCGGAGCACGTGCGGCTTGACGCCGCACAGCTCGCTCACTTCACCGATGGTGAAGTAGCGCTTGCCCGGAAGGACAGGCAGCTCGTTGTTATTGCTCGTTTCCAGCATAGGCCTCGACCCTCGCCTTCAGTTTCTGGCCAGGCCGGAAAGTCACGACCCGACGGGCGCTGATGGGGATCTCCTCGCCGGTCTTGGGATTGCGCCCGGGGCGCTCGTTCTTGCTGCGCAGGTCGAAATTGCCGAAGCCCGAGAGCTTCACCTGTTCGCCTGCCTCCAGGGCGGTGCGGATCTCCTCGAAAAAGCTTTCCACCATCTCCTTGGCTTCACGTTTGTTGAGTCCCAGTTCCTCGAACAGCTTTTCAGCCAGATCGGCTTTCGTCAGCGCCATTATCACTCCCTAAGCGATGCATTAAGTTCGGTCTGCAACGCATTGACCACCCTTTTCAGGGCTTCGTTGATTTCAGCTTCATTAAGAGTGCGCGAAGGATCCCGGAAGGTCAAGCTGATGGCCAGACTTTTTCTACCGGGATCAATGCCTTCGCCACGATAAACGTCAAAAATCCTCACCTCTTCCTGAGATTCCCCCGCAGCCGCCCGAATACAGGCGACCAGTTGCTCCGCGGAAACCGTTTCGTCCAGCACCAGGGCCAGGTCGCGACGCACGGCGGGGAAGCGCGAGAGTTCGCGGAAGGCGGGCAGCCGCGCCCGCTCCAGCACCGCCAGGCGCAGCTCGAACAGGTAGACCGGGCCATCCAGGTCGAGGTCGCGCTCCACGGCGGGGTGCAGCAGACCCACCTGCCCCACCACCTCGTCACCGCGCAGGATCTCGGCCGCCTGTCCCGGATGCAGGGCCGGATGGGTCGAGCGCACGTAGCGGAAGGCCTCCGGCTCGCCGGTCAGGGCCAGCAGCGCCTCCACGTCGGCCTTGAGGTCGAAGAAGTCCACCTTGCGCCGCGGCAGGCTCCACTGCTCCGGGGCGGAAAGCCCGGCCGCCACGCCGCCGATCATGCGCTCCTGCTTCAGCTCGCCGTCCACGGGCACGAACCGCAGCCCGGTCTCGAACAGGCGCACCATCGGTTCCTGGCGGTTCTGGTTGTAGCGCAGCGCCTGTATGAGACCCGGCCACAGGCTGGTGCGCATGACCGCCAGGTCCGCGGAGATGGGATTGGCCAGCGCCAGGGGCTCCCGTCCCGGATCCAGCACCGCCTGCAGCTTCGGGTCGACGAAGCTGTAGGTCACCGCCTCCTGGTAACCGCGGGCGGTCAGCTCGCCCTGCATGCGCTCCAGCTCGATACGCGTCTCCGGCAGCTCGGGCATCAGCAGCTCGCCGGTGGGCCGGCGCACGGGCAGGCGGGCATAGCCGTGGATGCGGCCGATCTCCTCGATCAGGTCCACTTCCCGTTCCACGTCGAAACGGTAGGTGGGGACCTTGACCGTCCAGCCGGCGGCGGCGGCGCCCACCCGCATGCCCAGCCGCTCCAGGGTGTCACTCACCTCCGCGTCGGCTATGGTGGTGCCGAGGACCCGGGTGATGCGCTCCCGGCGCAGGCTCACCTCGCACCCGGCGGGCAGGTGGGCGTCGTCCCGCACCTCGACAACCGGCCCGGGCTCACCGCCGACGATATCCAGCAGCAGCCGGGTGGCGCGCTCCAGCGCCCGGGCCTGCAGCTGCGGATCCACCCCCCGCTCGAAGCGGTGGGAGGAGTCGGTGTGCAGGCCGTAGCGGCGGGCGCGTCCGGCCGTGGCCACCGGCTCGAAGTAGGCGCTCTCGAGGAAGACGTTCACCGTCTCCGCCTCCACGCCCGAACCCTCGCCGCCCATGACCCCGGCGATGGCCTGGGCATGGTCGCCGTCGGCGATCACCAGGGTCTCCGGTTCCAGCTCCAGCGCCTGGCCGTCGAGCAGCGTGATGGGCTCGCCGGGGCGCGCCATGCGCACCACGATGCCGCCCCGCAGGCGGTCGAGGTCGAAGGCGTGCATGGGCTGGCCCAGCTCCAGCAGCACGTAGTTGGTCACGTCCACCACCGGGCTGATGCTGCGCAACCCGCTGCGCCGCAACCGCTCCTGCAGCCACAGCGGCGAGCTCACGCCGGTGCGGATGTTGCGGATGACCCGCCCGGTGTAGCGCGGGCACTGGCTCCCCGCCTCGATCGCGACCGGGAAGGTGTCGGGGCAGGTCGCCGCCACCGGCTCCAGGGCCGGCGGCGTCACCGGCACGCGATTGAGTACGCCCACTTCGCGCGCCACGCCGGCCACGCTCAGGCAGTCGCCGCGGTTGGGGGTGAGGTCCACCTCGATGCAGTGATCGTCGAGTCCCAGCCAGGCGCGCAGATCCTTGCCCACGGGGGCGTCTGCGGGCAGGTCCCAGAGACCGCTGGCGTCCTCGTTCAGCCCCAGCTCGGCCGCTGAGCAGAGCATTCCGGCGGAGGGCTCGCCGCGCAGCTTGGCCTTCTTGATCCGGAAGCCGCCGGGCAGCTCCGCCCCCACCACGGCGGTGGGAGCGCGCATGCCGGTCCGCACGTTGGGGGCGCCGCAGACGATTCCGACCGGCGCCTCGCCGCCGACGTCCACCTGGCACACCCGCAGCTTGTCGGCGTTGGGGTGGGGCCTCACCTCCAGCACCTCGCCCACCACCACGCCGCTGAAGGCGGGCGCGGCGGGCTCCACGGCATCCACCTCGAGGCCGGCCATGGTGAGCTGCTCGGCCAGGGCCGGCGTGGCCACCGGCGGGTTGACCCATTCACGCAACCACTGTTCGCTGAGTCTCATGTCGCTTCAATCCATTCCGGCGGGAACGAGGACAGCGGCGTCGAAAGTACTCATAATACGCCTTAACTTCAACCTCTTTCCCTATGTTTATACTATTATTTCAGGCGAACTGACGCAGGAAGCGCAGGTCGTTCTCGAAGAACATGCGCAGGTCGTTCACGCCGTAGCGGAGCATGGCGAAGCGCTCCACGCCCAGCCCGAAGGCAAAGCCGGTGTACTGCTCGTTGTCCACCCCGACGAACTCGAACACCCGCGGATGGACCATGCCGCAACCGAGCACCTCCAGCCAGCCGCTCTGCTTGCACACCCGGCAGCCGGCGCCCGAGCAGTGCACGCACTGGATGTCCATCTCCGCCGAGGGTTCGGTGAAGGGGAAGTAGGAGGGCCGGAAGCGCACCTCCAGCTCGCGCTCGAAGAAGCGCATGGCGAAATCGTGGAGGATGCCCTTCAGGTCGGCGAAGCTGATGGACTCGTCCACCATCAGCCCCTCCACCTGGTGGAACATGGGGGTATGGGTCAGATCGGAGTCGCAGCGGTAGACCCGCCCCGGGGCGATGATGCGCAGGGGCGGCTTGCGCGACTCCATCACCCGCACCTGCACCGGCGAGGTGTGGGTGCGCAGCAGCCGGCCGTCGGGGAAGTAGAAGGTGTCGTGCATCGCCCGCGCGGGGTGGTGGGCCGGGATGTTGAGCGCCTCGAAGTTGTGGTAGTCATCCTCCACCTCGGGGCCCTCGGCCACCTCGAAACCCATCTCGGCGAAGATGCGCTCGATGCGCTGCAGGGTGCGGGTAACCGGGTGCAGGCCGCCGCGGGGCTGACCCCGGCCCGGCAGGGTGATGTCCACCGCCTCACCGGCCAGGCGGCGCTCGAGCCGCTCGGCCTCGAGGATGTCGCCGCGGGCCTTGATCAGACCCTGCAGGCGCTGCTTGGCCTCGTTGACCGCCTGTCCCGCGCGCGGACGCTCCTCGGGCGGCAACTGGCCCATGCCCTTGAGGTATTCGGTCAGGGCCCCCTTCTTGCCGAGGTAGCGGACGCGGACTCCGTCCAGTGCGGCCAGGTCGGCGGCGTCGGATACCGCCTGCTCCGCGTGCGCGAGGATTTCCGACAGCTCTTGCATTGGTTTGCTCCGCTTTCGCATGCCGGCCGGGGGCTGCGCCCGGCCGGTTTGAAACAAAGAAGGGGAAGGCACCTGCCTTCCCCTTCTCCGTTACAGGGCACCCGGATCACCGGGCGCCGGAAGGCTGTCAACCGGCCAGACTGGCCTTGGCCTTTTCGGCAATGGCGGCAAACGCCGCCTTTTCGAACACGGCCAGATCAGCCAGCACCTTGCGGTCGATCTCCACGGAGGCCAGCTTGAGGCCGTGGATCAGGCGGCTGTAGGACAGGCCGCACTCGCGGGCCGCGGCGTTGATGCGCGCGATCCACAGGGCGCGGAACTGGCGCTTGCGCTGACGGCGGTCGCGGTAGGCGTACTGACCGGCCTTGGTGACGGCCTGCTTGGCAACACGGTAGACGCGGCTGCGGGCACCGTAGTAACCCTTGGCCTGCTTGAGAACTTTCTTGTGGCGTGCACGTGCCTGCACGCCGCGCTTGACTCGGGGCATGGTCGCTTAAACCTCCGCTCGCTCAGCTGTAGGGCAACATGCGTTTGATCAGACCCACATCGGCCTCATGCACCATGGTGCTGTGGCGAAGGTGGCGCTTACGCTTGCTGCTCTTCTTGGTGAGGATGTGGCGCAGGTGCGACTGGCCGCGCTTGAAGCCGCCGGAGGCGGTCTTCTTGAAGCGCTTGGCCGCTCCGCGGTTGGACTTCATCTTGGGCATGACTACAACTCTCCGCATTCGAGTTTAGTAATGGTGACGCCGGCCCCATGGGCTGGCGTCATTTCTTTTTCGGGGCGATCACCATGACCATCTGCCGGCCTTCCATGCGCGGTCGCTGTTCCACCGCACCGAGCTCGATGAGGTCCTGCTCAACCCGGTTGAGCAGCTTGAGCCCGAGCTCCTGGTGGGCCATCTCCCGGCCACGGAAGCGCAGCGTGATCTTGGCCTTGTCCCCTTCGTTCAGGAAACGTACCAGGTTGCGAAGCTTCACCTGGTAATCCCCTTCTTCCGTCCCTGGACGGAACTTCACTTCCTTAATCTGGACCTGCTTCTGTTTCTTCTTGGCAACCTGTCGTTGCTTGTTCTTCTCGAACAAGAACTTGCCGTAATCCATGATGCGGCATACCGGAGGCTTGGCCGTCGGCGAGACCTCGACGAGGTCCAGCTCCGCCTCCTCCGCCATGCGCAGTGCCTCGCGAACGGGCAGCACGCCGAGCTGTTCACCTTCCGCGTCGATGACGCGGACCTCGGACGCCGTGATCTGGTCGTTTCGGCGTGTTTCCTTTTCTGCAGCGATCGGCTAATCCTCCAGTCCAGTTATACCCGGCGCGTCACTTCATCGGCGAGACGTTCGCTGAATGCCTCGAGTGAGAGGCTACCCAGGTCTTCGCCGGAACGTGTGCGCACTGCAACAGCCCGTTGCTCCATCTCGCGGTCGCCCACCACCAGCAGGTAGGGCACGCGTTGGAGCGTGTGTTCGCGGATTTTAAAGCCGATCTTCTCGTTTCTCAAGTCGGAAGCCACCCTGAATCCCTGTTTTTTCAGGAATTCTTCGACTTCCCGGGCATAATCGGCCTGTCTATCAGTAATATCCAGCACCACCGCCTGCACCGGGGCCAGCCAGGCGGGGAATTTCCCCTCGTAGTGTTCGATGAGAATTCCGAAGAAACGCTCGATGGATCCCAGCAGTGCGCGGTGGATCATGATCGGCCGGCGGCGCTGGCCGTCCTCGGCCACGTACTCGAGATCGAAGCGCTCGGGCAGGTTGAAATCGAGCTGCACGGTGGAGCACTGCCACTGGCGGCCGATGGTGTCCTCGATCTTGATATCGATCTTGGGTCCGTAGAAGGCGCCGCCGCCCTCGTCCACCGCATAGTCGAGCCCCTTGCGGGCGAGCGCGCCCTTCAGGCCGGCGGTGGCCTTGTCCCAGATCGCGTCCGAACCCACCGACTTGTCCGGGCGGGTGGAGAGGTTGACCTCGAACTGGGTGAAGCCGAAGTCGTTGAGCATCGACAGGGTGAGGTCGAGGATGGCCAGGATTTCGTCCTCGATCTGCTCCTCGCGGCAGAAGACGTGGGCGTCGTCCTGGGTGAAGCCGCGCACCCGCATCAGCCCGTGCAGCGCGCCGGACATCTCGTGCCGGTAGACGGTACCGAGCTCCGCCCAGCGGAACGGCAGCTCGCGGTAGGAGCGCAGCCGATCCTTGTAGATCAGGACGTGGAACGGGCAGTTCATGGGCTTGAGCTGGTAGAGCTGCTCGTCCTCCTCCATGGGCTTGTACATGGACTCGCGGTAGAAGTCCGTGTGCCCGGAGGTGTGCCAGAGGTCCTCCAGCGCGATGTGCGGGGTGAACAGCAGCTCGTAGCCCGAGCGCACATGGCGATCGCGCCAGTAGTCCTCGATGACCTTGCGGATGCGCGCGCCCTTGGGGTGCCAGAACACCAGGCCGCCGCCGGCGTCCTCCTGCAGGCTGAAGAGGTCCAGCTCGCGGCCGATGCGGCGGTGATCCCGCTTCTCGGCCTCCTCCAGCCGCCGGAGGTAGGCCTTGAGCGCCTTGCGGTCGCTCCAGGCGGTGCCGTAGATGCGCTGGAGCATCTCGTTGCGGGCATCCCCGCGCCAGTAGGCGCCGGCCACCTTGGTGAGCTTGAACGCCTTCAGCCGGCCGGTGCTGGGCACGTGGGGGCCGCGGCACAGGTCGACGAAGTCGCCCTGCCGGTAGAGGGAAAGCGCCTCCCCCGCCGGGATGTCGGCGATGATCCGCGCCTTGTACTCCTCCCCGATGCCGCGGAAGAAGTCGACGGCCTCGTCGCGGGGCATCACCGTGCGGGTGACGCTCAGGTCGGCCTCGGCCAGCTCCTGCATCCGCTTCTCGATGGCCTCGAGATCCTCGGGCGTGAAGCTGCGCCCGAAGGCGAAGTCATAGTAGAAGCCGTCCTCGATCACCGGCCCGATGGTCACCTGGGCGCCGGGGAACAGCTCCTTCACGGCCTGGGCCAGCAGGTGGGCGGTGGAGTGGCGGATAATCTCCAGCCCCTCGGGGTCGCGGTCGGTGACCAGGGCCACCTGGGCGTCGTTCTCCACCGGGGTCGAGAGATCCAGCAGGCGGCCGTCCACCTTGCCGGCCAGCGCGGCCTTGGCCAGGCCGGGACCGATGGACTGGGCGATTTCCAGGAGGGTGACCGGCTGGGGGTATTCGCGACGACTGCCGTCGGGGAGGGTAATCACGGGCATGTCGGTACTCCTTTTCAGTGGTGACCCATACGAGAGGCCACGTGCTAGTGTACTGCGCCACTCTTGGAGGTGCTTTCAGAGCCCCCCGAAAGTGCCAGGACAAGGCGCAGTGCGCAGGCAATGGTTGTTCCCTTGCCAAGCGCTGCAACGCCGTCATGGTGCTTTCGGGGGGCTCCCTGCGGGCGAGCCGCCGGCCGGCCATCTGCGGCGTTGCGCTTGCTTGAAAGGGGGCCTGCCATTCCTGCGCAAGCGCGCCTTGCATCTGACCGGCCGGCGACTCGCTGAATGGGCCTCCAAGAGCGGCGCAGTACACATAAGACGCCGTTACCATGCGGGCGCAGACGCCCCAAATAGAGAAGGCACCGCAGGCGCGGTGCCTTCGTATCTGGTAGGCGCGATTGGACTCGAACCAACGACCCCCACCATGTCAAGGTGGTGCTCTAACCAGCTGAGCTACGCGCCTGAAGAGCGGAGAAATATACAGAAGAGGCGCAGGCCGCGCAAGAGCCTTGGCACAGATCTTTTCCAGCGCCGCCGGCGCCGGGGCGGCAACGGGATGAATCGGCGCGCGCTTCGGGTACCATGGGCGCCGTTCCGGCAACGACACGGGAATGCCTGCCCATGAGATGGTTCTTCAGAATGTTCTTCCGGACGGTCCGGCTCATCCTCGGACCCTTCATGCTGCTGTGGGAGAAGCTCACCACGCCCCGCGGGGTGGTCCGCCCGGAGGCGGAGCAGCAGCGGGTGGAGGCCGAGGCGCGCGGCCTGGCCCTGTACCAGTTCCGTACCTGCCCCTTCTGCCTCAAGGTCCGCCGGGAGCTGCGGCGCCTGTCCCTGCCCGTCGAGCTGCGCGATGCCCAGCACGACCCGACCCACCGCCGGGCGCTCGGGGAAGGGGGCGGCCAGGTGAAGGTGCCCTGCCTGCGGATCACCGACGCCCAGGGCCGGGACACCTGGGTCTACGAGTCGGACGCCATCATCGACTACCTGCACCAGCGCTTCGGCCAGGTGGCCGAGTGAGGGCATCCGGCGCGGTGGCGCACCGGCGCCCTACCCCGCCGCCGCCAGATCCGTGACCCCCAGGGCCTGCTCCCGGATGTGGTGGATCCGGTCCCGCAGGCGGGCGGCCTCCTCGAACTCCAGGTTGCGGGCCCGCTCGTACATCTCCTGCTCCAGGCGCTTGAGGGTGCGGGCCAGCTCCTCCGGCCCCATGCGGCCGTACTCCGCCAGCTCCTCGGCCACCCGGGCGTACTCCCGCGGGGTGCCCACGCTGCCCGCGTGCACCTCCTCGATGATGTCCCGCACCGCCTTGCGGATGGTCTGGGGGGTGATGCCGTGGGCCTCGTTGTGGGCCACCTGCCGGGCGCGGCGGCGCTCGGTCTCGTCGATGGCCCGGCGCATGGAGCCGGTGATCCGGTCGGCGTAGAGAATGGCCTTGCCGTGCAGGTTGCGGGCCGCGCGGCCGATGGTCTGGATCAGCGACCGGTCCGAGCGCAGGAACCCCTCCTTGTCCGCATCGAGGATCGCCACCAGCGACACCTCGGGCATGTCCAGCCCCTCCCGCAGGAGGTTGATGCCCACCAGCACGTCGAACTTGCCCAGCCGCAGGTCGCGGATGATCTCCACCCGCTCCACCGTGTCGATGTCCGAGTGGAGGTAGCGCACCCGGATGTCGTGCTCGCCCAGGTAGTCGGTGAGGTCCTCGGCCATGCGCTTGGTCAGCGTGGTCACCAGCACCCGCTCGTCGGCGGCCACCCGCAGGCCGATCTCGGAGAGCAGGTCGTCCACCTGGGTGGTGGCGGGCCGCACCTCCACTTCCGGGTCCACCAGGCCCGTGGGCCGCACCACCTGCTCCACCACCTGGCCGGCATGGGCCTCCTCGTAGGGGCCGGGGGTGGCGGAAACAAAGATGGTCTGGGGCGCCAGGCGCTCGAACTCCTCGAACCGCAATGGCCGGTTGTCGAGCGCCGAGGGCAGCCGGAAGCCGTACTCCACCAGGTTCTCCTTGCGCGCCCGGTCGCCCCGGTACATGCCCCCGAGCTGGGGTATGGTCACGTGGGACTCGTCGATCACCAGCAGGGCCGCGTCGGGCAGGTAGTCGAACAGGCACGGCGGCGGGTCGCCGGGGTTGCGCCCGGTGAGATGGCGGGAGTAGTTCTCGATGCCGTTGCAGTAGCCCAGCTCCTGCATCATCTCCAGGTCGAAGCGGGTGCGCTGCTCCAGCCGCTGGGCCTCCACCAGCTTGCCGGCCTGGCGCAGCTGCTCGAGCCGCTCCGCCAGCTCCGCCTTGATGGCGTCGATGGCGTCGAGCACCGTCTGGCGGGTGGTGACATAGTGGGACTTGGGGTAGATGGTCAGCCGCTGCACCCGGCGCAGCACCTCGCCGGTGAGGGGGTCGAAGAAGCTCAGGCTCTCCACCTCGTCGTCGAACAGCTCGACGCGCACCGCCTCGGACTCCGACTCGGCCGGGTACACGTCGATCACATCCCCCCGCACCCGGTAGTTGGCCCGCCCCAGCTCCAGGTCGTTGCGGGTGTACTGCAGCTCCGCCAGCCGCCGCAGGATGTGGCGCTGATCCACCTGGTCCCCGGTCTTCAGGTGCAGCACCATGCCATGGTAGGCCGCCGGGTCGCCCAGGCCGTAGATGGCCGAGACGGTGGCGACGATTATGGTGTCTTCCCGCTCCAGCAGGGCCCGGGTGGCGGAGAGGCGCATCTGCTCGATCTGCTCGTTGATGGAGGCGTCCTTCTCGATATAGGTGTCGCTGGCGGGGACGTAGGCCTCGGGCTGGTAGTAGTCGTAGTAGGAGACGAAGTACTCCACCGCGTTGCGCGGGAAGAACTCCCGCATCTCCGCGTAGAGCTGGGCGGCCAGGGTCTTGTTGGGCGCCATGACCAGGGTGGGGCGCTGCAGCTGCTGGATGACGTTGGCGATGGTGAAGGTCTTGCCCGAGCCGGTCACGCCCAGCAGGGTCTGGTAGGCCAGCCCCTCCTCCAGCCCCTCCGCCAGGCGGACGATCGCCTCCGGCTGGTCGCCGGCGGGCCTGTAGTCGGAGGCGAGCTCGAACTTCTGTTCCATGGGGATTTTTCTGCCCTCTTGCATCCAGTATGATTGATTGTCTTGAAAAACCTGTTCGCGGATACCCCATTTCAAGGAGTCCCCACTTGGACGTGCAACTGTCGACCCGAGTTCAATCCATCAAGCCCTCCCCCACCCTGAGCATCACGGCCCGGGCCGCCGAGCTGCGCGCCGCGGGGAAGGACATCATCGGCCTGGGCGCCGGTGAGCCGGATTTCGACACCCCCGAGCACATCAAGGAGGCGGCCATCAAGGCCATCCGCGACGGCTTCACCAAGTATACCGCGGTGGACGGCACCGCCGGCCTCAAGCAGGCCGTCATCGCCAAGTTCGAGCGCGACAACGGCCTGAACTACGCGCCGAACCAGATCCTGGTCTCCAGCGGCGGCAAGCAGAGCTTCTACAACATGGCCCAGGCGCTGCTGAATCCCGGCGACCAGGCGATCATCCCCGCCCCTTACTGGGTCTCCTACCCGGACATGGTGCTGCTGGCCGGCGCCGAGCCCGTCATCATCCCGGCCGGTCTGGAGCAGGGCTTCAAGATCACCCCGGCGCAGCTGGAGGCGGCCATCACCCCCGCCACCCGCCTGTTCGTCATCAACAGCCCCTCCAACCCCACCGGCGCGGCCTACAGCCGCGGGGAGATGGCGGCGCTGGGCGAGGTGCTGCTGCGCCACCCCCAGGTACTGGTGGCCACCGACGACATGTACGAGCACATTCTCTGGACCGGCGCGCCGTTCGTGAACATTCTCAACGCCTGCCCCGAGCTCTACGACCGCACCATCGTCCTCAACGGCGTCTCCAAGGCCTACTCCATGACCGGCTGGCGCATCGGCTACGCCGGCGGGCCGGCCAAGCTGATCGGGGCGATGAAGAAGATCCAGTCCCAGAGCACCTCCAACCCCGCCTCCATCTCCCAGGCGGCGGCCCAGGCGGCGCTCGAGGGCGACCAGTCCTGCGTGGGCGTGATGGTCAAGGCCTTCAAGGAGCGGCACGATTTCGTGGTGGAGACCCTCAACGCCATCCCGGGCGTGCGCTGCCGCCCCTCCGACGGCACCTTCTACGCTTTCCCCAACGTGGAGGGGGTCATCGAGGGCCTGGACGGGGTGGAAGACGACCTGGAACTGGCCGAGCGGCTCATCACCGACGCCGGGGTCGCGATGGTGCCGGGAACGGCCTTCGGCGCCCCGGGCTGCATCCGCCTCTCCTTCGCCACCAGCATGGAGAAGCTGGACGCGGCGTTGGGCCGATTCCGGGACTTCGCGGCCCGCTGACGGCCGGCCTTCGGAGAGGTTGATCTCGGCGCGGAGTCTGATAATATACGCGGCCTCGACCGATTCCCCCGTAGATCAGTCGGTAGATCAGCGGACTGTTAATCCGTGTGTCGTTGGTTCGAGTCCAACCGGGGGAGCCAAATCCAAATCAGGTCCTGATCCAGGACCTCAGCACACAGCAGACACCCAAGATTGCCGGAGGTTGCGTCCACAACCTCCGGCTTCTTTTTTTGTAGGCGTCACTGCGCGCTTCGCGGTTTTCCGAGACAAGCAGACACCCGCTTACGTCACAAAAACAGCTACCATACCGCAGGTAATACTACAATCCCGGTATCCGCAATGCCAACAGGTGATTCCGTATCAGACTCCTGGAAGGTGGGATACCAAAGAGCGCATGCGGTCCACGTCGGGATGCACATATCCCATGGTGGTGCTGATGTTGGTATGGCCCAGCAGTTCCTGGAGGGTGCGGATGTCTCCCTGTGCAGCGAGCAGGGTCGCCATCGTATGGCGCAGCCGATGGGGCGTAATCCTCTCTCCCAACTCCTTCGACAGGCGATGGAAGAATCCACCCACCTGGTCCACCCGCATCCGTCGCCCCTTGTACTTGGGATAGAACAGGGTGACGTTGTAGATCTGATGGGCGGGTGAAGGCTTTCCCCCAATGCGTGCCTCGGTCCGCTCGTACAGCGTCATCAGATCTTCCAGCACTTCCGGTGCAAGCGGCACCATCCATTCGCGGTGTGTCTTGCAGGTCTCGGCGCGAATGCGCCAGACCCCGTTGACCATGTCAAAATCACCCCAGCGCAGTTCGACGATCTGCCGGCGGCGGACGCCGGTGTAGTAGAAGGCCCGGATCACCATCGCCCAGAACCAAGCCGGGCGTAACTTGCCCTCCTCCGGTTCAGCATCGGCTTGCGTGTTCAGCAGTTTCAGGGCCCGAATGAGGAGTTCCGAATCCACGGTCTTCTTGAGCCGGTGACCCGTGCGTGCCGGTGGAACCTCCTTGAACGGATTGGATGATGTCCAACCGCGATCGATCGCATAGTTCATGAGTGCCCGGAGATGGCGCCGGTACTTGTTCCAAGTCTCCGGGCGTGCACGTGCCAGAATGGCATTCCGCCACCCCAACACCACATCGCGCTCGATACCATTCAGCTCATAGATGCCGGTTTCCTTGACCCAGCGGCGTACCGCCTCTCGATAGGTGGTGACGGTTGCCGGCCTCAAGAGCCGATCTTCCAGGTAGACGTCGACGAGATCTTCAAGCGTGGTTTCCTTACGCTTCACTGCACACTTCCCCATGTAACGCTCCTTGTTGTTGTCGTCCGTGGACGCTTTTTGTGAGGAACCGCACAGTTTAGCGACATCCAGTAGAGCCTCCAGCGAGGATGGAAGGCCATTTTGACGTGGATCACCTTTCATCGGCGCCACCCCAGATCATCAGCAGAAGAGGGACCGAGAGCATCAGAGGTACTTCTTGAACCAGGCAGTGGCCACCCGGATCCCCAGGCCGAACAGCACCACGAAAGGCGGTATCTGCCAGCGGGGATCGAGCGCCACAGGTGGGACCAGGTAGCAGGCCCAGAGCAGGAACACGGCGCCCCAGAGGGCGAACTTGGCGCGGTGGTAAATGAAGCCGGATTCCCGTCCGCCACCGGTGCGACGCAGATACCAACCAATCAGCCCGTCCAGGAACCCGCCGAGGCCCGCCACGGCGAAGAGCGGCAGCGAGACGGCCAGCACCCCGAGCCGGAGCCCCAGCAGCTGCACGCTGTAGTAGGCCGTCTCGAAGAACATCCAGGTGCCCAGCACGAACCGGCGCCCCGCCTCGTTGGCCCCCTCCATCGGCGTCGGGTCCGCGGCCCGGCGCACCAGGTAGTCCAGGCCCGTCCAGACGAAGAGCACCTGGTAGGTGCCGGAGGCCACCGAGGCGATGACCTCGGCTGCGGGTCCCTCCACAAGGTCGGAAACCGTAGACCACTCGGCTGCCACCGCCGCCCGCAGAGGTGCTGTGCCGCGAGGCGCCTCCGGCCAGGGCCAGGCGACGTAGACCAAGTGCACCACCAGGGTCAGCACCATGAGCAGTCCGGTGAGGAGTGGCAGACGCCACCAGCCGGCGCGGCGGTCGTTCATGGCAAAGGCTCCACCGGGAGTTCCTCCATCCCGTTCCGGGCGCGCACCCAGGCGGCAATCGCCTCCATGTCCTTCGGCAGGAAGGGATCAGCCCCTGCCAGGGGGAGACGCAGCTTGTAGAGCCGCCCGCCCTCGATGAGGGCGAAGGCCTGCCCCTTGGGCAGGCTGACCAGGTCCGCGGGGGTCAGCATCTCCATCTCGGTCTCGGCCAGCCGGTCGGCGTTCTGGGAGACGAAGTCCACCGGGCTGTCGGGATCGTTGTTGTCGGTGGTGCGGGACTCCGCCACCTTGGTGAAGACCCGCACCATGGGCAGCTGGTCGGTGAGCAGCCGCGCGGTCTCCTCGTTGCGCACCCTCAGCATGACCAGGTTGTTGAAGTTGCCGAAGACCTGGCCCGCCTTGGCACGGTCCCCGATGCCGGCCTCCACGTCGGAGGCCGTCTGGGTGTAGGCGGTCACCTGGATGCCGGCGCCGCCGGCCTTGTTGACCATGGGGATGAACTCGTCACCGACGATCTCGTTGAACTCGTCCAGGTGCAGGTTGATGGTGGGCCGGCGCCCCGGGTCGCCGGGCAGGCCGTAGGCGTGGCCGTGCTTGTAGAGCCGCCCGGCGATGGAGGTGAGGTCCGCCAGCATGGCGTTGCCCACCGCGTGGGCCACCTCCACGTCGGAGAGGGCGTCCAGCCCCACGTAGACGATGCCACCCTCGCGGATGACCTTGTTCCAGTCGAGGATCGGCCGCTGCTCCTCGAGGTCGTCGTAGTCGGGCGCGATGAGCTCCCCCACCCGGCCGGAGGTGAGCTTCTCGATGAGAGGCAGGAGGCTCGCGGTCAGCTTGTCGAAGTAGGTTTTGTCGTACTCGAAGGTGCTCTTCAAGCCGTCGCAGACCGGGTCGTAGAGGTTGCGCTCCTTGTAGAAGGCCACCAGGGCGGCCGCATAGCGGTCGCGGCTCTTCAGCGCCGGCGGAAGGCGCTTGGGGAAGTTCTCGTCAGCCACCAGGCGGTCCACCGTCGGGCGCCAGTCCTCGGGGCCCTGGCGGTCCAGCCAGAGGGTGAAGTAATCCACCAGCAGCGGCTCGATGTGGGTGACGTAGCGTCCCAGGGTCTTCAGATCCGGCTTGCGCCCCAGCCCCACCACCGCCTGGGCCACCACGTTGGAGAAGCGCCAGGCGAACTCCTTGAATGCCGCCGAGTTGCCCTCGCTCGGTAGCGGCGCCGTGGTGCGGGTGGCCACCTCGGTGATGCGGGCGAACTCCCCGATGGGGTTGTAGCGCTCGCTGAGCTCGGCGAAGCCCAGGTGGAAGATGTGGAACCGCTCCAGCTTGCCGGCCCGCAGCGCCTCAGCGTACATCCGCCGCAGCAGGTCCAGGTCCCCCTTCGGGTCCATCATGATGACCACCTCGCCCCGCCGGATGTCCTGGCTCACCACCAGCTCGGCGAAGCGGGTCTTGCCCACCCGGGTGGTGCCGAGCACCAAGGTATGACCGGGCCGCTCCCCCAGGGGGAGCCAGACGTCCTCCTCGTCCTCGAGGCCAACACCGTGCAGGGCCGGGTCCCCGCCCACTGGTGGCAGGGGCCGGAGGGGATTCATTCGGGAGTCCAGGGCGGTGAGGCGGGCGAAGCCCCGGAGCCAGCGTCGCCGCTCCGCCGCTGCCTCGAGGGCGCGGGCCCACCGGTAGAGGGGACCGGGCTCGAGATACCGGCGGGCCTCCGGGTTGCGCACCTCCACCAGTCGCTGGCTGTGGCGCTGGTCCCAGCGGAAACCGCGGCCGAGGAATAGCCGGCTGGGAGAACAGGGAATCCGGCCGCCATCCAGCACGTAGCGCGGCAGCCGCCTCAGCTGCCGGCGGTAGGCTACCAGGCGCACCCCCTGTACACCCCGCCAGAGCCCCGTCACCACAAAGACGCCAGCCACCCCAGTAGCCACCCCCGGCATGAGGGGCGCGATGATTCCCGGCTGCCAGGCCAGGATCAGCCCCAGCCCCGTCAGGGTGGTGGCCGGCACGAACTCCACCACCGGGCGCAGCCGGTTGTCGAAGGGCCTACCCACCCTGGCCATCCTCCGGCATGACGAGGGAGACCACCGGATTGGGCGGTGGCAGCCGGACGCCGAGCACCCGCTCGGGGTCGGGAATCAGGATGGCTCTAATAAGGGAGCGTTTGCGCTCCTTCTCCACCCGGCAGGTCCAGATGTTAGTCCCGTCCGGCAGCTTGCGGTGATGCTTGAGCTTCTGGAGCCGTTTCTGGGCGCGGTCCCAGTGGACCGGGTCGAAGTCGCGGAAGATGCCAGGGGAGACCAGCGCCAGCCCCTCGGGCAGCACGTGGAGGCGGGCCTTCGGGGTGTTGATCTCCACCCTTCCAGAGGCGATGGCCTCCCGGAGCCAAGCCAGGAACCGCTGGCCGACATCGTTTGTATCGAAGGTTGGCGAGGGAGGCGCGGCCTGCCTGGCTGGTTGTGACGTCGTCTGTCCGCCCCGAGGAGCCTCTGCGGATGCGGCAGCTGGGCTGCGGGTCTCCTCGCGTAGGGGGGAGTCCACCCCCTCCGGGGGCTGGTCGAAGGGCAGCGGGAGGTCCTCAATGGGATCGGGATCCAGCCCAGAGAAGACCGGATCCACGGAAGCGTCGCCCACCGGCTCGGTCAGGCCCGCGCCCGGACTGCCTGACGCCACGTCTGGCGATTGTGCCCCGGGGTCAGGCTCCCCTGCCCCATCGCTCTCATTTGCACCGGACCCGGCCTGCTCCGATGATGCAACCCCGCCCTCATCAAGGGGGATGACCATGCCGTCCAGAGGGGCGGGCCGCCGGTCGGCATCGGGCCACAGGCGATCAGCCTCGAAGCGAAGACAGGTCAGCCGCTGACTCCAGTCGCCAACGCGGACCTCGCAGGTCCAGACCGCCCGGTCGCCGTTCGGCACCAGCAGCCCATGCTGCTGCAGTTCGTCCATCAAGCGGTCGTTGCGAGAGGGCACGCCCGGCTGCCCCTCCCGGAGCATCTGCTCCCGCAAGGCGTCCAGCACCCGTTTGGACACCAGCCACAGTGTGTCATCGGCCAGAAAGCCCGCGGCACCGGGACGGTTGAGGGATAGCGCCTCCTCGGCCAGAAGATGGCGCAATGCGGTCAGCAACCGCTCGGCCAACGGCCGGGCCCGGGCCGTCGGCATCCGCGTGCCCATCCCGCCGGAGAGGTCCCGTGCCACAGAAAGACCATCAGCCTTTAAGACGAGCACCCCGAGTGGGCCCGCCTCCTCGTACTCCCCCTGGATGGCCGCGAGCCAGGCATCCATCACCTCTGGCTCTGAAGTCAGCCAGTTGAGCCCTTCCACGGGCACCACATGCCGTGCCAGGAGCGGTGCGATACGCCCATGGCGCCGGTAGACGCGACCGCGGTTGAATTCGACACGATAGCTGAACCCTGGGGGCATGGGACCCGCAAGAGGCGCCCAGAGCCCCTGAGCCCGCCCCGCAGCGTCGAACAGGGCCACCCGCAGGTCAGACATCGGCTTGCCGATATCATGCATGAGCGCCGCCGTGACGCAGGCGTAGGTCCACACGTCCTGCAGTCGGGCCAACTCTTCGGCAGGTGCTCCGGAGGGCAGCAACGAGCTGCGGCGCAGCCTCAGCACCTCATGAGCCACCTCGAGGCCATGCCGGAGAAGGCCACCTGGTCCGGCATGGTGGTGTGCCTCGGAAGCAGGGAGCTGCTGGACCCAGGCGGCGAAAGACTCCACGAGAGGGCGATAGAGCGTGTCCCAGTGGGTATCCGGGACGCCGACGAGCGAGCGGATGGCTTCCGATAGCGTCCTCAGGGGCGCCAGGAGAGAGTCGGCATTGAGCACGACCAGCCACTCGCCCGTGGAGCGTGTCTTACGAAGAGGGGATTGCTGGAAGAGCCGCGCCAACATGGGCCTCGACTCTAGAGAGGGATGGTCGGCTGGGCTGACGAAATCCTTCCGTGATGGCGACAGGATTTAGGGCCACTAACTGCGTTCTATCTCACAGGATATTCTGCACCGCGGACTGCACTTAGAACCGAAATGCCTTGCCTTTTCGGGTCACATGATCAAACGAAAACACATGTTCTTTCGGGGCGTGCTCGCAGCGGCCCACGATCCGCCCCCAAAACTCGAGGCCCCCGGATCGCGTTGAGACAGCCCCGCCGCACAACGGGCAGGTGGCCGTATACCGAACTGCCTTAATGGCCTTCTGGGGATGGCGGGGAGGATACTGCAATTCTAGCAACCTATCATCGTTGATCGACTGCATCCACCAAGGCGCTAGGACAATTCGGGCACTGGCGACATTTAGAATCGGACCAATCGTGATATGGGTTACCCAGTACGTCCCCCCCAGAATGATCAGCGACCTCAGCACCACAGACATTTCCAGAGTCGCCATGTTGATAGAGAAACCCATCAGGAACACTGCGGCAGACAAGACGAGGAATAGAACAGGAATGCCTACCAAAGTAAGCATGACCCACTTGCGCCAGCCGGTCATCTCGTAGCCCTTCACAAACAGGCGAGCTGACAGACCAGCATCCTCGATGTCCTCACATATGTATCTTATTGATCTGTCATGGAATGGTGCAGATACATCAACTCCGGCCCAGGATTCAGGCTCTGAAACAGAGTCAATCGGCATCCAGTGGATCCGATAGCGAGAGGGCCGCCCAGAACCGCCACCCTCTGCCTTGTCTAGATGTGGAGCAAAGCCAAATCCACAATCCCCAAAGTGCTGAATTATCCCTTCTTTCTTGACTTCCCAAGTTGCCAGCAACTTGTTCCAGTACCGTCGGACGTCATCGGACATACGGTCCGTGTCATTATCACTAGACCACGCCCTACCCCGTAGCTGGGCGACGCTATGAACTATCTCTGGAGAGGTAAAGCCTTCCTCCGCATCTCCTGGGTTCTCCAATGACAGCCGGCAAATGGCCCGAAGCAGCACCACATCGAGGCGATCGTGCTCACGCCAACAGAGCGCTACTTCATCCATCTTTTCAAATAGTTGCGCGGCATCAAACCCCGATCGAACCCGGTTTGGAGCCTGTTCTGATGGCGCTCGCTGGGAAAAATGGCTCACCGGGTCACTCATTTCTAACGGAGGCTACTCAAATGGAAAGGCAAAGTCTGCTTCAATTGTTCGCCATCGACAAGTCTGGTCAAGTGCGCTTTGTGGACGAAGTCCCTCGAGGACACGCTTGTGAATGCTTTTGTCCGAGTTGTGGAGAGCCCGTACTTGCTCGCCAGGGTGAGGTGAGACAGTGGCACTTCGCCCATGTTTCTGGAACGGAGTGCGAGCGAGCGGCAGAAACCGCTCTCCATCTGGCGGCGAAACATCTTCTTCTGGAAGCCACTGGGATGAACGTGCCTGAAGATCGCGTCAATCAGACTATGACGCTTCCTGACGGCCGAGCCGGTACTGGAGAAGCGATACAACAGGCTGGGTGGATTGACTTCTTGCACGTCGACCTGGAGGCAACTCTGGGGCCAGTACGACCTGATGTCGTGGCCACCATAGGGGAAACAATGTTGCTGGTAGAGATTGCCGTGACACATTTTGTCGACGAGAAGAAGAGAACGCTCTTGAGCAAACTGGGTTTGCCCGCTATTGAGGTCAACCTAGCAGCCATTCAAGGTGACAAATGGGACCGGGAGTTTCTTCGGCAGGTCGTGGTCGAAGGCACTGATCACAAGACGTGGATCCATCCGCTCGACCGAAACCGACTGAACAGTGAAGCACAGAAGAAGGCACTTGAAGCGGCCTATGCGAGGCCCATCCCAGCTCCGCCAGCAGCATCCACGAAGCCGCCACGGATACGGTTCTGGGTCGGACGCCGTATGGTTGACGTGATTGAGCGACCGTTCGGTCTATCCGTGTGGTCTCCGTATGACCCTGTACTCAACGAGCGCATCAAATCCATCATACGGGCCCTTGGGGGCCGATGGCAGCCGAGATTCAAAAGTTGGCTGGTCCCAGTGGAGGCAAGATCCTATCTCCTAGATGAGTTGGGCCGCCTGTCTGGGCAGTCCCCGGAAACACACTAGAACGCGGTGTGAACAATAGAATTCCACTCTCTTGGCAGATGAAGGGATACACTGGATAGCCGTGCAGAAGGCCACCTGCCCCTACGTCAACCATTGCTTGCAGGCGGCGGGTGGCCAGTGAAACGAAAGCTAAATTCCCGGGAGCTCGGTGCCCCGATTCATGATCTCCACATACCCTGCATAGCTGAACAAGCGGTTCCGCCTCTGGGCGGTGAGCTCCCGCACGATACCGAGCCGCTCCAGGTGCGCCAGCGCCTTGTTGACCGTGGCCGCAGTGAGACCGGTCTTGTCCACCAGCCAGCCGGAGGTGGCTATCGGGTGCTCCATCAGAGCCCGATGAACCTTCAGCGTGGAGGCGGCAGCACGTCCAAGGCCGCTGATGCGGTCTCGATCCCGGCCGGACAAGTCGAGTAGCTGTTGTGCCGTCTCCACCGCCTGGGTGGCGGTCACGATAACCGCCTCGGCAAAGAAATCGAGCCAAGCCTCCCAGTTACCGGTCATCCGCACGGTGTTGAGCAGCTCGTAGTAGTACTGCCGGTGCGTCTTGAAGTAGAGGCTGAGATATAACATCGGCTCCCGCAGGACCTTCTGTTCGCATAGCAGCAAGGTGATCAGAAGGCGGCCAAGACGACCGTTACCATCAAGGAAGGGGTCGATCGTCTCGAACTGGACATGAGCCAAAGCCGCCTTCAACAGAATCGGCGTTGCCTCTGGCTCGTCGTGCAGGAACAACTCGAGCTGGCCCATACACTCCAGCACCACCTCGGGCGGGGGTGGCACAAAGGCCGCGTTGCCAGGGCGGGTTCCGCCTATCCAGTTCTGACTCCGACGGAACTCCCCTGGGGCCTGGTGACTGCCTCGCCCCTTGTTCAACAGCACACCATGGATCTCCCTGAACAACCGCAATGACAGGGGAAGTCCCTGGTCCAACAAATGCAATCCATGATTGAGTGCAGCAACGTAGTTGCTGACCTCCCGCACATCATCCAGTGGCGCACCGGGCTCCTGGTCCAGCTCGAACAGCAGGAGATCTGAAAGCGACGACTGCGTCCCCTCGATCATGGACGAAAGCACAGCTTCCTTGCGGACATACATGTAGAGAAACAGGGATGTGTCAGGCAGGAGGGTCGAGACACTGTCCAACCGCCCTAGAGCGAGTAGGGCCTGGTCGAACTTGCTGCGCAGGTCCGGCGTCCAGTCGATAGGGGGTTGTGGAGGCAAAGGCGCCGGCACAAAGGCCCGCACCTTTTCCCCCGCCACCGGGATGGTTACATAACGTCCCTGGAGCTTACGCTTCACCTGACCTGCCTCGTCCCTAAAATAGGGAGCGCCATTATTTTAACTTAATGCCTCATATTAAAATAACGTCAGCTGCAGCAAACAGCAAGAGAATTGTTCAGGCTAGAATTATCAAGGGTCGGCTGTGACACGGTGATATTCTCCCGGCCGTAGCACGGTGCAAGCCGCCGGAGCGCAATGCGAGGTTTCCGCCCGCGGGCGGATGGGAGGCCTCGCCAGCCGGCCCACTGTTCTTCTATCCCTGAGCCTGGCTCCAGCGGCAAGCAGCAGCCACCCAGTCATTGGCGAAGAATTGACCTTCGTGGTGGCGTTTACCCTCAACACATGATGTATTACGCTTGCACATGGTAATACTGAGGAGCGCGGTCCATGAGCGCCACACTGACCAGCAAGTGCCAGGTCACCATTCCCAAGAAGATTCGCGAGACCCTGGGGCTTGGTCCCGGCAGCCAGGTGGATTTCGACGTAGATGAGCAGGGCCGGATCATCATCCGCAAGTCGGGGCGAACAACGCCGCGTCGCCCGCCGGACCGGGATCGCTTCGAGCGTGCCCGAGGGCGGGCGACAGTAAAGTGGCGGACGGACGAGCTGATGCGCCTGCTGCGCGGGGATGACTGATTGCTCATCGTCGACACGAACGTGCTCATCGACGTGCTCGAGGACGATCCCGAGTGGGCGGACTGGTCGCTGCAGCGCCTACGCGAGCTGGCCAGGATCCACGAACTGGCCATCAACCCGGTCATCTACGCGGAGCTGTCGGTCGCCTTCGAATCCATCGAGGATCTGGAGAGCGTGGTGTCGGAGCTGCAGCTGAGGCTCCTGGAGATACCCCGCCCCGCCCTGTTTCTCGCGGGCAAGGCCTTCATGCGCTATCGCCGCGAGGGGGGCACGAAGACCAGCGTCTTGGCCGATTTCTTCATCGGTGCCCATGCGGCCGTGGCGGATTGTCAGATTCTGAGCCGTGACGCCCGACGCTACCGCTACCACTTCCCCACCGTGCAGGTTATCGAGCCGGACCCGCCAGCATGACCCTGGGCACTTACGGTTCCCCATGGACCGCTAGCCCCGGTGACCGAAGCCTCATCTTCAGGGAACAAATGAAATATATCATCTATTTGATTTTGACTCGAATGCCACCTCTTCCACACCGAGGGATAGAGAGTAATGGCCGAACTGACGATCCAACTGAGTGACCTCATGGCTAAGACCAAGGAACCTATCCACCAACCACCCTCGCCCTTTCCATCCAAACCCGATGCCCTGCATCAGGAAGGTCCCTGGTTGTGGATTCCACTATCCAAGAAATGGCGCGATATCACCAACAAACCCGAGGAAATCGTCCGCCAGAAATTCATTCGCACGTTAGTCGAACACTACGGCTACTCACTCGACCAGATGGAACAGGAAGTGCGCACCCAGCATGGCCACCGCAGCCCACGCGCCGACATCGTAATCTGGAAATCGCCAGATATGGTACACAAGGAACCTCCGGGGCTCGTTGTTGAATGCAAGGCCGAAACAATCGAGATTCAGGAAAAGGATTACTACCAGGCTGCATCCTACACCCTAGCCTCAGGCTGCGAGATCTTCATCGCTACCAATGCACGCCACACAGCAGTTTTCAAGCTCGTCAGTCGCACGCCGGGAGATTTTGTCGCCATCAACGAAATCCCTAAGGCCACAGACTGGGGTGACGACAAGCGCCTGAAGAAAGTCCTCGACAGTCTGCGCGCCTTCAATCGTAAGGAATTCCAAGACCTGTTGTTCGTCTGCCACAGCATCCTGCGCGACGTGCACAAGATGGACCCGGGCCGCGCTTTCGACACCATATCGAAAATACTCTTCATCAAGATGTATGTGGAGCGCTCCGGCCTGCACGGCACCTTCACCACCGAATACCTAGACCGGCGCGCCACCTCCCGCATGCCCAACGATCCACTGGTCCATGACGGCCTGTTCGAACTGACCAAGGATTACTATAAGGCTGACGATCTGTTCTCGGCCACGGACAGGCTAGACATCTCCGAAGAGACATTCCGCCGCATCGTCAAACAATTGGAACGCTTCGATCTCTCCAAGACCGGCGATGACATCAAGGGCCTTGCCTTTGAAAAATTCCTCGGAACCACCTTCCGGGGTGAATTGGGCCAGTTCTTCACCCCACGCCCCGTCGTGGACTTCATGGTCGACCTACTCGATCCCAAGGAAGGCGAGCTCATCTGCGACCCAGCCGCAGGCTCGGGCGGCTTCCTGATACGCGCCTTTGAACATGTACGCGCCCAGATCGTGGCTGACATACAGCGGCAGAAGGATGAGGAACGCGCCCGCATTGAAGCTCTGGGCCTACCCGAGGAGGAAGAAGAGCAGCGAATCGAGGAAGCCTTCGCGCGTCAGAACCAAGATCTGCTCCCAAGCGGGGACGACAACAAACCCATAGACACCCGAGTGGGCCGACTGGCCTGGCGATGCATCTACGGCACCGACGCCGAACCACGGGCCGCCCGCACCGCCAAGATGAATATGATCATGCATGGCGATGGCCATGGCGGCATCCACTATCACGACGGCCTGCTCGATATCAACGGCATCTTCAATGGTCGCTTCGATCTGGTGCTCACAAATCCGCCGTTCGGATCCAACGTCGGCAACGACCAGAAAGTGGGAGGCAGTGACGAAACCCGCGTACCCACCGACGAAATCTACATGAAACGCTGCCGCGAACGAGGCTACGGCCTAGCCTGGGAGGAAAGCCACAGCCGCCTGCTGCAAGCAGCAAAGGCCAAAACGCCCATCCTCGATCTGTTCGAGATCGGCAAGGCTAAGAACAACCGTCCCACCGAGCTGATCTTTGTCGAGCGCTGTCTGAACCTACTCAAGCCCGGCAGCCGCATGGGCATCGTTCTCCCTGATGGGAACCTCAACAACCCCTCGCTCTCCTGGCTGCGCCGTTGGGTCGAAGGCCGCGCCAAGCTAATGGCCGTGGTAAGCCTGCCGGAAGAGACCTTCCGCTCCAGCAATGCCACGGTCAAAGCGTCGCTTGTATTCCTGCGCAAATTCACCGAAGAGGACACCACGCGCTGGGAAGCAGCATGGGCACAGGCTCACACCGAACTAGATGCCAATTTCGATGCCCAACGCTTTGATGCGCATACCAGCTACGCCCCACGCGTCGTCACCGGAGACGACACCGCCGCCGAAAAGTTGCTGACCAAACTGGCCGCTCTTGGCCTGACCCGCGAACTGCCCGTCTGGACAAAGGGGGAACCACCCGCCTATCCCCGCACTTGCAAACCGACCGTGCAGGGCCGTCCCGTTTGGCAGGGTGAAGTGGCTCAAAAGAACAAAAAATTGGCCACCGAACTCAAGCGCAAAGCCAATGCCGCCCTGAAAGGGGTGGACAAACATATCGCCAGCCTCCTCTCCGAACTCAAGTCTAAATACCGCGCCATCGACGAGGCCCACACAGCTGCGCTGTGGGCACGGGTACGCGAACAGTTCGATTATCCCGTCTTTGTCGCTGCGCCCAGGGCCGTAGGAATCACCTCCACCGGTGAGACTGGCGAAGGGGTGCCCAACGATCTCCCCGAACTGCTCAAGTCCTTCAGCGACTTCGAGACTTGGCTTGAAAACGGCGCAAAGCCGGAGGAGCTGCCAAATTTTCCGGTGCCCTCCGCTGCGTGATCCGGCGGTGGAGGGAGATAGAACGCTGGTTCGAGAACGGGACTGTGGAAGTGCGGCTTAGCGGCTTTCCGCTGCTGCCGCTGAGTGAACTGCTCACTCCGAGACATGAGATAGTTCAGGCCGAAGGCACGCTAGGAGACTCGCAGCCTATCACTGTCAAGTTCTCCGGCGAGGTACTGCCACGGAAGCGTACCGAGCCATTCAAGGGGGCGATGTTTGCTGCCTATCCGGGCGACCTTGTATTTTCCAAGATCGATGCCCGCAATGGGGCCGTGGGACTAATCCCGGGCACCATTGCAAAGGCGGTGGTGACCAGCGAGTACCCGGTGTTCACCATCAATGCCGACAAACTGCGCCCGGAGTACCTTAACTACCTGTTGCGTGCCGAACATTTTAATGCCGAGCTGCAACACAAGGCGTCGGGCACCAGCGGCCGCAAACGTGTCACCCCCGACGGGTTCCTGAGTCTTGAGGTGCCCGTTCCCACGTTGGACGAACAAGACATACTCATCGACAGTTACGTCGCCGCCCTGAACCGCGCCGTGAGGATTGAGCAGGAGGCCGATGCCATCGAACGGGCGTGCTGGCAGGCGTTCGAACAGACGCTGGGCGTAGCCCCGCCTCAACCTCTCCCAGATCGGCCGGTCTTTGTGGCACGGTTCAAAGATGTAGAGCGATGGAGCCACGAGGGTATCCTGCGGTCCTCGATTGGTAATCCTGATCAACAACACTCGTGGACATTTGCTCGCCTTGGCGATCTGGTGGCCGATCTTCAGAATGGCTGGAGCCCAAAATGCCATAGCCACCCTGCTCATGAGGGCAAGTGGGGGGTTCTCAAGCTCGGCGCGGTGTCTTTTGGAACCTTCAACCCAGCCGAAAATAAGGAGCTACCTGCCAGCTTGAAACCTCGACCTGAATACGAGGTCAAGGCTGAGGACGTTTTGATCAGTCGCGCGAACGTGGCGCGCTACGTCGGCGCTTGCGCCTACGTCGAATCTACACCACCACACCTGATGCTCTGCGACAAGATTTTTCGGGTCCGCTTCCAGCCTGACAGCCAATTGCTGCCTCGCTTCTTGGCAGAAGTGATGAAGTTGCGGTCAGTGCGCGAGCACATAGAATCTCGGCTTACCGGCACATCTCCAACGATGAAAAATATCTCGAAACCTGCGCTCTTGGACATCCGTTTCCCGTTGCCTGACGTGAACACGCAGCAGCGCTTAGTAAACGAGATCTCAGCCTCAAGGGCGAGCGCATGCGACAAACGCACAGAAGCCGCCACCCTACGTCAATCCGCTTGGAACGCCTTCGAGACTGCTCTGTTCGAAGAGCCTAGACTGGGCACGCCCCCTCACCGGCCTCTGAATAAGCATGAGTGACACCAGTCACGAGCCTTCGAACTCTGCGCTACGAATCCATCTGACCCGCATGGATGGGCCCGTAGGACAGCCTCCGGCGCTGTCTTTAGGCTTATCGGAAAGCGGCGACATCCACTGACGTCAAGCGACGCAAGAAGTTGCCCCCCCTGGCGCTTGGCCTTGAGACGGTAGCTGTCGCCGCGGATGGTGAGCACGTGGCTGTGGTGCAGGAGGCGGTCGAGGATGGCGGTGGCCACCACCGGGTCGCCAAAGACTTCGCCCCACTCGCTCACGGCGCGGTTGCTGGTCACCAGCAGGCTGCCGCGCTCGTAGCGGCGGGAGACGAGCTGGAAGAACAGGTGCGCGGCCCCCGGCTCCAAGGGGAGGTAGCCGAGCTCATCGACAATCAGGAGCTTGGGCTTGGCGAAGTGGCGCAGCCGCTCCTCCAGTTCGCCCTGGGCGTGGGCTCGCACCAGCTGGGTGATGAGGGCGGTGGCGGTGGTGAACAGCACCGAGTAGCCTCCGCGCACGGCCTCGCGCCCCAAGGCGACGGCCAGATGGGTCTTGCCCACCCCGGGCGGACCGAGCAGCAGCAGGGCATCGCCGTTGGCGATCCAGCGCCCGCAGGCGAGTTCGCGCAGCTGCTGGGGGTCCACCCGGGGTGGGCTGCTGTCAGGTCGAACGCCTCCAACGCGCACAGGTTGGGGAAGCGGGCCCTTTTTGGGCAAGCCCCTTCCCGTTACACCCCCTTCTCTTCCGCTGGACCATCACCCCCTTTCCCTTCCTGCTTACCCTTTCGTCTGGGTCGACATTTTGATGTGAGTCAGCTGTCACACAACATGCGGAGGCTCCGTTCACGTGACATAGGTTATGATACGACCTATGTGACGTAGCTGAAGTGCACCGCAGACAAGGATGCGCGGTTGTCACGTAATCGGCTGTTTATGTGACGAGATATCGATGGAGGGAGCCATGTTCATCAGCTACATGCGGGTGTCAAAGGCCGACGAAATCCGGTGCTACACCTGCAGCACGATGTGCTCTTGGAGGCAGGAGTTAGGCGGGACCACCTCTACGAAGACCTCGCCCCGAGCCCGAGTGGGGATCGCCCGGGGCCTGCCGCGTGCATCAAAGCGCTAATGAAACATTGATCAAATCCCTGCTCCGGCAAAGATATGATCAGTGTTTCATTTTCAGCGGCGCCTGCTTCGCCCCGGCCATGGCAGTTCTCCTGTCAGCTCAGCCAGGCCGCCATCGTCTTCGACACGTACGCCGAAGCGGTTTACCTCCACCTCTGGCAAATCTTCACTGTCGAACCATAGCAAGGAGATAGTGGTATCGGTGCGCAGGTAATGCCTTGAAAGCTCCCAGAGGTCTAGGCCCTTTTCCCAGTTGTCGAACCAGACGTCCTGTGAAACTTCCCCCGTCTCAGTGGCGCTAATCCCTGAAGAGCGGATTCGGTGAGCCACTGAGCCTACTGGAATTACCGACCGGGGAGATATCCAGGCTCCTGCTTGCCGCAAGGCCGTGGAGCGTGCGGCATACCGCACCGCACCGCGCTCCATAGTGACGAAGGCGCACGGCATATCGCTGAGGCTGGCGAACCTTGACGCCGCTGCGGGGAATGATGTGCCGAACAAGTCGGCCATGTGTTGGATGAGCTCCAGGGAGGGCTCTTCTTTGGGAACAGCGGAGAGCCATTGCTGATAGGGCATCAGCAGTTCAGCGGCAAACGTATCGCAGGCGATCTCGTTCGGATGTCGCTTTGCATAGGACCATGACGGCACCTCGTCGTGACTTGATTCCAAGCCGAGCACGATATGAGCTATTTCGTGGCAAACAGTGAAGCGCTGACGCTCTTCGGTTTCCAGCGAATTCACAGTGATGATGTGCTTCCCGTTCGGCTTGGTAACGGTATAGCCAGACTCCCCCTTGCCAAGCTCATCCTTCTTGACCTTGGCGTTAGCCGCGGTCACATATTGAGACAGGTCTTCTCGGATGCTCGAGACATCGACTCTCGCGACAAACACGCGTGCTCTCTGCCTGATATCCGCCTCTTCCATGTTCAGTCGTCGTCGTCGTCGTCGAAGGCCTTTTTGATTCGGGCGATGAGCGTCGCGGGGTCAGGCCTTGCATTTCCCCGATGCCTGACTCCAGCTGCGGCCGAAAATACATCGATGCTGATCGAGGGATCTTGTAGCACGAATTCAACAAGGCTGGGATCAGCGCCAGCATGGTCAGCCAACCACATCACGAGTGCTGTATCCCTTTCTCCCGGCTTGAGAACCTTCAGCAGCTTCTCAACCAAGTCTTTGGATGGGTTTGTCTTCTCGCCTGTTTCGAGGCGGTGGATATAAGCATGATCGACTGACGATAGCTGGCCGATCTCACGTAGGGAAAGGGTTCTGCGTTCGCGTAGCGTCTTGAGGGCGACGCCTAGGCCTGTCTGCGGCATGAGTTCTGATCCTTGCGGTTGCGGGAAGAAGGGCCAAGCCCTCTGTCGCCTCTCCCCAGCCGGTTGATGTTCAAAGGCGCACGCCGCGCCCAGTTGCACCGGCGCACGTGCTCTGATACATTGTTGTCCAGACAGACAACAGATGTAGGTTTTACGCCTGCCCCTGGTTGGATTGGCCTAGCCTGCCTGTTGTCTGTGCGAGCAACGCATTGTGCTACAGTAGGTGGCCATTAACAACCCAGCTGGAGTGGCTGGGACTTCGATAGTTCCAATGTAGGAGAGCCATCATGGCAGGCAAGAATCAGCACGTTGTTCCGCATCAGGACGGTTGGGCCGTCAAGGGAGCCGGCAATCAGCGGGCGACCTCCGTGCACGACACGCAGCAACAGGCCATTGACGCAGCGAGGGATATCGCACGCAACCAGCAGTCCGAACTCGTCATCCATCGTCCGGATGGCCGTATCCGTGACAAGGACAGCCACGGCAACGACCCATTCCCGCCAAAGGGCTGAAGCACCATGACGGGCATCCCTACCTACCATGTGCTCGCCCTGTCAGGGGGTGGCTATCGCGGCCTGTACACCGCCACGGTTCTCGCCGAACTCGAAACCGTGCTGGGCCGTCCTATCGCTTCGCACTTTGATCTGATTTGCGGCGCATCAGCAGGAGGGATGCTGGCTTTGGGACTTGCTGCGGAAATTCCGGCCCACGAACTCAAGGCACTATTTGAAGAACAGGGCAGCCGCATATTTGGTTGCCGCAGCCTGCCGAGGCGGCTTCTGGGGTTCTGGCTGACCGCAAAGCATGACTCAACAGGGCTGCGAGAGGTACTGACCGAGCGCTTCCAAGGGACCACGATCGGCGACCTGAGGCATCGTGTTCTCGTGCCAGCAGTCAACTACTCCACAGGTCGCGGGCAATTCTTCAAGACACCGCACCATCCGTCCTTTGAACTGGATCACCGCATGAAGATCGTCGATGTGGCGTTGGCGACCGCAGCCGCGCCCGTCTACTTTCCTCTGGCGCGCAACGACCGGGGTGTCTTCGCGGACGGCGGGCTGGTGGGAAACGCCCCGGGCCTGTTCGGGTTGCACGAAGTCAAGACGTTCCTGGCGCCGAAACAGGATGCACTGGTTCGGGTCCTCGCCATCGGAACGATGACCATCGGTGCGACCGTTCGCGGCGGCGCCAGCCTCGACCGTGGATTCGGCAAGTGGCGCGGGGGACTCTTCGACCTCGTGATCTCCGCCCAGGAGTCGTCGGTGGACTACATGCTGCGGCAGGCGTTGGGCAACAACTACTTCCAAATCGACGACAAGGCGACGCCGGATCAAAGCAAGGACGTGAAGGCGCTGGATCGGGTTTCCATTGGCGCCACGAATACGCTGAAGGATCGCGGAAACCACGCGGCGCAGCGTGCGCTCGGTGATCCTCTTTTCCATCCGTTTCGAGCGCACCAGGCCGGCGCACCCATCTTCTATCACGGCCCCAACAAGAATGTTCCGGAGGCCACATGCTGAACTTGAGCCCGCTCTTCTTCACCACCCTTGATGACGAATCCTGCATGCACGACGAGCTAGATCTGGCGCCTGACCAACGCGTCTGGATCGCCAGCGCACGCACTGACGTCAGGGACTGCCTGCGCACAGGCATCCCCCGCGTGCTTAGGGCAAGCGGATATACGGAAGACGTGCCGCAGCCGCGCTTCTTCACACAAGGGTCGTGGGCATACAAGACGCTGAACTCCCCAGCACAACGCCCTCAGCAGGCTGATGTCGATGATGGCTGCTATCTGCCAATGAGTTTCGTCTCGCAGACGAGGCGTCCCAGCACTGCGGCGACGGTGTTCTTTGCCGCTGCGGAAAAAGCGTTGAAGCCGCTGGTCGAGGAAAAGCGGTGGAAGCTTGTCACCGACAAACCGACGTGTATCCGCATCGTCATTGCTGCGTATGCCCACATTGACATCCCGCTGTACGCGATCCCCGATCAAGAATTTGTCAATTTGGCGGAGGCCTCGATAAGGCGCTATGGGTATGACTCTCTGATGGACGCTGTGATCAAAGCGGAGCGGGATTCTTGGACGGCATTGCCTCGCGAGAAGGTTCTCCTAGCCCACCGGGAATGCAACTGGTTGCCATCCGACCCCAGGCCCGTGAAGGAATGGTTCCTAGGCGAGGTGGAAGCCAAGGGGGAGCAGTTCCGGCGTGTGGTTCGTTATCTGAAAGCCTTCCGCGATTGGAGGTGGTCCAGCGGAGGACCTGCATCGATCCTGTTGATGGCTGCCGCGGCCCCGCTCTTTGAGAAACGCGATAGGCGTGACGACCTCGCACTGCTGGATGTCGTCGCGGCACTACCAACCCGCTTGCGCGGAGGAGTGAGCAACCCCGTGGACGATTCCGAATCACTCACGGGGCGACTTGGCCAAGCGGGTGTCGAAGATGCAGCCAAGGCATTCGAAGAGTTTGAGAAGGTGCTTCGCGGAGCAACCGGCGCCGGCAGTACTTCACAGGCCTGCATCTGGATGCGAGGCGTGTTCGGCCCTCGCTTTCCGAACGAACCGGATCGGGTCAAGGTGGTGTCCGTTGCCGCCACCATTGCTGCGGCTCCCGCCACTGCTGGTCCTAGCGAACTTATCGGTCGAACGAAAGCTGGATGAGACGCACCGTAACAGCCGCAGACGTAATCGAGGCCTTCCAGCAGCAAGGCTTCGAGTTTGTTGGCAAGACCGATGACGGCTGGTTCAGGCTGCACGGGCGGTTGACCCCGCCCCAAACGGACAAGGGTTGTCCGTGCGAAGTCGTGCTCGATCCCACGTTCTTCGACTTCCCTCGCATTCGGCTGCTGGAACTCCCTCCTGATCTGCCCGCAGCTGTTCCTCATCTCGGCTCAGATGGGGAGCTTTGCTATCTCGCCAAGGGCACCGTCGTTTTGGACATCTACGATCCTGTCGGACAGTCACTGGCGTGCCTGCAACGTGCGGCCGTCGTGTTCGGGCAGATCATGCAAGGGAAGATGATTGAAGACCTCGCGGAAGAGTTCTTCGCCTATTGGCACGGTTGGTATTGTTTCGTGGACATGCAAGGCAAGGACTTAGGGCGACAGAACTGCATAGTCGCCCAGGCCAATGGATGCCCCTTGTGGTTCATCACCGACAACGAAGCTCGAACAACTGAGAAGCTGAAGTCGCTCGGCTACCAAGTCACTGACAGGACAGTGCTGACTTACCGGGTAAAGACTAGTGCTCAACCCCGCCCTTTGACCAGCCATTGGCCTCCTGAGACAGTCGGGGATATCTTGGCGTGGCAAGGCACCCTTGACCCGCGGTGCCGGCGTAAGATTCACGAGCGTATCAAGGAAGGGGAAAGGGAAAAAGCCAACGGAGTTCTGATCGTCATCGAATCTCCACTAATAACGTATGGTTTTGTGGCTCTCTATGACCGTCAGCGTCAGGCCAAAAAAAGTAAGCTCGCAAATCGCAGGGATTCGAGCTATGGGTTGAAGGCGATGCCCATCTCGGTGGTCAGGATTGATGATCCGTACCTTGCCCAGCGCAATATGCCTAGTTCAAAGACACTTGCAGGTAAGAATCTGGCCCTCGTGGGATGCGGCACGATCGGCGGATATCTGTCGGACATGCTGGTCAAGGCTGGGGCGGGGACATGCGGAGGAAGACTCACGTTGGTGGATTTCGACTGCCTTCTCCCGCAAAACATCGGGCGTCATCGCCTGGGGTTCCCGGACCTGCTGTCGAACAAAGCCGAGGCTATGGCGAAGGAGCTCAATCGCTTGGCACCAAGCGCCGAGATTCGTGCGCTGCCCGTGGATGTCAGGCAGGCCCAATTGGGAGAGCTGGACCTGCTCATAGATGCCACCGGAGAAGAATCCCTCGGGCATTGGCTGTGCGGCCACTATCCGCCTCCGATGCCCATGCTTTCGGTCTGGATCGAGGGGCCAGGAGCGGCTGTTCGTGCACTCCTGAGGACAAACGCATCGGGCGCGTGCTATCGATGTCTTTGGCACAGCAACAGAAGAGGCGGGCTTCGTTCTACCATTGATCCTCTTCCTACCATTTTGGCAGGTCATGGTTGCGAGGGCTTGTATGTGCCATTCCCCGCTGCGGTGTCGGTGAGCGCTGCCAGCCTGGGCGCTGAGATGGCCCTTGACTGGGTCAACGGCGTCTATTCCCCGGCGTTGCGAACTAGGTTAATCGACCGCGCCCAGCGGCTTGCCACACCCGATTGCGATCCGTTGCAGGATCGGGAATGTCCCTTGTGCAATTCATGAGTTCTTGGGCAGCCGACGATAAGAGAACGCTGCTGCATTTCTCGAAGCCCACGTTGGTGACTTTCTGTCAGCATGTTCAAGTCAGTGATTCCGACTGCGAAGCTGGCGGGCTTCTTCTCGGTTCGGTTCACGGAGCCCATATGCTCATTATGCAAGCGACGGTTCCCACGGCATGGGACAAACGGTTTCGCTATCTGTTCGAGCGGATGCCGTTTGGCCACGAAGCCATCGCACTGTCTCGATGGACGGCGAGTCAAGGAACCATCCGCTATTTGGGCGAATGGCATACCCATCCGGAAGACCATCCCCATCCTTCTAGTCTCGATAGATCGGAATGGAACCGTCTGTCGGCCAAACGTCAGGATAGGCGTCCAACACTCGCTGTCATTGTTGGGCGAAATGCCCTGTATATTGAGTTGGTGCCAAGTTTAGGCCAAGGACTAGTATTTTCACCTCTGGAATAGCGACACAACAAACCAATATCGTCCCAGCGTGCCGCCATCAGGCTCGCAGGCAACGCAGTCGCTGGGCATCCGGCACCTTCAATCGCTGACATCGATGGTTCATTTGGATCGGCTAGTTTGAGCCAGCTCATTTGAATCGGGATTGACCCTTTCGCACCCCACGCTCCATACTGGGCTTAGATAGGTATACCCAAAAGAACCCACATAAGGAGCACCATGAAGATCGCCCGCATCTATATGCGTGTGAGTTCGGCCGCCCAGGACCTCACCCGGCAGGAGGCCCTCATCGAGGAGGCCAAGACTGCGGGTTACTACGTGGCCGGCCTCTACCGGGAAAAGGCCTCCGGCGCTCGCGCAGACCGCCCGGAGCTGCTGCGGATGATTGCCGACCTGCAGCCGGGTGAGGTGGTCGTAGCCGAGAAGATGGACCGGATCAGCCGACTGCCTCTGGCCGAGGCCGAGCAGCTTGTCGAAACCATCAAGGCCAAGGGAGCCCGCCTGGCGGTGCCGGGTGTGGTGGACCTTTCGGAGCTGGTGGAGAACGCCACGGGCGTGGCGCGGGTGGTGCTCGAGTCGGTCCAGACTATGTTGCTGCGGCTGGCCCTGCAGATGGCCCGTGACGACTACGAGGACCGGCGCCGCCGGCAGCGCCAGGGAATCGACCTGGCAAAGGCCTCCGGCAAGTACACCGGCCGCCGGCCGGACACCGCCAAACACTCGCACATTGTCTCGCTACGCAGTGGCGGCGCCTCCATCGCCGCGACAGCCAAGGCTGCTCGGTGCAGCGAGAGTCAGGTGAAGCGGGTCTGGGCTCAGCATCTGCGCAAAAAGACAGCCCAGGCGGGATAGAATCCCAGCGCCCGCGACCGAGACCATGGCCGCCCAAGCGGACCTTGTGAGCACCAGAGATGAGCACACCGGACGACGAGCAATGCCGGGACGGATTCGCGGACTACGACGAGGCGTTCATCTGACCTGCCCCCACGATTAACCTCCCGCCTGATTGGCCCTTGACGGTTCGCAACCCTCACCTGTGATCGCTGCCTGGGAGAGCGATAGAGAAGTGCGAGCCCAACTTTCCTGGCGAGAATCTGTCACTCGATGCCGGGATCATCGGCGCCAGACATAACAGAGTACTGCCCTATCAATACCGGGCTTAGACAACAACCCGCCTAGTTCCAGTCATTCTTCCCACTTCAGCACGAGGCGCCCATCGACACGCCCCGGCTGCTCATGGCGCTCCATCGTAATCGAGATCGGCCGGACTCCGTAGCGCCTCTCCAGCGATGCCAGCAGTTCCAGCAGGTCGTTGAAGGGGGCCTTGCGCAGCCACACCCGGACCGTGTCATCCCCCTCGGGCTCGATGCGCTGCAGCGCCTCCCGCAGCGGACTCCCGCGCAGGGCGCCGTCCACCGCCGCGAGAAGCGAAACGCCGGCCGGCCGTTCGGGCTGCATCGTTGTCCCCTGCAGCCGTTTCGCTTCGGCCGCCGCCTGGCGCATCCAGGCAAGCTCCCCGCGCTTGGCCTCCACCTGAAGGCTGAGAGTGCGCACGCCCCCGTCGAGAGGCTCCCAGACCAGCGCGTAGAGGATGAAGCCGGCCACCACGGCCGCGGCGAGGAGCACGCCCGCCTGCTCGCGCGGGGCCAGCGCGGCCCACCACGCACGGATCATGCCCCCCTCCCGATGCGCAGACGGGCCTGCACCCGCTCCCCCTGGGCGCTCGCGGAGACCACCTCGGCCCGCAGTCCCGCGGCGGCCAGCCGCTGCCTGAGCGTGTCCACGGCCTGCAGCGCCGGCAGCTCGAGCAGCAGGTCCATCCGGCCGTCGTCGAAGGCCACCCGCTGCAGCCGGTAGCCTGAGCGGTCTCCCAGCGCATCCGCCGTGAGCTGCAGCAGGCCGAGGAAGCCGCCCTCCGGACGGGCGCCGCGAAGCCTCTCCAGCCGCTGGCTCATCTGGGTGCGGGCGTCCACCACCCGGGTGGCGTCGCTGAAGGTCTCCAGGTAGAGGGCGTCGATCTGCGCCTGCAGGGCCGCCCGCTCGGCGCGCAGCTGATGGAGCGCCGTTGCCTTGCCCGCCACCAGGAGGACGAGCCACAGGGCGGCCAGGGCCGCGGGCAGCCGCCACGGCCGCAGCCGGCGCCCGATCCGCTCCTGGCGCCCGAACGGCCCCTGGAGCAGGTCGAGCGGCGCCTTCGGTGCGCTGGCGCCCGGAGCCAGGAGCGGCAGCAGCTCCCCGGGCCCGAAGCGTTCGACCGGAATCCCCAGCGCCTCGAGCTCGGCCGCGAGCGCTGGCACCGCCGTCCCGCCCAGGACTATCCGCTCGGGCGCCGCGGCGGTCTCCTGGTGGAGTTCGGTCCGCAGCATGTGGACCAGGTTCGGGGTATCCACCACGTAACCGCTCTCGGGACCGGTCCGCACCAGTGTCCGCCCTCCCTCGCTCCACAGCGACCAGGCTCCCGGCTCCAGGGGCAGCGCCAGGCAGTCCGGCAGCAGGCGCTCGACGCGCAGACCGGCGGCGGCGAAGCGGGACAGCCACGCCTCCATCAGTTCCCGCCCGACGACCGCGGCGGGGAGGCTTCCGTCCGCCCCGGGCCGGCCGGGGGCGCAGTGGAGCGACTCCACGTCGTCGGCGAGCCGCTCCTCCAGGGCGTAGGGCAGCGCCGCCTCGCGCTGGCGCCGGGTGCGGGCGGCGAGCCGCACCCGGGTCACCCAGACCCGTTCGCCGGGAACCAGGACGGCCAGCCGCCGCCCCTGGGCCGCCGCGGCCAGCGCCTCGGGTGCGCCCCGGGCCACCGCCCCGTCGATGGCGCCCGCGGCGGACACCTCCACCCACTCCAGCCGTTCCGGGTCCGAATCCGGACACCGCGCCACCACCCACTTTCCGGCCATGCTATTCCGCTCCCATGCTCCGCCGCACCGTCCTGACCCGCTTCCCGGTCTCGTCCCGCTCGAGCAGGGCCTGGTGGCGGGTGAACGCGCCGCCGATGCGCACCTCCGCCGTGAGGAGGAAGTGGCGGCTCGCCACGGACAGCCCCGCCTCGTCCACCGTGCGCCCCGCCAGCGCCGCCTCGGCGAGGAACTCCGCCACGGTTTCGAAACCCGCCTCGCCCCGCGCCGCCACCAGGGCCTCGGCGTCCCCCGCCTCGATGCCCTCGGCGAGGCTCCGCAGCAGCTCCGGCGTGGCGCTGTTGACGTTGATCGCCGCGCGCCCGGGCAGGGCCGCCACGTGGGGCGCGAGCCGTTGGTAGGCCGCCCCGTCGATGCCCGCCACCAGGCGCAGCTCGCTGATGCTGGCCATCGGCCCGTTGGCGGCCCGGTAGGCCGGATCCCGGCCCAGGTAGACCTCGTCCTCCGCCCCGCCGGGAAAGCCCGGCACCCGGTCGGCGTCGAGCCAGTCCACGACCGCCGCCGCCACCCCCGGGTCGATATCGAGAATCCGCAGCAGCCGGGTGAAGCGCGCCACCGCCAGCGGGTCGGGCACCCCGGCCCCGGTCAGCAGGCCGTTGAGGTTGAACCGCCCGCCCAGGTCCTCGATGCGTCCGGCCACGCTCCCGCCCTCCACCGCCACCGGCGGCAGCGCCACCGCCCAGTCATCCCCGGGGACATCGGTCCGGTTCTGCCGCGCATCCCGGAGCAGCACCTGGCGTGCCCACGCCTCGGCGCCCAGCGCCGTGAGGTAGGCCTGGTCCGCCTGCAGGGTGTTGCCCGCCATCCGCGTGTTCAGCAGCTGGGTGGAGGCCATCCCCACCGCCGCCACCGTGGCCACCGCCACCAGGATGAGGGCGGTCACCAGGGCCACGCCCGCCTGTCCCGCGGCGAGGATCCCGCGCCCACGGACCCCGCCGGCCCCGGTCACGGCGCCTCCTCCGGGCCCGCCCCGGGCAGCCGGAAAAGGCGGGTGAAGCGCCCCCACGTCTCCAGCACCAGGGTGAGGCGCACCGCGCGGGGCAGCGCGGACGGATCCGGACCGCCGTCCCGGTCCCGGGGCGGCGGCCAGCGCCGCACCCAGTTCCCGTCCGCATCGAGGCACTCCACCTCCACCCCGCTCACCCCGGCCACCAGCTCCGTGGCCACCGGCTCGCTGTCCTGGGCGCGATCGAGCACCCGCCAGGCGAGGTGCCGGAGCCGCCCGTCGCGGAGCTCGAGCCCGACCCGCCGCAGGGTGCTGCGCGGCCGCCCGGCGGGATTGGTCCAGCCTCCGCGGGTCAGCTCCAGCAGCAGGGCGCCCTCGGCGCCGAGCCGGAAGGCGGGCAGAATGTCGCCGTAGGCGTCGCGCACCGGCCGCGGCGCCGCCTGCTCCAGATCCCGCTGCAGCAGGGCGAAGCTCTTGCGCAGGGCGTCCAGCCGCCGCGCCTGGTCCTCGGTCCGGTCCCGGACCTGGAGCACCTGGTAGACGCCCGCGTAGGCCACGGTGGCCAGCACCGCGAAGACCGCCAGCGCCACCAGCAGCTCCAGGAGCGTGAAGCCGGCGACCGGCCGGGCGCGGCTCATTGCGTCCCTCCCGGCCGGCCGAGATAGGCCGTCAGGCTGCCCACCGGCTCCGCCCCGCCATCCGGCCCCACCGCCACCTCGAGCCGGCGCACGGTGGGGTCGGGCGTGTCGCTCACCCGCATCCGCCAGCGCCACAGCGCCCCGCCCATGGGGCTCACCCCCTCCTGCTCGCCCGGCGCGGGCCACGCCGCCGCCAGCTCGGCCTCCGCCACCACGTTCAGGGCCACCCAGTGGGCCAGGGTGCGATCGCGCAGGTGGACGGCCGCCGCCGCCTGGTCCCCGGCCGCCTTCACCAGCGCCGCCATGGCCACGGCGATGACCGCCAGCGCCACCAGCACCTCCAGCAGGGTGAAGCCCCGCCCCCGCGGCCCGGGCAACCGCCGCCGACTCACGCTCCTGTGTCCTCCGCCGCCAGGGACACCCGGCCGAGGGCGTCCCCGCTCACCCGCCAGCCGCCTGCGGAGGCATCCAGGCGCAGGCTGAAGGGGGTCTGCTCGCCGCTGCCGTAGAGCTCGATGCGGGCCTGCTCCTCCCCGCTCCCGCCCCCCTCCACCGAGAGCGCCACCGCCAGCCCCTCGGGCCAGGCACGGGGCCGGAGCAGCCGGTCGCCCCCGATCGCCTCCCACCCGTTCTCGCCGAAGCGCTCGAACCGGTAGCCCTCGCGGTCGACGCGCACCGCCAGGGGCGCGGGGCCCACCACCGCCTCCTGCCGCGCGAGCTCCAGCAGCGCGGCGAACCGCTCCGCCTCCGCCCGCGCATCCACCGCGCCGCCCGGCAGGCCGAGGCCCGGAACCACCAGGCCCGCCAGCACCCCCACGATCAGCAGCACCACCAGCAGCTCCAGCAGGGTGAAGCCCGCCGGGTGAGGGCGCGGAGCGGTGGCGCCGCCCCGCCCGGGACGCGGGCTACTCCAGGGTCCAGTTGGCGATGTCGGCATTCTCGCCCTCCCCGCCCGGCTGGCCGTCGGCGCCCAGGGTATAGAGGTCGAAGTCCCCGTGGCTGCCGGGATTGAGGTAGAGGTAGGGGTTGCCCCAGGGATCGCTGGGCAGGCGCCGGACATACCCCCCAGCCTTCCAGTTGCGCGGCTCCGGCGTGCCGCCCGGGCGCTCCACCAGCGCCTCCAGCCCCTGGTCGGTGGTGGGGTAGACGTAGTTGTCCAGCTTGTAGAGGCCGAGCGCACTCTCCAGCGCCCGGATGTCCTGGCGGGCCTTCACCTGCCGGGCCTCGGCCGGCCGGTCCATGATCCGCGGCACCACCAGGGCGGCCAGGATGCCCAGGATCACCACCACCACCATCACCTCGATGAGGGTGAAGCCGGCCGCCCGGCGCCGCGTCGCGTCTCGCCTTCCGTTCATCATGTTCGACAGGTTCCAGTCCGGGGGGCGCTGGCCGGGAATCGGCACGGGTCGCCGGCTCAGCGCACCAGTTGGTTGAGCTCGAAGATGGGCAGCAGGATGGCCACCACGATGGCCAGCACCACCCCGCCCATGGCCAGGATCAACAACGGCTCCAGCAGCCCCAGCAGCGCCGCGACGAGGGTGTCGCTCTCCCGCTCCTGGTACTGCGCCGCCCGCTCCAGCAGGGCGTCGAGCTGCCCCCCGCCCTCGCCGCTGGCCACCAGGTGGATGAGCATGGGCGGGAACAGCCGGCTGCGGCCGAGGGCGCGGTGGATGCTCTCGCCCTCGCGCACCCGGGCCGCCGCCTCCGCCACCGCCGCGCGCAGGGGCGCCCGCCCCATCACCGGGCCCGCCACCGCCAGGGCCTCCACCGCGCTCACCCCGCTGCGGGTGAGGATGCTCAGGGTGCGGGCGAAGCGCCCGGCGTTCAGCCCCCGCACCAGCCGGCCCACGAAGGGCAGGCGCAGGATCACCCCGTCCCAGCGGCGGCGCAGGGCCGGACGCCGCAGCAGGAAGAGCGCCAGCCCCCAGAGGGCGAGCAGCCCGCCGCCGAGCAGGGCGCCGTGGGCCTGCAGGAACCCGCTCGCCGCGATGAGCGCCCGGGTCAGCCAGGGCAGTTGCTGGTGGATGTGCTCGAACACCTGCACCACCTCCGGCACTACATAGGTGAGCAGCCCCGCCACGATGAGCACCGCCACCCCGGTGAGCAGCGCCGGGTAGACCAGCGCCAGCGTCACCTTCTGGCGCTGCTGCTGGCGCAGCTCCAGGTAGTCCGCCAGCCCCTCCAGCACCCCGTCCAGGCGCCCGGCCTGCTCGCCGGCCTCCACCGTCACCCGGTAGAGCTCGGGGAAGACGTGGGGAAAGGCGCCCAGGCCCGCCGCCAGGCTGTGGCCCTCCAGCACCCGGGCCCGCACCCCCAGGACCACGCGCCGGACCCGCGGCCGCCCGCTCTGCTCGGCCACCGCCGTCAGCGCCTCGGCCAGCGGCGTCCCGGCGCGCACCAGGGTGGCGAGCTGGCGGGTGAGCAGCGCCACCTCGGTGGCGCCGAGCCCGCGCCGCAGCAGGCCGGCCCGGCCGGCGCGCAGGCGCACCTCGCGGCGCTCCACCGCCTCCACCGCCAGCGGCGTCAGCCCCTGCTCCCGCAGCCGCTGGCGCACCTGGCGCGGGGTCTCCCCCTCCAGGGTGCCGCGCCGCTGCCGCCCGCGCCCGTCCAGCGCCGTGTACTCGAAGGCCCCCATCGGCGCTAGCTCCTCCCGGCGCTCATGGGCCGCTGCGGGAGACCCGCAGCACCTCCTCCACGCTGGTCTCCCCCGCCAGCACCCGCCGCCAGCCGTCGGCCTCGATGGCGGGCCCGCGGCTGCGGGCATGGGCCTCCAGCCGGTGCTCCCCCGCCCCGTCGTGGATCAGGGTCCGGAGGGCCGCGTCCACCTCCACCAGCTCGTAGATGCCGGTGCGCCCCAGGTAGCCGCTGCCCCGGCAACGGGGGCAGCCGCCGGGCGCGAAGAGCGTGGGCGGCCGGGCCGGGTCGAGCCCCATCCGTTCGCACTCGGCGCGGCCGGCGGCGTAGGGAGCGCGGCATTCGGGACAGAGCAGCCGCACCAGCCGCTGGGCCAGCACGCCGACGAGGCTCGAGGCGAGCAGGAACGGCTCCACCCCCATGTCCCGCAGCCGGGTGACCGCGCCCACCGCGGTGTTGGTGTGGAGGGTGGAGAAGACCAGGTGGCCGGTGAGGCTCGCCTGCACGGCGATCCCGGCGGTCTCCAGATCGCGGATCTCCCCCACCATCACCACGTCCGGGTCCTGGCGCAGGATGGCCCGCAGCCCCCGCGCGAAGGTCATCTCCACCTTGGGGTTCACCTGGGTCTGGCCGATGCCGTCCAGGTCGTACTCGATGGGGTCCTCCACGGTGAGGATGTTGCGTCGCCGGTCGTTGAGGCGGGCCAGCGCCGCGTAGAGGGTGGTGGTCTTGCCCGATCCGGTGGGGCCGGTGACCAGGAGGATGCCGTGGGGCAGCCCGATGAGGCGGCTCATCGCCTCCAGGGTCCCGGGCGCCATGCCCAGGTGCAGCAGGTCGAGGCGCCCCGCCTGCTTGTCGAGCAGGCGCAGCACCACCCGCTCGCCGCGGCTGGAGGGGATGGTGGAGACGCGCACGTCCACCGGCCGGCCGCCGATGCGCAGCGAGATGCGCCCGTCCTGGGGCAGGCGCTTCTCGGCGATGTCGAGCCGCGCCATCACCTTCACCCGCGAGGCCACCAGCGGGGCCAGCGCCGGCGGCGGGCTGAGCACCTCCCGCAGCACCCCGTCCACCCGGAAGCGCACCACCAGCCGGTTTTCGAAGGGCTCGATGTGGATGTCCGAGGCGTTCTCCCGCACCGCCTCGGTGAGCAGCGCGTTGAGCAGCCGGATGATGGGCGCGTCGTCCTCGCTCTCGAGCAGGTCGGCCGGCTCCGGCAGGGACTGGGCGACGGCCTGCAGGTCGAGCGACTCGCCGTAGGCCTCCATCTCCTCCAGCCCGCCGCCGGCGCCCTGCTGGTAGAGCGCCGCCAGCCGCTCCTCGAACACCTCGGGCGCCACCGTCTCCAGCCGGATCGGGCGCCCGAGATGGCGGCGCAGCTCGATCAGCGCGCCGGCGGCCGCGTCGGGGCGGCAGAGCACCCGGACGCCCGTCCCCTCCGGCGCCGGCCCGTCCGCCACCAGCACCCCGTAGCGGCGGGCGAAGCCGTAGGGGAGCGCCGGCATCGCCCCGGCGCCCCCGCTCCGGCCGCTCCCGGGCTCCAGGCTCACGAGTTGGGCCCGACCGGGAACTGGTAGGTGGGGCGGCTCAGGAGGTCCCGCTCCTCGGGCAGCACCGGGATCGCCTCCCGGGGCAGCATGGGCACCCCCTCCTCGCGCAGCTGCAGCTGCCGGGCGCGGATGTGGTTGTACTTGCCCCCGGAGATGCGGCTCTCCATCGCCCCGTCGCGCAGGATGACCGGGTGCAGGAAAACCATCAGGTTCTTCTTCACCAGCGTGGTCTTGTCGTAGCGGAACAGCCCGCCCAGCAGCGGGATGTCCCCCAGCCCCGGCACCTTCTGGCGGCTGCCCTGCAGGCTCTCGTCCATCAGCCCGCCCAGCACCAGCAGCCGGCCGTCCTCCACCATCACGCTGGTGCGGATGGCGCGCTTGTTGGTGATGACGTCCGCCGCCCCGATGCTGCTGGCCGCCAGGCTGGAGACCTCCTGCTCGATCTCCAGGCGGATGCTGTCGCCCTCGTTGATCTGCGGCTTGATGCGCAGGGTCAGCCCCACGTCCTTGCGCTCGATGGTCTGGAACGGGTTGGTGGGCGTGCTGCCGGAGTCGCCGATGCTGGTGTAGGAGCCGGTGAGGAAGGGCACGTTCTGGCCCACCACGATCTCCGCCTCTTCGTTGTCCAGGGTGACCAGGCTCGGGGTGGAGAGGATGTTGGTGGCCGCGTCACCCGAGAGCGCCCGGATGAGGGCGGCGAAGTTGAGCGAGCCGCTGTTGAAGCGGCCGAAGCCGAGGGCGAGGCCGTCGCCCAGGCTGGGCACGTTGCCCGCCTCGATGCTGGCGCCGAGCTGGACGATGCCCGAGCCCGAGCCGCCGAAGTTGATCACCCCCACCGGCCCCTCGCCCCCCGGGGTGCCGTCCAGGATCCACTGGATGCCCAGCTCCTTGGCCGTGTCGGTGGAGACCTCGGCGATGACCGCCTCCACCAGCACCTGGGCCCGGCGGACGTCGAGCTGGCGGATGATCCCCTGCAGGGCGGCCAGCACCTCCTGGGGCGCGGTGATGACCAGGGCGTTGGTGTTCGCGTCCGCCTCGATGCTCACCCGGCTCCGGCCGGGCGGCCCCGCCGGCGCCGCGCCCGCCTCCTTGACCAGGCTTCCGGACACGCTCTTGAGCAGCGGCGCCAGCTCCTCCGCCTTGGCGTAGTGGAGGTAGACCACCCGCGTGTTGCCGGACTCCTCCACCGGCGTGTCCAGGTGGGTGACCAGGGTGCGGATCCGCAGCCGGGAGGCCGGATCGCCACTCAGCAGGATGCTGTTGGTGCGCTCGTCGGCGGCGAACACCAGCCGATCGCCCGCCGGCTCCGCCGGCCCGGCCGGGGTCTTGAGGCTGTTGAGGAGGCGGATCACCTCGGCGGCCGGGGCGTGGGCGAGGCGGATCACCTCGTAGCCGGTCTCGCTCTCGATGTCGATGCGGTCGATGATCTTCACCAGCCGCCCGATGTTGCCGGCGGTGTCGGAGACGATGATCACGTTCCCGGGGGCGTAGGCGGCCAGGTGCCCCTGCTGGGGGACCAGCGGGCGCAGCAGCGGCACCAGCTGGTCGGCCGAGACGTGCTGCACGGAAACCACCCGGGTGACCACCTCGTCGCCGGCGCCCGGCGCCGCATCGCTGGCCACCGGCGTGTCGATCTGCTTGCCCTCCGCCACCGGCACGATCTTGGTGACCTCCTCGCCGGGAATGGCCGCATAGCCGTGGACCTGGAGCACGGAGAGAAAGACCCGGTAGACCGCGTCGGCATCCATCTCGTGGGAGGAGACCACCGTCACCTTCCCCTTCACCCGGGGGTCCAGGACGAAGTTCCGGCCGGTCAGCTCCGACACCGTCCCGATGAAGGACTGGATGTCCGCATCCACGAGGTTGAGGGTCACCCCGCCCGCCTCCGCCCGCGCCGGCGGCTGGCCGAGCGGCAGCAGGAGCAGCAGCAGGGCCAGCAGCGGATGGAGCCGGCGACAGACTCCCGCTTTGTTCCGCACCGCTCCGCTCCCCTTCAATTCCGCGCCGCATCGCCGGCTCGCGTCCATCACCCCTCCAGCCCGTAGTCGAGCGTCATCGCCCGGCCGTCACGCACCAGGTCGACCCGCACCCTCGGGGCGCCGGCCAGCTCGGCGATGATTCGCTCCGCCGCGCCCGCCTCCCCAACCCGGATCCCGTTGACCGCCGTCACCAGGTCCCCGGTCTCCAGGCCGAGGCCGGTGAACAGCGTCCGGTCCAGTCCCGGCAGCAGCCGGTAGCCCTCCAGCCGCCCCTGGCGCTGCACCGGAATGAGCCGGATCAGCCTCGCGAACTGCCGAGGGTCCGCCTTGAAGCGCTCGCGGTAGCCCACGAGATCCACGCCGCCATCGGAGTCCCCGGCCGGTCCCGGCGCCTCCGTGGCCGGAATCAGCGACTCCCGCGGCAGGGAGAGCGCCTCGAACCGGCCGCCGCGGCGCAGCAGGACCCGCGCCGCCTCGACCCGGTGAAGGGTCGCGCCCTCGGCGACCGTCTCGCCGATGCGGAAATAGCGGGCCTCCCGGTCCGCCTCGATGATGGCCAGCGACGCCTCCGGCCGCTCCGCCACCCAGACCCCGCGCAGCTCCAGCGCCAGCCGCGTCTCGGGCGCCTGCACCGGCTCGGGCACCGGCTCGCTCGGGGGAACGCCGAAGAGATCGCGGGCGGACGCCAGGGTGGAGCCCACTCCACCGCCGGGGCCGGCCGTGAACTCCGGATTAATCGTTCCAGTCTCCTGGAACGGGGCTTCTGTCAGTTCAGGGCCGGGGGCCAGCCAGGGCCGGACCAGCCCGAACAGGGCATCGGCCGCCGCGGCCAGAAGCAGGAGACTCGCCGCCGCACGAACAAGAGGCAGCAGCCGCTGACCGCCGGGGATATTTCCATGAATGGAGGGGAGAACAGCCATCCTGGCAAACAGGACTCCGGAACGGTTGCCCGATCTGCAAACCGTCTTCGAGATCAAAAGTTTAGTGAAGATACCGCCGCGAACCGGCGGTTGTCCACCCCGGGCGTCGAATACAGCGCCGATGGCAACAGCGAGCACAAGGGCGTCGGCCAGGAAAACCGGGTAGCCTGAAATTCAACGGCCTCTGACAGGAGGCAGGTGGTGAATCGGTGTCGAGTGCGCGGGAAGCGTGTGGCGTCATCGCGCATCGAGCCGCTCGCGCAGCACCTGCGCCCGCGCCTCCAGCGCTTCCAGGCTCCGGGAGCCATCGGCACCCGAAGCGGCGTAGGCGTCGGGATCGGGCGGCGTGTAGCCCTTCTCCGCCAACATGCGGTCCGTCCGCTCGATGAGCGCATTGGCCTCCATAACAGTGTCATCCGCCGGACCCGGTGTCGCCGCCTCCGCTTCGGCGCGTTCGACGGCCCGGGCCAGGGACTGCGCCTCCGGCGGCAGGGTCTTGGGGCTGACCGGCCGGGGCCCGACAAGGCCGGCGGGCCTCGGCGAAGGATCGACAACAGGCGCTTCGGGGTTGGCGTCGCCCTCATCGGTCTTCGGCGCTGCAACGGATGTCATCCGCGCCTGTTCCCGGTCATCTGGAAACAACGTCGGCGCCTCCCGCGGCGTGACCAGGAAGTAGACCGCGGGCAGGACCAACGTGACCCCGAGGGCCAACAGGTAGGAAGGTTTCATATCCATGTAAGGTGTCGCTTGTCAATGAATTTCACAGGAAATCGCCCATTCCCGACCAGGAACAGATGCCCCACACGCCGGTACGCCCGATTCACATACTGGGTATATACCCCGTTGAGCTGACGCATGCCGCCCGAAAGGTTCGTCTCTGCGTCTCCACCACCACGTGATAGTGATTGCTCATCTGGCGCCACGCATGGCAGACCCAGTTGAACCGGCGACAGTCCGCCCCGAACACCGACAGCCACGCCGGGGTCCTGGAAATAGCCGATCATCCTGGGAAATCGCATGATACAGACCACCGGAAAGATCAATGCGCAACGGCCGCGGAATCCCTCACACGCAATCCTTGCTGCGTGATTGCAAGACTTGACCCCGTCAGTGCGTTACGCAACGAATCCTGCCGCGGCACCTCCCACAACCGCAGCCAGAATGCCACCATTAGTCACCAGACCAGCAGCCCATGGGCCGATAATCGCGGCCGCCGCTATCACGACAATCACCCTCCCCCACTTGGAGAAAAACTTCCCGATGGACTTGAACAGCCCACTGAGGAAATACCCGCTCGGATCCGTATATTTCAGCGGGTTGTTGAGCACATAGGCGTAGCGGTTGTAGCTCTGTGATGCGTAAGGGAACTGCACGTTCGCCTCAACTTGACCCTGTCAGCGCTCTATTCACAAGGCAAGCACTCTACGTAGAAAAACCTCATCAACCGAGTATCCTCTTTTGTTAAAACAATATCTGGCCCTTTAAATCCACATCGACAATAATTTAGCCTACTCAACTCTTCAGCCGCATAACGGCGCATTCCTGCTCGTATTTTTAGATAGACCGGGAGCCGCTCCTCCTTACTACCTCTAGCAGGCGGAGAATACGGATCTCCGTACACATCAAACCGAATACGTTTCGGGCTTACAAAATCGTCTGGCGTTATCTTTGTCGCCGGTTTTTCAATCTCTTCGTAGACACCTGAGTTCCCGCACGCCACCAACAAACTCAACAAGACCCATACTAACCCCATTGACAACACAGCGTTGCGCACTACCGACGCTCCAATAACTCTGGGTTGACGTAATCGCCATATAACGCGAAACCCGTAAAACCAGCCATAACTGGCATCGTAGCAAAACTCCATGCCTGAATTGCTGTTTCGTACGCTACGCGGGAACTTAGGTCTGCATAACCCCCACCCTCGATACGAAACCCGTAGTACCCACTTGAACTATCCCGATTGTATGACCAGGAATTGCCCCAATCATGTGGCTTCGAAACCTGACGAACAAAACCTCGGACCGCACCACAAACCGCGTGGCCTAGAAACTCACATGTTGGTTGTCCAGGATCGTACAAATGCGAACCAGAACCCTCTTCAGCCATACCGGCCCTCAAGAAACGCTGTAGGAATCTTGGTACTTTCGACCATTCACTTTCACTAATACCTGGCTGGATGACCCGCCCACCGTCGCTCGGATACCCAAGCTCATCAGAACGGCAACTTCCAGATTGCACACAAGCAGCCGCATAAAGCCTGTCTGTATGCCGCATAGTATATTGCCATCCCGTTCGTGCCACATCGACTGCCATAGAGAACAAGAAGGCTCGTTTCCAATCTCCCCCACGAACGTGGGCTATCGCACTACTCACGGCACCACGTGACAACATCCTTAAGCCAAAATCCGCATTTGCCAACGCAGCGTTTAATCCACCCATTATGCCGCCAGTAATTGCACCTTTGACGCCAGCCTCCAAACTGCCTCCAAGCACAACACCACTGACAAACCCCGCTGCCGCACCCGACATGATGCCTATCTGAGCTGCAGTAAACATAGGAGCACAACTCATAGGCCCCATAACCATCATATTGCCCAACCAAGCCGACATCGCACCGTAAGTCACAATGGCTAATGCTATTGCGACAATGGGCCTCCAATATTCCTTGACAAACTTTTTAACACTCTTCCAAAGCTTCTTAAGGAAGTACCCGCTCGGATCCGTATATTTCAACGGGTTGTTGAGCACATAGGAGTAGCGGTTGTAACTCTGGGAGGCATGGGGGAACTGCACGTTCGGGTCGGCGGAGAGGAACCGGCCCAGGACGGGGTCGTAGACCCGGCCGTTCATGTGGATGAGCCCCATCTCCTCCACGTGCTCGTGGCCGGTGAAGCCGCGGTTGGTGAAGCTCGCCAGCATCAGCCCGGCCGGGTTGAAGGGGTCGGTGGCCCGCCAGTCGCCGGCGCGGCGGGCGCCGAAGGGGGTGTAGCTCAGCCGCTCGACGATGTTTCCGCGCCCGTCGGTGATGGTGTCGATGGAGCCGAGGTTGTCCCGGTGCAGGTAGCGGGTCTCGTCGGGCAGCGGCGCGCCGTCCTCCTCCGCCTTGACCTGGATGGCCACCAGCTCGCCGCCGGCGTAGATGAAGTGCTTGTGCTTCACCTGGCCGTCGGCGAACAGCTCGCGCTCGTAGAGCTTGCCCACATAGAGGGTCCGGCTCGTGTTGCTGACCTTGAGGTAGCGGCTGCGGTCGGGGCCGTAGGCGAACAGGGTCTGGTAGTCGCCGCGCTGGAACGCCATGGGCTTGTCGAAGGAGGTCCAGCCGATGACCCGGCCGCCGCCCGAGGTCATGTTGCCGTTGGCGTCGTACTGGTAGCCGTCCGGGTCGCTGCCCGCGCTCACCAGGGCATGGGGCCCGATCTGGCCGGGAGCGGTGTTGCCCGCGCCGTAGGTGTAGTCGCCCACGTCGGACTTGTGGGTGATGTTGCCGAGGGCGTCGTATTGGTAGTCGACGGCGTGGTTGTAGGGAATGTCGCCGAAGCTCCCGCTCACCGTGGACTGGGTCAGGCGGTCGAGCCGGTCGTAGGCGAAGGTCTCGGAGAGGTCCTGCACCCGGTCGTGGCGGGCGGTGACGTTGTTCAGCGCGTCGTAGTCGTACTCGAGGTAGCGGATGGCCTGGGCGGTGCCGAAGCCGCTCATGATGGCCTGCAGCTGCCCCGTGCCCGAATCGTAGATCCGGTCGGTCACCAGCCCGTTGCCCGCGATCTCCGCGGTGAGCCGGCCGGCGGCGTCCCGGTCCTTGGCCCGCCAGTAGTAGATGTTGTCGCCGTCGGCCTGCATGGCGGCGTAGTGCGTGGCCACCTCCTGCAGGTTGGCGGCGAGCGTGGACGTGCGCTCGGCCTCCAGGGCCGCCGCTTCCGCCAGGTCCAGCAGCCGATCGGCCTCGGCCAGGTGCAGGGCCATTGTGGCCTGCGCATCCGACGCCGCCTGCTCGAGGGCTTCGGCCTGGGCGATGTCATCCGCGGCCTGGGCGCGCTCGTCCGCCGCCTGCTGCAGCTCCGCCTCGGCCTGCAGCAGCAGGTCGTCGGCCTCGGCCTGTTTGAGCGCAGCCTCATTCAGGTAATACGACCTAAAATATGGATCGCTCAATTCGGCGATTTCGATCAGCGCATCCGCTTCAGCGTAGAGCTGGTCCGCCTGGGCCTGCTTGTCCGCCGCCGAGGCCTCCAGGATCTCTGCGTGGGCGATGAGCTGGGCGGCCGCCTCGCGGAGCAGTTGGGCGGTCTCGAGGTCGGCATCGGACTGCTGCTCGAGATCCGCGGCGAGCGCCTGGTAGGCGGCCGCCTGCTGGCGATAGTCCTCGGCCAGGCCGTTGTAGTAGGTGGCCTGGGCCAGGAGATCGGCGATGGCGTCATCGAGGCTGGCGATGATCTCCGCCAGGTGGGCATAGTCGTAGTCGGTCACCTGCCCGCTCGGGCTGCGTACGGCCTCCAGGTAACCGAGCTCGTTGTAGACGTTCTCGACCACGAAACCCTGGGGACGGGTGACGCGGGCGACCCGCCCGGCGGCATCGTAGCCGGTCAGCACGGAGAAGCTCTCGCCCTCGGCGTAGGTGGTGGTCAGCGCGGGCCGGCCGAGGGCGTCGTAGCCGTAGGTCTCGCGGTAGCCGCCGGGGCCGCTCACCTCCGCCAGCTTGCCCACGCCGCCGGCGGCCGTGTCGTAGGTCCAGGTGGTGGCGCCCTCGGGCTCATCGCGCTGCACCATCCGGCCCAGGCGGTCGTAGACGATGGAGACTTCCTGGCCCTTGGCGTCCCGCTGCCAGACCAGCTCGCCCACGGCGTTGTAGCGGTACTCCCAGTGGCCCATATCCGGATCGTCCATGGCCACCTTGCGGCCGCGGATGTCGTAGGCCATGGTGGTGACGACGCCGCCGGCGTCGGTGCGGACCAGGTTGCCCGCGGCGTCATAGCCGTGTGTCAGCCAGGCGCCCTCCTCCTCCTGGACGTGGACGACCTTGCCGAGCGCATTGCGGGTGGTGGTCTTCTGGCGGCCGAGGGGATCGACGACCGTGGTGGAGAGGCCAGCATAGTGGGTTTCGGTGACCGAGGCACTGCCGCCGGGACCGGGCTGGGTGATGGCGGTCTCCCGCCCGAGTGCGTCGTAGGCGGTCTCCACCCAGTGGGCGGCCTCTCCCACGGCGTAGGGCAGGGAGGCCCGGGCCACCTGGCCGATCGCGTTGTAGACGGTGTCCTGGTAGACAGGGGTGCCGTCGAAGCCGCGGCCCTCCTTGCGGATCTCGCGCCCCAGGATGTCATAGTAGAGCGTGTTGGGCGCGTTGCCGGTGTTCAGGGTCGTGACCCGGTAGACCGCGCCGGCCATGCAGCCGGCGGCCGCGTCGCACCACTCGAACTGCTTCTCGGTCACGGTGCCGTCGGCCCGCTGCTCGAGCACCTGCCGCCCGAACTCGTCATAGGTCCAGGTGGTGGTGAGGCCGTTGGGGCCGGTGAGGCTCTGCACGCCGCCGAAGGCGGGATGATGGACGCGGGTCTCGCTGTGGCCGAGGGCGTTGGCCGTGGTCGTGGCGAACCGCCCCCGGGCGTCGTAGCCCGTGGTGGTGACGCGGCTCTCCAGGTCCGGCCCGCTGAGGGTGGCGCGCACCTTGTTGCCGAAGGCGTCGTATTCGTAGTCGGTCGCCTGCCAGGCGGTGGGGGAGTCGGGCTCGATCACCTCCCGGGTCAACAGCCCGGTGACCGGCGCGTACTCGAAGGCGGAGGTCCGCACTTGGACGTCGCCGTCCGTGCCGCGGTGGGTGACGACCGCCCGCCGCAGCCGCCCCAGGTGCCACAGCGCCGGATCGTTGTCATAGGTATTGACCGTCTCCTTGACGAAGACCTCTCCGCCCCCTTCGGTGGTCACCACGACCTGGGTGGGGTTCCCGAACCCGTCGTAGGCCGACTGGGTGGTCACCTGGGTGGTCAGTGCGCCGGTCAGCTCGTAGCTCCGCTCGACGGTGGTGGCGGCATAGGGAAACCGGACCGCGCCGTTGGCGCTCGGCAGGGCGTCGTAGGTGCTCTCAACCCGCTGCACCAGGGTGCCGTCGGCAAGCCGCTGTTCGGTCCAGCCGGCCAGGCCGGCATAGGGGAAATCCTGCCGATAGCCGGTGATTGTCTGGTGACCGGTCCGGGAGTCGGTGGACTCCACGCGCTCGAAGCCGAGGAACCCGCGCCCCTGGAGATGAACCCGCGCCCCGGCGTAGCGGTATTCGAGCCGGTAGGTTCCCCCGGCGCCGTCGGAGCTCTCCACGGCGCTCACCACCGGGAGGGGGGCCTGGAAGTCCTGCTGGGGGAAGACCGCGCCCGCGCCCTTGGTATAGATCCCCTTGTCGGTCAGGGAGCTGTAGGTGAGAGCGGTCTCCGCGCCCAGGGCATCCCGGACGCCGAGCAGGAGATCCGGGACCGGGCCCCGGTTGATGAAGGCGGTGTGGCGGCTGCCGTACTCGTAGCTGTGGGCCCGCAGCAGATCCGCCAGGCCATCGCCGTTAATATCGAGGATCTGGAGTCCGCGCGGGTAGCCGGCGTCCTTGACCGCGAAGACGTCGTCGGACTGGTTGTCGTAGGTGATGGTTCCGGGGAAGTTCCAGTCATCATCCCGCACGAAGCCCCGCCCGGTGTTGATGTAGGCGGCCCGCACCACCAGGGTGCCGTCGCGGTAGGCGGCCAGGAGATCCGCCAGGCCGTCCCCGTTCAGGTCGGCAAGCCGCAGACCGCGGTCCTTGGTCTTGTGCTGGAACTTGATCTGCTCGTCGGCGATATGCCAGCCCGCGTCCTCCACGTACCCCGTGCCGGTATTGATGTAGGCCCGGCTCACGCGCACGCCCGTCTCCAACACCTGGATCTGGAGCAGGTCGGCCAGGCCATCGCCGTTCAGATCCACGCTCTCGGCGCCGTCCCAATCGGACTTGTAGGAGAAGGAGAACCCGGCATCGGCCGGCAGCCAGCCGTCATTGCGCTCGAAATGCTCTCCGGTGTTCAGGAAGCCGAGCCGGGTGCTGCCCCCGTCCCAGCGGCGCAGCTTGAGGATATCGGGAAGCTGGTCCCCGTTCAGGTCGACGAGCCGCGCGCCTTCGTCGGTATGAGAGGAATCGGCGAACTGCGCATCCTGCTGGTAAGGCACGGTCCAGTCGTCCTGCCTTACGAAGCCCGAGCCGGTGTTGACATACGATCTATATTTTTCTCCCGTATCACTCCACTTGAAGCCCGTCACAAGATCGGGCCGACCATCGCCATTCAAGTCAACGATCCGGGTGCCCGCGTCATCGGTATCCCAAACGAACTCTGCTTTCGCGTCAGGTATCTTCCAGGAGGCATCCTCAACAAAACCTTCACCGGTATTGAGGAACGCCATGTGGTAGTCCCATGACGAACTGTCATAGGCACGCAGCAGATCTGGCAATCCATCGCTATTGAGATCGACGATCTGCATTCCCGCATCTTTATAGCCATCATCCCGGACGAAATGGGCAGAGGGATAAGCAGCCAGGGACCAGGTATCATCTCGCGTGAAGCCATTGCCCGTGTTGATGAAGGCGGCATGGGAGCGCTCGTCCCCCTTGGCACGGGCGCGAAGGAAGTCGATCAGGCCGTCGCCGTTCAGATCGAGGGCCCTGAAGCCCACATCGGGATTTTCCTTGTAGCTGAAATTGAAATCCGGGTCGTCGATGCCCCAGGCGGGCTCCTCGATGAAGCCCTTCTGGCCCTCCTGCCAAGTGAACTCCAGCGCGGGCAGACAGCCACCCTCCATGCCGCATTCGCGGACGGACCGGATGCGCGAACGCCCGGTGATCGCGCTCTGCTCGTAGGAAAGCCGGTATTCCCGCGCCAGGACCCCATCCACCCGCATCTGCACCGACGCGAGACGAACGTTCTGCTCGCGGCGATAGCCAAGCGCATAGCCGAATGTCGTGTCGCTGCGCACTTCGTAGTCGAAGAGCACCTGGGCGTAGGGCGGCACGCCGGCCGGATCGTTTCCGGTGTAGTCGATCCGGAGTGGATGATGCTCACCGCTCGACGCGTCGTTGTGATATGTGAAGGAGAAATAGTTGCCGACCGTGTCGCTGATACGGCTCACCGACCAGGTCAGCACGTCACCGGTTGGATCAACGGCTACAACGCTGTCGGCACTGTTGCCGTAGTCCATGATCTGGCCGGATTTCGTCCAGACGCGGAACCAGGCCGGCCCGCCACCCGCCTGTCCGTAGGAGACCACCTTCACCTGGCTGTCAATCTCGGTCCGGTACTCGGCGCCGTCCAGGCCATATTCGCCGGCGACGGCGATCAGCCGCTGCCCGTCCAGACAGAAACGGTCCCGTTCCAGGTCCACCCCGTCGGTGAAGCTATCCTGGGCGATGGTGGCCGCGCAGCGGTGGATGGTGGACAGCCCTCCCAGGGACCAGCCGACGCCGAGCAGCCCGTTCCCGGAACGGCCGCTGTAGCTGAGGGAGAGCTCGGGCTGCATGCCGGCCGTGCCCGGCGGGACCTGGAGCGGAATGGAGTAGGTGGCGGTTCCCTGCTCGTCCACCGCGAAGGCGCCCTGCGTCGCGCCGACAGCCTCAGCATGGGCGGCCGTACCCACAAAGGCCGGCGTCAGTGGCAGGAGAGCTAAGAGGGCACGTGCCAGAAGGACACGTGGAGTATGGGGCGAATTACCGAGGGAAGAGAGGGAAAGGCCGGCTACGCAGCGTGAAGAATCGACCCAACGGCAAAGTATATGACGCATCATGCGCTCGTCCCTGAGAAAAATAACCAGTTGTTACATACAAATGGTCACCACGCCATCCATGTGCATGCAACGTGCCCCGTGTCCGCAGCCTGTTTACCAGCTTCAATATGACATTGTCAAATGCAGTACAAACTCAGTATCGACAGATTCTTGAACGGATAGTTCAGGTCTCAGAACACCAGGGGCATCGAGGCCGACTCAGGTCATTTATACGCTTGATATTTGTCATTTACCCAACAGGGACACACAACAGAACTATCTTTAGACCCTGAATTCAACTCGTAAGTGCAACTCAGTTTGGCGGTGAGAGGACAAGCCACGGTAGCATCATGGCCCCCTCTAACCGCCAAGAAAGAGGAGCA